>JAIXYO010000030.1 GCA_027490215.1 Rubrivivax sp.
CCGGAGGAGAGTGGAATGGCCTGCGCGGGAGACAAGCCGCCGCTGGACACATGCAGGGCTGCGCAGCCGCGAGCCTTCAATGCCTGCGAGAGCGCCAGCGTGCCTTCGATATCCCATCCACCAGGCACCCAGTCGGTGGCCGACACGCGCACCCACACCGGCTTGTCGGCGGGGAAGGCGGCGCGAACCGCGTCGAACACCTCCAGCGGAAACCGGATGCGATTCGCCAGGCTGCCGCCGTATTCGTCGGTGCGCTGGTTCGACAGCGGCGACAGGAACTGGTGCAGCAGGTAGCCATGCGCGGCGTGGAGCTCGATGCCCTCGAAACCCAGTCGGGCGGCGCGACGGGCTGTCGCCACGAAGTCATCGCGGACCTTGGCGAGACCGGCGCGGTCGAGCGCCAGTGGCGGCACTTCACCGGCGGAATGCGGCAGGTTCGAGGCCGATACGGTTTGCCAGCCTTCGGTCTCGTCAGGCCGGATCTGTGTGCCGCCTGCCCAGGGCGCGCGGCTTGACGCCTTGCGACCGGCATGAGCGATCTGGACCGCCACCGCGATCGGCGAGTGGGCGCGGATGGCCGCCAGCACGCGGGCCAGGCCCGCCTCGTTGGCGTCGGAATACAGCCCCAGATCCTGCGGCGAGATGCGGCCCTCGGGTGACACCGCGGTGGCTTCCAGAATCAGCAAGCCGGCGCCCGACAGTGCCAGGTGCCCCAGGTGGATCATGTGCCAGTCGCCCGGCGTGCCCTCGCTGGCGGAGTACTGGCACATCGGCGCGACGACGATGCGGTTGGGCAGACGCAGCGCATCCAATTGCCAAGGGGAGAACAGGTGACTCATCAGGTTTTTGTCGGTGTGGATCCAACTCCGAGGATAACGAGCGGCCATGAAAAAAGGGCCCTCAGGCCCTTTTCATGGCGAACGCAAGGTTCACACGTTGCGGCGACGGCGTGCCAGCCAGCCCATCGCGGTCAGGCCTGCGAGCAGCATCACGCCAGTTTCGGGTTCCGGAACGGCCACCACGTTGTAGCTGATCTCCAGCTTGTTCTGCGGGTTCGAGACGATGCTGGACACCGTACCGTCTTCAAGCACATAGGCTGTCAGCAGCAAGCTGGCGTTACTGAGGGTGAATGTGGTGAAGGGGCCCGGAAGCGTCTCTTGCTGCGAGAAGTATCCTGCGTTCAGGGCAATGCTCTCGTTCTGGTTGGTAATCACGAAATCGATGAGGCTACTGACCGAGATTGGCGCAGCGCCATTGATGGAGACATCGCCGCTGAACTCTATGTTGCTGGTGCCGCCGAGATCGAAAAACGTCGGGTTGCCAAAAAAGACGGAGAAGTCGCTCAGCGCGTAACCCGGGTTGGCGGTCAGAGTGAAGCTGGGCAGGTCAACGGTCAAGAATGCCGTGGTACCTTGCACCGTGTTGACGACGGTTGCACTGTCCGGGATTTGCCAGCTGAAGCCCTCAAACTGAAACCCGTTGAAGGAGCCGTTGGTAAAGCCCAGCGTGGTGCTCTCGTCGTAGGTCACGGTGGCACCGCCGACATCGAACGAGGTGTCTGCCGAGGCAGCCGAAACGGCCAATAGCAGTGACGCAGCAACGAAAACGGGTTTCAGCTTCATGACGGTTCCTGTTGGTTGAGCGTTGATTGGCACTTCACGCGGGATGCATCGAATCTAGGGCCGCTGCGGACGCTTGTCGATCCCGTGACTGAGGGGGGGCGAGGGAGATTCGACCCTCGGGATTTCCCTAGTCAGACTCCAGTTTCCCCACCAGGCGTTTCGGCAGCGGCACCATCACTGCCTGACCTGGCGTCGTACAGCCGGTGTCGCAACAACGACCGGGCTGGCGGTTCTTGGTGATGGCCCGAGTCTCGTCGTGCAGCACACCACGGTCCAGCAGGCGTTCGACCAGTTCGACCTTGCTGCCCACCGGGTAGTGGCGCCAGATTTCCTTTTTCATCGCAGCCGGCGAGCCACCACCGTGCAGGCTGATCACCGAGTACCAGCCGCCCTGGTACGAAGCAGTCAGGCCTTCGACGAAGCGCGCGACCTCGATGCGCTTGTCGTAGGGCACGGCCGGGTTGGCGCGCAGCACTTCCGCCAGCGTGGCGGCAGTGGCCGGGTTGTGGTCTTCGTCGGGGCCGGGGAGGGCGACGATCAGGCCGCCCGACACTTCATGCGCCAGACGGTGCATGTCGTAGATCTGTGTCGCCAGCAGGAGCTTGCCGATGTTGCTGAACACTGGCTCGGGCATGAAGCTGCCGCTGTGCTCATCGCGGGTGCCGTAGACGCTGGCGGCGACGCCGCAGGCGAAGAAGCCTTCGGTGATCTTGATCAGCTCGACCATCGGCTCGCGCAGGCTGCTGGTTTCGCCGGGGTCGAAGCCATTGGCCTCGCACATCAGGGCACCGGCACCGATCAACAGATCGCCAAAGCCAGCGCGTGCGGCGATGCAACTGTGGCGGTGGTGGGTCGCGTAGTGGTGGGTGAGCGTGCCGGAGTGTTCCCACTCGTCGGCGAAGAACACCCGCTCCCACGGCACGAACACCTGGTCGAAGATGACCACGCCGGTCGATTGGCCGTAGCGGCGCGAGAACAGCGGCGCGCCGTGCTCGACCTTGTCTCCCGGCCGGCCGGCGGGCCGCGCGACGATGGTGATGCCCTTGGCATCGACCGGCACCGCGCAACAGACGGCAAAGGCAGCGTCTGCCACACCCATGTTGCGCCCTGGCATGACCAGGAACTCGTGCATGTAGGGCGCGCCCGTCACGATCGCCTTGGTGCCCGAGATCACGATGCCCTTCGCGTTGCGCTCGACGATGTGAACGTAGGTGTCGGGGTTCGCCTGCTGGTGCGGTCGTTTGGAGCGGTCGCCCTTGGCGTCGGTCATCGCGATGCCGAGAGACAGGTCTTCGGCCTGCACGCGTTGCAGGTAGGCGGCAAATCGGGCGCGGTGCTCGGTGGTTCCACGCGCATCGTCGATGCGAGCGGTGACCTGGCCAATGGCATTCAGCGCATCGTGTGCCAGGTAGCGCTGCGCACAGCCGGTTTCCTGGCACAGCAGCCGCACCGCTTCGAGCTTGTTGAGCAGGTCACCGGCCGACTCGTTGATGTGCAGCATTCGGTTGACGAGTTGACCACTGGTCGTCTGTACCGCCGTCATCAAGGGCGCCATCGCCGCATCGTGTGCGAAGTCGTAGGTCACGCCCAGTGCGTTGACACCGGGCTGCAGGCTGGGCGCGTCGGCCACCGAATCGATCAACTGACCGTCGACGTAGACCACGGGGCGATAGCGGCGCAGCGATTCGCGGTAGTCGGCGGCGCTCATCAGGTTCGCGGTCGACACAGACGGCATACTCCCCTGGGAGTGTTCGGGCGGAGCGGCGTTCATCGGGTCTGTCCTCTCGTCATCACGGCGTTATTTGAACACCGTTCAATTTAATGTCGCCATGTAGAAATTCCTCATGCCCCGATCCAGCAAAGTCTTGATTCCAGCGCCCCACGCTTCGGTCGACCACGAGGTGCGCATCGAGCGGCAGCGGGCCGTGACCGACGTGCGCCGCGCGCTCGTGCTGGCGGCGGCCCGGTCGGCTTTTCTGGAACTCGGCCTCGAGGGCGCGAGCCTGCGGGAAATCGCCAAACGCGCCGGCTATACGCCCGGCGCCATCTACAGCTACTTCTCGAGCAAGGAGGAGGTCTACGGCGCACTGCTGGGCGAGTCGCTCGAACGGCTCAATGCCGTGGTGGGAGCTGCCGACGCAGCGCCCGAGCGCCGATCGGCTTCCGTTCACGGCGAGACGGCGCGCTTGCGACAAGCGCAGCGCGCATTGCGCGCCAAGGCGACGGCGTTCTTCGAGTTCTACCGCGAGAGCCCGCGCGACCTGGACCTGGGCTTTTACCTTTTCCACGGCATGCAGCCGCGCGGACTGACGCCTGCGCTGAACGAGCAACTCAATGCCCGGCTGCGGGATGCACTGGCACCGACACAGCAGGCCCTTGCTGCGCTCGGCCTCGACGAGGACGATGCGCAGGCGGAAGTGACCGCGCTGTTTGCGCACATCGTGGGCCTGCTGCTGCTGAGCCACACCGGCCGCATTCGCATGTTCAGGCAGCAATCCCAGGCGCTGTTCGATCGCTACCTCGATGCACTGATCGCACGGGCTTCCAGACCGGCTGAGACGGGCTCCGCGCAATGCGGTTCGACACCATGAACCTGATCGACCCAGCGACGTCGGTCCTGGTGCTGGTGGACTATCAGCAGCGCCTGCTGCCGGCCATCCACAACGGTGCTCAGGTACTCGCGCACGCAGTGCGCATCGCAGAAGTGGCCCGCGAACTCGGCATCCCGATCTTCGGTACCGAGCAATACCCGGAGGGCCTGGGGCCGAACGACGAAGCCATCAAACAGCGCTGCGATGCGACCTTGTCGAAGACGCACTTCGATGCGTGTGCCGCGGGGCTGCTTGAACTGCTGGCCCCCGACAGCTCGAAAGCGCCACGCGAAGTCGTCATTGCCGGCTGCGAGGCCCATGTCTGCCTGCTGCAGACCGCGCTGGGCCTGCTGGCGGCGGATCTGAAGGTGTACGTCATTTCGCAAGCCTGCGGCTCTCGCACCGCAGAGAACCAAGAGCTCGCGATGCAAAGACTCCGGCAGGCGGGCGCCGAGATCGTCAGCGTGGAGATGGTCGCTTTCGAGTGGCTGCGAAGCAGCAGGCATCCGTGCTTCAAGCGCGTCTTGGCCTTGTTGAAATAGTCTGTTACCGCAGCACCAGCTTGCGGCCGAATGGCGCCACCGCCGACGCATTCGCTTCGGGCACCGCCCAGATCACCGGCCAGCGCGGGCGATGGTGCGCCGGGCCGTCGAGATCGGTCAGCACGACGCCAATGTCCGGATGATGCGCATCGGCCTCTTCCAGCAGTGGTGTGAAGTCGGTGCCACCACCGCCGCGGAACACGATATCGCGCAGGCCTGTGCGGTTCGGCGTCGCCCGACCAGGCTCGAAGCGGGTGACTTCGCGCACCTGGTCGTCGCCAATGACCAGCACCAGGCCGGCCTCGAGCCTGCGCACGATCGCCTCGACCTCGCAGGCGAAGCGCTGCATCAGCATGTCGTCTACCGAGCCCGACACATCGACGATCACCACCAGCCGCGGCACCGATTTCGATGAGCTGAAGCCGGGTTCCCAGGGCATGCGCCAGTTCACCCCGGCGCGTCCCTGGTTCGCCAGGTAAGAGCGCGAGGGCCGTGACCACGAGATGTCGCGCCTGGGCGCCAGGCTGCGCGCCAGCTGGGTGCGCAGCACCTGCTCCCACGGCGTGTGTGTGGTCGGCAGGTCGGCGATGAGCGTGCGCAGCATCGAGAACGCGCCGTCGTTTGCATGGGCACGTGAAATTCGCTCGCTCCACTCGCGGGCCTGCTCGGCGCCGTCTTCGGGCGCCTCCTGAGCGTCGGCACCCGGCTTCAGGTCGTCCTGATCCTGGCCACCCAAGGCGCGCACGCTGGCCGCGCGCGGACCGTCGCGCTGGCCGCCATCGGCCTGAGGGCGACGGTCGTCGATCGCGCGGTACAAGCGCTCGACATCCCATTCCAGCAGCGCAGCCTCGACACTGCTTTTCATGCCGACTTCTGCGGCGAGAAGCCGATCGATCGTCACCGCCTTGGCCGGCAGCTGCAGCCAGCTCAGGTGATCGAGCGTGCTGTTGACGATGGCATCGGCACACCGATTGAACAGCTGCAGGTCGGCATCGCCCAGCCGGTGCTGCAGATCGAGGTAGCGCTGCGGGTGGCGCAGCGCAATGTGCAGCACTTCGTGGGCAACCCAGCCGACCTGTTCGGCCAGCGACAGGGCTTCGAAGCTGGTGCTGTAGAGGATCGTGTGGCCATCTGTGGTCACTGGCGGAGCGGGCTTCGTTGCAGGAGCCGCGATGCCGGCTGCCTGATCGGGTCCCTCGGGCAGATCCAGATGCCGGACCCACAGCGCCAGCCCACCCGTCGAGGGCGCGTACTCCACCATGCGCTGGATCGCCCGCGTGCCGCGGTGCTGGTAAACCGCCAGCGGCGTGTCGGGCTCGGCCACTGCCGAGGGCAGCTCACCCACTCTGGTTCTCGTGGCTGCGTTTTTCGGCGTAACGGCGGTATGCCGGGCTGTCGAGGATCGTGCCTTCCAGCCCCTTGTCGAGTGCCGACTGCATCAGCAGCTCCATCGCCAGCGTCTGCGCCTCGCGCAGTGGCAGCGCCACGTTGCCGCGCACCTCGGGCAGTTGCTCGATGATCTCCAGAGCGCGCGCCAGCGCGGTCTCGTCGGTGCTGGCCGCAAGCAGCCCGTAGACCATGCCATAGAGGCCGTCGAGCGTCTTCGGCAGCAGAGCCAGCGTCTCGGCGCCAGGATGGCAAGCAAGAAGCCGCACGACATCGACCGCCGCCTGCAACTCGCGCAGCACGCCGAAGAATTCAGCCGCATTCGCTGCACCGATGCGGCCCTGCACGAAGACGCGCTGAGCCTGCTCCGACAAGCCTGACTTCAGCACATTCGAGATGTCTTCCCAGCCCCGTGGACTGGCGCCGACGAGGTGGTCGTTGGCCAGTTGCGATTGGGTGTCGTCGAGCCGGTCCGGCCGCACCTTCAGGTAGGCCATCACTTCGGGCGCGAAGCCGGACGCAACGGCGTGCGCGAGGAAGGCGTCGATCACCGTCTGCACATTGAAGTGGAACATCCGGTCGGCCAGCGCCGTGCCCATGTCATGGCTGACCGCGCCGTGGAAACTGGCGTTGCCCGCAGCGATCACCTGCCAGCCGTCGGGCAGCCGGTAGTTGCCGACGCGGCGATCGAGGATCAGCGAATAGGCTGAGATCTGCAGCCGCTGGTCGGCAGCGGTCAATTCATCGAGGAAGAGGATGCCCGCAGGCTGATCAGGCGGCGGCAGAAACTCGGGCGGGAACCACACGGTCTTGCCCTGAACGTCGTCGGCATAGATCGCGCCGCGGATGTCCACCGGCTCGATGGTGGTCAGTCGCAGATCGACCAGCGGCACGCTGAAATGAGCTGCGACCTGCCGCACCACCGACGACTTGCCGACCCCGCGCGTGCCCCACAGCATCGATGCGCGCTTGCGCAGCGTGGTGTCGGCGTACTGCTCGATCAGCGCGGCCTTGGCCGCAGCGATCGAGATCGGGGGGATGTTCATCGGATTGCCGAGCATCGATCACCCATCAGGTTGAGGTGTGGTTCTTGGAGAAATCGGGTGCCGGTTCACCCGCCGTGCCAGCAGCGGCCCAGCTCGGCTGCGTCAGGCGGCGTGGCCAGGGCGGAATCTCGATCTGCGGCAGTTCGCGAAAGCAGAAAATCAGCCCGAGCAACAGTGGCGGCGATTGGAACATCAGTATGCGCAGCAGGGAGTCCTCCGACAGGCCCATGCTGGGCACTGCTGCAGCCAGACCGATCAGCGTGATGGTGACTGTCAACGGGACCGCACGCCGACAGGTCACGCGCCAGCGGCGCGCGTGCCAGCGCTCGTGGAAGTGGCGAGGCGGCTCGGCCAGGGTCTGCGCGAGGTGCGCTGCGGTGCGCACCAGCTTCTGCTCGGCATCGCGGCTGCGCGCCTGGGCCTTGCCGCGCAAACGCAGGCTGCATTTCCAGCCAGCTCCCGCACGGATCAGGCGCGCCCAGCTCCAACCCATCACCGCGAACAGGTCCTCGGGCAGGTCGTAGCGCTCGCCTGCCGATTTCAATTCCAGCTCGGCCGGGAAGCTGCCGTATGCAGGCAACTTCATCGAGATCGTCAGTGCGCCGACCTGTGCGACGGCGTGCGTCAGGATCATCGACGGCGTAGAAACTTGTGCGCCGCTGCCTGGCCGCTCAGACGCGTCGAGCCGATGGTTTTCAGCGATCAGGAATCCGGGTTGCGAATGCATTTGCCGACGCAAGGGCACGGCCTCGATCTGAGCCAGCAGCTCGCCAGGTTTGTCGCCTTCGGAGTACAGCGTCGCTTCCAGGCCGCATGGGAGCACCAGATGGCGGGTCAGCCTGAAGTCCTTCTTCGATCCGTTCTCGAGCACCAGGGTTTCGCGCAGATCAGGGAGGCTTTCGCCCTCGCCGACATGGCTGATTGCCTTGAACACCAGACGCCGCTCGAGCCTGTCGCTCGCGGCCAGATCGACGTGCCGACCTCGGGCGGTGAACGGTGCTACCAGCCCGAGGATCTCGTGGTGTGTCAACGGCGGTGTAGCCATCACCGAATCCGCTCCCTCGTCAGCGCCTCGCGGTGCGTGCAGGCGAACCGCTCGCGGATTTCGTACGTGCTGTCCAGACCTTGTAGGCATTGGGCGTCAACTCCCGCTTCAGCAAGGCAACCACCTGCCCGTGCGACAGCCCATGACTGCGCAGCACCGCGTCAAACGGTGGTCTGTCGTCCCAGGCGGTCGCGATGATGCGCTGGATGTCATCTGGCGTCAGACGGGGAACAGGTTTGGCCATGCCCTCGATTGTTGATCAGTGGACGTCGTGTCGGAAACGCTGGAAACCAGTGGTGTACGGGCATCGCCGCCGCGACACCGATCGCCGGGGCACGCTTGTCGGTGCCTGGCTACAGCGTCGCGGCATACTGCAAGCCTGTTGTTGCGATACGCAACGAATCGAGCGCCGCAGATGTCATTGCTTCCTCCCGATCACCCCGGGCGCCTCGCGCTGTCGAATGAAGTGCATGCCCGGCCGCCGCAGCCGCTGGACACGCCTTCGCGCGCGTCGTACCTGGCCGTGTTGGTCGATTCAGATGCGCGTGAGCGCGAACTGGCGCACATCACGACCCTGTGCGTTCATCAGGGTGTGAACGGCCCGCCGGATGGGGCCACCCAGTTCAGCGCGATGCTGGGCGCGATGAGTTTCACCTGGGAGCGCCACGGCGAGTTCTCCACCTATGCCATCTTCATCACCGGCCGCAGCCCATTGCCTTACCAGGAGACTGCCGCATCGCGCCTGCCCCAGAGCTGGCTGGCGGCGGTGCCTGGGACGACGCTGGTGGCCGCGCATGCCAAGCTGATCCCAGCACCCCAGGAGCTGGCCAGCCCGGAGCTGCTGGCAGATCAGTTCGACGGCAACATCGTCGTTGGCTCGACCGTCGGCGACGGTGCCGCCACCGTCTACACCGACTTCCGGGTGCATGCCGACGGCTTTGTGCGCTTTGTGGTGTTCGATGCGGCGCTGACGCCTCGTCAGGCGGGGCGAGTCGTCCAGCGCCTGTTCGAGATCGAGACCTACCGCATGCTGGCCTTGCTGGCGCTGCCAACCGCACGGCAACAACTGCCGCGAATAGCCGAGATCGAAAGTGCCCTGGCGGCATTGACCGAACGCATCGCCCAGGATCAGCGCAGTGACGATGAATCACTGTTGCAGCAGCTGACACGGCTGGCCGCCGAGGTCGAGAGTGCGCTCGCGTCCAGCCAGTTCCGTTTTGGCGCCTGCCGCGCCTACTTCGAGCTGGTTACCTCCCGCATCAGGGAGTTGCGCGAGCGGCGATTGCCCGGTGTGCAGACGATCGAGGAATTCATGTCACGCCGCTTCACGCCCGCAGTTGCCACCTGCAACACGGTGTCTCAACGGCTGCATGATTTGTCGGAGCGGGTGGCCCAGACCAGCGCCTTGCTTTCCACCCGCGTCGACATCACACGCGAGCGTCAGAACCAGGCCTTGCTCGCATCGATGGACCGCCGGGCCAAGCTGCAACTGCGCCTGCAGCAGACGGTCGAGGGTCTGTCAGTCGCAGCGATCGTGTACTACGTCGCCGGGGTGGCCGGCTATGTCGCAAGAGGGCTGGAGTCCGGCGGCCTGCCGATCAATGTCGATCTGGCGGTCGGTCTCGCGATCCCGGTGATTGCGTTGTTGGTGCTGTCTACGCTGCGCCGCGCCAAGCGCCGCATCGCGCGTGAGGATGGCGATCCGACACAGGCCCGCAAGCTCTGATCCCGTGCCGATCCGAATCGCCCGGCCGCAGGCCGTGTGATAAGGTGCTTTTTTCGTCTTTTCGGTATCTTGCGCTGCCTCTCATTGCGGCCCTCTGACCATGTCCGTGCAGTTCCCGTTTTCCGCCATCGTCGGCCAAGACGAAATGAAGCTTGCCATCCTGATCGCCGCTGTCGACCCGAGTGTCGGCGGCGTGCTGGTCTTCGGTGACCGCGGCACCGGCAAATCGACCGCCGTCCGAGCGCTGGCGGCGATGCTTCCGAAGATGCGCGCAGTGGTTGGCTGCCGCTATCACTGCGATCCCGAAGCGGGTGGCTCGGCATGCGAAGACTGCAAGGCCTTGAAGCTCGCTGGTTCATCGGTCAAGTCGCATCTGATCCCGGTGCCAGTGGTCGACCTCCCGCTCGGGGCGACCGAGGATCGCGTGGTCGGCGCGCTTGATCTCGAGCGTGCGCTGTCACAGGGTGTCAAAGCGTATGAGCCGGGCCTGCTGGCGCGCGCGAACCGCGGCTTTCTTTATATCGACGAGGTCAACCTGCTGGAAGACCATCTGGTCGATCTGCTGATCGATGTGGCGGCCTCCGGCGAGAACGTGGTCGAGCGCGAGGGCTTAAGCGTGCGCCATCCCGCGCGATTCGTGCTGGTCGGCAGCGGCAACCCGGAGGAGGGCGAGTTGCGCCCGCAGTTGCTGGACCGCTTCGGCTTGTCAGTCGAGGTCAAGACACCGACAGATCTGCCGTCGCGCATCGAAGTCGTGCGCCGCCGCGACCAGTTCGAACGCGACCCGGCCGGCTTCACCGAGAAATGGAAAAAAGAAGACGAGCGCGTGCGCCGCAGCATCGTCAAGGGCAAGTCGCACATCGCTCAAGTGGTTGTGCCAGATGCCGCGCTTGAGCGCGCAGCGCAGCTGTGCATGGCGCTCGGCACCGACGGCCTGCGCGGTGAGCTCACGCTGATCCGCGCTGCTCGTGCGCTGGCCGCCTTGCAGGGCGCTGCCGCGGTGACCGACGAGCACCTCAAACGCGTCGCACCTCCGGCTTTGCGCCACCGTCTGCGCCGCAATCCGCTGGATGACGCCGGCTCGACGGTGCGCGTCGATCGCGCGGTGGCAGAACTGTTCGGGGCATGACCCGGGCAATGCCCGACGCCGGCGCACCATTGACAGCATCGGAGCAACGCTGGCGCTGCGCCCAGCCGTCGCTGTCGATTGCCGCTTTGCACGCGGCTTCGCTGTTCGCAGTTGATCCGGTCGGAACAGGCGGCGTCGTGATCCGAGCACTGCCTGGCCCTGCCCGCGACGGCTGGCTGCAGTGCCTGAACGGCCTGCTGCCGCAAGGCACTCCGCTGCGCCGGGTGCCACTGCACATCAATGACGAGCGACTGCTCGGCGGACTGGACCTCGCTGCGACGCTTCAGGCTGGCCGCCCCATCGCGCAGCAAGGCGTGCTGACGATGGCCGATGGCGGCATCGTGCTGCTGGCGATGGCTGAGCGACTGACGGCGGCCACGGCGGCGCGTCTGGCAGCAGTTCTCGACACCCAGGAAGTCGCACTGGCACGCGACGGCCTCGCCACGCGCCATGCCACGCGCTTCGGTGTGGTCGCGCTCGATGAAGGCCTGGCAGACGATGAACGGGTGGCCCCCGCCTTGCTCGACCGGCTTGCGTTTTCGATCGATCTGCATCCGCTGATCGATGACGCTGGGCCTGCTGCTGACGATCAGATGGCGCTGGATCAAGACTTGGCCGACACGCCTGTCTGGTCGGCTGCTGACGTGGCTTCGGCGCGCGACTTGCTGCCGCAAATTGAGGCCCCCGAGGAGATCGTGAAGGCGCTGGTGTCGACCGCGCTCGCGCTCGGCGTGGCATCGCTGCGCGCGCCGCTGTTGGCACTGCGGGTGGCCAGGGCATCGGCGGCGCTCGACGGGCGACTGCGGATCAGCGATGAGGATGCCAGGCTGGCGGCCGCGCTGGTGTTGGCGCCGCGTGCCACACAGGTGCCGACCCCGCCAGCAGAGCCGCCGCCAAACGAAGACGAGCCGCCCGAGCCGCCGCCACCTGAAGAGGCACCCGATCCATCACCTGAGGATCAGGCAGAGCCGCCGCCGCAGGACGACGAAGAGTCATCGAAGGACGAGGAGACTCCCGAGCCACCCCCAGTTGGCAACCTTGAAGACCGGGTTCTCGATGCGGCGCAGGCGGCGATCCCGGCAGGTCTGCTGGCGGCATTGATGTCGGGACAGGACCGCCGAGCCAGCGCACAGGCCTCGGGTCGGGCCGGGGCGGTGCAACAGGGCCAGAAGCGTGGACGTCCGAGCGGTGCGCGACGCGGTGAGCCGCGTGCCGGCGCGCGGCTGAATGTCATCGAGACACTGCGGGCCGCCGCGCCATGGCAGAAGATCCGGCACGCAGAAATCGAACGGACGCGAGTCTTGAGTGACGCCGTCCTGAAGCGTGTCGCCAGCACTGGCCGTCGCACTGCATCATCAAGCGTTGCGCCACCGCCGCGCGCCCGCGTGCAGGTGCGACGCGACGACTTTCACGTCACCCGCTACAAGCAGCGCAGCGCCACCACCACGCTGTTCGTCGTGGATGCATCCGGCTCGTCAGCGCTGAACCGGCTGGCTGAAGCGAAGGGCGCGGTCGAACTGCTGCTGGCCGATTGCTATGTCCGCCGTGATCAGGTCGCGGTGCTGGCGTTTCGCGGCACGGGCGCTGAATTGCTGCTGCCGCCGACGCGGTCGCTGGTGCGCGCCAAGCGCAGTCTCGCCGGTCTGCCCGGTGGGGGTGGCACCCCCTTGGCATCAGGCATCGATGCGGCAGCGGCACTCGCCGCATCGATTGCGCGGCGTGGCGAAACCCCGATCGTGGTGCTGCTCACCGATGGGCGCGGCAACATTGCACGCGACGGCAGCCCAGGCAGGGCACGGGCCGGCGATGATGTGCAACTGGCGGCGCGGCAGTTCCGGGCAGCCAATCTTCGCGCGCTGCTGATCGACACTTCGCCTCAGCCACAGCCCGCGGCACGGCAGCTTGCGCAGGAAATGGGTGCCAGCTACCTGCCGCTGCCTTATGCCGGTGCCACGGCGTTGTCGCAGGCGGTCGCCCTGGCGACGAAATCGGTATCGGTCGTGCCAGCGGTCACCCGGTAATCGGCGCGATCAATGGCAGCGCGGCTGGATTGGGCTCGTGACGGTCTCGATTGGCCGCATCGCGAGGCCAGCCAGTTCATCGAGGCCGGGGGCTTGCGCTGGCATCTGCAGCGGTTCAAGCGAGAGACCTCGCCGACGAACGCCGCTGCGGTAGCGGCGCCGCTCGCGCTGCTGCTGCACGGAACCGGCGCATCAGCGCACTCCTGGTACCCGATATTGCCGTGGCTGAGGCCACATTTCGATCTGCTGCTGGTGGATCTGCCTGGCCACGCATTCACCGGCATGGCAAATGCCTGGCAGGCTTCGCTGCCCGGCATGGCGCTGGCAGTCAAGTCCTTGCTGGACGCGCTGGATGTGCAGCCGACGATCCTGATCGGTCATTCAGCCGGCGCGGCGCTCGGCGCGCGGATGTGCCTCGATGGTCACCTCGCTCCACAGTGCCTGATCAGCATCAACGGCGCCTTCATGCCCCTGGGTGGACTGGCCGGTGTGCTGTTCCCGCCTGCTGCCAAGCTCATGGCTTCGCTGCCTTTCGCGCCGGGTTTGGTCGCTCGACGTGCAACCGATCCGCGCGCAATTGCCCGGCTTGTCAGCGACACCGGTTCGGTGCTGGACGAGGCGGGCATGGCGCTCTACGGCCGCATCGTCGGCAACCCGGGGCACATCGAAGGCGCGCTGGCGATGATGGCCAACTGGGACGTGCAGCCGCTGCTGCGTGATCTACCTCTCCTGAGCACGCCCGTCAGGCTGATCGTCGCGGACAAGGACCGGGCGGTACCCCCGGCACAAGCACAGCGAGTGCTGTCGCTGCTGCCACCCCAGGCCGGTACCACGCTGATCCGCTTGAGCGGCGGCGGGCACATCGTTCACGAGGAGCAACCGGAGATGGTGGCCTCGCTGTGTGTGTCGGCGCTTGATGCCGGGCAGATGCCCGTACGGGACAGCTCACCCGCCTGACAACGCACAGCGGCAGGCGCACGATGGCGTTGAAGCTTGCCGACCATCGGTCACGGCTGCACCGTGTCGATGACGATCTTCAGACCCTCGGTACCGATTTTCACCCCCGTGACCTGCCCGCTCAGATCCCCAGGACTCGGCAGCGCGTTGCCAGTTTTCGAGACACGCGCGCCGACCACGACGATCGGGAAGTTCGACAGCTTCATCGCAGGCGACATCGCCATCGCATCGTCGAGGGTGAAGGTGATCGGCAGATCGGCCACGGTGCGGCGCAGGATCGCGAGCGGCATGCGAGGGCCTTCTGCAGCACGGGCAAAAATGAACACGGTGTCAGTGGGTGAGGCTTGGCTTGCCAGCGATGGCGAGAGACTGACCTGGCCGGCCACATGGGCCGAAGCGGCCGGCGCTGCTTGCGACGAGCCTTCCGGGGCTGTCGTGACTACGGGCGCGACGGCCATTTCGCCCGGAGAACTGGAGGCGGGCGCACCACCTTGCAAAGCATTGCGTGCGTCGACCAGACTGCGATCGAGGTTCTCGCTGAATGGCGTGTCGGACGGCGTCATCTGACGTGCCAGTGTCCAGTACTCGATCGCCTGAGGGTACTGGCCTGCCTCGTAGGCCGCACCGCCCGCCAGCGCCAGGGCCTTCA
Organism: Rubrivivax sp.; assembly: GCA_027490215.1. Lineage (GTDB taxonomy): Bacteria > Pseudomonadota > Gammaproteobacteria > Burkholderiales > Burkholderiaceae_C > PBB1. Next base: position 14,715 of record JAIXYO010000030.1, read on the forward strand.
CGTTCTTCGGATCGATCTGCAGCGCCCGGGTCACCAACCGGGCTGGCTCACCGGACAGCTTCTGGCCTTGCAGCATGGCCAGCACATCGGCATGGTCGGCCAGCAGTTGCGCGTCGTTGGGCGACAAGGCACTGGCACGAGCGTAGGCCTTGCTGGCTTCCGGAAAGCGCTGAAGCACGGCGTAGGTGCGTGCCAGCAGCGACCAGCCGGCAAGATCATCCGGCTTTTGCTCCATCGCTGCTGCCAGTTTCTTCACCAGCTCTTCGACTTGTTCGTCCGACACATTGTCAGCACCCAGCGAAGCCAATGACGGCGCTGGCGGTGCATCGATCGCCTGTGGCGATCCGACATGGCTGTAGAGGGTGGTGACCAGCAGGGGTATGCCCAGCGCCAGCACCCATGCAATCTTCCAGGGCCGTTCCGCGGTTGTGTTCAGTGGTGCGGACTTGGCGGTCACTGCGCCAACCTGATCGGTCTCCTCGAGAACGCGTCGCTCGATGTCTTCGCGGGCAGCTCGATGCTGCTCGAGGTCGAGGCTGCCTGCAGCGAGTTCGGCATCGAGCTGGGCCGCCTGTTCGCGGAGGATCGCCAGGGTGGACGCACGTCGGGATGCCGCGTCGAGTGGCACCTTGGCCGGGCGCGGGCGAAGCAGCACGGGCAGCACATGTGCCAGCGCGAGCGCTGTCAGCGCCGCGGTCAGTATCCAGAATATCGTCATGGGCCGGGGGGAGATTCTTCAAGGAGCCGACGCGCCCGATCGGCATCGGCGGGAGCCAGCGGAGCAGCGAGGCGTTGTCGGCCACGAATGGCACGCACGAGCGTGAGGGCAGCGATCAGCAACAGCGCGAACGGGCCGACCCACAGCAGCACGGTGGAGGTGTTCAGCGCCGGTCGGTACAGGACGAAGTCGCCGTAACGTTCGACCATGAAGTCGAGGATCTGCCGTTCGGACTGACCTTGGCTGAGTTGGCTGCGGATCTGCTTGCGCAGGTCGACGGCCAGATCGGCATGCGATGCCGCGATGGTTTCGTTCTGGCAAACGAGGCAGCGCAACTCTTCCGCAATCTTCATGACCCTGGCTTCGAGCACAGGATCTGCGGCCAGGCTGGACGCTTCGGTGGCGCCTGCGCTGCACATGGCACCCGCGAGGACCAGCGCGATGAGAGGTCTTTTCATCATGGTGTCTGCTCCAGCTTCGCCACCAGGGGCAGCAGCGTGTCGCGCAATGATTCCGCCGTCACGGGACCGATCTGCTTGTGGCGAATGACGCCCTGCTTGTCGATGACGAAGGTCTCGGGCACGCCATAGACACCGTAGTCGATGCCGACCAGCCCGTCAGTGTCGGAGATGGACTTCAGGTAGGGGTCGCCGAAGTTGGCCAACCAGCGAAGCGCGTCTTCACGCTTGTCCTTGTAGTTGAGGCCATAGAGCTTGACCTGGCCAGACTTCGACAGCTCGACGAGCAGTGGGTGTTCCTGGCGGCATGCCACGCACCAGGAGGCCCAGACGTTCAGCAGCCACACCTGGCCACGCAGATCCTTGGCGGCCAGGCGCTGATCCGGCGTGGCCAGTTGCGGCAGGTCGAAAGCGGGAGCAGGCTTGCCGATCAGCGGTGAGGGCACTTCGCGTGGATCGAGTTTCAGGCCGATGGCCAGAAATCCGGCCATCACGACGAACACCAGCAGCGGCAGCAGGTATCGCTTCATCGTGCTCGGTACTTGCGAACCAGCGTGCCGATGATCGACATCGGCCGCGGTGGTGCGCCACGACCTGTGTCCGACGAGGACTTGTCGCTCACGGTACTGCGGCTGGTGCGATAACGTCGATCGAGCACCGCCAGCATGCCACCGCCCGCCATCAACAGGCAACCGACCCAGATCAGGTTGACCAAGGGCTTGTGATGCACACGCACGCTCCAGGCAGTGGGGCTGACGGGCTCGCCGAGTGCAACGTAAAGGTCGCGCGCCAGGCTGCGATCGATCGCCACCTCAGTCTGCGGCGACCGGGTGACGTTGTAGATGCGGCGCTCAGGCCACAAGGTTGTCACCGGTTTGCCGTCGTGCGTGACGCTGATCGAGGCCTGCGCGGCGACGTAGTTCGGACCCTTGACCTCGCGCACGCCCTGCATCGTGAAGACATAGCCGCCGACGGTGGTGGTTTCGCCGACCTGCATACGCACATCGCTCTCGCTCTGGTATCCGCTGACCCCAGTGACGCCAGCGATGAATACCGCAACCCCCAGGTGCGCGAGCAGCATGCCGTAATAGCTGCCTGACTGAGCGGCCATGCGGGATGCGACCATCTCCAGCGGACCACCTCGCACCCGGCTCACCAGGTTGAAGATGGCGCTGCTGGCGATCCATACAGCCAGCAGCAGACCGAACCCGATCATCGGCGTCCAGTGACCCAGCGCGAACGGGGCCACCACCGCCGACACCGCGCTGACACCGAACGCCCAGCGCAGTCGACGCGCGAGGTCAATGGCATCCGCCTTCCGCCAGCGCGCCAGCGGCCCGACGCCCATCAGGAACAGTGCGGGTGCCATCAACGGGACAAACACCGCCGTGAAGTAAGGCGGGCCGACCGAGATCTTGCCCATGCCCAGCGCGTCGAGCACCAGTGGGTAAAGCGTGCCGAGCAACACTGCGGCCGCAGCGACGACGAGAAGCACGTTGTTGGCGAGCAGCATCGATTCGCGGGAGACCAGATCGAAACTGCCACCCAGCCCCACCTTGGGCGCACGCCAGGCAAACAGCAGCAGCGATCCACCGACCACCACGACCAGGAAAGCGAGGATGAAGATGCCGCGCTCCGGGTCCGTTGCAAACGCGTGCACGGAACTGAGCACGCCTGAACGGACGATGAAGGTACCGAGCAGTGACAGCGAGAACGCGAGGATCGCCAGCAGAGCCGTCCACATCTTGAAGCCGCCGCGCTTTTCCGTCACGGCCAGTGAATGGATCAGCGCGGTGCCCACCAGCCAGGGCATGAACGACGCGTTTTCAACCGGGTCCCAGAACCACCAGCCGCCCCAGCCGAGTTCGTAGTAGGCCCAGAAACTGCCGAGGGCGATGCCACAGGTGAGGAAGCACCAGGCCACTGTCGTCCAAGGCCGCGACCAGCGCGCCCAGGAGGCATCAAGGCGGCCTGACAGAAGCGCTGAAATCGCGAAGGCGAAAGCCACCACAAAACCGACATAGCCCATGTAGAGCATCGGCGGGTGGATGATCATCCCTGGGTCCTGCAGGAGCGGATTCAGGTCACGGCCGTCGGGGGCGCCTGGAATCAGACGCTCAAACGGGTTCGATGTGAACAAGGTGAAAAGCAGGAAGCCGCAACTGATCAGCCCCATCACGCCCAGCACGCGAGCCACTGTGGGCTCATCCAATCCTTTGGAGAAGGTGGCCACGGCCAGCGTCCAACCGGACAGGATCAGCGACCACAGCAGGATCGAGCCTTCATGGTTGCCCCAGACCGCGGTGTAGCGGTACACCAGCGGCAAAGTTGAATTGGAATGCTCGGCCGCCAGCAGCACCGAGAAGTCGTTGTTGACAAAAGAGTAGGTCAGGCACCCATAAGAGATCAGCAGGAAGAAAAACTGTCCGCGCGCGGATGGTCGGGCGAGGGACATCCAGGCCACGTCGTCGCGCTGGGCGCCGATCAGGGGCAAGACACTTTGCGCCAGGGCCATCGCCAGCGCAAGGATCAGGGCGACATGGCCGAGCTCAGGAATCATGGTGTCGCTCCGTAGGTCTTTGCACCGAGCGGTTCACCCGCCGAAGTGGTCATGGCGCCCGCCGGCATCTCGCCCTTGCGCGCCTTGGCCAGCGCATCGGCTGCTTCCGGTGGCATGTAGTTCTCGTCGTGCTTGGCAAGCACCTGCTCGGCCTGAAAAACCCCGCCCGCGCCCAGCTTGCCCTGCGCCACGACCCCTTTGCCCTCGCGGAAGAGGTCTGGCAGCAGCCCGGTGTAGACCACTGGAATCTTCTGAGCAAGGTCGGTGACCACGAAGTTGACCGTCAACGTCTTCTCGTCGCGCTGGATGCTGCCTTCCTCGACCAGCCCGCCAATGCGGAAACTGCGCTCGAGCGGTGCCTCCTTGGCGGCGACTTGCGTCGGGCTGAAGAAGAACACCATATTGCTTTGAAACGCGTTGAGCACCAGCGCGCTGGCAATGCCCAACACCGCCAGACCAGTCACGATGGCCAAGCCGCGCTTGGTTCTGGGTTTCATCAGACCTCTCCCAACTCTGCACTGGCGGCATCGTGCACGCTCTGGCTCAAGACTCGTCGGCGCGCGATCACGGACCAGATTTCAGCGGCGATTACCGCAGCTGTCACGCCGAACGATCCCCAGACATACAAGCCATAGCCGCCCATGGCGAAGAAATCCGACCAGCTGTTCCAGACCATCACACCGCACCCAGTTCAGCGCGCGCCCATTGCGCGTGCTGTTCACGTTCAAGGATCACCACTCGCAGCCGGGCCAGCGCAATCGCGATCGCATAGGCCCAGAACGCAAGCGCCATCACCAGCATGCCCAGCAGCATCGGCGTGGCGATCGTCACGCCCTTGCTGAAGCTGATAGACGCTCCCTGGTGCAAGGTGTTCCACCACGTCACAGAAAAATAAATGATCGGCACGTTGACCGCGCCAACCAATGCGAGCAGCGCCGCTGCTCGGTCGGCGCGCCGAGGATCGTCAATCGCCGCATGCAGCGACATGAATCCGATGTACAGGAACAGCAGTACCAGTTCGGAAGTAAGACGTGCATCCCACACCCACCAGGTTCCCCACGTCGGTTTGCCCCACAAGGCGCCGGTCCACAGGGCAATGAAGGTCATCAGTGCGCCCGAGGGCGCCAGCGCGTTGGCCAGCATCGCGCCGAGGCGCGCATTGAAGATCAAGCCCATCGCCGCCCAGAACGCCATGGCGAGGTAGATCACCATCGACATCCACGCAGAGGGCACGTGGATAAAGATGATCCGGTAGGCGTCGCCTTGTTGGGCATCAACCGGCGCGAGAAACAGCCCGACGTAGAGGCCTATTACTGTGAGCACCAAAGCCAGCGCGCCGCACCAGGGAGTGATCTGTCCCGCGAGGAAATAGAAACGCTGTGGCGCAGCGAACTTGAACCAATTGATGTTAGAGAACTGCACGAGGTCGGGCTCCGGCTGTCATCGCTCGGACGCGAGCGGGTCAGCCGCGCACCATCCAGACAGCCCGCAATTGTGCAACGGCGTCATTCGAGGGCGATTCGCAGGGCTGCTGCGGCCGCGATGGGTGCCGCGAACAGCGACAGCACCAACATTGCCCCCAGCAGGGAGTAATGGGCACCAACCGACAACCCGGCCGCCAACGCGTCGACCGCACCGGCACCGAAGATCAGCACTGGCACACAAAGCGGCAGCACCAGCAGCGACAGCAGCACGCCAGCGCCTCGGACCCCCACCGTCAGCGCTGCACCGATACCGCCGATCAAGCTGAGCACCGGCGTGCCGATCAGCAAAGACAAGGTCAGCACCCCAATCGACGAGGACGGAAGGCCGAACTGCAGCGCCAGCAGCGGGGCTACCAGCGTCAGCGCCAGACCGGAACACAGCCAATGCGCTGCCATTTTCGCGAGCACGATCAGCGGCAGCGGGCACACCGAGAGCAGCAGCTGCTCGAGCGTGCCGTCCTGGTGGTCGTCGGCGAACAGCCGGCCGAGCGACAGCATCGATGCCAGCAGCGCCGCCACCCACACCACGCCTGGAGCCATCGTGCGCAGCAGCGCGGGCTCCGGCCCCACGCCGAGCGGGAACAGGCTCGCGACGATCACGAAAAAGAACAGGGCGGCTGCGGTGTCAGCACGTCGACGCAGCGCCAGCCGCAGGTCGCGCACGAAAACACCGCGCATCGCGTCGAAGGCACTGGCTGGGGCGGACGCGCTCACAGTGCGAGTGTCACCTGAGAAAGCGATGGATCGATCGCTACCGGTTGGTGACTGGTCAGCACCACGATGCCGCCGCGGCGCAAATGGCCGGTCAGTACACCCAGGAGCCAATCGCTGGCAACGGCGTCGAGCGCGTTGAAGGGTTCGTCCAGTACCCAGAGTGGCGGCGCCGGTTCCAACAGCAGTCGCGCCAACGCGACGCGCCGCCGTTGGCCCTGGGACAGATTGCGCGCGCTCAGGTGTTCGCGCTGTCGCAGACCGGCGGCCGCGAGAGCCTGCATCAGCACCGGTGTCGCAGGCCGCCGCCCACCCAGCAGGCAAGCACTGAGCAGGTTCTCCAGGGCGGACAGATCGTCCTTCAACGCGGCAGCATGGCCGATGTAGATCAGATCGCGATGGAACTCATCCCGCTGGCTCGAGAGCGTGCTGCCGTTCCAGCGCACTGCGCCACGATCGGGGCAGGACAGCCCGCACAGTGTGCGCAGCAGGGTGGTCTTGCCTGCACCGTTGGCCCCCTGTACGCGCAGCAACTGCCCGGCCTGGATCACTGCGTCGACCCCTTCGAACAGCCGTCGGGTGCCGCGCATGCACGACACCCCGATCAGTTCAAGCGTGGCCGATGACGGTGCAGACAGAGGAGGATCCAGCGCGTCCATCGGGCCGGGGGGGGACTTCAAAACGTGGCGTGGGCTCGGTGGGTCAGCCTTGGATTATCCCGACGGTGTCATGGTCCGGTCAAATGCGCCTCAGGAACGGCGCGAGCCAGTCTGTTGCCCCGCGACCTTCACCAACGGCTTCGTGGCGGTTAGCACGAGGCCGAGTCGCCATCCGATGCGCACCTTCGGGCCTGTGCTGTTGACGTACGATAGCGAGGTGTCTACATTAGTTGACACTTGCACGCGACAAGCTGAATTGACAGTTTGTCGAGCATCCAACCCGCCGCCAGGCGAACGCCGGAGTCACGCATGAAGCCCATCACCCGCATCGAACAGGCTTTGGCCGTCGCCATCGCATCCGGAGAAGAAGAGGGCTGCCCGCCGAAACTCGCAGGCGCGATCCGCCACGCGGTCTTTCCCGGTGGCGCCCGGATCCGCCCTCAACTGTGTCTGGCCGTCGCGCAGGCGTGTGGCGATGACGATCCTGTGCTGTCCGAGGCCGCTGCTACTGCCATCGAGTTGCTGCATTGCGCCTCACTGGTACATGACGACCTGCCGTGTTTTGACGACGCGCCGACGCGTCGCGGCCGCGCCTCGGTCCACTTTGCCTTCGGCGAACCGCTGGCCGTCCTTGCTGGTGATGCGCTGATCGTGCTGGCATTCCAGACCTTGGGCAGCGCGGCAACACAGTCGCCTCTGCGTCTGCCCTTGCTGATGAAGACCATCGGCCGCGCCACGGGCATGCCTCATGGCATCGTGGCGGGTCAAGCCTGGGAATGTGAGCCACGGGTCTCTCTGGCTGACTACCAGCGCGCCAAGACGGGCTCCCTGTTCGCAGCGGCCACCATTGCCGGGGCGCAAGCTGCAGGCGCCGATTCGGCACCGTGGCGTGCACTGGGCGAATGGTTGGGCGAGGCCTATCAGGTGGCTGATGACATCCGCGATGTCGCCTGTGACTCTTCGTCCTTGGGCAAGCCCGCTGGGCAAGACGTGGCCCTGTGCCGGCCCAGCGCTGCCCGCGAACTGGGGCTGGAAGGTGCGATCCATCACTTTGACCGGCTGGTGGCCGCTGCCATCCAGGCCATTCCGCCTTGCCCTGGTGCCGAACAGATGCGTGCCCTGGTTCGCTTCGAAGCCGAACGCCTGGTTCCGAAGGCCATTGCCGAGGAAGTGATCCGCGTCGAGGCATGAGCATGAGTTTCGCATCGACCGCTCGACACCTCCGCGCATGGCGTTGAAACCAGTGGCCGCGCTGAGCCAGGAATCGGATTTGTCGTCACCCCCGTCGCTGCCTGATCGCTTGCTCGATCGTTGGTTGGCTTGGCGCGATGGGCTGACCGGCAGCCGGACGTTCCGTCGGTGGGCGGCAGCCTTTCCGCTCACGCGTCCGATCGCACAGCGGCGCGCCAGCGATCTGTTCGACCTGGTCGCCGGCTTTGTCTATTCGCAAATCCTGCTTGCGTGCGTGCGCCTGCGTCTTTTCGATCTGCTGGCGCAGGAACCTCAAACACTGGCGGTGCTGGCGCCGCGCCTCGGTCTGACCGAAGACGCCGCACAGAAGCTCTTGGCCGCGGCCGTGTCGTTGAAGCTGGTCGAGAAGCGTAGTCGTGGTCGTTACGGACTTGGTCCGCTGGGTGCGCCTCTGGTAGGCGATGCAGCCATCACCTCCATGGTGGAACACCACGCCGAGCTCTATGTCGACCTGGCCGATCCGGTGGCCTTGCTGCGAGGCGAAGCCCGCACCTCGGCTTTGGCGCAGTACTGGCCTTATGCGGCGGCTGATGCTCCGGACGCACTTGACACGGACCGCGTCAGTCCCTATTCGGCACTGATGTCGGCATCGCAGACCCTGGTGTCCGACGAGGTGCTCGAGGCTTACTCGTTCGACAAGCACCGTCGTCTGCTCGATGTGGGTGGTGGCGAGGGCACCTTTCTTTCGGCAGTCGCTGCACGGGCACCGCATCTGCAGCTTGTGTTGTTCGATCTGCCTGCGGTCGCCGAGCGGGCGCGCGTCAAGTTTGCCGAGCAAGGGCTGGCTGACCGGGCGACCGCCTGCGGTGGCAGCTTCTTCAGCGATCCGTTGCCAACAGGCTGCGACCTGATCAGTTTGGTTCGGGTGATCTTCGACCACGACGATGCGCGCGCACTGATGATCCTGAAGGCGGTAAGACGCGCGCTGCCTGAAGACGGCACCCTGTTGCTGACGGAGCCGATGTCAGGCACCCCGGGCGCCGAGGCGATGGGTGACGCGTACTTCGGCTTCTACCTTTTGGCGATGGGCAAAGGCCGCTCACGCAGCGCCGCAAAACTCACGGAGTTGCTGCATGCCGCTGGCTTCGGCGAGGTTCGATTGCTGCGCAACCACATCCCCTTGCAGACCCAGTTGATCGTCGCGCGACCGGCTCCCGTGTAAACCCTTGAAGAAAAACTGTAAATGCAAGTTGACAGTTTTAATTGTCAGTTTAAGATGACACCTGTTGTTCGGAGGCTGTCCAAGATGTTCTGGGATTCCAACCTTTATCGCTCGTACCCAGACGCTTTCCGCTGTGCAGGGGAGGCGACTTGAACACGATGGCTGTGGTGATGGAACGGCCGGAGCAACTTGTGCTGAGCCGTTTGGACCTGACCGATGCCACCGATGAAGACGTCACGGTCGACATTGAATGGAGCGGTATCAGCACCGGTACCGAACGACTGTTGTGGACAGGGCGTATGCCCGCATTCCCTGGCATGGGCTATCCCCTGGTTCCAGGCTATGAGTCGGTCGGTCGCGTCATCGAAGCCGGCTCCACTTCGGGTCGCCTGATTGGGGAACGCGTGTTCGTCCCCGGCGCCAAGTGCTTCGGCGATGTGCGTGGATTGTTTGGCGGGGCGGCCGCACGTGTGGTGCTGCCAGGCGCCCGCACCATTCCGTTTGCAGAGCATCTGGCAGAGCAGGGTGTACTGCTGGCGCTCGCTGCCACGGCTTACCACGCACATTCCATCGAAGGCCTTTCACAGCCGGACCTGATCATTGGTCACGGCGTGCTCGGTCGAATGATCGCCCGACTCGCAGTGGTGGCGGGCCGCACACCCACCGTGTGGGAAACCAATCCCACACGTCGCGAGGGTGCCATGGGCTACGAGGTGGTCGATCCGTCCATCGACTCTCGCCGCAACTACCGCTGCATCTGCGATGTGAGCGGCGATTCTTCGCTGCTGGACACGTTGATTTCGCGCTTGGCAGCCGGCGGCGAAGTAGTGCTGGCCGGCTTCTACGACGAGCCACTGTCGTTTGTTTTTCCGCCAGCCTTCATGCGTGAAGCGCGCATCCGCATCGCTGCGCAGTGGCTGCCCAGCGATTTGGTCGCGGTCAAGGATCTGGCTGAGTCGGGACGTTTGTCGCTGGACGGCCTGATCACACACCGCTCAGACGCCATGCAGGCCAATTCCGCCTACCGCACGGCGTTTGGCGATCCGACGTGTTTGAAGATGATTTTGGACTGGAGATCTTGCCAATGAGCACCACTGAATCGACGCTGGCTTCCGCCAAGGTGGCACCGGTGACCATCATGATGAAAGACCTGCGAAACGAAGCGGCAGTCGAGCCTGCTCCCGTGTCCACCAGCCCGGTGACGAAGGAAACGCAGATCATCGCGATCTACGGCAAGGGCGGGATCGGCAAGAGCTTCACGCTGGCCAACCTCAGTTACATGATGGCGCAGCAGGGCAAGAAGGTGCTGCTGATCGGTTGCGACCCGAAGAGCGACACCACCAGCCTGCTGTTCGGTGGTCGCGCCTGCCCGACCATCATCGAAACGAGTTCCAAGAAGAAGTTGGCCGGCGAGGCGGTAGCGATCGGCGACGTCTGCTTCAAGCGAGATGGCGTCTACGCGATGGAGCTTGGTGGCCCTGAGGTCGGCCGAGGTTGCGGTGGGCGCGGGATCATCCACGGCTTCGAACTGCTCGAAAAGCTCGGCTTCCACGAGTGGGGCTTCGATTACGTGCTGCTCGACTTCCTGGGTGATGTGGTGTGCGGTGGCTTTGGTCTGCCGATCGCCCGCGACATGTGCCAGAAGGTCATCGTCGTTGCCAGCAATGACCTGCAAAGTCTGTACGTTGCCAACAACGTCTGCAGCGCAGTCGAGTACTTCCGGAAGCTCGGCGGCAACGTCGGCGTGGCCGGAATGGTGATCAACCGCGACGACGGCACTGGCGAGGCCAAGGCCTTTGCCGAGCATGTCGGCATACCGGTCCTGTCGACGATTCCGGCGAACGACGACATCCGCCGCAAGAGCGCCAGCTACGAAATCATCGGCAGACCAGGCTCCGAATGGGGTCCGATGTTCGCTGAACTGGCAGAAAACGTCGGCACGTCGCTGCCGATGCGCCCGAAACCGATGTCGCAGGACGAGTTGCTTGGCTTGTTCTCGGCGTCTTCGGTCGGCCGTGATGTGGTGCTGGAACCCGCGACTCAGTTCGACATGTGTGGCAAGACCGAGAGCAAGAAAGAAACGCTCGAAGTCGTTTACGACGAAGTCTGAGCGGCTGCGCACCATGTCTAAAACCATTCCGATCATCGCAGCGGCACAACCGGCGAACCCGGCGTCGCCCACGGCACCCGGCGTGCCCTCGACGACGCTCGACGGTGATGGCATGGGCTGTCACGCCGGTGGCGAACAGCTGCTCGCCGCCGCAAAGTCGGCCGGCAAGTCAGAAGTGCTCGATCAGTATGCGAAGGACTATCCGAAAGATCCCAAGGCAGGGCCGCACGACCAGCCGCAGAGCATGTGCCCGGCCTTCGGCTCGCTGCGGGTGGGTTTGCGGATGCGTCGCACTGCCACCATCTTGTCAGGCTCGGCCTGCTGCGTGTACGGCCTGACATTCACGTCGCATTTCTACGGTGCGAAGCGCAGCGTCGGCTACGTGCCGTTCACCTCCGAGTCGCTGGTCACCGGCAAGCTGTTCGAGGACATTCGCGAGGCCGTCCACAAGGAAGCCGACCCTGCGAAGTACGACGCGATCGTCATCATCAACCTGTGCGTGCCGACAGCCAGCGGCGTTACGCTCAAGATCCTGACGAAGGACATCAATGGCGTGCGCATCATCGGTATCGACGTGCCGGGATTTGGCGTCCCTACGCATGCCGAAGCCAAGGATGTGCTGGCCGGTGCGATGCTGAAGTACGCGCGCAGCGAAGTGCTGGCGGGGCCGGTACAGGCGCCGCGTACAGGTCGTTCCGACAAGCCCACGATCGCGCTGCTCGGCGAGGTGTTCCCAGCCGACCCGGTGATCATCGGAATGATGCTGGAGCCCATGGGCCTCGCAGCTGGCCCGGTCGTGCCGACCCGCGAATGGCGTGAGCTGTACGCAGCACTCGATTGCACCGCGGTTGCCGCGCTTCACCCTTTCTACACGGCCAGCATCCGCGAGTTCGAAGCGGCAGGGCGGCCCATTGTGGGTTCGGCGCCTGTCGGCTACGACGGCACCGAAGCATGGTTGCAAGCCATCGGGCAGGCCACCAATACACCGCAGGAAAAGATCGACGCTGCGAAGAACCGCATGCTGCCAGCGATTCGCGGCGCGCTCTCCAAGATGCCGATCAAGGGACGCATCACGCTCAGCGGCTACGAAGGCTCCGAGTTGCTGGTGGGCCGCCTGCTGGTCGAAAGCGGTGCCGACCTGCGCTATGTCGGCAGCGCCTGCCCACGCACAGCCTGGAACGAAGCCGACCTGCAATGGCTGGAATCCAAAGGCGTGCAGGTTCAGTTCCGCGCGTCGCTGGAGCAGGACCTGGCCGCGATCGCTGAGTACCAGCCCGATCTCGCTATCGGCACCACGCCGGTCGTGCAGTACGCCAAGGCGAAAAGCACCCCGGCGCTGTATTTCACCAACTTGATTTCAGCGCGTCCGTTGATGGGCCCTGCAGGTGCCGGTTCGCTGGCCACCGTGATCAACGCTGCCATCGGCAACAAGGCCCGCTTCGACGAGATGAAGGAGTTCTTTGGCTCGGTGGGTGAGGGCCATTCCTCTGGTGTGTGGGAACCGGCGAATGGTGTGCCAAAGGATCGCCCCGAGTTCAAGGCTGACCAACGCCGCCAGGCTGAAAAGATGGCCAAGAAGCGCAAGGCCGAGGAGATGATCTGATGCTGGTGCTTGATCACGATCGCGCGGGAGGCTACTGGGGTGCCGTGTATGTCTTCACGGCCATCAAGGGTCTTCAGGTGGTCATCGATGGCCCGGTCGGTTGCGAGAACCTGCCGGTCACATCAGTGCTGCACTACACCGATGCGCTGCCGCCGCACGAGTTGCCGATCGTCGTGACCGGACTTGCTGAAGAGCAGCTCGGCCGAGAGGGCACTGAGGGCTCGATGCGCCGCGCGCATGCTGCGCTGGATCCTGATCTGCCTTCGGTGGTGGTCACGGGTTCAATCGCCGAAATGATCGGTGGTGGCGTCACGCCGTCAGGCACAAACATCCAGCGTTTCCTGCCACGCACGATTGACGAAGACCAGTGGCAATGCGCGAATCGCGCGATGTTCTGGCTTTGGAGCGAGTACGGCATGAAGAAAGTGCCGGCACGCAAGCCGTTCGCCGAACGGCCGGCCAGCGAGAAGCCGCGCGTCAACATCATTGGTCCGTGTTACGGCACGTTCAATTGCCCGAGCGATCTGGCTGAGATTCGCCGCCTGGTGCAGGGCATCGGCGCCGAAGTGAACATGACCTTCCCGCTCGGCAGCCACCTGGCCGATGTGTCGAGGTTGGTCGAGGCCGACGTCAATATCTGCATGTACCGCGAATTCGGCCGCATGCTGTGCGAAGCGCTGGATCGCCCGTATCTGCAGGCGCCGATCGGCTTGCACAGCACGACCAAATTTCTACGCAAGCTGGGCGAGTTGCTGGGCCTGGACCCGGAGCCGTTCATCGAGCGCGAAAAGCACACCACGATCAAGCCGATCTGGGATCTCTGGCGCTCAGTGACCCAGGACTTCTTCGGCACCGCCAGTTTTGCGGTGGTCGCCAACGACACCTACACCCGTGGTATTCGGCACTTCCTCGAAGACGAGATGGGCTTGCCCTGCCAGTTCGCGGTGTCCCGCCTGCCGGGTGCCAAGACGAACAACGAAGAAGTTCGCCAACTGGTGAAAGACAAGACGCCACTCGTGATGTACGGCAGCTACAACGAACGTATCTACCTCGCCGAATGCGGCGGTGGCTCGATGATGAAAGCCAGCTTCATCCCAGCCTCGTTTCCGCTGCCCATCATCCGCCGCCACACCGGCACGCCGTTCATGGGCTACTCCGGCGCGACCTACATCGTGCAGGAGTTCTGTAACGCGCTGTTCGACGCGTTGTTCCACATCCTCCCGCTCGGGACTGACCTGGACCGCGTCGACCCGACACCGGCGCGCATCGACGGCCAGCCACCGAGCCCCTGGGACGCGGACGCTCAGGAATTGCTCGATGAAATCGTACAGACCGAGCCGGTTCTGGTGCAGATCTCAGCTGCAAAAAGACTGCGCGACCGCGCAGAACGAGATGCACGCCGAGCCGGGGAAGACCGAGTCACAGCCGCCCGGGTGGCGACGTCGCGTGACGCCATGCGGCAGGGAGAGCCGGCATGACGCCCAGCGCTACCGCGCTGTTGATGAATTCGTTCGGCCTGGCGCTGAACACACCGAATGTCGCGGCGCAGTGCCGCGGCTGCCTCCATCGCGCGGGCTCTGCGCGGTACCGGCCGAAAGGCCGTCCTTAAGGAGTAAATCCTATGGCTGAAAGAAAAGGCTCTATATCAGGCCTGTCCGATGAAGAGGCACAGGAATTTCACAGATTCTGGGTGCAAGGCACGATCGCTTTTACTGCAGTTGCAGTGGTAGCGCATTTCTTGGTTTGGGCTTGGCGTCCTTGGCTCTGATTTGAATCCCGGAAGGGGAATGCTATGGCTGATACAACGAATCTCTCTTTGCAGCAGATATTGAAGAACGACTCAAAAGCGTATCTCGGCATCTTTGCGGTGAGCTTTTGCTTGTTGTTGGTGGTTGCTCTGTGCGCGCAAGCGATGACATGGCAGTGGCGTTCCTGGTTGCCGGGTGCAGAGGCAGAGAAATCATTGATTGGCGGTGTTAAAGGTGCGGTATACACCTTTATGTCGCATTTACTTTAGGAGTTTGACCATGTGGAGAATTTGGCGTTTGTACGACCCGCTTCGTGCGATGGTTGTGCAAGGTATTTTCTTGTTCGGATTGGCAGCGATGATTCATCTGGTGCTGCTGAGCACGTCGACCTTCAACTGGCTCGACGGCGTAAACGCACGAGCCAAGGTAGCGCAGCAGACTGCTTCAATGCCTTCAGGCGTTACGTCACCCGTAGCGAAGTGACAGCGTCGGGCTTGAGCCCGAGGTGGACGAGGACCGGGCGCGAACCCGGCCTCGTTTCCCAAACAGATATTCGCCTATGGCAACGTCGTATTGCCGAGGGCGCTTAGGAGTCGTTATATGGCCACGCTCAGTTTTGAAAGAAAGTACCGCATACGCGGGGGCACCCTTGTCGGAGGGGATCTGTTCGACTTCTGGGTGGGGCCCTTCTATGTGGGGTTTTTCGGAGTTACCACTGTATTTTTTACAGCGCTGGGTACCGCGTTGATACTCTGGGGCGCCGCACTCGGCGATACCTGGAATGTATGGCAAATCAACATCGCACCGCCCGATCTGAAATACGGCCTGGGCTTCGCGCCTTTGCGCGAGGGAGGCCTTTGGCAGATCATTACTATTTGCGCCACCGGCGCATTCGTATCATGGGCGCTTCGAGAAGTTGAGATCTGCCGAAAACTCGGTATGGGCCTTCATGTGCCTTTCGCGTTCTCCTTCGCAATATTCGCCTACGTCACACTGGTGATCATTCGACCTGTGTTGATGGGCGCCTGGGGCCATGGATTTCCTTACGGGATTCTGAGCCATCTAGATTGGGTATCGAACACAGGGTACCAATACCTTCACTTCCATTACAACCCGGCACACATGCTGGCCATCACCTTCTTCTTTACAACGTGTCTGGCTTTGTCGCTGCATGGCGCATTGGTGCTGTCGGCGACCAATCCCGCACCTGGCGAAACCGTCAGGGCGCCCGAACACGAAGACACCTTCTTCCGCGACACCATCGGTTACTCCATCGGTACCCTGGGCATCCATCGTCTCGGCTTGTTCCTGGCGCTTGCGGCTGTGTTCTGGAGCGCTGTCTGCATCGTGATCAGCGGCCCGTTCTGGACCCGGGGATGGCCCGAATGGTGGGGGTGGTGGCTGAACCTTCCCATCTGGCATTGATTCGCACGCACCAGGAGACACCAAATGGCTGAATACCAGAACATCTTCACCGCGGTGCAGGCGGTTGGTCCGGTCCACCACGGCATCGAGCACAAGACAGAAAGCACTCGCGACGGAGAGCCCTTCCTAGTCCACCTGATCGGGCGATTCGGCAATGCTCAGATCGGCCCGATCTACCTAGGCGCCCTAGGCGTGGCGTCGATATTTTTCGGCACGCTCGCATTCAACATCATGGGATTCAACATGCTGGCCTCAGTGAACTGGGATCCCATCCAGTTCGTTCGCCAATTGTTCTGGCTTGCGCTCGAACCGCCGGCTCCCAGCCACGGATTGGGGCTCGCTCCGTTGAATCAGGGAGGCTGGTGGCAAATCGCTGGCCTGTTCCTGACCGTCTCGATCCTGCTGTGGTGGATGCGCACCTACCGGCGCGCTCGCGAACTGGGCATGGGAACGCACGTCGCCTGGGCCTTCTTGGCCCCGATCTGGTTATTCCTGGTGCTCGGCCTGTTCCGCCCTGTCCTGATGGGCAACTGGGGTGAGGCGGTGCCCTTTGGCATCTTCCCGCACCTCGACTGGACCGCAGCTTTCTCCATTCGCTACGGCAATCTTTTCTACAACCCGTTCCACATGCTGTCGATCGCCTTCCTGTATGGCTCGGCACTGCTTTTTGCGATGCACGGCGCGACGATCCTCGCGGTTAGTCGTTTCGGAGGCGAGCGCGAGATCGAGCAAATCACCGACCGCGGCACAGCCTCGGAACGGGCGGCGCTGTTCTGGCGGTGGACCATGGGCTTCAACGCCACCATGGAGTCGATTCACCGTTGGGCATGGTGGTTTGCGGTGCTGACTCCAATCACTGGGGGCATCGGAATCCTGTTGACAGGCACGGTGGTAGACAACTGGTATCTGTGGGCGGTCAAACACGGTGTAGCACCGATGTACCCGGCCGTATGGGCTCCCGTGATCGACCCCGCAACGCTGCAGGGAGTCAAGCCATGAACAGGAATTTCAAGATGACATTGCGCTTGCTCTTGCTGTCGGCGGCAGCACTGCTGGCCGGTTGTGAACGGCCGCCTATCGAAGTGGTTCAGCATGGCTACCGAGGTACGGCCATGGCAGAGGTCTATAACCCGCGCACGCTCGAGGCGCAGGCACCCTTGAATCAGGTTCCACCGGCAACCGCGCAGGCTACGCCTGGTGGCCCGGCCGCTTCGCTGGTGTACCAGAACGTGCAGGTGCTCAACGACTTGAGCGTAGGTGAGTTCTCCAGGCTCATGGTCTCGATGACGGCTTGGGTGTCTCCTGAGCAGGGCTGTACCTATTGCCACAACGCGGAGAACTTCGCGCTCGACGATAAGTACACCAAGGTTGTCGCGCGCAAGATGCTGCAGATGACTCGCAAGATCAACTCCGATTACAAGAGCCATGTGGCGGCGACCGGAGTGACCTGCTACACCTGTCACCGCGGCAATAACGTTCCCGCCAATGTCTGGTTCAAGGGGCCGACTGATCAGCCTACTGTGGGGCTGTTGGGGTACAGGGCAGGGCAGAACACCGTCTCGAAGGTGGCCAACGGATCGTCCTTGCCTGTGGACCCTTTCACACCGTTCCTGCTGGGATCAGAGGAAATCCGGGTCAACGGAGACACGGCCTTGCCGACCGGGAATAAGCAAACTATCAAGCAGACGGAGTGGACGTTCAGCCTGATGACCCACATGTCGACGGCACTGGGCGTGAATTGCACCTATTGCCACAATACCCGCTCAATGTCGACTTGGGAGACCAGCCCACCGCAGCGTGTAACGGCGTGGCACGGCATACGCATGGTGCGTGACCTGAACAACCAGTACATGGAGCCCATCTCCAACGTGTTCCCAGCGCACCGGTTAGGCCCGACTGGCGACGTCGCGAAAGCCAATTGCCAGACCTGCCACCAAGGTGCGTACAAGCCACTCTATGGCGTCAGCATGCTGAAGGACTATCCAGAGTTGGCAGCCCAGCGTCCTTCGCTTGCACCGTCACCGGCCGAGGCGCCTGCAGCGGAAGCCGCGTCCAAATCGTTGGATGTTGCCGCCAAGTAGGGAAAAGCCTATTCGACAAGACTAAGGCGGCCCGCGGGCCGCCTTTTCATTTCGTGCTCGACAAGACAATCTGTTTACATAATATACATAGTGTCTCTTTTATGGGGCGCGCTTGTCGGCGATACGCTAGCCGTGAGCCTGCAAAGCCAAGGGGTCGCAATCTCCTGTCTCACAGCCAATTTGGCACGCCATTCTGAACAAGCAGCGAGTTCCCATCGGAGAGGTCCAACACATCAAGACGCTCGGCTGCTACCTCATCAGGTCCAACCGTCGCTCAATTGCTTTGATCAATGCGACGATCGTAGGCTAGGACATCAGCAGGCAAGTTGCCCAGAATGGGCTTGTCGAGCGGGCGGAAAACCTGGCCCTGCAGACGTGCGAGAGACTCCGATTTCTCCAAGGCTTGGAATACGACCTCTGGATGGGTCATCAGCACGAAGGGGTTGCTTCTGAGTTGGCTGGAATGCATCGCGGACTCCTTGAATGGATGGAGCCACTGTAAATTCGCGCCATCTGCTGACAAGTCGTCCCGTCGCCATAAACACTGTCAGAAGCCCGCTGACAAAACGTCACGTTGGAACTGGTGCGGCGACGGCATCAGCGCAGCTGTACCAGCCGGCTGAGTTGATCGGCCAGCTGTTCGCGGCCGCGCTGTCGGGCGAATTCGACAGCGGTCAGACCGAGATCATTCTTCAGATCGACCTGGGCTCCCGCTGCCAGCAGCAAGTCGACGCAGGCTGAGGGGCCGTAGTCCGCCGCCATCATCAGCGGCGTCGTACCGTTGGGTGAACGGGCGTCAACCGTGGCGCCACGGGCCAGCAGCAGCTTCATCGGCGCTTCGTCGGGGGCGGTGGCGGCGTAATGCAAAGGCGTCCAGCCAGATCTGTTGACCGCGGCCCCGCGCTGCAGCAGACGCTGGACCAGAGCGCTCTGGCCACGCAGGCTGGCCATCATCAGCGCGGTTTCACCAGAGGAGTTGGTGGCCTCCAGTTGCAATCGATCGCTGGCGGCTAATGCGCCCGCGACCTCATACGACTCGATGAGCAGCGCCGCAATGATGCCAGGCTGGCCACTTTCATCGACCGTATTCGGGTCAAACCCGCGCTGAAGCAGCGCTTCGACAGTGTGGCGATGATCGCGTTTTATTGCGGTGACGAAATCGTCGTATGACCCGGCCATTGCGGGAGAAAGCAACGCAAAAACAAATAGATAGAAGACACATCGAATGTAATTTCTACGATCGATCATCTGGTAACACCGGCTGGATCTTGAACAGAGACTCGAAATTGGCCGTGGTAACGCGGCCGATCTCCTCCACGCAAACACCCTTCAGCTCGGCCATCTGTTTCGCCACCCACGGCAGCAGCGCAGGCGTGTTGGTCTTGCCGCGAAAGGGAGCCGGCGCCAGATAGGGACTGTCGGTTTCGATCAGGCACCGGTCGAGTGGCACATAGCGCGCCACTTCCCGCAGATCCTGGGCATTCTTGAAGGTCAGGATGCCCGAAAACGAGATGTAGAAGCCCAGGTCGAGAGCCGCCCGGGCCACTTCCAGTGTTTCGGTGAAGCAGTGGAACACCCCACCGACCCGACGCTCGCCTTCAGCAGTCAGCACCTCGATCGTGTCGCGCGACGCACTGCGGGTGTGGATCACCAGCGGCAGCCCCGTGCGGTGCGCAGCGCGAATGTGCACGCGAAAGCGCTCGCGCTGCCATTCCATGTCGGCCTCAGAGCGGCCGTTCAATCGGTAGTAGTCAAGCCCGGTTTCGCCAAGTGCCACCACGCGCGGCAGCGCAGCGCGGCTGAGCAGGTCGTCGAGAGTCGGCTCCTGCACGCCCTCGTTGTCGGGGTGCACACCGATGCTGGCCCAGAAGTTGTCGTGTGCCAGCGCCAGCGCATGCACCCGATCGAACTCTTCCAGTGTGGTGCAGATGCAAAGCGCCCGCCCCACTCCACCCACCTGCATGTCGGCACGGATGTCCGCCAGCTTTTCCGCCAGTTCGGGGTAACTCAGATGACAGTGAGAATCGACGTACATCGTGCGCTGTGCGGCAGTTCGCTGCCGCAGGACTCAG
The DNA here is from genome assembly GCA_027490215.1 of Rubrivivax sp. Lineage (GTDB taxonomy): Bacteria > Pseudomonadota > Gammaproteobacteria > Burkholderiales > Burkholderiaceae_C > PBB1. The sequence continues at coordinate 34,757 of JAIXYO010000030.1, forward strand.
ATGGTCTGGGTCGGCTTAGACGATGAGATCGAGGTGCCCAGCAGTTCTTCGATCCGCAGGCGCAGCACGCGTGTCTTCTCGTCGGTCGGGAAGCGGACGCCGACGCCCTGGGTGCGTCCCCCGGACGCATTGGCGGGCGTGATCCACGCGACCTTGCCGGCCACCGGATAGCGCTGGTTGTCTTCAGGCAACGACAGCAGCAGATAGATGTCTTCGCCCAACCGATAGTCGCGGGTGGTTGGTACGAACAACCCGCCTTCGCTCATCAACGGGATGTAGGCAGCATAGAGTGCCCCCTTCTCTCGAAACACCAGCTGGATCACGCTCGGCCGGCTGCCTGCCAGGGCAGGGATGCCGGCCGCAGGTGGGCGGGACGCGGGTTCGTTCATGAAGTCAGTTTATCGAACGTGGAGCAGTTGTGGACGAAGACTTTGCGGCCAGCGCCGTCTTAGCCTGCAAGATCAGCGACTCGATGGTCAGCGCCACCTGCCAAGGGTGCTCCGCATGGCGCGCGATGCGCCCGAGCTCACCGTACCAGATGCCCAGAGCAGCAACGTCAGCACTGACGCCCGCCCGACTTCGCATTGCGTCCAGCGGAAAGTAGCGAGGCGCCGCGCCGACGGCAATCCGCATCGCGTCATGGCAGAGCTTGAACATCATGTCGACGACGCGTGCCAGCGGCCACGTCGGCAGGCTGGCGGCTTCGCCACGCGCGAGTTGCTCCGGCAGCGCCAGCCAGACCTGCGCATCGATGCCGTCTCGGAACCAGGCCAGCGCCTCCTGCGGTTGTCCGCCGGCAGCGGCCAACAGCACTTCGGGTCGAAGCACGCCCTGCGCACGCAGCCACGCTGACGCGACCACGGTATCTGGTACACCGAGCCAGAGCGACTGACAACGGCTGCGGATCGTGGGCAGCAGCGTGTCCGCCGACGAGCCTGCCAGGACAAAACGAAGCCGGCCGGTCGGTTCCTCGAGGATCTTCAGCAGCGCGTTGGCGGCGATGGTGTTCATCGCTTCCGCCGGATACACCACCACCACCTTGCCATGCTCTCGGGCTGCGGTGGTGTGTGCGAAAGCGAGGATCCGTCGCACCTCGGCCACGCGGATTTCCTTGCTGAGCTTGCGCTTGCCAGCGGCATCGACAGCGCCAGAACCGCCCTCCTCGCCCGCCGCGTCGGTGTTCCAACCCAGCACAGCGCTCAACGACTCCGGGATCAGCACCATCAGATCAGGATGCGAACGGGCCTGCACCAGGCGGCAACTGGCACAGACACCACATGGGCGCGGCGCGTCACCATCCGCCGATGCCTTGCGCTCGCACAACCAGGCCTGCGCCAGCGTCAGCGCCATCTCGAACTGGCCGACGCCCTGAGGACCGTGCAGCAGCAAGGCATGGGTGTGCTGTGTCGCCAACGCATCGCGCAGCGGCGCCGCCAGCCAGGGCAAGGTCAGCGATGCGGCAGCCGAAGGAGCGCTATCGCTCGCCAGCGGTGCCTCTCGCATCAAGTGTGCCCTTCCAGTGCCGCGGCAACCTGCCGTCCGACCGATTCGCGATCAGCTGCAGCATCGATCCGGACAAATCGCTGCGGGAACGCCTCAGCACGGGCGAGATAGCCCTCGCGCACCCGCTCGAAGAACTCGGGGCTTTGCTGCTCAAAGCGGTCGGGTGCACGCGCACCCGTCAATCTCTGCGCGGCCTGTTCTGCTGGCAGGTCAAACCACAGCGTACGGTCGGGCTGCACTTCGGCGTGGACCCAGGTTTCGAGGGCTTTCAGCTGGGTCAGATCGAAGCCCCGGCCGGCGCCCTGGTAAGCGAAGGTGGCATCGGTGAACCGGTCACACAGCACGGTGTCGCCGCGCGCCAAAGCCGGCGCAATCACCTGTTTCACATGGTCTCGGCGGGCGGCGAACACCAGCAGCACCTCGGTCAGGGCATCCATCGGCGCGTGCAGCAGCAATTCACGCAGGCGTTCTGAAAGGGGTGTGCCGCCCGGCTCCCGCGTGACCAGCACCGTGAAGCCGGCCGACCGCAGACGAGCTGCCAGCGGCTCGATGTGACTGCTCTTGCCGGCACCGTCGATGCCTTCGAATGTGATGAACCGACCGCGCATTCCGTCCTTGTGGCTGGTGCGTCTCTGCTGCTGTACCAAGCTGGACTAACGCCCGCGCTGAAACTTGTTGACGGCGCGATTATGGGCGGCGAGGTCCTCGCTGAATTCGCTGGAGCCATCGCCTCGCGCAACGAAGTACAGCGCCCGGGATGGCTGTGGGCGTACCGCTGCCAGCAGCGAGGCCTTGCCAGGCATCGAGATCGGCGTGGGCGGCAATCCTCTGCGGGTGTAGGTGTTGTAGGGTGTGTCGGCTTGCAGGTCGCGCTTGCGCAGATTGCCGTCAAAAGCGGCACCCATGCCGTAGATCACCGTCGGGTCGGTCTGCAGCGGCATGCCGATGCGCAAGCGGTTGATGAACACCGCGGCCACCTTGCCCCGATCGTCTGGCTGGCCGGTTTCCTTCTCGACGATGGACGCCAGCGTCAAGGCTTCATCCGGTGTGCGCAGCGGTGTGTCGGCGGCGCGGTCGGCCCAGGCGGCGGCCAACCGCTGTTTCATCGCATGGTGTGCACGCCGCAACACAGCGAGATCGGTGCTGCCTTTGCTGTACGAATAGGTGTCGGGGTAGAAGCGCCCCTCGGCTGCCGTGGAAGCATCGCCGAGTGCAGCCATCAGCTCGGCATCGCTCATCGCCGCTGTGGTCGGCTTGAGTGCTTCGGCTCGCGCCAGTTCGGCGCGGACCTGCTGCAACGTCCAGCCTTCATTGAATCTCACGAAGGCCTTCGATTCATCACCGCGCACCATGATGCCCAGCAGAGAGATCGGTGTGGTCTGTCGATCAATTTCATAGCTGCCCGCGCGGATCAGGCGAGATTCACCCGACCAGCGAAACCATTCGTACAGCAGCCACGCCGGTGCCTGCACACCGCCTTGAACCCAGGCATTGGCGATGCTGCGTGGTGAAGTGCCAAGCTCGATCGAAACCTCGACCGTGTCAGTGGCCAGATCGAGTGGCCTGTGCAGCCAGAGGTAGAGCCACAGCGCTGTCGCAACAGCCAGTGCCATGAGCGCGATCAAGGTTCTGATGATCCAGCGCTTCATGCGAGGTTCCTGAGCGGTCCGCCGGCACTGTGGCTGCAAACTTTGGCATGACGCCGATGGCTGCCGGGCAACATCCTGCAAATCATAATCGGCACATGAACACGCCTCCGAACCCTTCGCTTGCCGTGTCGCTGCCCCACTGGGGCGTGATCAGAGCCGTCGGCGCCGATGCAGCCAGGTTTCTGCATGGCCAGCTGACGCAGGACGTGGAAACACTCGGTCGGGCACAAGCCCGCCTCGCCGGCTACTGCTCCCCCAAGGGTCGCTTGCTTGCGAGCTTCGTGATCTGGAAGCCAAGTGACGATGAGGTGTTGCTGGCCTGCCATGCGAGTGTGCTGAGTGCAACGCTGAAGCGCCTGTCCATGTTTGTGTTGCGTGCCCAGTGCAAGCTGAGCGATGCCAGCAGCGACCTGGCCTTGATCGGTGTGAGCGGTGATGCCGCGCGTCACGCCACCCAGGGGCTTCCGGTCTGGGGCCGGCGCGAAGACGCTCATGACACCTGGATTCGACTGCCAGATGTCGCGGGCATCGCCCGCGCCTGGCAGGTGATGAAGTCACCAGCGCCTCCAGTGGCCGACCGGCTCGCGCTCGACACCTGGCAGCGGCTCGAAGTGGACAGTGGCATCGTGACGATCGAGGCCGCAACCGTCGATCAGTTCGTGCCGCAGATGCTCAATTTCGAGTTGATCGGTGCGGTGAATTTCCAGAAAGGCTGCTACCCCGGTCAGGAGGTGGTCGCACGCTCGCAGTACCGCGGCACGACCAAGCGGCGGACCTTTCTGTTCTCTACCGAGGCACCGATCGCCGTCGGACAGGAGGTGTTCCACAGCGCTGACCCGAGCCAACCAGCGGGGATGGTCGCGAGTGCGACCCCAGCGCCGGGTGGCGATGCAAGATCGACAGCGCACCATGCGCTGATCGAAGTCAAATTGACGGTGTTGGAGGGCGGCAGCTTGCACCTGGGCGCACCCGATGGCGCGTTGCTGACGCCCTGCCCGATGCCTTACGAGGTGCTCAGCGCCCAGATGACTTGAATCGGCTGCCCTGATGTCACGAGAGCTGTATGTGTATTACCGGGTGCCTGTTGATGAAGCCGGGGCGTTGCAGCTTGCCGTGACCGAGATGCAAGAACGATTGCGCCGCGAGAACCCCGGCCTGCAGGCACGGCTGTTACGGCGCACTGACCAAGCGGCGGCTTCGGACACGTGGATGGAAACCTATGCCGTTTCACCTGACGGCAATGCGGGTGGGGTCACTGAGGCGCTGCGCGCAACCATCGAGCAACACGCCGCCGCCTGGCAGCATCTGTGCGAAGGCCCGCGCCACACCGAGCTCTTCGACGCATGTGCCTGATCGCGTTGGCCATCGATCAGAGTCGGCGTTTCCCGCTGGTGGTGGCGGCCAATCGCGACGAGTTCTTCAACCGCCCTGCTGCACGACTCGCGTGGTGGACGCCGGACGTCGGTGGACCGGCCATTCTGGGTGGGCGTGACCTCGAAGCCGGCGGCACCTGGCTCGGCCTGACCGCGCAAGGCCGACTGGCGATGCTGACCAATGTGCGCGACCCGTCGCGCATCGATCTCAAGGCGCCTTCCCGCGGACAGATCGTGCCGCAGTGGCTGTGTGGTACCGAACCCACCGACCGGTTCTGGGTGCGCACCGCCATGTCGGGCTACAACGGCTTCAACCTGATCGCTGCCGACTTCAAGCGGGGTGAATGCTTCTGGGCGTCCAGCCTCAGCGCCCATCCGATACGACTGGAGCGCGGGACTTATGGCGTGTCCAATGCGTCTCTGGACACCCCTTGGCCCAAGACAACGGCCTTGAAACAACGCCTGCGTCTGGCCCTGGACGAAGCTGACTCGCTCGAGGCACTGGCAGGCAGCCTGTTCTCGGCGCTTGGCGATCGACATACCGCTGCCGATGCCGACCTGCCCGCCACCGGGGTTCCCATCGAACTGGAACGGGTGCTGTCGGCCGCGTTCATCCGCGCGCCGGAGCGGCAGTACGGCACGCGCTGCTCGACGCTGATGATCAGTGAACGGGTCGGCCGCAGCTTGGTGACACATGTGATGGAACGCAGCTACACCGCCAGTGGCGCGGTGGCGCTGTTGCGTCAGGCCACGCTGAAGCACTGGCCGCCGCGTTACGGCGACGAAGGGCCTTCGCCGCCAGTGGAACAGGCAGCGGTATCCGACGGACCGCGTACCCGCGTGCGCAGCCTGCTCAAGCCCGCGTCGCCGCGCCGCTCCACCAGGCGTGCAACGCCCTGAGTCTCAACGCAGGTTGCCTGTGTGGCCCAGCGAGTAGCGGCCGGGCTGTGGCCAGACAGTGAGCCCGTGCGGCTCCTGGCCGACCTTGATGGTGTTCACGGCGCCGCTTTGGGTGTCGAAGCGATAGACCACGTTGTCGAAACGACCTGACAGCCACAGGTACTTGCCGTCGGCACTGACATTACCCATGTCGGGGCTGCCACCGCCGGGCACAGGCCAGGTGTGCTCGATATGGCGGCTTGCGAAGTCGATCACCGAGACACTGCCCTTGCCGCGTTTCCTGCCGACCACGCTGTTGCTGCCTCGGTTGGCCACATAAAGCTTCTTGCCGTCGCGGCTGGGGTACAGGCCATGGGTTCCGACGCCGGTCGCGATGAATCCGATTTGCTTGAAGCTCGCTCCGTCGACCAGGTGCACCCCATCGGCCATCATGTCGGCGACAAAGAGCACGGTGCCATCGGGTGAGAAACGCACATCCTGTGGCATGCCCGGGGTGGTGCAGACTTCTCCGCCGAGTTGGGACGGATCAGGAATCTTGCGCGGCTTCTTGCCTGGCTTGGCCAGCAGCGACAACACCTCCGGACGCTCGAAGTAGCGGCTCAGTTTCAAGGTGCCGATGACGCGCTTGTCGACCAGGTCGATCTTGGTGATCCCGCCGCTGAATTCGCAGGTGAAGAAGGCATGGCGGCCGTCGATCGAGAAATCGGCGTGGTTGATTCCGGCGCATTCGGGTGTGTCGATCGAATACTGCAATGCCATGGTGTGCGCATCTCGGAAATCAAGGCGTTTGTGCGCTTCGACGACCACGATCGCGTGCTGGCCGTCGGGCGTCCAGTACATGTTGTATGGGTCGTCCACCGCAATCGATGCGCCGGGCTTGCCCGTCAGCGGATCGATCGGCGTCAGGCTGCCGGTCGTTTTCCGCTCGGCATTGTTGGCGACCCACAGCGTGCGCAAATCCCACGACGGCACCACGTGTTGCGGATTGAGGCCGACCTTGAAGGTGTCGATCACCTTCAGCGTCTTCGGGTCAATCACCGACACCGTGTTGGCAGCGCGATTCGGTACATAAACGCGCTCGAGCGCGCCTTGCACCGCCGGGCTCAGTTTGCCCGCGCCAGTCTCGCTGTACAGGTTGTGGCGGTCGATCACCGACGGCATGCCGGGTACTGTGACCACGGGCCCGGTGCTTGCCATGCCAGCAGCTTGCGGCGGTTGCGAGTTGATGCCGACGACGGCGCAGGCGAGCGCCAGGCCCGAGATCAGCCGCGGCGACAGGAGGGACGAACTGAATGATCGTGACATGGAAGGGTTTGAAATGAAAAGCGGTGGGAATAGTCAGCGCGGTCTCGCGATCGCCTGTCGTATCGCAGCGCTGGTGCGCGAGACGATCAGTTCAACGCCCAGTTGACCCAGCGCCGCACTGGCGCGTCGAGGGTCACCGCTCACGCCCAGCGCCTTTTCAGCCGCAGCGTCTCGATCGACCTTCATTTGATCGAATCGCACCAGGCTCGCGTCGGTGGCCAGCATCAACGAGGTGTCCGCCACTCCGGCATGCAGCCCGATCTGTGCATCGGTCAACCCATGATCGCGCAAGGCTTGGTTGTACGGGGCCTGTGCGGCTTCGTAGTAGGCACCGATGAAATGCGCCCGCGCCGTCGAGGAGGTCCAGTCCCGGTTGAGCCGGCTGGCCACGTCCGCCAGCAGTGACTGGTACCCGCCATGGTCGCCGATCAACACCACGTCGGTGAAGCCGTGCTGCTTGAAGCTGCGGGCAGCGCCATCGATGATGGCCTTGAATGCATCGTCGGGAATCGACACGGTGCCGGTGTAGCGCATGTGCTGCGTCGGCGGGGTGATGCGGCCTTCAGGGACATAGGCAACCACCGGGGCTACCACCGTCTGGCCCAACGCCCGAGCGATGCGCTCGGCCAGCACCTTGACACGCACATTGTGTTTGCCCAGAGCCATGTGCGCCCCGCTCTGCTCTGTGCCGCCGATGGGAATGATGACCGTCGTCGTGCCCGACTTCACCGCATCGCGCAACTCCGTCCAGGTGAACTCTTCAACTTGCACAGCCGTCTGAGCGCCCTGCGCCCAGGCGGCTCCCGACACGAACATCGGCAGCAGCAGAATGAACAGCAGCAGAACGAGCAGTCGCAGCCCGCTTCGAGTGCCCTGCTTCAGGCGCCAGGGCAAGCTGTTTGGGTCGAGATGGACGGCGTTCAACAAAAGTGACGGTCGGCCCTGAACTGAAGCGCCGGATGCGGTGACGAGGGTTGTGGAGGATAACGGCCGCCACAAGCGCTGACCTTGATCTGCAGCAGAGACAGCACAGCCCGAAGGTGCGTGACCGTCGGGCTGTCGTCTGATCCAGACGATCAGTGCTCGTTCTTGTCGAAGAACTGTTCGTCTTCGGTGGAACCCTTCAGGGCGCCGGTCGACGCCTGAGCCTCAATCGTCGTCGTCACCGCATCGAAGTAACCGGTGCCGACCTCTCGCTGGTGCTTGACGGCGGTGAAGCCGCGCTCAGCGGCAGCAAACTCGGCCTGCTGCAGTTCGACGAACGCGGTCATGTTCTGACGCGCGTAACCGTAGGCCAGGTTGAACATCGAGTAGTTCAGGCTGTGGAAGCCGGCCAGCGTGATGAACTGGAATTTGTAGCCCATCTTGCCGAGTTCGTGCTGGAACTTGGCGATGGTCGCGTCGTCCAGGTTCTTCTTCCAGTTGAACGACGGCGAGCAGTTGTAGGCCAGCAGCTTGCCCGGGAACTTCGCATGGATCGCGGCGGCAAAGCGCTTCGCGTAATCCAGGTCGGGTTTCCCGGTTTCGCACCAGACGATGTCGGCCACCTCGGCATAGGCCAAGCCTCGCGAAATCGCCTGCTCCAGCCCGGCCTTGCTGCGGTAGAAACCTTCGACGGTGCGTTCGCCGGTCAGGTAGGGTTTGTCGTTGTCGTCCACGTCGCTGGTGACCAGGTCGGCAGCCTCGGCGTCGGTGCGTGCGATCACCAGCGTGGAGGTTCCCGACACGTCGGCAGCGAGGCGTGCCGCATGGAGTTTGGCGACCGCTTCACGTGTGGGCACCAGCACCTTGCCACCCATGTGGCCGCATTTCTTGACCGAGGCCAGCTGGTCTTCGAAGTGAACGCCTGACGCGCCCGCTTCGATCATCGATTTCATCAACTCGAACGCGTTGAGCACTCCACCAAAACCGGCTTCGGCGTCGGCAATGATGGGGGCAAAGAAATCGGTGTCGTTCTTGCCTTCAGACCACTGAATCTGGTCGGCGCGGGTGAATGCGTTGTTGATGCGCTTGACCACCATCGGCACCGAATTCGCGGGGTACAGCGACTGGTCCGGGTACATCTCGCCGGCCAGGTTGGCGTCGCCGGCGACCTGCCAGCCCGACAGGTAGATCGCCTTCAAGCCCGCCTTGACTTGTTGCATCGCCTGGTTACCGGTCAGCGCACCAAGCGTATTGACGAAGGGTTCGTTGTGCAGCAGATCCCACAGCTTGGCAGCTCCCCGCTTGGCCAGCGTGTGCTCGACCTGAACCGATCCGCGCAGGCGCACGACATCGGCTGCAGAGTAGCTGCGCTTGATGCCCTTCCAACGTGGGTTTTCGGCCCAGTCTTTTTCGATGGCTGCGATTTGTTGTTCGCGAGTGAGAGTGGTCATGGCAAGGGCTCCGGGTGAGGATGAAGAGAAAACGGATGGCGGGGTGCCGACAGTCCAGAGGATACGTGCCATCGTCGAAATTTGGAAGACTTATGTCTTATATAAGACAAAACATTTATCACAATTAAATCAATGTGTTGCCGATTTCGTTTCATGATTCGAAACGACTTCTTGCCATCCGACAAGAACTGCCGTGCTGCAGCATTCAGCCGGCGGACAGTGGCTGGATGTCGTCATGCTGGAGCGCTGTGCATGCCGATTGCGCAGCCAGAAGACCGTGAGTTCGTATGATCGAAGGACCACAGCGGCGCCAGACCACCATGACCTCGTTTGCTTTCCAGTCCCACGGTGCATTCCTGAAAGCGCCGCCAGCCGACGCGAGTTCCCGCTACGCCGTGGCGGGCGTGGCATGGGACGGTTCGGTGACGAACCGTCCCGGCGCCCGCTTCGGGCCGCAGTCGATCCGTCGGTCCAGCCACATGCTGTGCGATGCGATCCATCCTGTGTTCGATGTGTCGCCGCTCGGACCGCCCGTCGCCAGCCTGGGCGATGCAGGCGACCTGCCCCTGCCCAACACCAGCCTGGAGGGCATGCGCGAGGCGATGGCCCCTCTGGTGCATGACCTGCTACGGGCGCATCACATGGTGTGGTTGGGTGGTGACCACTCGATCACGCTGCCACTGCTTCGGGCCTACAAGTCCTGGCTGGGTCGTCCGCTGGCCGTGATCCATTTCGATGCCCACTGCGACACCTGGACCGACCACTTCGGCGAGCCCAGTGGCCACGGCACCTGGGTCTATGAAGCGATTCAGGAGGGACTGGTGATTCCCGCGTGCTTCACGCAGATCGGCATCCGCTCGGCTGGCGAGCGCGCGGCCCGCGAGTACGTGCGCGATCAGGGCGGCTTGATCTACACGGCCCGCGACCTGCGCGGACTGGAAAGCCCGCAACAACTGGCTCCGGTTTTTGGTGGGATTCGATCGCGATTGGCCGAACACGGCCACCCGCCGGTCTATCTGAGCCTGGACATTGACTGCCTGGACCCCGCCTTCGCGCCCGGCACCGGCACCCCCGAGCCCGGCGGCATGACGACCAACCAGGTGCTCAGCGTGCTGGAGGAACTGTCCGACCTGCCGTTTATCGGCATGGACTGCGTGGAGGTGGCCCCGGCCTACGACCATGCCGAGCTGACCAGCAATGCCGCCGCAAACTTCGTCTGGACCTACCTCTGCGGGCGCATCGCGAACGACCCGGAAGCCTGATCCGGCATCAATCGATAGCCTGCAGCCTCAATCCGTCGGCAGCGCGGTGGTCTTCTTCACCGTGCGCAACACCAGCATCGAGTTTGACCGAGTCACCCCCGGCAGGCTGGACAGCACGTGGCTATGGAAGTGCTCCAGGTCTTCTGCATCTCGGTAGGTGAAGCGCAGCAGGTAGTCGTTGGTCCCGGCGACGTAAAAGCAGTCGTGGATTTCGGGCACATCGCGGATGGCCTGCTCGAAGGTGTCCATCGTCGCGCGCGTGAGCTTTTCCAGATTGACGATGGTGTAGCTGGTGCCGTGGCGGCCGACCTGCTTCGGATCGACCAGCGCCACGTACTGCGCAATCACCCCGCGGTCTTCCAAGGCCTTCACGCGTCGAAGGCAGGCCGAAGGTGACAAATGCACTTTCGCGGCGAGTTCGATGTTGGTCAGCTTCGCGTCGGCCTGCAGCACCTCCAGCAGGGCTCGGTCGATGGCATCCAATGTCGCTTCTTTAGCCTGACTTCGCATGTTTCCCCAGAAAATGCAACTGACACGCTTGATTATTGCGTTCGGAGAGCCGGCCGACCAGCCAAAGAGCTCCCAAATTTCAAGCGTCAACCACTAAACTGAATCCATGGAATCCGGTTGTTCAACGGCTCACCTGAAAGACACCACGATGCAACCCAAGCTCGACGCGTACTGGATGCCCTTCACGGCCAATCGGCAGTTCAAGGCAGCGCCGCGGATCGTCTCTGGCGCGGCAGGTATGCACTTCATCACCGCGGAGGGTCGCCAGGTACTTGACGGTGTGGCCGGGCTCTGGTGCGTCAATGCCGGTCACGGTCGCCCACGCATCACGGAAGCGATTCAGAAACAAGCCGCGGAACTCGATTTCGCCCCGCCCTTCCAGATGGGTCATCCGAAGGTGTTCGAGTTGGCCGAGCGTCTGGTGGAGCTCACGCCCCCAGGCCTCGACAAGGTCTTCTTCACCAACTCAGGCTCGGAATCGGTAGACACCGCCTTGAAGATGGCGCTCGGTTACCACCGCGTGCGAGGCGAAGGTCAGCGGACTCGCCTGATCGGCCGCGAACGTGGCTATCACGGTGTCAATTTCGGCGGTATTTCTGTCGGTGGCATGGTTGCGAACCGAAGGATGTTCGGTCAGATGCTGGGCGGCGTCGATCACATCCGCCATACCCATGACCCGCAGCGGAATTCGTTCAGCAAGGGCCAACCCGAGCACGGCGCTGAACTGGCCGACGATCTTGAACGGCTGATCGCGTTGCACGACGCCTCGACCATTGCCGCCGTCATCGTGGAGCCGGTCGCTGGTTCGACGGGGGTACTGGTGCCGCCGAAGGGCTACCTGCAGCGGCTGCGATCCATCTGTGACAAGCACGGGATCCTGTTGATCTTCGACGAAGTCATCACCGGCTTTGGTCGCCTCGGCTCTCCGTTCGCAGCCAACCATTTCGGCGTCACCCCCGACCTGATGACCGTCGCGAAGGGATTGACCAACGGCTGTGTGCCGATGGGTGCTGTGTTTGCGAAGCAGTTCATCTACGACGCCTTCATGACCGGTCCGGAGCACCTGATCGAGTTCTTCCACGGCTACACCTACTCCGGCCATCCGCTGGCTTGTGCCGCAGCACTGGGCACACTGGACACCTACGCCGAAGAAGGCTTGCTGACACGGGGCAGAGACATGGCGCCAGCCTTCGAGGCCGCAGTGCACTCGTTGGCCGGCCTGCCGAACGTCGTCGACATCCGCAACATCGGACTGGTCGGCGGCATCGAGTTGGCGCCGCTTGCGGGCGAACCCGGCAAGCGGGCATTCAATGTGTTTCTGGACTGCTGGGAGCATGGCGTGCTGGTGCGCACCACGGGCGATACCATCGCGCTGTCGCCACCGCTGATCATCGAGCCACAGCACATTGAGCAGATCGTCGGCACGCTCGCTGACGCGATTCGACGGGCCGCCTGACCACAGGCGGCCGGACTGTCAAACCGCAGCCCGCCCTACTCCATGAGCTTCCTGGACACCGATCGCGATCTGGCTCGCCATTCGTACTACGACGCTACCGTGCAGCGTCCGGCAGCATCGCCCACTCTGGCAGCAGACATCGAATGCGATGTCGCCATTGTCGGCGGCGGTCTGGCAGGCCTGTCAGCAGCGATCGAGCTCGCTGATCGCGGCTTCGACGTCGTGTTGCTCGAAGCCAGGCAGGTCGGCTGGGGTGCCTCCGGGCGCAACGGCGGACAGGCGCTGGCGGGCCTGGCCTGCGAGCAGGACACGATCGAAGCGCAGCTCGGCCTCGACGAGGCGCGCCGCGTCTGGTCGATGACGATCGAGGCACTCGCCCTGATTCAGCAACGGTGCACGCGCTTCCAGATCGATTGCGACTGGCGTCCCGGTTACCTGAGTCTGGCGGTCAGCGACCGCAAGGCGCGTGAACTGCAGGCCTGGCAAGTGCGCATGCAGTCTCTTTATGCCCATGAGACCGCCTGGATCACGTCGCGGCAACTGCCGCAATGGATCGCCAGCCCGCGCTTTCACAGCGGGCTCCACGATCCGCTGTCGGGCCACCTGCATCCGCTCAAGTACAGCCTCGGTCTCGCGCGAGGTGCCGCCCAGCTTGGCGTGCGCCTGTTTGAAAACTCTGCCGTGACCGCACTCGATGCCGCCGCAGCCGCTGGTGGCTCGGTGAGATTGCGCACCGCCGGTGGCAGCGTGCGGGCCGCGCATGTGCTGTTGGCCGGCAACGTCTACCTGCAGGGCGTGGCACCGATGCTGGAGCCACGCATCATGCCGGTCGGCACCTACATCATCGCCTCCAAGGTGCTGGATGCGGAGCTGGCTCAGTCGCTGATCCCCTCGGGCTCGGCGGTCTGCGACACCAATTTCGTGCTCGATTACTTCCGCGTTGCCAGTCACGCCACCCCGGCGAGCGTCGATCACCGCATGATCTACGGCGGGCGCGTCAGCTACAGCACCTCGACACCGATGAACCTGGCCGCGAGCATGCAAAAGCGCATGGCGAAGACCTTTCCTCAGCTCCAGGGCACGGGCGTTGAGTTCGCCTGGGGCGGGTTTGTCGACATCTCGATGAATCGGGCCCCGGATTTCGGTCGCCTCGCTGATCGAATGCCACCAGGCTCCGCGCCTGGCCTGTCGAACGTCTACTACCTGCAGGGCTTTTCAGGACATGGACTGGCGCTGACCGGCATCGCAGGCAAGCTGGTGGCTGAGGCGATCGACGGCGACGCCAGCCGATTCGATACCTTCAGCCGCCTTCGGCACCGTGAATTTCCTGGGGGTAAGCTTCTGCGCACGCCTGCCCTGGTTGCTGGCATGGCTTATTACCGATTGAAGGATCTGATGTGAAGAGCCTGCGCAGGCACAGTCATTGCACGAGTCGCCACTGCCTGCACCTGTGACGAGCAATCCCTGCCGCCCGCCAAGCGCCTCCAACCCCATCATGAAACGCAAACCCGTCGTCCTTGTGCCAGCCTGTCATCGCAGGGTGGAGGAACACGTCAGCCACACCGTCGGCAAGAAGTACACCGACGCGGTGCGACTTGCCGGGTGCCTGCCACTGCTGTTCACCACCATCGAGGGGACCGATGAACTGAGCGACCTGCTCGATCTGGCCGATGGTGTCCTGCTGACCGGCTCGCCCTCGAATGTCCACCCCAGCCATTTCGGCGAGCCCGTACACGACACCAGCCTGCCGCTCGATCCCGATCGCGATGCGGCGACGCTTGCACTCATTCCGCAGGCCATTGCGCGCGGCATCCCGGTGATGGCAATCTGCCGTGGTTTCCAGGAGGTGAACGTCGCGCTTGGCGGCAGCCTGTTTCAGGCGGTGCATGAAGTTGACGGCCAGCTGGATCACCGCGGCGCCGACGAGGGCCCCCTCGAAGTGGTCTACGGTCTGGCCCATTCAGTTGATCTCGAGCCGGGCGGATTGCTTGCCGGCCTGCTCAAGCGCGAAAAGATCGAAGTCAACTCGGTGCACGGTCAAGGCGTGAAGCGCCTGGCACCTGGCCTGCGTGTGGAAGCCCGCGCACCCGATGGCCTGATCGAGTCGTTCTCGCTGGAAAACGGCGCCGCACCGTCTCCCGGCTTTCTGCTCGGTGTGCAGTGGCACCCGGAGTGGCAAGCGCACCGCAATCCGGTATCGACCCAACTGTTCGAAGCCTTCGGGCGAGCCTGCAGCAACTTTCGCGACCGTCATCGAGGCCCCGACGGGAGCCGCTGACCGACATACGAAGACCCACACGACAACGACTGCAACTCCTCAAGGTGACATCCCATGGTGGCCCGAGAAAACTTCACTTTCAGCGACCTCGAAAACTGGTTCAACGAGCGCCGCGTGACCGAGATCGAATGCCTGGTTCCCGACCTCACCGGCGTGGCCCGCGGCAAGATCCTGCCGCGCGAGAAATTCACCGAAGACCGCGGCATGCGGCTGCCGGAGGCGATCGTCGCCATCGGGGTGACGGGTGAATTCCCGGCCGAAGGCCCTTACTACGACGTGATCCACGCCACCGACCGCGACATGCACCTGCGCCCCGATCCGTCGACCGTGCGCATCGTGCCCTGGGCGACCGACCCGACGGCGCAGGTCATCCACGACTGCTTCGACCGCGATGGCGTGATGATTCCGTACGCACCCCGCTCGGTGCTGCGCCGCATCTGCGACCTGTATGACGCCGAAGGCTGGGCGCCGGTGGTCGCACCCGAACTCGAGTTCTATCTGATCGAGCGCAACGCCGACCCCAACACGCCGCTGCGCCCGCCGAAGGGCCGCAGCGGCCGCGCCGAGACCTCGCGGCAGGCTTACTCGATCGACGCCGTGAATGAGTTCGACCCGCTGTTCGAGGACATCTACGCCTACTGCGAGAAGATGGAGCTCAACGTCGATACGCTGATCCACGAGGTCGGCGCGGGGCAGATGGAAATCAACTTCTTCCACGACCATCCGCTGGGTCTGGCCGACGAGGTGTTCTTCTTCAAGCGCACGATCCGCGAGGCCGCGATGCGCCACGAGATGTACGCCACCTTCATGGCCAAGCCGATGTCCAACGAGCCGGGTAGTGCCATGCATGTGCACCAGAGCGTGGTCAACAAGGTCACCGGCAAGAACATCTTCAGCAACCCCGATGGCTCGCCATCGAAGGAGTTCTACTGGTATATCGGTGGCCTGCAGAAGTACACGCCGGCGGCCATGGCGCTGTTCGCACCGTACGTCAACTCGTACCGTCGACTCGCCCGCTCGACCGCCGCGCCGATCAACATCCAGTGGGGCACTGACAACCGGACGGTTGGCATCCGTTCACCGGTGGCAACGGCTGCCGCACGACGCATCGAGAACCGGGTGATCGGCGCCGACGCGAACCCCTACGTCGCCTTCGCAGCAACCTTGGCTTGCGGCTACCTGGGCATCAAGAACAGGGTCGAGCCGGCCAGTGAATGCAAGGGTGACGCCTACTTGTCCGAATATCAGTTGCCGCGTTCACTGAGCGAAGCGCTGGGCTGGTTGGCCGACGAGAAGGATCTGCACGATGTGCTGGGAAAATCGTTCATCACGGTGTACTCCGAGGTCAAGGAAATCGAGCACGATGAATTCATGAAGGTCATCTCGCCATGGGAGCGCGAGCACCTGCTGCTCCACGTGTGACAACCGCCCCCGCCGCCGCGTCTGACACCTGAACCCGATCGGAAACTCGATGAACGCCGTGCTCCAACCCACACCGACACGCACCACCGCTGAATGGCAAGCGGCCGACACGGCGCACTACCTGCATCCGTTCACCGACTTCAAGTCGTTGGCCAGCAAGGGGTCTCGGGTCATCACTCGGGCCGACAACATCTACCTGTGGGACAGCGAGGGCGTGAAGATCCTCGATGCGATGAGTGGCCTGTGGTGCGTGAATGTCGGCTACGGTCAGCAGGCGCTGATCGATGCAGCCACCGCCCAGCTCAAGCAACTGCCGTTCTACAACTCGTTCTTTCAGACCGCCACCCCACCGGCGATTGAACTGGCCGAACTGCTGGCCGAGGTCACGCCACCGCAGTTCAAGCATGTGTTCTTCTCCGGCTCGGGTTCCGAGGGCAACGACACCGTGGTGCGCATGGTGCGGCGCTACTGGGACGTGCTGGGCCAACCTGAGCGCAGCGTCATCATCAGCCGCAAGAACGCGTACCACGGCTCGACCGTGGCCGGCGCCTCGCTCGGCGGCATGAGCTACATGCATGCCCAGGGCGGACTGCCGATTCCCGGCATCGTGCACATGGAGCAGCCCTTCTGGTTCGTCCATGGTCACGGCAAAACACGCGATGAATTCGGCCTCGAAGCCGCTCGCTGGCTTGAAGCGAAGATTCTCGAAGTGGGCCCCGACAGGGTCGCCGCCTTCATCGGTGAGCCGATTCAGGGCGCCGGCGGCGTGATCGTGCCGCCCTCCACTTACTGGCCAGAGATCCAGCGCATCTGCGCCAAGTACGGCATCCTGCTGGTGTCCGATGAGGTGATCTGCGGCTTCGGTCGCACCGGGAACTGGTGGGGCTGCGAGACGATGGGCTTTCGTCCCGACTTGATGACATTCGCCAAAGGCGTCACCTCCGGCTACATCCCGCTCGGAGGCGTGATGGTCGGCGACCGCATCGCGCGGGTGATGATCGACCAGGGCGGCGAGTTCGAGCACGGCTACACCTACAGCGGCCACCCGGTGGCTTGCGCAGTGGCACTGGCCAACATTCGGCTGATCCAGCGCGAGGGTCTGGTCGACAAGGTACGCACAGACACCGGCCCCTATCTGGCCGAGCACTTCAAGGCGCTGGCCGAGCACCCGCTGATCGGCGAGGCGCAATCGGTGGGGCTGATGGGTGCATTGCAGATCGTCAAGGACAAGTCCACGGGTGCCTGCTTCGACGGAGCGCTTGAAGTCGGCATGATCTGCCGTGGTCACTGCTTCGCCAACGGCCTGATCATGCGTGCGGTGGGCGACCGCATGATCATCGCCCCGCCCCTGGTCATCACCCGGGCCCAGCTCGATGACATGGTCGCCCTCATTCGCCTTTGCCTGGACGCCACACTGCACGATCTGCAGCAACGCGGCCTGACCTGACCGGGAGCCAATGGCTCGTACTTTGCTTGTACTTTTGACTGCACACTTTCGTATCCTCCTTTCTCATCCCTTGTTGACGCGACGCCGTTTGGAGATTTCGCAATGACCCGATCGCCACTGAACACGATGCTCAAGAAACTGACCTCCCTGGCCGCCCCCGCGGTTGCCGCTTCGGCCTTGTTATGGGGCGTCCCGGTCGCGGCGCAGGAGGAAGAGAAGGTTCTCAACATCTACAACTGGTCGGACTACATCGCGCCCGACACGATCGCGAATTTCGAGAAGGAAACCGGCATCAAGGTGCGCTACGACAATTTCGACAACAACGAAATCGTCCATGCCAAGCTGGTCGCCGGCAAGACGGGCTACGACATCGTCGTCCCCTCGTCGAACTGGGCCAAGTTGCAGGCTGATGGCGGTCTGTTGGCCAAGCTCGACAAGTCGAAGCTGCCAAACCTCAAGAACCTCGATCCGGCCATTCAGGCTCAGCTCGCCAAGCTCGACCCCGGCAACGAGTACATGGTGAACTGGCTCTGGGGTTACACCACCGTCGGCATCAATGTCGACAAGGTCAAGGCAGCTCTCGGTGGGCTGCCGATGCCCGACAACGTCTGGGACCTCGTGTTCAAGCCGGAGTACATCTCCAAACTGAAGTCATGCGGCGTCTCCTTCCTCGATTCACCGACTGAAGTGGTGCCCGCGGCCCTGCACTACCTCGGCAAGCCACCGTACAGCAAATCGGCCGGCGACTATGCCGCCGCCGCCGCGCTGCTGAAGGCGATTCGTCCAAGCGTCACCTTGTTCAGCTCGTCGGGCTACATCAACGACATGGCCAATGGCAGCATTTGCGTGGCGCTCGGCTGGTCCGGCGACATCAACATCGCACGCCAGCGCGCGATCGACGGCAAGACGGGGCAAAAGCTCGAGGCCTTGATCCCGAAAACGGGCGGAGTGCTGTTCTTCGACGTGATGGTGATCCCCGCCGATGCACCGCACCCAGGCAATGCACTCAAGTGGATCAACTACATCCTGAAGCCCGAGGTGCACGCAGCGATCACCAACAAGGTGTTCTATGCCAACCCGAACGCCGCATCACGCCCGTTCGTGAAGCCCGAGGTCGCCAACAACCCCACCGTTTTCCTGTCCGAACAGGACATGAAGCTGATGGCCGCACCCGACTCCCTCCCCAATGACCTGCGCCGCTTGATGACACGCACCTACACCTCTTTCAAGACCGGCCTTTGATGCCCTGACCAGATGGCGCCCTCCATGAGCAGCACGCCGACGAACGATCCGTCGAAGTTCCTTCAAATCCGCAACGTCACCAAGGACTTCAGCGGCTACAAGGCGGTCAACGACGTCACCCTTGACGTGGCCAAGGGCGAGATCTTCGCCCTGCTCGGCTCGTCGGGCTGCGGCAAGTCGACCTTGCTGCGCATGCTGGCGCGCTTCGAGACGCCGACCTCGGGACAGATCCTGTTGAATGGGCAGGACCTCGAAGGCATGCCGGCCTACGAATGCCCGATGAACATGATGTTCCAGAGTTATGCGCTGTTCCCGCACATGACGGTGTGGGACAACGTGGCCTTCGGACCTCGCCGCGCCGGCATGAGCAAGGACGAAGTGGCCACGCGCGTCGAGGAGATGCTCAAGCTCGTGCAACTCGGCAAGTTCGCCAAGCGCAAGCCCCATCAGCTCTCTGGCGGTCAACAGCAGCGTGTGGCACTGGCGCGCAGCCTGGCGAGGAAGCCGCAGTTGCTGCTGCTCGACGAGCCGCTGGGCGCGCTCGACAAGAAGCTGCGGGAGGAAACGCAGATCGAGCTGGTCAACATCATCGAGAACGTCGGCGTCACCTGCGTGATGGTCACCCACGACCAGGAAGAGGCGATGACGATGGCCTCGCGCATCGCGGTGATGAGCGAAGGTCGCTTCCTGCAGGTCGGCGCGCCGAGCGACATCTATGAAACACCGGCCACCCGCTTCGTGGCCGACTTCATCGGCAACGTCAACCTGATGGATGGCACGCTGACCGACGACCACCCTGACCACGTCGTGATCGAGTGCGCTGACTGCAAGCACTATGTCGGCCACGGCATCACGGGCAGCGAGGGCATGGCCGTGACAGTCGCCTTGCGCCCGGAAAAGATCCGCATTGGCCGCCAGCCGCTTCCACCGAGTGATGGTGAGCCCACGGGCGGGCTGAACCGCGTGAAGGGCACGATCAAGGACATGTCGTACTTCGGCAGCTTCACCGTCTACCACCTGGCACTCGCCAGCGGTCAGATCCTGAAGATCAGCGAGAGCAACACCCATCGCCACCGGGACGACGAACTGACCTGGGGTGACACCGCTTGGGCGAGCTGGTCACCCATGGCACATGTGGTGCTGACGGCATGAAAGCCGTGCTGAGCAGGTTGCTGACCGGCCGCTCGGCGGTGATCGGCATTCCGTACCTGTGGCTGCTGATCTTCTTCCTGTTTCCGTTCCTGATCGTCATGAAGATCAGCGTCTCCGAGATGGAGACGGTGACCTTCAAGGACATCATCACCTACAGCGAAAACGCGCTTGCCTTGACGCTGCGCTTCACGACCTACATGTTCATCACGCAGGACGATCTTTATTACAAGACCTACCTGTCGAGCCTCAAGTACGCCGCGGTCACCACTTTTTTCTGCCTGCTAATCGGCTATCCCTTCGCCTATTTCATGGCGCGCGCCAAGGCCACCGCGCAGCCTGCGCTGCTGATGCTGGTGATGCTGCCGTTCTGGACCTCCTTCCTGTTGCGTGTCTATGCCTGGAAGGGCCTGCTCAGCGAAAACGGCTGGGCGCACGATCTGCTGGTGGGAAGCGGCCTCGATCAGGTGCTCGCATCCCTCGGGCTGATCCCGGCGCCCGGCCAGTTGATGAACACGCCGTTCTCGCTGGTGCTGGGCATGACCTACACCTACCTGCCGTTCATGATCCTGCCGCTGTACTCCAACCTGTCGAAGATGGACCTGCGGCTGCTTGAAGCCGCAGCCGATCTGGGCGCCACACCGTTCACCGCGTTCTGGAAGATCACCGTTCCGTTGTCGAAGGCCGGGATCATTGCCGGCTCGATGCTGGTGTTCATTCCCTGCGTCGGCGAGTTCGTCATTCCCGAGTTGCTGGGCGGGCCCCAGACACTGATGATCGGCCGCGTGCTGTGGGATGAGTTCTTCAGCAACAACGACTGGCCGATGGCGTCATCGGTCGCCGTGGTGATGGTGCTGCTGATCATCGTGCCGCTCGCGATCTTCAACAAGTACCAGGCCGAAGCCACGGAGGTCCGGAAGTGAACGCGAGCGCGTTCAACCGCTGGTTCGGCAAAGGCTGGCTGACGCTGGGCTTCGCCTTCTTGTACCTGCCGATCGTCGCGCTGGTCGTCTTTTCGTTCAACGACTCGCCAGTGCCCAATTCGTGGCGCGGCTTCACGCTGAAGTGGTACGTGGCGCTGGCCAACGACAGGGAGATGATCACCGCCTTCTGGCTGTCGATGAAGATCGCCTTCTTCACCGCATGCGCCTCGGTCATCCTCGGCACGCTCGCAGCCTTCGCGCTGGTCAAGTACCGGCGCTTCACCGGCCGAACGCTGTTCTCAGGCATGGTCAATGCGCCGCTGGTGATGCCCGAGGTCATCGTTGGTCTGTCGCTGCTGCTGATGCTGGTGTCGGTACAACGCGCCCTGGGGTTTCCGGATCGCGGTTCGCTGACCATCTGGATGGGCCACCTGCTGCTGGGCATGTCCTATGCGACGGTGGTGATCCAGGCCCGGCTGCAGGACCTCAATCCCCAGCTGGAAGAGGCCGCCATGGACCTCGGCGCGCGGCCCTGGCAGGTCTTCACGCTGGTCACGTTGCCGATGATCGCGCAGTCGCTGCTGTCGGCCTGGCTTTTGACCTTCACGCTGTCGCTCGACGACGTGGTGCTGTCGGCCTTCCTGTCCGGCCCGGGCTCGACGACGATGCCGCTGGTCATCTTTTCGCGCGCCAGGCTGGGCCTGAACCCGTCGGTGAATGCAGTCGCGACGGTGATCGTCGTCGTCGTGGCGATCGGCGTTGTGGTCGCGAGCTACCTGATTGCCCGCGGCGAGCGCAACCGATCCCTTGAGGTTGCAGCCGCCAATCGCACCAACTGAACACATTCAGAGCCCCGTTTGACCTGATTCACTGACCGAGGATTAACCATGAAGTTATGGCAACCCACCCTGCTCACCCTGGCCATCGCTGCGGCGTTTCCCCTGCCTGCGGCAGCCGGCACCAACGAAGAGTTGCTCAAGGAACTGAGGGCGCTGCGCGATCGCGTGACGCAGTTGGAGGAAAAGCTGAAAGCGGTCGACAAGGCGAAAGCCGTGGCCGCGCCACCAGCGCCTGTCGCTGTGTTGCCTCCTCCGGCACCGCCCGCACCGGCGGGCATGACACCTGATCAGGCCCGCGAGCTGTCACGACTCGCCATCAAGGTCGACTCGCTCGAGGAGGCCCAGGAGACCTCGTTCGCCAAAGGCTTGACGATCAACGGCAGCATCGACCCGACCTTCATCTACAACCGCGCGCAGAACCGGGCTGGCTTCCAGTTTCTGAACCAGGTGCAGGTGGGTCCCTACGCCTACGACAACTCGTTCTTCGGCACCGCCACGCTGGACATCCAGAAAGAGCTCGAGGGCGGCACCAAATTCCGCCTGACGATCATGCCCGAGCGCGGCGTCGGCTCGCAGATCAACTTTGCATCGATCGTGCACGAGGCCAGCGTGTCGATCCCGATCGCTGGCGAGGAGACTCGCTTGTTCGCCGGTCAGATTCCGGACTGGTCGGGCTATGAATTGCTGCCCTCCAAGGACAACAAGCTGGTCACTCACAACCTGCTGTTCGACCTGATCGCGCCGCTGGCCTACACCGGTGTCGGTCTGGAATTGACGCGCGGCGACTGGGTCCTCAAGGGGATCGTCGGCAACTTCAATTCGACCAAGCGGGAGCCGAACGAGAAATCGCCAGTGTTTGCGTACCGCGGCGATTACTCGATCAACGAATACTCGGGCATTGGATTCTCTGGCGTCCACGGCAAGGCGGCTAATCTCGTGCAGGGCACCAGCGACACCGGCTTGCATCTCTTCGAAGTCGATGGCTACTACACGCGCGGCGACTGGACCGCCCAAGGGCAGATCAGCTACGGGCAGCAATCCAAGGCGGCCATTGCCATCAAGGACGACGGCAGCCTGCAGACCGCCCGCTGGGTGGGTGCCTCGGCGCTGGCAGCGTACAAGATCACACCACGGCTGGAAGGCGTCGTCCGGGGCGACTACATCTACAACCGCAAGAATGGTGGCGGCTTGCTGGGCTTTGGCGGCGATCCGCTCAACGGTATCGGGCCGGGCTTTGACGGCACCACCGACGGCGACGGCAACTTGATCCCGGTTGGCAGCCGACGTGGTGCCAACCGCTATGCGCTGAGCGTCGGCGGCAATTACCAATTCAACGAGTACACCATCTTCAAGCTGGAATACCGCTTCGATGGCGCCACGAAACGCGTTTTCGAGTACGTCGACAACGGCACCTTCAAGAAAACCAACCACCTGTTCGGCGCGCAGATGGTCGTGAGCTTCTGATGAACAGCCCCGCTGCGTCCCGCGATTGGCATGCGCTGGCCGCAGCGTGCCGGCCCGATGGCCGCATGTTCATCGAAGGCGAGCGGCGCGCATCGGCTGCAGGCGAGAACTTCGCCTGCATCTCGCCGATCGACGGCCGCACGATCGCGCAAGTGGCGCGCGGTCAGGCGGTGGACATCGATGCCGCAGTTCGATCGGCGCGTCGATCTTTCGACGACGGCCGCTGGGCCCACAAGCCACCGGCGGTTCGCAAGAAGATCCTGCTGCGTTTCGCTGAAAAAATCCTGGCCGCGAAGGACGAACTCGCGCTGCTCGAAACGCTGGACATGGGCAAGCCGATCCAGCACAGCCTCGGCGTCGATGTCACGTCAAGCGCGCGTTGCATCGCCTGGTACGGCGAAGCCGTCGACAAGATTTACGACGAGATCGCTCCAACCGCACGCAGTGCGCTGGCCATGATCACCCGCGAACCGATGGGCGTCATTGGCGCCATCGTGCCCTGGAACTACCCGATGATCATGTCGGCCTGGAAACTCGGGCCGGCGCTGGCCGCGGGTAACAGCGTTGTGCTCAAGCCGAGCGAGAAGTCTCCGCTGACCGCCCTGCGACTGGCCGAACTCGCGATCGAGGCCGGTCTGCCCGAAGGCGTGTTCAACGTCGTGCCAGGCTACGGCCACGAGGCCGGCGAGGCCCTGGCGCTGCACATGGAGGTCGACGCGATCGGCTTCACCGGCAGCACCCGCGTCGGCCGCAAGATGCTGGAGTACGCTGGCCGCAGCAACCTGAAGCGCGTCTACAACGAGCTCGGCGGCAAGTCTGCCTTTGTGGTGTTCGATGACTTCAACGACATCGCGCGCGCCGCCTGCACCGTGGCCGGCAGCATGTTCTTCAACCAGGGCGAGAGCTGCAATGCACCGTCGCGCGTCCTGGTGCACGACAGCGTCGCCGACGAATTCATCGCCACCGTCGCCGCCGAAGCACCGAAGTACCAGCCCGGCGACCCGCTCAGCGGCGCCGCACCGATGGGTGCGCTGGTCGACGACGGCCAGCTGCGCACCGTGCTCGGCTACATTGATGCCGGCCACTCCGATGGCGCGCGACTGGTCGTCGGCGGTCACCAGAGTCGTGCTGAAACAGGCGGCTACTTCGTCGAACCGACGGTGTTCGATGGCGTCACCAACCAGATGAAGATCGCCCGCGAGGAAATCTTCGGGCCGGTGATGTCGGTGATTCGCTTCAAGACCGAAGCCGAGGCGATCGCGATCGCGAACGACTCGCCCTATGGCCTGCAGGCCAGCGTCTGGAGCCACCAGATCGACCGTGCCCACCGCACAGCGCGCGCACTGCGCGCCGGCACGGTGCATGTGAATCAGTACGACGAAGACGACATCACCGTACCTTTCGGCGGCTTCAAGCAGAGCGGCAACGGACGCGACAAATCACTGCACGCCTTCGACAAGTACACCGAGCTGAAGACGACGTGGATTCGCATCGATTAGCCCCCCAGTCGCTCACGCTCCTGCCCCAGGGACCTGACGGGGCCACTTCGTGTCCCTGGGGCGCCACCCAGCGGCCCGGCAAAGCCGGTTCCGCGGGCGTTGCTTGATCGGTCTGGTGCCAAGGAGACATTCATGAATCATTCCCCCAACGAACAACTGATGGCCCGCAAGGCCGCGGCCACGCCACGTGGCGTTGGCGTGATGGGCACGTTCTTCGCCGACCATGCCGAGAACGCCGAGCTGTGGGACATCGAAGGCCGTCGCTACATTGACTTCGCTGGTGGCATCGCGGTGATGAACACCGGTCACCGCCACCCCAAGGTCATCGCGGCGATCGAAGCGCAGCTCAAGCGCTTCACCCACACCTGCTACCAGGTGGTGCCGTACGAGGGCTACATCGCGCTCGCCGAAAAGCTCAACGCGCTGACACCCGGCAGACATGCGAAGAAGACTGCGCTGTTCAGCACCGGCGCCGAGGCGGTCGAGAACGCGATCAAGATCGCCCGCGCCCACACCAAGCGCGCTGGTGTGATCGCCTTCAGCGGCGCCTTTCATGGCCGCAGCCTTTTCGCCGTCGCGCTGACCGGCAAAGTGCAGCCCTACAAGGCCCAATTCGGGCCCTTCCCGCCCGAGCTATACCACGCGCCCTTTCCCTGCCACTGTGCGAGCCTCGACGAGGTCAAGAAGGCGGTGTACCAGCTGTTCAAGGCCGACATCGAGCCCAGCCGCGTGGCCGCGATCATCTTCGAGCCAGTACAGGGCGAAGGCGGCTTCAATGTGATTCAGGCGGCCGCCGTGCGATGGCTGCGCGAACTGTGCGACGAGCACGGCATCGTGCTGATCGCCGACGAGGTGCAGACCGGTTTCGGCCGCACGGGCAAGCTGTTCGCCATGCAGCACTTCGACGTCGTACCCGACATCCTGATCAGCGCGAAATCGCTGGCCGCCGGCCTGCCGCTGTCAGCGGTGACCGGTCGAGCCGAGATCATGGACGCACCGAACCCTGGTGGCTTGGGTGGCACCTACGCCGGTAACCCCGTGGCCATCGCGGCGGCCCATGCGGTCATCGATGTGATGGCCGACGAGGGCCTGCCTGAACGCGGCCAGCAGCTTGGCGATCGACTGAAAGCACTGCTGAACGGCATGCGCACAGAGGTGCCGCAGATCGCTGATGTGCGTGGCCTGGGCGGCATGGTTGCGGTCGAATTCAACCAGGCGGGTACTGACGAACCCGATGCCGATTTCACCAAGCGTGTGCAGTCGGCTGCCTTGAAGCATGGCCTGATCCTGCTGACCTGCGGGGTCTACGGCAACGTCGTGCGCTTCATGTTCCCGCTGACGATCCCGACCGCGCATTTCGATGAAGCCATGGGCATGCTGACCGCTGCCTTGCGCGATGCCGTTGTGCCCGCCTGAGGCCATGAAGGCGCCCTCGGCCGAGATCACACCCGCCAGCTTCCAGTCGCTGCGCGAACGCCTCGCAGCCGACGGCGTGCACAGCCTGCTGGCGCAGTTCACTGACGTGCACGGCGTGGCGCGCGGCAAGCTGGTGCCGCTGAACCAACTCGAATTGCTGATGACCGAAGGCGTCGGCTTCGCCGGCCCGTCGATCTGGGGCACCGGTCTGCCACGCACCGGGCCGCGCGCCGAGTACTACGGGCGTGGGCAGATCGACACCGTGCGCGCCCTGCCCTGGATGCCTGGGGTGGCACGCGTGGTGTGCGACGGCTTTGTGGCCGGCGAGCCCTTCGACGCCTGCCCTCGCCAGGTGTTGAAACGGCAACTTGCCCGCCTTGCTGAACACGGCTGGGCCCTGCGCACCGGCATCGAGCCCGAGTTCTTCCTGCTGCGCCGCACCGCCGACGGCTTCGAGCCCGCCGACCCGCACGACCGACTCGACAAGCCATCGTATGACTTGAAGAGCCTGCCACGCCAGCGCGACTTCCTGCACCAGCTGGCCGATGGCCTGACGCGCTGCGGGCTCGAGGTTTTCCAGATCGACCACGAAGACGCGCATGGTCAGTACGAACTGAACTTCCACCATGCCGATGCCCTCACCAGTGCTGACCACCTGATGCTGTTCAAGCTGGCCGCGCACACGCTGGCCGAGCAACACGACATGGTGTTCTCGATGATGCCCAAGCCCTTTGCCAACCAGCCCGGCAGCGGCATGCATTTCCATGTATCGCTTTGGAACGCAGATCGCTCGGGCCGCACTGCGCTCGATTCGCACTGCGTGTTCGACGATGCGTCGCAAGACCTGTCGCTCGTCGGCCGCCAGTTCACCGCCGGGGTGCTGAAGCATGCCGATGCGCTGTGCGCCATCGCCGCACCCACGGTCAACAGCTACAAGCGATTGACGGTGGGCGAATCGATCACCGGCACCACCTGGGCGCCGGCCTATGCGGCGCACGGGCCGAACAACCGGACTGCGCTGGTTCGCACGCTGAAAGGCCGCATCGAATGGCGCGTGCCCGATGCATCAGCCAACCCCTATCTCGCCACCGCCGCGCTGATTGCCGCCGGCCTCGATGGCATCGATCGCGCGCTCGACCCGGGACCGGCCTGCACCGACGACCTGTTCCAGTTGAGCCTGTCGCAGATCCACGAGCGTGGCATCGGAGTGCTGCCGCAAAGCCTGTCGGCTGCGCTCGATGCGCTGGAAGGCGACGAGGTGATCTGCGCTGCGCTCGGCGAGACGCTGTCGCGCGAGTTCATTCGGCTCAAGCGAGCCGAATGGACCGATTACTCGCGCCACGTCAGCCCGTGGGAGATGATGCGCTACGCATCTGCGTTCTGAGATCGAACAGCGTCAGGGACTGACCTTGCTGCCTTTGGTGGTGTCGAAGTAGAAGATCGCCTGATGATGATCGCCCGGGTGAATGGTGGTCTGGCGTTGCTGTGACTGGCCATCAAGTTTTGCCTCGATGCTGTACTTGCCAAGCGGCAGATCGATCAGCAGCCAGGGGCCATCGAGCGCGGCATCGAAAACCACCTTCCGGTTCGAGTCGGTGATCTTCAGATGCACCGCTGACAGGTACTCACCCGTCTTGCGCAACGCCGTCACGATCCACAGGCTGTAGCGTGCCTGCTGCGACTGCAGGCTTTCCCGCTCCTCGTCAGACACGCCACCAGACAGGTAGCTGCGACCGGACGGCGTCATGCCGGACTGCGTAGCGTTCGCGCTGCCTGCAACAGCCAATGCCACCAGCACCAGCGATCGCGTCAACTTCGTCAAGGTCATGAGCATCTCTCACCCTCCATGGGGAACTCCCCTGGCATCGCGGGGACCTTTCTCAGGCCATGGCGGTGACGCCTGAACTACTGCAGCCTGAAGCTTGACTCTAGGGTTGACGCCTGCTGGGACCTTGACGGAAATCAAGCCCGACATCGATCACAGGCAGGTGCCTTCAGTGCGACATCAGCACCGGCAGGGTCATCGCCGACAGGATGGTCCGGGTGGCGCCACCCAGCCACCATTCGCGGGCGCGGCTATGGCCATAGCAGCCCATCACCAGCATGTCGGCATCGACCTCGGCAGCCATCGACAGCATCAATTCGCCGACGTCACCTTTGGGGCGACCGCAGCGGTGCACTTTCGCGCTCACGGCATGGCGACTGAGAAATCGCTCGACCGGCAGCGGGTGATTCGCTGCTGTGCCGCCGGGTTCATCCCACGACACCACGTGCACCGAATGCGCCAGACGCAGCATCGGCAAGGCAGCGGTCACGGCTCGTGCCGACGCAGCCGCACCCTTCCAGGCGACCAGAATCGTTCGGCCGAACTCGGCACCCGCTTCGACAGACGGCAGCACCAACGCGGGCTTGCCGGACTCGATCAACACGGAAGGCGCGAAATCGTTGGGCACCTGCGCCCCTTGCGATTCATCGGTGGCCGGTTTGGCCAGCACCAGCAGATCGGCCTCGAAGGCCCGGGGCACGAAGGAGAACTGAGGCAAGTCATTGGCCTGCTGCCAGGCCAGATTCGTCAGGCCGATGTCGGCCCGCTCCCGCTCGAAGTCGGCCCGCACCCTTGCGCAGGTTTGCGCATCCATCGCCGCCAGCAAGGCACCCAGTTGGCCATCGGCAGTGGATGTCGTCAACGGATACTGCAACAGCGCCGGTGTCACCGCGTAAAGCACGTCCAGTTCAGCGCCGTGCGTAGCTGCCAGTCGGTGGGCCACCCGCAGGCGCTTCATCGCGCCACTTGATGCATCCAGATGCACCAGGATCGATCTGATTTCATCCATCGCGCGTGCCCCCTTGTGAGTTCGATGCCACTCTATGCAGGGGTCGCTCGGGCGGTTTGCGCCAGATCAAAAGGTCGGCAGCGTTTTCAGCGTGCCGCCGGCGCAGGACTCAGGCCGCGGCTTCCCGAGCCGGGCTGTCGGCGTCCTTCGGCCCGGCTGAACGCGACACCTCGGCTGGCGCATCGGCCTTGCGCCGGTGGTCCGACCACACCTGCCGCCGGTGCCGCGCACCGGGCGTGCCATTCCACAGCCCCAGCATGTGCCGCGAGGCACGCGACCACGGCTCGCCCTGCGCCACCAGGCGGTCCATGTAGTCCACCATCGCCGCCTCGACCGTGTCCCGATCAAGGGTTGACGGCGCATCCCCGAAGTGCCGCTCGTCCCAGCCGGCCAGCCACCACGGCCGATGGTAGGCCTCACGACCCAGCATCACGCCATCGACATGCTGCAGGTGCTCGGTGATCTGCTCGTCGGTCGTCACGCCACCGTTGAGCACGACGGTCAGCGCCGGGAAGTCGCGCTTGAGCCGGTACACCAGTTCGTAGCGCAGCGGCGGCACCTCACGGTTTTCCTTCGGGCTCAGGCCCTTCAGCCAGGCGTTGCGCGCGTGCACGATGAACACCTCGCAGCCCGCATCGGCGAGCGTGCCGACGAAGTCGCGCACGAAGTCATAGCTTTCGCTGCGGTCGATGCCGATGCGATGCTTCACCGTCACCGGGATCGCGACCGCATCGCGCATTGCCTTCACGCCGTCGGCCACCAGCGCAGGCTCGGCCATCAGGCAGGCACCGAACGCACCCCGCTGCACACGCTCGCTGGGGCAGCCGCAGTTCAGGTTCACCTCGTCGTAGCCCCACTGCTCAGCCAGTCGCGCGCAGTGCGCGAGGTCGGCAGGCTCGCTGCCGCCGAGCTGCAAGGCGACCGGATGTTCCTCGGCATTGAAATCCAGATGGCGCGCCACATCGCCATGGATCAAGGCGCCGGTCGTCACCATCTCGGTGTAGAGCCGCGCGCGTTTCGTCAACAGCCGGTGGAAGGTGCGGCAATGCCTGTCAGTCCAGTCCATCATGGGCGCCACGCTGAGGCGCCAGAGGCTTGCGGGTTGATTCACTTGCACTGACTTCGTCTTTCTCGACACGGCGTGCGCATCTTAGGGTCTGCATGCGAGGAGCCCGGGGCGAGACGGGAAGCGAATGAAGACACCACCGGGCGGCGCGCGGGCCTGGCGAGCGCTCAGCCGCTCACCAGATGACCACCCGGTCCTTGGGCGCGCGCCACATCGGGTCGCCGGGCCGCGTTCCGAAGGCCTTGTGAAACGCATCGAGGTGCAGCAAGGGCACAAAGCCGCGCAGCGTGGCGTTGGCGTGGTAGTCGATCGCGGCCAGCAGCCGCACCCGCTCGGGCCGTGCCTTGTAGGCCCACATCTGAGCCCAGGCCACAAAGCAGCGCTGGTCGGTGCTCAAGCCCTGAATCTTCGGCTGCGGCTTGCCCGCGAGATGTCGTTGCAGCGCTGCGTGTGCCAGGGTGATACCGCCCAGGTCCGCGGTGTTCTCGGTCAAGGTGAGTTCGCCGTTGTGCTGGAGCCCGGGCAACAGCGTGTAGGTGCTGTACTGCTGCACCAGCACATCGGTGCGCTGCTTGAAGGCGGCCTGCGCCTGCGGCGTCCACCAGTTGCGCAAGTTGCCAGCGGGGCCGTAGCGGCTGCCGTTGCTGTCGAAACCATGGGTCAGCTCATGGCCGATCACCGCGCCGATGGTGCAGTAGTTCACCGCCGCATCGGCAGTGGGCACATAGAACGGCGGCTGCACGATCGCCGCCGTGATGTCGATGCTGTTGGTTTGCGGGTTGTAGCCGGCATTCACCGAGGTGGGTGTGGTGTAGGGCGGCGCGGCGAATCGCTCCACCACCACCGGCTGGCCCAACTTGGCCAGTTCGCGCCGTTGCTGGAACTCCTGCAGGCGCTGGAGATTGCCAAAGTGGTCATCGGGCCGGATGACGACCGCGCTGAAGTCGATCCACTGTTGCGGGTAGCCGACCTGGATGTCGACCTTGGCCAGCTTCTCCAGGGCTGCCGCACGAGTGGGTTCGTCCAACCAGGCGTTGGTGCGCAGGCGGCGTTCGAATTCGCCCTTGATCTGGCCCACCATCTGCGTGATATCGCGCCGCGTGCTGTCCGGGAAATAGGCCTCGACGTACAACCTGGAGAGCGGATGAAACAGCTGTTGGGCGAGAGCCTGGGTGATCACGCGATCGCGCTCGGGCGGCTTGGCCAGGCCCTGTCGCTGCCGATTGAATTCCTCGTCCAGGCCGTGCCACGGCTGACCCAGCGCCGAGGCAAGACCGGTCAGCACATGCCACCGCAGCAAGGTGCGGATGTCCTCGGCCGAGCGTGTGGCCAGCACCTGGTTCACGGCCTTCAGCGCTGCGATGCTTGCCACTTGCACAGTTGCGGGCGGTGTCACGCCCAGCGCCTTCACATGCGCTTCGAGGTCGACGAGGGGGATCAAGGCTTGAGCCTCTGCCAGCGTCATGACGTTGTAGATGATGTCTGGGTCGCGCGCCTGCAGCGGCGTCAGCTGGGCAGCCGAAACCTCGATCTCGATCGACAGCACGGTGCCAGCAGCTGACTGCGCGGCCGACTCCGACAAGCCGGTGGTCTTGAACATGCCGGCGATGTAGGCCCGATAGAGATCACGCACGCGCTGGCCTTCGGGCTTCGCATACTCGTCCGGCTCGAGCGACTGTTGGCCTGCGTCCAGCATCAGCAGATTGGCACGGCTGTTCTTCGCGTCGGTGGCGACCATGGCGTTCACCAGAGGCGACGCGCCGAAGCCCAGTTGCAAGTGCCCGGACAGCGCCCCCAGCT
The DNA here is from genome assembly GCA_027490215.1 of Rubrivivax sp. Taxonomy (GTDB): domain Bacteria; phylum Pseudomonadota; class Gammaproteobacteria; order Burkholderiales; family Burkholderiaceae_C; genus PBB1. The sequence continues at coordinate 66,469 of JAIXYO010000030.1, forward strand.
CCGTGGCAGCACCGGGCAATGTCAGCGCAGCCACTCGCTCCAGATCCGCCTGCAGCGGCTTCAGCCCCAACTCGTCCAGGCGTTTGAGGTCCATCGCGGCTCGCCAGCTGTCGCCGATCTGCTGGCTCGGGCTACCCGGCGCGCCGTTCGCCGCTTGCGCGTCCTGAATCAGCTTGAGCAATTGCCGATCGAGATTGGCCGCGAGCTGACTGAAGCCGCCGATGTCGGCTTCACTGGCGGGAATATCGGTGCGCTGTAGCCAGCCGCCCGCGGCGTAGCGGTAGAAGTCCTTGCGCGGGCTCACGCGCTTGTCCATGTTGGCGGGCGTGAAGCCCAGGGCAATCGGGTCGGCTGCGCCGCAGACGGCGGGCATGGTGGCGCACAAGGCGGCCGTGGCGATGCAGGGGAGCAAGGTGCGCGACAGCAAGGTCATCGGCAAAGGCTTCATGGCGGAAGGCATGCAGAGGGTTGAGGAAGCTTGGCTCGAGAATAGATCATCACTGGCGATTCCCGACGCCAAGCGCGGCGAAACTCCCGGTCAGGCTGCGCTCACGGTTAAGCTCCGGTTGTCCGAGCAGCTGGATGAGATCAACGATGCAGCGGCACTTCCGAGCAGGCTTTCGGCGCCTGACCATGGCCATCGCGCTGACCGTCGCCGGCATCGCGAACGCGCAGCCTGCCACGGCACCTGGCGCTGCGCCGCCCGCGTCTGCCGCCGAACCTCGGGCGATCCCGATCTCCGCCAGTGCCGTCACTGGCGACTTCGACGACATCCTTGCCGCGCGCAGCCGTCGCATCGTCGTCCTCGTGACCCACAGCCGTACCCTGTATTTCAATGACAAGGGGCAGGAGCGCGGACTGGTCGCCGACATGGCGCGCGACTTCGAGCGCTACCTCAACAAGAAGCTCAAGACCGGCGCACGACCGATCACCGTGGTGATGGTGCCGGTCACCCGCGATCAACTGCTGCCGAGTCTGATGGCCGGGGTCGGTGACATCGCCGCGGCGGGATTGACCGTCACACCCGAGCGCGCTGCGCTGGTCGACTTCGTGGTTCCACCCGCAGCCGGCGGCACCATCTCGACCACGCCGGTCAACGAGTTGGTGATCACCGGGCCGAAGTCCGCGCCCGTCGAGAGCGCCGAGGCGCTTTCCGGCAGGACGGTCGAAGTCCGCCGCGCCACCAGCTACCACGAGAGCCTCACCGCCCTGAACGCGCGTTTTGCCAGCGAAGGCAAGCCGCTGATCAACCTTCGGCTGCTTCCGGACGCCATGCAGGACGAGGACATGCTCGAGATGGTCAACGCCGGTTTGCTCAACACCATCGTGGCCGACGACTGGCTCATCAACATCTGGAAGCCTGTGTTGCCGGCCATCACTGTCAACTCTGGCGCTGTGGTTCACAGCGGCGGCAGCATCGGGTGGGCGATCCGCAAGAATTCGCCGCGGCTGGCTGCTGAGATCGGCGACTTTTTCCAGCGCTTCGTCGCCGCACAGCAAGTGATCCGGATGCGCGAGGCGCAATACCGACGCCAGGTGAAGCGGCTGCGCGACCCTACCGGCACCCATGAATGGAATCGCTTCGAAAAGACGCTCGAGCTGTTTGCCAAGTACGGCCAGAAGTACAACTTTGACCCGCTGATGCTGGTGGCGCAGGGCTTTCAGGAAAGCCGGCTGGATCAGAACGCCACCAGCCCTGTGGGTGCCATCGGCATCATGCAGATCATGCCGGAGGTCGGTGAACAGCTGAAGGTGGGCGACATCCGTGTCGCCGAGTCCAATGTTCACGCGGGCGCCAAGTACATGGACCAGTTGATGACCACCTACTTCCGTGACGCGCAGTTCAGCGAGACCGACCGCACGCTGTTCGCGTTCGCCAGCTACAACGCAGGGCCGGGGACCATGCGGCGCATGCGGGCCGAAGCACAGCGACGCGGACTGGACCCGAACCAGTGGTTCAACCATGTGGAGGCGGTGACCGCGGAGAAGGTGGGTGTCGAAACGACCACCTACGTGCGCAACATCTTCAAGTACTACGTGGGCTACAAGCTGATGGCGCAGGCGCGGCTCACGCAGGACAAGGCGCGCGAACTCGCGGCCCCCGCCGACAAGTGAGTCAGGCCGGTGCTTTTCTCAGGGCTTCAGCGCCGGCGCCCGGCGATGTCGCGTGGCCTGTTCGTAATCATGGGCGAAGGCCAGCAGCGTCGCCTCGCTGAACAGGCGGCCCACAAAGATCAGGCTGAACGGTGCGCCGCAGGCATAGGCACCGGCTGGCACCGTCACGCCGGGCAGGCCGGCGATGTTGATTTCGCTGACGGTTGTCTCCGCAATCTGCTCGTGGCCACGCAGCAGAGGCAGTTCGGCGCGGGCGTGCGGAAAGACCAGCGCATCGATCTGCAGCGTGTCCATGATGGTGTTGAAGATGCGCAGATAGCTCGCGCGTGTTGCGATGAACTCCGCCATCGGCGGCGGCACATCGGGGTTCGCCAGCGATTCGGTAAATCCAGGCAGCCAATGCAGGTCGTGCAGCAGGCCTCCCGGCCCGAAGGCATCCTCTGACTTCGTGGCCTCGGCAAAGGCTGCAAAGCTCTGGAGCGCGGCCTGCGGCCCCAGGCGACGCAGGTAGTTCTGCAGATCGTGCGCCATCGATTCCAGGCCGCGCGTATCGAACTCGTTCGTCTCCGAGGTCGGCTGTCGCAGGTCGGCAAAGCCGGTGCCGGCGAAGGGGTCGGCAATCAGCGTGGCGCCGCGCGCTGTGATCTCTCGTTGCGCAATGGCGTAGAGCGCTGCGGTCTCCGGCGTCAGCGGCTGATGGCGCCAGCCGGGCCCGTAGAGTCCCAGTCGCCGACCTTGCAGCGCGGTATCCGACAGCAGGGAGGTGTAGCCGTGCTCAGGGATGCGGCCCAGACCGGCAACGGTCTTCGGGTCGTCCATCGTGAAGCCTGCGAGAACATCAAGCGTGAGCGCGGCGTCGCGCACGCAGCGCGCGATCGGGCCGACCACGTCGCGTTGACTCGACAGCGGTATGACACCCGTGTTCGGCACCAGTGCAAAGGTCGGCTTGATGCCCACCAGCGCCTGCGCAGCAGCGGGGTTCTGGATCGACCCGCCGGTTTCCTCGGCGAGGCCCAGCACCGCCATCGATGCAGCCACTGCGGTGGCCGTCCCCGCCGAGCTGCCACCCGGCGCACGGTCAGGCACGACGGCATTCAGCGTCGGACCAGCCCAGCTGTTGTTCGCATCGGTGCCGCTGCCGCTGAGGATCGGGACGTTGGTCTTGCCGAGGATGATGGCGCCGGCTGCGCGCAGGCGCGCGACCACCGGCGAATCGGTGCCGGGCATCAGGTCGACGCCGCCGGTCTTCGAACACAGCAGCGACCAGCCACCGGTGCTCGGGAAGCCCACCATGTCCATCGTGTCCTTCACCACCACCGGCACGCCAGCGAGCGGCCCGAGCGCTTCGCCGGATCGGCGGCGCGCATCGATCGCCCGCGCATCCGCCAGGGCCTGGTGGTTGGCAAAAATGATGGCGTTCAGGCGCGGGTTGTAGTGGGCGATGCGGTCGAGGAAGGCCTGCGTCAGCGCCTCACAACTGAAGGCCGCATGCGCGTAGCCGTCCTGCACATCGGCGACGGTCATCTCCGTGACGTCGATGTCATGCCTATCCATCAATTGCCTCTGGTGTCAAGTGCATCAGCCCGCCTCGCTCGGGCAGCCCGGCCGCCTGCGGCCGTCGAGGTACTCGCGGATCACTTCCTGGAAGCGCGCGCGGCCGAAGCTGGCGAAGTGCCCGCCGTGCACCACCGTGACCGGCAGTGCCGACAGGCGGGCCATGGTCTCGAGGTAGGTCGGAATGTCGGAGTGGTAGGCATCGTCCACCAGCGGGCCGTCGTAGACCGCATCGCCCGACAGCAGCACGCCGCTCGCCGCCTCCCACAACGCGATCGAGCCGGGCGAGTGGCCGGGCACGTGGAGGACCTCGAAGACCCGGTCGCCGAGGTCGATCACATCGCCAGCTTCCACCAGTTGCGTGGACGGTGCCGGCTGCACGCGGTAGTCGGCCTGGCGATAGCCGCCCGGCGGTAGCGCGTTGAACATCTCCACCACGGCAAAGCGATCGGCCAGGTTCCAGTCACCGCGCGGCTCGGCCAGGATGTGCGCCTCGGCGGGATGGCAGGCACGGTGGTCGAATTCGTGGTGATTGCCGACATGGTCGAAGTGCGCATGGCTGGCCACGGCCAGCACCTCGCGCTCGCGCAGCCAGGGCACCTGCTCACAAAGGCTGACCACGCCCATGCCGGAGTCGACCATCAGGTCGCGGTCGCGCCCTCGCACGTGCCATATGTTGCAGCGGTAGAAGGGGTCGATGTGGTGCTCGTCGATGTGCGTGACGCCATGGTCGAGCCGCGAAACACGGTACCAGTCTGCAGCGCGGCAGGTCGGACAGACCGCGCGCGGCGGCGACTCGGGGGGCACAGTATCGTTGGGCATAACGCTCAATCCTCAAGAAGAACCAGGCCGCCGGCGCACACCGCCACTGGCAGGTTGTCGCTGTCAGCATCCACTGGAAACGTCTGCGGCGGCAGCTTGGCCAGCAAGCGCACGCCACCCGCACCCGTGCCTCCCAGGCGCAGGAAACTGCCCTGGTAGACGCGCTCGTTGATCTGCATGTGGCCGAGCGGCTGCGCGCCAGGCGCCGCATCGCCGATGCCCCCGATACGCAGCGCCTCAGAACGCACGGCCAGCGCCACGGCACTGCCCACGGCGCGCTCGCCGGGTACCTGCAGCCGGCCGCAGGGCGTGTCGATGGCAAGCTCGCCCCCAGAAGCCACCGCCACCCTGCCCTCCAGGATCGAGCTCTCGCCGAGGAACTGCGCCGCGAAGCGTGTGCGCGGGCGCTCGTACAGCCTCGCTGGGGGGCCCATGTCCTCGATTCGGCCGCGGTTCATGATGACCATCACGTCGGCCAGCGCCATCGCCTCCTCCTGGTCGTGCGTCACGTGCACGAAGGTGCGGCCCTCGGCGCGCTGCAGGCGCCGCAATTCGTCCTGCATCTGCCGGCGCAGGCTGAGGTCGAGTGCACCCAGGGGCTCGTCGAGCAGCAGCAGCGCCGGCTCGATGACGAGCGCGCGCGCCAGCGCGATGCGCTGCCTTTGGCCTCCCGAGGCGGCGCCGATCGCGCGCGGGCCATAGCCTTCCAGACCGACACGGCGCAGCGCGTCGTCGACCCGGGCCGCGATCTGCGCCTTCGGCACTCCGCGCACCGACAGGCCGAATCCGACATTGCCGCCCACGCTCAGGTGCGGGAACAGCGCGTAGTCCTGGAACACCGTGGCCGTGGGGCGCCGGGCTGGCGGCACCAGCGTGACGTCCTCGCCGCCGATGAACACGCGCCCCGCGGTCGGCAGCGTGAAGCCCCCCAGCATCGACAGCAGCGTGGTCTTGCCCGAGCCCGAGGGGCCCAGCAGCACCACATAACTGCCCGGCGGCACGGCCAGCGTCACGTCGTCGACCGCCCGCACCTCGCCGTAATGGCAGGAGACGGCATCGAGCCGCAGTTCAGCGGCGGACTGCATCGTGGCCCTTTCCGGCCTGTCGCAAGACAGCCAATTCAAACAAAACCGCCGCCACCAGCGACACGGTGAACACCAGCGTGCCCACCGCATTGGTCTGCGGATTCAGCCCGCTGCGCAGCATGCCCCAGATCACCACCGGCAAGGTCGGGTCAAAGCCCGAGAGAAGAAACGAGACGATGAACTCGTCCCATGAAAACGTCAGCGACAGCAAAAAGGCCGCCACGATGGCCGTGCGCAGCAAGGGCACGGTCACACGCAGGAACACCTGCAACTCGCTGGCACCGAGATCGCGCGCCGCCTGCTCCAGCCGCACCTGTTCGCGGTCGAACTGGCCGTAGACCACCACGAAGGCCAGCGGCAGATTCAGCACCACATGCCCCACGCCCACAGCCCACAGCGACTTTGACACATCCAGCGCCGAAAAAGCCACCAGCAGCCCGACGCCGATGACCAGGTAGGACACCGCCAGCGGCAGCATCAAAAGCCCTTCGATCAGACGGCGTCCCGGCACCCGGTGGCGTGCCAGGCCCCATGCCGCGAGCGTGGCCAGCAAGGTGGCGAGCGCCGACGACAGCACGCCGACAAGCACCGAATTCCACATCGAGCCGGTGACGCGGTCGTTGGCCAGCACGCGGCCATACCACTCGAGCGACGGCCCCTCGAACGGTGGCACCGGCACCTGCCCGGCGTGGAACGAGAACAGCACCAGCACCGCCACCGGCAGGTAGATGAAGACGAACAGAGGCGCCATCACCAATGCCGCCTGGAAACCGCGCGCTCGCCGGACTGCCACCCCGCTCATGCCTTCCTCGCCGTGAGCCAGCGAGCGAGCGCCAGGTAGGCCAGCGTGACGCAGACCATCATCACCATCGACAGCGCCGAGGCCATCGGGATGTCGCCGCGGCGCTGGATCTGCAGCAGGATGGTCTGCGGCAGCAGCAGGTCGGTGTTGCCGCCCAATATCTGCGGCGTCACGTAGTCACCGATCGCGATCACGAAGGTGAGGAAGGCGCCCGCTGCCACGCCAGGCGCCGACAACGGCAGTGTCACGCGCAGAAAGGCCTGCCACGAACTCGCGCCCAAGTCGGCTGCGGCCAGCACCAGCTTGGGATCGATGCGCACCAGGCTCGCATAGATCGTCAGCAGGCACAGCATCACGAAGAAGTGAACGAAGCCGATCACCGTCGCCATCGGCGTGAAGGCCAGTTCGAGCGGCTGCTGAACCGCGCCCAGAGACAGCAGCGTGCGGTTGACCACGCCGTCGGGCGCGAGCACCAGCAGCCAGGCATAGGCCCGCACGACGTACGAGGTCCAGAACGGCAACACCGCCAGCATCAGCACCAGCCGCTGCCAGCGCGGCGCCACCCGGTAGGCGATCACATACGCCAGCGGATAGGCCAGCAGCACCGAGACCACTGTCACCACAAGCGTGGTTTCCAGCGAATTCAGCGTCGCCCGCGCGAACGCCTCCTGGTCGACGATGCGTCGGTAGTTGTCGAGGCTGGGCGTCGTGACCAGCGTGGCGCCGTCGCGCGTGAAGAAGCTCCACAGCGCAATCAGCGCCGAGGGCAACAGAAAGCACGCAACAGTCCACAGCACCGCCGGCGCAGCCAGCAGAGCGCCGCGCCGCGCATCGCGCCGCGCGGCCAGACGCTGCAAGGTCAGCACCGCATCACTTCTGGATGGTCGCCGCCCACAGGTCCTGCATGGCCTTGTCGAGCGCATCCGTCGGCGACGGATACGGGTACGACTTCGACAGGAAGCCCGGCTGCTCGTCCCAGCGCAGCACCTTCTTCTGAGCGGCGCTCAACGCGGCCTTGCTGTTGGCCGGCATGCCCCAGTAGCACGACGAGGTGGCCAGCTTGGCCTGGCCTTCGGGCGACAGCACGTACTGCACGAAGGCAGTGGCCGACTTCTGCTTCTTCGACGCTGCGAACACACCGATGGCCTGCTGCCAGCGGATGCCGCCCACGTCGGGCAGCACCCAGTCGAGGTTGGGTTTTTCCTTGACCAGACCCGCCACCGAATACTCGCCGCCGCCGGCAATGATCGACACCTTGCCGGTGGCCAGCGCCGTCTGTGAGGTGGTCACGTCGCCCACCAGCGCGGCATTCGCGCGGATCGCCTTCAGCTTGTCGCCGATCGCCGGCAGATCGGCCGCAGTCAGGTCTTGCGGCTTCTTGCCGAGGGCTACCGCCACCTGGCCGATCACTGGCAGGTAGTAGTCGTAGATGGCGATCTTGCCCTTGAAGGCAGGGTCCCATAGCGTGGCGATGCTGCGCGCCTTGTCGAGGCCGACCTTGTTCTTGTCGAAGGCGATCGCGTTGTAGCCAAACTTCTCTGGCACTGCATACATCTTGCCCTTGACCGAGTGGTACTCCGGCAGCCGCACCGCCTCGGGCACGTCGGCCAGAGGGAAGTCGGCCGGGTTCAACTCGGCCAGCAGCCCGCGCTCGACGACGCGGCGCACGTCGGTCGAGTCGACCACGAACACGTCCCAGTCGCCGGGTTTGGACTGCTCCAGCAACGACAGCGCGGTGCCGGTGCCCTCGTAGTCCTTGACCTTGATCTTGATGCCTGTCTTGGCGGTGAAGCCCTTCAGGAAGGCATCGTCGGTGTGGTCACACCACACGAGCGCGTTGATCGTGTCGGCGGCAAACGCCGGGGCGCCAAACGACAGCGCCAAAGCCGCCATCAGGGCAGCGCTCAGGCTGTGGCGGCGCAGCGGGTTCGAGCAGGTGGGGTGGAGGTTCATGGTGGCGGTCCTTCGCGAAGGGTCAGAGGCAGGAGGCTGGTGGTGTGGGAATACGGGAAGTCGAGGTCAAGCTGTGGAAGGGGAGCGGTTCAGGCGCGTGGGTCAGGTCAGGTGCGGTAGTCCACCCCCGGCAGCACGCACAGCTGCTCGAAGGCGAGATTGGCCGCCAGCAGCGCAGTGGTGCCCTGCGGGTCGTAGGGGGGCGACACCTCGACGAGGTCGGCACCCACGATGTCGAGCCCGCGTGCGCCGCGGATGATCTCCAGCGCCTGAGGCACCGTCAGCCCGCCGATTTCTGGCGTGCCGGTGCCCGGCGCGTAGGCCGGGTCAATGCCGTCGATGTCGAAGCTCAGGTACGCGGGACCACCCGTAAGCAACTCCCGCACCTGAGCCATCAGCGGCACGAGGGAACGGTTCCAGCATTCCTCGACCTGCACCACGCGAAAACCCTGGTCGCGGCACCAATCGAAGTCCTCGGCCGCATAGCCGGTACCGCGCAGCCCGATCTGCACCACGCGCTTGCAATCCAGCAGGCCCTCCTCCACCGCGCGGCGGAACGGCGTGCCATGGGCGATTTTTTCGCCGAACATCGTGTCGTTGACGTCGGCATGCGCATCGACATGAATCAGCCCGACCGGCCCGTAGCGGCGGTGCATGGCGCGCAGGATCGGCAGCGCCAGCGTGTGGTCACCGCCCAGCGTGATCGGCCGGCATCCGTTCACCACGATGTCGTCATAGGCCCGCTCGATGCGCGCCACCGAGTCGAGCAGGTTGTAGGGGTTGATGGCCACGTCGCCAATGTCGGCCACCTGCAGCGAGTCGAACGGCGCCGCGCGCGTGGCCATGTTGTACGGCCGCAGCAGGACCGATTCGGTGCGGATCTGCCGTGGCCCGAAGCGCGTGCCCGAGCGGTTGGAGGTACCCAGATCGAGCGGCACGCCGACGAAGCAGGCGTCCAGCCCCTGCACGCCCTGCTGCAGCGGCAGCCGCATCATGGTGGCGATACCGCCAAAGCGCGGCATGTCGTTGCCGCCCAGCGGCTGAAAATGCGGTTCGGGCACGGGGGCTCCTGTTTTCATCGATCCAGCCGAATGCAACCTGATCAGTGCTTTCAGTCTAGGTTCGACATGCCACTGCCTAGAATCGCAATTTCGCCACTCACACATCGATATCTATCGATGTAACACGGCCTTCACCCCTCGCCCGGCTGGCCAAACAACCTCAGCGATCTCGATCCTTTCGGTTGTGCGCCTGCGGCAGCCTGTGTGGAGCGCGGCCTGATGGGGGCGCTGAACCTGACCCAACTCACGTATGCTGTCGGCTTCCACACGGTGACGCGCCACAGCCGCCACCACGACGAGATCGTTCGTGCGCGGCCGGAAGACATTCGCGCTGCGTACCGCCAAAAGCAAGGTTTGGTCTTGGTATGCCGAGCAAATCACCTCGGTTCGAAGTCGGCACAAAGCCCAGATTCACCGATCCAGCGCAATCATCGCGAGTGAATGCAGCTTCAGGGCGTGCTGCACGCACGTGACTGCGCCCATCTCCTAACGGTTGAGAAGCAGCACAGGCACGTTCGGCGCAGCAAGGAGCCGCTCGGGCCAGATCAGCGCGAGCTGACGGTGATTTCTCTATTCCGGAGCACCCGGCCCCAGATGGCACCCAGCGCATAGGTGCCGTTCATCGCCTGCCTTAGCAGGCCAGGTTCACGCCGGGCAAACATCGCCGCAGTACGCACCAAGTGCTTGCCAGCCTGCGCCACCATGAACGGTGGAATGCCGGCGACTGTGCGCACGTAGTCTCCGGAATGGAACTGGCCGAACTTTCGCCCGGCGACGAAGTGGAGCTTCAGGAAGTAGCGGCGGCGCAGTCGCCACTCGTCCACATGGTGCTGCACCACCATCAGCGGGCTGTACAGCATGGGCACGCCGCGGCTCAGCATGGCATGGAACATGACCGCATCCGAGCCACCGCCCACGCCGTGCCCACGGCGATTGAAGCGCGGGTCGAAGCGCAGACCCGGGTCGTCACGGAACAGACGCATGTCGTAGGCCACGTTGGCCGTCCAGACCGGCTTGGACCGATCCTTGATCCAGAACGGCTCGTCGCCGTAGTCCACCTCGGCCAAGAAGCCCAGCAGGTCGTCTACCAGCCACTCGGGGCGGCGCCCGGGCGGAAACACGACCTTGACTTTGCCGCCCACACAGCGCGCTTCGCCTGTGGTCAAGGCGTGGACGGCGGCCTCCAGCAGGCCGGGATGCGGCACCTCGTCGTCGTCTATGAATACGAGAAAGTCCCTGCCCAGCGCCTCGGCAAGCGCCCGGTTTCGGGCGAACGGAATGCCCTGCTCGGCCTCGTGCACGTAGCGCACCGGAGTGCCAGGCGTGGCGGCGATGCGGGCGACCACGGCGGCAGTCTCGTCGGTGCTGTTGTTGTCCACAACCAGCACCTCGAACGGCACCGGGCAGGCCTGAGCACGCATCTGCGGCAGCAGCGCCACCAGCCTTTCGGCACGGTTGAAGCTGCACAAGGCGAACGTGAGCTTGATCGAATCGTTCATTCCGTGTCTCGACTCAACGAACGGCGCGGATCAGCGCGTCCTCGGTGAACAGGGGCGACACCTGCTCCGTCCAGCTTGGCACGTACTCCAGCATGAGTTCGCGGGAGGTCGTGACCGCGACCTCCTCGAAACCAATTTGGCGGTGCCGCCCCAAGATGGAGACGGTGTCCAGGTTCAGCCGGAACGGGGAGGTCACGTCGGCGTTCTTGCCGAAGCCATCGGCCACGCCGCTGATCTTGAAATCGTAGGCGAGCCGGCTACCGACGGGCAGCCTGGCCGCCACCTCGACCAAGAACTCGTCATAGGCAGCGCTTTCAACGTAGGGGCTCACGCCTTCTGCCAGGATGAGCGCCGGGCGATCCCCGGCAGAGATCCAGCCCCACAGATCCGTCCAGGAAGGAGCCTCGTTCAGATCGATACCGAAGTAGTGCACCCGATCAGCATACGGAAGTCTGGCGGCGAGTTCCCTCTTTGCCGCAATGGCCGCAGGCTGGTCGCATTCGGCAAGGTCTACATCGTGGGCGGCCAGAACGCTGCCGAAACGGTGGAAGCGGGTGTCGAACCCGGAACCGACGATCACCACTCGGCGAATGCCATGAACGACGGCGTCCAGCAGCACCTGATCGTAGACCTTGGTGCGAGCCGTCAGGTAGTGGTAGTAGGGCTCGACGCGCAGGGCGGCCAGCTCTGGGCCCCCGATGCGAAGGCAGGCCTCGCGTTCCTGATCAGAGAGAAGAGCGCCGGCCAGTATGTCCGGGTTGCGCCGGTCGCCCGTCTCATGAAGCGACTGAAGGTGCCGCTTGAAGGCGGTGCTGGACAGGTTGCTGAACCTGGCCAGAGCCGGCCCGTGCACCGGCGCGGCTGGCTTGCTCCGGACTGATAGGCCCACGGTCTCGAGCCACGACGAAAACGGCATCAACGGCGCCCTTTGAGTGTGTTTGCCTCGACTGTAGTGCTGGGCCAGCTCATCGCCTGCGCAAAGGGCTGGATTTGTGCGGCGAATTCCTCGGATGCACGTGGAAATTGTCAAGGCCTGCCCTAGCGATACCGCCAAAGCGCGGCATGTCGTTGCCGCCCAGCGGCTGAAAATGCGGTTCGGGCACGGAGGCTCCTGTTTTCATCGATCCAGCCGAATGCAACCTGATCAGTGCTTTCAGTCTAGGTTCGACATGCCACTGCCTAGAATCGCAATTTCGCCACTCACACATCGATATTCATCGATGTAATGCGGCCTTCACTCCTAAGCCCGGCATGCTGAACAACCTTAGCGATCTGGATCTGCGGCTGATCCGCATCTTTCTGGCCGTGGTCGATGCCGGCGGGCTGACGCCTGCGCAGTCGACGCTCAACGTCGGCCAGCCCACCATCAGCACCCAGCTGTCCGCACTTGAAACGCGACTGGGCTTTCGGCTGTGCGCCCGCGGCCGGGCCGGCTTCAAGCTCACGGCCAAGGGCGAGCGCTTTGCCGAACTGTCGCGCCGGCTGATGGCCACCGTGGGCGACTTCACCGCCGAGGCGCGGCACATGGACCGGCAACTGGTCGGCACGGTACACATCGGCCTCATCGGCCACACCTCGATCAGCCAGAACGCCCGCATCAGCGAGGCCATTGCGCGCTTCAGCCGGCGCAGCCAGGCGGTGCGGTTTTCGGTGTCGGTCCGCTCGCCTGGCGAGCTGGAAGAGCGCCTGCTGACCGGTGAGATGCAAGTGGCCATCGGCTACTTCTGGCACCGCGTGCCGACGCTGGAGTACACGCCGCTGTTCCTGGAGCGGCAGATGGCCTACGCCGGCCGCGGGCATGCCTTGTTTGCCGACGCACCGAAGGTGTCAGCCCAGCGCGCATCCGAGTGCGATTGGGCCTGGCGCAGCTACCCGGTGCCCGAGGCGCAGATCACCCCGCCCCGGCGCATCACCGCGGTCGCCGACAACATGGAGGCGGTGGCCATGCTGATCCTCTCGGGCGTGCACCTCGGCTACCTGCCGGTGCACTTTGCCGCGCCCTACGTGGAGCGCGGTCTGATGGCGGCGCTGAACCCGGCCGAACTGAAGTACGACGTCGGCTTCCACATGGTGACCCGCCACCGCCGCCACCACGACGAGATCCTGCGGGCGCTGCTGGAAGACATTCGTGCCTCGTACCTGGGTGTCGATCCGGCCGTGGCGGCCGGCTGATCGGCGATGGGCGTCCCAGCCGCACGAATTCAGTTGCCCACGTCGCGAATTCGACGACTTGAAGAAAAATGGGCTAGCTCCTTGTGAGAGCTAACCCATTGATTCAATTGGTCGGGACGGCGGGATTCGAACTCGCGACCCCTTGCACCCCATGCAAGTGCGCTACCAGGCTGCGCTACGCCCCGACAAGCCAGTGAGTATAGGTCCGAACAGCGGCTGATCAGAGCGTCAGCAGTCCGCGGATCGACATCAATTCAAGCCGCACCTGCTCGGGTGACAGCGCGACGCCCAAAGTGGTTGGTTCTGCCGCCCCGCTCGCTGTCGCGACCACAGGGAGATCGTCCTTCGGTTGGCCGGCATCCATGTCAACGGCATCGCCGTCGACCATGGCATCACCCAGCAAAGAGAGTCCACTGACCGACTCGACCAGGCGATTGCGCGCCCCACTGATGGTGAAGCCCTGCTCGTACAGCAGGCCGCGAATGCGTCGGATCAGCAGCACCTCGTGGTGCTGGTAATAGCGGCGATTGCCGCGCCGCTTCATCGGCTTGAGCTGGGTGAATTCCTGCTCCCAATAGCGCAAAACGTAGGGTTTCACGCCGCACAGATCACTCACCTCACCGATGGTGAAGTAGCGCTTTGCGGGGATGTCGGGAAGGAAATTCTCCATTTAAATCAATAACATGGGGAGAAGTCCAAGACTCTACTCGAAGCCGTCTCCCGGCGTTGTGTCACCCTGCACGACATCCTTCAGTTTGTGACTGGCGTGGAAGGTGACTACGTTGCGCGCCTTGATCGGGATGGTCTCGCCAGTACGCGGGTTGCGCCCGGGACGCGGTGCCTTGCGGCGGATGTTGAAGTTGCCAAAGCCGGACATCTTCACGTCGCGGCCGCTGATCAGCGCGGCCTGGATGATGTCGAAGAAGGCCTCGACCATGTCTTTCGACTCGCGCTTGTTCAAACCCAATCGCTCAAAGAGCAGGTCAGCCAACTCGGCCTTGGTGAGGGTGGGTGTGTCCAGACTGGACAGCATCATGGCTTGCGTTGAATCGTCATTCATCGTCATCACCCGCGCAGTCGCACGCCGAGCCGCGTGCGCAATGTTTCGAGCACCCCGGCGACCGCAGCGTCGATGCGCTCGTCGGTCAGCGTCGCCTCGTCGTCCCGCAGTTCCAGTCGAACGGCCAGGCTGCGCTCGTTGGTGATGGCGCTGCCAGCCGAGACGGCCGGCCGGAAGACGTCGAACAGATTCGCCGAGCGGATCAAGCTGCCTGACGATCGTTCGAGGATGGCCTGCATCAGCGCCTCATGCGTGACCGATTCATCTGCCATCACCGCGATGTCGCGCCATGCCGATTGCTGTTTGGGCAGCGGCACGAACGCTGGCACGATGGTGTGCAGCAACGCGGCCAGCTCAATCTCGAACAGCACTGGCGCGCTGGTCAACTCATACGCCTGGCGCCAGCGCGGGTGCAACTCGCCGATGTGGCCGACCGTGACACCATCGACCTCGATGCGCGCGCTTCTGCCTGGGTGCAGCGCTGGGTGTTCGCAGACCGCAAAGCCGATGGTGCGCGGCGAAAAAAGGGCTTGCACATCGCCCTTCATGTCGAAGAAATCGACTGCGCGCTCCTTGCTGCCCCACTGAGCACCATCGACCGACCCATAAGCCAGACCGGCCACGCGCATCGGCTGGCTGATACCTGCCACGCCCAGCGGGCCGTCGGTGGCGTTCGAATCGCGGCGGAACACACGGCCGATCTCGAACAGGCGCACGCGTGGTGCCTTGCGCGCGAGGTTGTAGCGCAGCGTGTTCACCAGGCTGCCGATCAGGCTGGAGCGCATCACCGACAGCGGGCTGGCGATCGGGTTAAGCACGCGGATCGGATCCGGGTTGCCCGCCAGCTCGTGTTCCCAGCGCGCTTCCACGAAGCTGAAGTTGATCGTTTCGAAGTAGTCGAGCGCCGCCAGGCGGTGGCGCACTGCATGCGGTGAGCGCTGGGCTTCTGCGCGCGCACGGGCGGTGATCGGCGCGCGCGGTGCGGTGTTCGGCAAGCGGTTGAATCCGATGACACGGATCACTTCCTCGATCAGGTCTTCCTCGATCTGCAGGTCGAAGCGCCAGCTTGGCGGGGTGACCGTGAGCACGCCGGGTACTTCGGTGTAAGCCAGCCCAAGCCGCTGCATCACGCCCGCGCATTGCGCCTGCGTCACCGGCATGCCGATGACCTTGGCTGCGCGATCAATGCGCAGCGCCACTGGTCTGGCATCTGGCAGCGCCAGCACCTGGTCGTCGATCGGTCCGCATACG
Source organism: Rubrivivax sp. (assembly GCA_027490215.1). Lineage (GTDB taxonomy): Bacteria > Pseudomonadota > Gammaproteobacteria > Burkholderiales > Burkholderiaceae_C > PBB1. The sequence continues at coordinate 81,843 of JAIXYO010000030.1, forward strand.
GTGTCGGGCGTGCCGCAGATGTCGATGATCAGCTGCGTCAAGCGTTCAACGTGCTCCACCGTCGTGGCAGGATCGACACCCCGCTCGAAACGGTGCCCGGCATCGGTCGAGAAGTTGTAGCGCCGCGAACGACCGGCGACAGCTTCGGGCCACCAGAACGCGGCTTCGACGTAGATTTTGCGAGTGTCATCGGACACCGCAGTGGCGTCTCCGCCCATGATGCCGGCGAGCGATTCCACCGCATGGTTGTCGGCGATCACGCCGACCTTCGCGTCGACTTCCACCGTGCTGCCGTTCAGCAGCTTCAGCGTTTCTCCTGGCCTACCCCAGCGCACTTGCAGGCCACCGTGGATCTTGTCGAGGTCAAAGATGTGGGATGGCCGGCCGAACTCGAACATCACGTAGTTCGAGATGTCGACCAAGGCGCTGACCGATCGCTGGCCACAGCGAGCGAGGCGATCGACCATCCAAGCCGGTGTGCTGGCCTTCGGGTTGACCTGACGCACGATGCGGCCGGTGAAGCGGCCGCACAGATCACTGGCTTCGACCGTGGCCTTCAGCGTGTCCGGTGAACTGACGCGAGCGGCTGGGAATGTCGGTTGCAGCAGCGGTGAACCCGTCAGCGCTGCGACTTCGCGGGCCACGCCGAACACGCTGAGCACATGACCCAGGTTCGGCGTCAGCTTCAGCGTGAAGATCGTGTCGTCGAGCAGCAGGTGCTCACGGATATCAGCGCCGATCTTGGCATCTTCCGCCAAGACCAGCAGGCCGCCATGTTCGTCGGAAAGTTTCAGTTCGCGCGCGGAGCACAGCATGCCCTGACTTTCAACGCCGCGCAGCTTGCCAAGCTTGATGCGGAAGGGCTCTGCGCTCACCTTCTCATCGGAAGGCGGTAGTTCAGCACCGACGGTGGCGCAGGGTACCTTGATGCCGACACGCACATTCGGCGCGCCGCAGACGATCTTCAATGGCTCCGCGGCGCCCACATTGACCTGGCAGACATTCAGCCGATCGGCATCGGGATGGCGCTCCACGGCCAACACCTCGCCGACCACCACGCCAGTGAACGGTGGCGCGGCGGGGCTCAGCTCTTCGACCTCCATGCCGGCCATCGTCAGCAGCTCGGCCAGCTCGGCGGTGTTCAGGGGCGGATTGCAGAACTCGCGCAACCACGACTCGGGGAATTGCATCGCGTGAACCTTCTGAGGGAATCTTCGTGTGCGGGTGGCGGGAAGCGGGCTTACTTGAACTGCGAGAGGAAACGCAGGTCGCCGTCGAAGAACAGGCGCAGGTCATTGACGCCATAACGCAGCATCGTCAAGCGATCCGGGCCCATGCCGAAGGCGAAGCCGATGTAGCGCTCGGGGTCGAGGCCGTAGTTGCGCACCACATTCGGGTGCACCTGGCCAGAGCCTGCCACTTCGAGCCAGCGACCTTTCAGTGGCCCGCTGGCAAAGGCGATGTCGACCTCGGCCGAGGGCTCGGTGAACGGGAAGAACGACGGGCGGAAGCGCAGCTGCAAGTCGTCTGTCTCGAAAAACGTGCGGAAGAAATCGGTGAAGACGACCTTCAGGTCCTTGAAGCTGACGTTCTCGCCGATCCACAGGCCTTCGCACTGGTGGAACATCGGTGAGTGCGTCGCATCGCTGTCGACTCGGTAGGTGCGTCCCGGCGCGATGACGCGGATCTCGGGCATCGGGTCGACGCCGCGGTGCTTTTCGGCATGCGCCCGGGCATACCTCACCTGCATCGGCGAGGTGTGAGGGCGCAGGTTCAACCAGCGTCCTTCGGCGTCCTTCACATCGACGTAGAAGGTGTCCTGCATTGAGCGCGCAGGGTGGTTCTCGGGGTTGTTCAGCGCGGTGAAGCTGTACCAGTCAGTCTCGATCTCGGGGCCTTCGGCCACGTCAAATCCCATCGAGGAGAAGATGGCCTCGATGCGCTCCATCGTGCGCGACACCGGGTGCAGGCCGCCGCTGCCGCGTTGGCGTCCGGGCAGCGTCACGTCGAGCGCCTCGGCCTTGAGTTGCGCATCGAGTTCGGCATCGGCCAGTGCCTGACGGCGCGCATTCAGCGCCGACTCGACCTGCTGCTTGGCCGCATTGATCAACGCGCCGCGCGCTTTCTTGTCGTCGGGCGAGAGTGCCGCCAATGCTTTCAGTTGATCGGTGAGGCGACCGGATTTACCCAGGTAACGCGCCTTCGCGTTTTCCAGATCGGCTGGAGTGGTGGCCTGCGCGAAGTCGCGCTGCGCATCGTGCACCAGGGGTTCGAGGTCGTTCATCGGAGCGCGGTCTGGGTCAAACGGAATCGCAATAAAAAAGGCCAACACGAGGTCGGCCTTGAGGGACTTGCCACTGGCGGAGATCACTCCGCCAGGGTGCCACGCTGCCTCAGGCTGGAGCCCGAGTACAGACCGAAGCGGTCAAGCGAGCTGGGCCTTCACCTTCTCGACGATGCTGCCGAAGCCGGCAGGATCGTTCACAGCCATGTCGGCGAGAACCTTGCGGTCGATCTCGATCGACAGCTTCTTCAAGCCAGCCATGAACTTGCTGTAGGTGACGCCGTGACTGCGGCTGCCAGCGTTGATGCGGGCGATCCACAGATTGCGGAACACGCGCTTCTTGGTGCGGCGATCGCGATAGGCATATTGCCCGGCGCGCATGACCGCTTGCTTGGCGATGCGGAAGACGTTTTTGCGGCGGCCGCGGTAACCCTTGGCCAGGGCGATGATTTTCTTGTGACGGGCACGGGCTGTAACACCACGTTTGACGCGAGGCATGCGTTTTCTCCTTCAGTCAATTACAGGCCGGCAAAAGGCAGCATCTGCTTGATGCGCCCAGTGTCGGTCTCGTGCACGCCGGTCGAACCACGCAAGTGGCGTTTGACCTTCGTGGACTTCTTGGTGAGGATGTGGCGCTTGAACGCCTGGCCCCGCTTGACGGTGCCACCCGGGCGAACGCGAAATCGCTTTTTCGCGCTGCTCTTGGTCTTCATTTTGGGCATGACTGCTCCTTTTAAGTTGCTGCTGCAGGCGCCGGTACGACACGTACCGTCTTGTAGGCCTGCAGTCGCTTCTGACAACACCACGGCGACCAAACCGCAGCGCTGTATTCCTTCGGGTGTCAGGACTTTCTTTTCGGTCCCAGCACCATGATCATCTGACGCCCTTCGAGCTTGGGCATGTTCTCCACCACCGAGACATCGGCCAACTCGTCGCGGATGCGCTCGAGCAATCGCATGCCAATCTCTTGGTGGGTAATCTCCCGACCGCGGTAGCGCAATGTCACCTTGCCCTTGTCACCGTCTTCCTCGATGAAGCGGCGCAGGTTGCGCATCTTGATCTGGTAATCGCCCTCATCGGTGCCAGGGCGGAATTTGACTTCCTTGACCTCGATGACCTTCTGTTTCGACTTCGCTTCCGCTGCCCGCTTCTGTTCCTGGTACTTGAACTTGCCGTAGTCCATCAGGCGGCAGACAGGCGGTTCAGCGGTGGCAGCGATCTCGACCAGATCGACGTCCAACTCACCTGCCATGCGCAGAGCTTCAAGGGTGCTCACGATGCCCAGGGGCTCGTTTTCCACACCGTTCAACCGGACTTCAGGTGCCATGATCTCCCGGTTCAGCCGGTGCTTGCGCTCGGCGTTGGGGGTACGGCGGTCAGCAAAAGTAGCGATGGTTCAAACCTTTCAACGAACTCCAAGGCGACGGAATTCACACCTAAACATGCACACGCACCGGTCGGTCAAAGGGCTGGGCGCTCCAGCTGAAAGCAGGAGAGTTCACGCTTTTTGAGCGATGTCGTTGGCCAACCTTGCGGAAAAGTCTGCCAGTGACATGACGCCGAGGTCTTGATTTCCCCGGGCGCGTACTGCGATGGTTCCATTTGCCTTTTCCTTGTCACCCACGACAAGGATGTACGGAACCTTCTGCATCGAATGCTCGCGGATCTTATAGGTTATCTTCTCATTCCGCAAATCCGTGATAACTCTAACTCCTTGTTTTTGAAGCGCTTTCGTCACTTCCTGCGCGTAATCGGACTGGTGTTCCGAGATGTTGAGCACGCTGATTTGCACCGGCGCCAGCCAAGTCGGCAACGCGCCGGCATGCTGCTCGATGAGGATGCCGATGAAACGCTCGAGGCTGCCCACGATGGCCCGGTGCAGCACCATCGGTGTGGCGCGCTCGCCGGCCTCGGTGACGAACTCCGCACCCAGGCGCTCAGGCATGTTGGGATCGACCTGGATCGTGCCGCACTGCCACTGCCGTCCAAGAGCGTCCTTCAGCGTGTACTCGATCTTCGGCCCGTAGAACGCGCCCTCTCCCGGCGTGACGATGAACTCGCAGCCTGATCGACGCAGGCTTTCCATCAGCGCGAACTCGGCCTTGTCCCACAGCGCGTCGGAGCCGATGCGCTTTTCGGGCCGCGTCGCGACCTTGTAGATGATGTTGGTGAACCCGAAGTCGGCGTAGACCTTTTGCAGCAGCGTGGTGAACGCGGTGCATTCATCGAGGATCTGGTCCTCGGTACAGAAGATGTGCCCGTCGTCCTGCGTGAAGCCTCGCACCCGCATGATCCCGTGCAGCGAACCGCTGGGTTCGTTGCGGTGGCACTGCCCGAATTCACCAAAGCGCAAAGGCAGATCGCGGTAGCTCTTGATGCCCTGCTTGAAGATCAGGATGTGCCCCGGGCAGTTCATCGGCTTCAGTGCGTATTCGCGCTTTTCCGATTCGGTGGTGAACATGTTCTCGCGGTACTTGTCCCAGTGCCCGGTCTTCTCCCACAGGCCCTGGTCCAGCACCTGCGGGCCCTTGACTTCCTGGTAGCCGTTGTCGCGGTAGACCGAACGCATGTACTGCTCGACTTGCTGCCAGATCGTCCAACCCTTCGGGTGCCAGAAAACCAGCCCTGGCGCGTGCTCGTCGATGTGGAACAAATCGAGCTCGCGGCCCAGCTTGCGGTGATCGCGCTTCTCGGCTTCTTCGAGCATGTGCAGGTGCTGCTGCAACTCGTCCTTGGTCGACCAGGCCGTGCCGTAGATGCGCTGCAGCATCTCGTTGCGATGGTCGCCGCGCCAGTAGGCGCCGGCCACCTTCATCAGCTTGAAGTGCTTGAGCTTGCCGGTGCTCGGCACGTGGGGGCCGCGGCACAGGTCCTCGAACGCGCCCTCGCGATACAGCGAAACGTCTTCGTTCGCCGGAATGCTGGCGATGATCTCTGCCTTGTAAGCCTCGCCGATCCCCTTGAAATAAGTCACCGCCTCGTCACGGGGCAGCACACGGCGCTCGACCTTTTCGTCCTTCTTCGCGAGTTCGCTCATCTTCGCCTCGATCGCGGTGAGATCTTCTGGCGTGAACGGGCGGTGGTAGGAGAAGTCGTAGAAAAAGCCGTTCTCGATGACCGGGCCGATCGTCACCTGTGCATCCGGAAACAGCGACTTGACCGCATAAGCCAGCAGGTGGGCAGTCGAGTGGCGGATGACATCGAGCCCGTCGGCATCCTTGTCGGTGATGATGGCGAGCGTCGCGTCCTGCTCGATCAGGTGGCTGGTGTCCACCACCTTCGAAGCGGCACCCGTGCCCAGCCTTCCAGCCAGCGCGGCCTTTGCAAGCCCGCTCCCGATGGACCCAGCCACCTCGGCCACTGTCACCGGGCCCGGAAACTGCCGCTGCGAACCATCTGGCAACTGAATCGAGATCATCGAAGCTCCATCGGAAAAGAAAAAGCGCGGTCCACAACCGCGCCTTGTTTGACCCTCTGCGAAGCGCAAATTTTAAGCGTCAAAACAGCAGGATTGCCAGGTTGGCCGCACGGTCGATGAACCACAGCGCACCGATCGCGACAGCCACCGTCGAGCCGCCACCGATCACCACGACGGAGTACCAAGGTTGCCGGCGGCAGGCGCTGCCAACCCCAACCCGTGCGTTTACCCGAAAACCCTGGAGCGATCAGCGCTTGATTTGCAGCTTGGCAAACGCGGCCGACATCGCCCCACCACCCACGGCAGCCTCGTTCGCACGTGGCCTGGACGGCCTCTCGCCGCGTCCTGCGGGCTGGAATCGGTTGCCAGCCCCGGCCGCATCCTTGCCGCCGCGATCGGCAGGCAAGGCGTCCAGCTTCATCGTCAGCGAGATCCGCTGGCGCGACAGGTCCACCTCGAGCACTTTGACCTTGACCACATCGCCAGTCTTGACCACCTCGCGCGCATCGTTGACGAACTTGTGCGCGAGCTGGCTCACGTGGATCAGCCCATCCTGATGCACACCCAGGTCGACGAAGGCACCGAACTGCGCAACGTTGCTGACCGTGCCTTCGAGCGTCATGCCAGGTTGCAGGTCCTTGATGTCCTCGATGCCGTCGGCGAGCTTCGCCACCTTGAAATCAGGGCGCGGGTCACGGCCCGGCTTTTCCAGCTCGGCCAGGATGTCCTTCACCGTGATGGCGCCGAAGCGCTCGTCAGCGAAGGCCTCGGGCTTCAAGCTGCGGATCCCATCGCTGCGGCCCATCACATCGGCGGCGGGCTTCTTGACTGCGGTCAGGATGCGCTGGACCACCGGGTAGGTCTCGGGGTGCACGCCCGATTGATCAAGCGGGTTGTCGCCGTTGCGCACGCGCAGGAAGCCCGCGCTCTGCTCGAAGGTCTTGGCGCCCAGCCCGGCCACCTCGAGCAGTTGCTGCCGGTTGCGAAAGGCGCCGTTCGCGTCGCGCCAGCGCACCACGCTCGCAGCCACCGCAGCACTCAACCCCGACACCCGCGACAGCAGCGGCGCTGAAGCGGTGTTGACATCGACACCCACTGCGTTCACGCAATCCTCGATCACCGCATTCAGGCTCTTGGCCAGATCGCTCTGATTGACGTCGTGCTGGTACTGGCCGACGCCGATGCTCTTGGGTTCGATCTTCACCAGCTCGGCCAAAGGGTCCTGCAGTCGCCGCGCGATGCTGACCGCACCACGCAGGCTCACGTCCAGATCGGGCAGTTCCTTGCTGGCGTACTCGCTGGCGCTGTAGACCGATGCGCCCGCTTCGCTGACGACAACCTTCTGGACAGGACGCACCGCCGCCGGGCCGCCCCAAGGCGAGGGCACGCCCCCATGGGGGGCAGGAGCCGCAGGCGACGTGGGGGCGGACATCGTCGACAACTTCTGGATACGTTGGATCAGCTCCGCCGCCAGCTTGTCGGTCTCGCGGCTGCCGGTGCCGTTGCCGATCGCGATCAGATCGACCCCATGCGTGGCGCACAGGCGGGCCAGCGTGTGCAAGGAGCCCTCCCAATCGCGGCGTGGCTCCAGCGGGTAGATCGTCTCGGTCGCCAGCACCTTGGCGGTCGCATCGACCACTGCCACCTTGCAACCTGTGCGGATGCCCGGGTCCAGCCCCATCACCACGCGAGGTCCGGCGGGTGCGGCCAACAGCAGGTCGCGCAGGTTCTCGGCAAACACCTTGATCGCGACCTGCTCGGCCGCTTCGCGCAGCCGGGTGAAGAGGTCGCGCTCCAGGCTCAGGCTGAGCTTGACCTTCCAGCACCAGGCGATGCACTTGCGCAGCAGGTCGTCGGCCGGCCGCTGTGCATGGCGCCAGCCCAGATGTGCCGCAATGCGGCCTTCTGCCAGCGAGACAGCGGGCGCGGGCCGGCCGGTCGGGGTCGGCACGGCCACTGCAGGCGCCGACTCGATCACCAGCTTGGCGTCGAGGAATTCCAATGTGCGGCCACGGAACACCGCCAGCGCGCGGTGCGACGGCACCGTGCGGATCGGTTCGGCGTAGTCGAAGTAGTCGCGAAACTTCGCAGTGTCCGGGTGGTTTGCGTCCTTGCCTTCCAGCAACTTGCTCTGCAGCGTGCCCTCGGCCCACAGCCACTCGCGCAACTTGCCGACCAGGGCCGCGTCTTCCGCCCAGCGCTCGGCCAGGATGTCGCGCACACCGTCGAGCACGGCCGATGCATCCGCGAAGCCGCCGTCTGCGTTGATGAAGGCGCCGGCCTCGGACAGCGGATCGAGTGTCGGGTCGGCAAACAGCTTGTCGGCCAGCGGCTCCAGTCCGGCCTCGCGGGCAATCATCGCCTTCGAGCGCCGCTTCTGCTTGTAGGGCAGGTAGAGGTCTTCCAGCTCCTGTTTGGTCGGTGCCGACTCGATGGCCGCCTGCAACGCCGGTGTCAGCTTGCCCTGTTCGGCGATGCTCTTGAGCACAGCTTCGCGGCGCTCTTCGAGCTCACGCAGGTAGGACAACCGAACCTCCAGCTCACGCAGCTGGATGTCGTCGAGATTCCCGGTCACTTCTTTTCGATACCTTGCGATAAAGGGCACAGTGGCACCGCCGTCGAGCAGCTCGACAGCAGCGAGGACTTGCGCCGGGCGAACCTTCAGTTCGTCAGCAATTTGCAGCAGGATCTTGTTCAAGGGATGAGGCCCGAACGGGCAGGAATCGATGAGAAGGAAGTGCACCCAGCGGCGATGCTCAGCACATGGGGGCGGCGCAGTGTGCCACGGGGTTCCTGCCGAGATACCGCAGAACGCCCTCGCCTGCCCAGACACCACTGGCGCAGCAGGCCGTCAGAAGATAGCCGCCGGTCGGCGCTTCCCAGTCGAGCATCTCGCCGGCGCAGAACACGCCGGGAAGCGCCTGCAGCATGCCGTTCGCGTCCACCGCATCGAAGCGCACACCCCCAGCAGTGCTGATGGCCTCGTCGATCGGGCGTGCGGCCAGCAGCGTCAGTGGCAAAGCCTTGATCGCCACCGCGAGCCGCTGCGGATCAGCAATCACCTCTCTCGGCAGCAATTCGTAAAGCAATGCGGCCTTGGCGCCATCCAGGCCGAGCCGGCCTTTCAGATGCGTCGCCAGCGAACGAGAGCCTCGCGGGTGCGCTACCTCGCGGACCACCCATTCAGCGCTTCGCCCCGGCAACAGGTCCAGGTGGGCCACTGCATGGCCATCGACCTCGATGGCATCACGCAGTACGGCCGATGCCGAATAGACCAGGCTTCCTTCGACGCCACCGCTGGTGATGACAAACTCGCCAGCCTGCGCGAACCTCAGGCCCCCTGGGCCGACGCAAGCGAGGGCCACGTTCTTGAGCGGTGCACCGGCGTGGCGACTTCGGAAGTGTTCGCTCCAGCCCGGCTGCAACTGCCCTTGGGCATCAGCGTGGCTGGCATCGAAGCCGCAGTTCGACGGTCTCAGTGGCGCCACGTCGATACCCCGCGACCGCAGCGACGGCGCCCAGGCGCCATCGGAACCCAGCCTCGCCCAGCTGGCACCGCCCAGTGCAAGCACGACGGCATCGGCACGTACCGCGCAGGTACCCTGAGGAGCCTCGAACACCACCGCATTTGCCTCAGCCGACGATTCGGACGCCACCCAACCCACCCAGCGGTGTCGCATATGGAACCGCACACCCCGCTCACGCAAGCGATGCAGCCAGGCACGCAGCAGCGGTGCGGCTTTCAGATCGACAGGAAACACCCGGCCCGAACTCCCGACGAAGGTCGCGATGCCCAGGCCCTGCGCCCACGCCCGCATTGCAGTCGCACCAAAGCGCTCCAGCATCGGGGCGACGCTCGCTCGGCGCTCGCCGTAGCGATTGACGAAAGCATCGAGAGCTTCCGAGTGCGTCAGGTTCAGCCCGCCTCTGCCGGCCAGCAGGAACTTGCGGCCCACTGACGGCATGGCGTCGTACAGATCGACTTGCACACCTCCACCGGCTAAAACCTCCGCCGCCATCAGCCCGGCCGGGCCGCCGCCGACGATGGTCACGCACGGTGTGTGATTCGCAGGGACGTCAGGCAATTGAGAGCGTGAAGTGGAGGCAGGCGGGCGAGCATAGAGCAGGCTGCCAGTTCACACGCCGCGGCTGTCAGGTTCGGCGCCAGCGATCGTTGAGCTCTACACCTCGGAAGACTGCAGTTCGTGTTCGCCGGCCGGTGCAGACCGTCAAGCTGGGCTGTTGAGTTCGGGTCTGTTGCGCGGCAACTCGCCCCCCCTATAACCAAGTCAGTACGCGTTGACGCTGTTTCCGCGGATGTAGCCTTCAAGGTAAGTGATCAGCTCGGTCTGATGGCAGATCACTTCCTTGACCACGTCGCCAACCGACACCATCCCAACGACCTTGCCGTTATCGGACACCGGCAGGTGCCGGATGTTCTTGGACGTCATCTTCAGCATGCAGGCATCGATGGTCTCCTCGCCGGTGACGGTGAACACGTCGCGCGTCATGATGTCACCGGCCGTGGTTTCCGAGGCCTTGCGATTGCGAAACAACACCTTCAGAGCGCAATCGCGCTCGGAGACGATGCCGATCAGCTTGTCCTGATCCAGTACCACGACCGAGCGGATCGTGTTGGCCAGCATCATTTCAAGAATGGTCTGCACCGAATCGGTCGATGCCACCGAGAAGACGACCTTTTGCGGCTTCTTCTTGAGCAAATCCTTGACCTTGATCATCCTGATACTCCTCCAGAGGTGTGTTTTGTGGTGTTCGATTGAATGCGGTTTTGCACTGTCGCACATCGCAACCCTGGCGAAAAGGTCAGTCAGCCTGTTTTTTGCACCGGGTTCATCCGGGCTCAAGTCGGCAGCTGGCGTTGCCGAAGAGCACTCATCAACCGAGTTTGCAGTGTTTGCGCTCTCGTGCTGCCACCCGTTCATTGCTATGTATTTTTTTGCCCGCCCAATTACATGATGGAGACACAGGCATGAGCGCTGTCTTGAAGCGAATCTTCGGCTCGTCGGACGAGCAAGACGTCACCCTCGGGCAACTCAACGAGGCACTCGCCCGCGAGCAGGAGCTGGCGCAACAGGTCTCCGATCTGGGCAATCAGGTCGATTCGCTGCAGACACGCTTTGACCTCGTGCGCATGGCCACCTCAGACGGCCTGTGGGACATGGAGATCAATCCGGACGATCCGTCGAACCCCAGCAACCCTTTCTGGTGGTCGGATCAGTTCCGCCGGATGCTGGGCTTCACCAGCGAAAAGGATTTCCCGAACATTCTGTCGAGCTGGTCGAGCCGATTGCACCCGGAAGACAAGGATCGCACGCTGGCTGCCTTTGGCAAGCATTTGGCCGACCGGTCAGGTCGCACACCGTATGACGTGAAGTACCGGCTCGCCATGCGCGATCGCAACTATCGCTGGTTCCGCGCCCGCGGCGAAACCATTCGCGCCGCCGACGGTTCGCCACTGCGCGTCGCCGGGTCGCTGACAGACATCACCGATGCGGTTCTTGACGACCAGAAGCTTGACACGATGATGATCCGCTTCGACCTCGGCCGCGAGATGCTGCAGGAGGGCCTGTGGGACATGGAGGTGGTGGCTGGCGATCCCGTGAACCCGAAAAATGCATTCTGGTGGTCCCAACAATTCCGCCGTCTGCTGGGCTACGAGACCGAGGCCGAATTCCCGGATGTGCTGGAGAGCTGGGCGTCGAAGCTGCATCCGGAAGACCTGGACCGCGTCGTTGGCGCCTTCACCGCACACCTCACCGACCGCACTGGTCGCACGCCCTACGACATCGAGTACCGGCTGCGCTGCAAGGACGGCACATTCCGCTGGTTCCGTGCCCGCGGCCAGACCAAGCGCGCCGCAGATGGCACGCCACAGCGCGTGGTGGGTGCGCTGGCCGATATCTCGCTGCAGAAGCACGAAGAGGAGAACCAGCTCGCCGAGCGCGAGAACAACCTCTTCATGGACAACAGCCTGAAGACGATCGGCGACATCGTCGGCTCGATCCAGAAGGTGGCACACCAGACCAACCTGCTGGCGCTGAACGCATCGGTCGAAGCTGCCCGCGCGGGTACCGCAGGCCGCGGCTTTGCTGTGGTTGCCGACGAGATGCGCGTACTGGCCCATCAGGTGCAGAGCGCTACCGCGCAGATCGTCTCGATCCAGAAAAGCCTGGCGGATCGGCGCAACAAGACGTAAACAACGGTAGGCGGGCACCAGTGGCACCGCCCCACCCGGTCATGCACTGCGCACGGCGAACTCGGTGCATCACTCATTTGCTTCATCGCTGAGCCCGCAACGACGAGAACGGTGGAACTGGTCAAGAATCCGGCATGCCGGCTTTGCCCCAGCTTGATCCGACCACCAAGAAGTACCTGCCCTGGGTCGTTGCGACGGCGCTGTTCATGGAACAGCTCGACGCCACCATCGTCAACACCGCCGTGCCCGCGATGGCGGCCAGTCTGCAGGTCACGCCGCTGAGCCTGAAGGCGGTGGTTGCCAGCTACATCCTGAGCCTGGCGGTCTGCATTCCGATCAGCGGCTGGATGGCAGACCGCTTCGGCACACGGCGCGTGTTCATGATCGCAGTGGCGATCTTCACTGTCGCCTCGATGCTGTGCGGCCTGGCAGTGAATGTGCCGATGCTGGTCGCCGCGCGCATCCTTCAGGGCATCGGCGCGGCCATGATGATGCCGGTCGGCCGGCTGGCCATCATCCGAACCTTTGCCAAGTCAGAGCTGCTGACGGCGATGAATTTCGTCATCATCCCGGCGCTGATCGGCCCGCTGCTCGGGCCTGCCGTCGGCGGGCTGATCGTGCATGCGTGGTCCTGGCGGGTCATCTTTTTCGTGAACCTGCCGGTGGGTCTGGTGGCACTGTGGATGATCCATCGCCACATGCCGGATTACCGAGGCGACTCGCCACGGCCATTGGACGTGATCGGCCTGGTGCTGTTCGGAAGTGGAACCGCTCTGCTGTCGTGGTTGCTGGAAATCTTTGGCGAGCACCGCATCGATGCCACTTCGCTCGCGGTGCTGTTTCTGCTGGCGATCAGCCTGCTCGCAGCCTACGTCTGGCACGCGCGCCATGCCGCCTATCCCTTGCTCCGGCTTGGACTGTTCAAAACCCGAACCTTCCGGGTGTCGGTGGTCGGCGGCTTCGTCACCCGGCTGGGCGTCGGCGGGCTGCCGTTCCTGCTCCCGCTGCTCTACCAACTCGGGCTGGGTCTGCCGGCCTGGCAGTCCGGCCTGTTGATGATGCCCACCGCGCTTGCCGCGATGGGCATGAAACTGGTCTCTCAGCCGGTGCTGCGCCGCTTTGGGTACAAGCAGGTTCTGGTCGTCAACACGGTGATGATCGGCATCACCATCTTGTTGTTCGCCACGGTCGACCAGGCAACGCCGCTGGCCGTCATCATCGGCCTCGGCCTGGCGCAGGGATTCTTCAACTCGCTGCAGTTCTCGAGCATGAATTCGATGGCCTATGCCGACATCGACACGCCGGACTCCAGCATGGCAAGCACCATCGCCAGTTCGATGCAGCAGCTGTCGCTGAGCTTTGGCCTCGCCTGCGGTTCACTGGTCGCCGGCTGGTATCTCGGTGAGTTGCCGCAGACAGACCGCAACGCGATGATCAGTGCGCTGAACCACGCGTTCCTGACGCTGGGCGTGCTGACGATCGCGTCGTCGCTGTCCTTCTGGACGCTGCGACCGGGCGACGGTGACAGCGTCAGCAAGGGCAGCGCCCTGCCGGACGTTCAGCGGTAGAACGCCTCGACCTGGCCCTTCAGCTTGATCAGCAGCGGCTGACCCTTGCGGTCCACTGCCTTGCCGGCCGGTACCTTGATCCAGCCCTCGCTGATGCAGTACTCCTCGACATCGCCGCGGTCCTTGCCGTTGAAGCGGATACCGACCGAGTGCTCAAAGACGGCAGCCACGTGGTGCGGGCTGCGGGCGTCGATCGACAGGTGGTCGGGCAGCGGGGGTTTGGGGACGGTGTCGTTCATGGTGAGATGTTGAGTGATGCTCAGCCTTGCAATCCGGCATAGACGTTCTGCACGTCCTCGTTGCCGTCCAGCGCGGCCAGAAACGCTTCGACCTCGTCCAGCTGTTCTGCACTGAGACTGGCAGGCGACACGGGATTCTTGGGCTTGTAGCCGAGCTTGGCCGACAGCACGGTGAAGCCCTGCGCCGGCAGCGCACGGCTGACCAGATCGAGATCGGTCGGGTCGGTCAGAAACAGGGTGGCGCCCTCGTCGGACGCCTCGAAATCCTGCGCGCCGGCCTCGATGGCCGCCAGTTCCGGGTCAGCACCGGCTGCGATCGGCTCGGCCTCGATCATGCCCAGGTGGTCGAAATCCCAGGCCACCGAGCCCGAGGCGCCGAGCTGGCCCTTGCGAAACAACACCCGCATCTCGGACGCAGCACGGTTGACGTTGTCGGTCAGGCACTCGACCATCACCGGCACGCGGTGCGGTGCGAAACCTTCGTACAGCGCATGCTCGAAATGCACAGCCTCGCCGGTGAGGCCGGCACCCTTCTTGATCGCGCGCTCCAGGGTGTCCTTCGGCATCGAGACCTTGCGCGCCTGCTCGACGACCAGCCGCAAACGTGAATTCGCCGCCGGATCGGGGCCCTGCCGGGCAGCGATCATGATGTCCTTGGCCAGCTTGCCGAACAGCTGCCCCTTGGCATTGGCAGCGAGGTCCTTGTGCTTGGCTTTCCACTGCGCACCCATGTTCGACGTTCCCTTTGAATAGGCGCGGATTCTATGCAGCGCCGACGCTGCTCTGGCACTACTCGGGTGTGGAAGGGTCGTTGTCGGCACCGCCATCGGCCAGCGCCTGACGCGCCAGCTCCTCGTCGCTGAGTGCCGGGGCGGCATCCAGTGCCGCCAGTTCCTCCAGCATCTCCTGCGTGGGTTCGGCGTTGCCGAGAAGCACGTCTTCGAGTGTGGTGTGAGGCTCGCGTCGCTCCTCGTGATCAACGGGCGAAGGATGCGCCACCGCCGGCTCCAGAGCCGGAAGCCGCGCCGCAGCAAGTTCGAGTTGTTCGTCAACCAGTTTGGCGAACGGGCCGTCTTCAGGGGTGTCATCGGGTTTCATGGGCAGTCTCCTTGGTGCGCTGATGTTGTTCCCGTAGACGAGGTCACGCCAGCAAATTCTCGAGCCATCAACGATTCCGAGGGGCTCCCTTCGGCGGCTTCATCGGCCTTGATCAATCGCAGTGGCCTCGGCTATCGTTCGGGAGTCGCAATTTCATCTTCAGGCACCCCATGACCGACCTTCTTTCCGAACTTGACCGCAGGCTGGCCCGACTCTTCGACATCCTGGGGGCGTCCACCATGCGCCGCTACGGCCTGGGTGTGCCGGAGAAGAAAAACTGAGTGCGCCGCCAGCCCGTGGGCTGTACGCTTCACTTGAACCACAAAGTCGCCGCGATCTTCGCGGCGATTTTCATGGTGCCGTCGTGACCACGGCTTCGCGAACCGCGACGAATTCGCCGGTGAACAACCCGGCGCGTTGGCCTGTGCTGTGCAACACGGCCTGCGCCTGAATACGCGACTTGCCGTGCGCGTGATAGGCCGCCACGAACCTCTCCCAGTCCGCCCCCGAGGCCAGCGTGGCCGTGGCAGTGAACACGCCGGACATCGGCGCCTCGTACTCCATCGCACTGCGCTGAACCACCAGCTTGCAGTGCACCGTCTGGTGAATCAGCCGCGTGTGCAGCAACGACCAGGCCGCCAGAACCCCCAGCGTGGCCGCACTGCCGCCGAAGATGGTGCCGTGCTGATTCAGATTGGGGGCCATCGGTGCCGACAGCACCAGCCGGTCGGCCTCGATCGAGTCGACCTCGACCTGCATCGCCTGAGACAGGGGCACGTTTCGATGCAGGAATTGCTGGAGTTCGTTGGGTGACACGGAGCGTGGCCTGGAGTTGCAGGCCGAAGCATCGCAGATCAGAGCAGCGTCTCGCTGACCGCAACGAGATCTGCGGCGTGTGCACCCGCTCGGGCGCAATCAGTGCGACAGCAGTGAGCAGCAGTCGGCCGGCTTGATCAGCGTCGTTTGATTCATCGCGCCGCCCCGATGTCGCTCATATCGATCACCACCCTTGACGCCACCTCGCCCCGCTGCAAGCGCTCCATCACCGCGTTGATCGCCGACAGCGGCTGCAACTCGATGTCGGCCTTGACCTGCCCTGAAGCCGCGAAGGCCAGCGCCTCGGCCATGTCGTGCCGCGTGCCGACGAACGAGCCGCGGATGGTGATGCAGTTGGCCACCACATCGAAGAGCGGCACCGGGAACTCACCCGGCGGCAAGCCCACCAGCACGCAGGTGCCGCACTTGCGCGTCATGGCCACGCCCTGGTGGAACGCGGCCAGCGAGGGCGCAGTGATCAGCACGCCATGGGCACCGCCGTCGGTCGCCTTTCGCACCTCGCCCACGGGGTCGTCGAGCCTTGCATTGACGACGGCATCGGCGCCGAGGCGCATCGCATGTGCCAGCTTGCCATCGTCGATGTCGACGGCGCAGATATGCAGGCCCATGGCCTTCGCATAGCGGATCGCCAGATGCCCCAGACCGCCGACGCCGGAGATGACCACCCACTCGCCCGGTCGTGCCTGCGTTTCCTTCAGGCCCTTGTAGGTGGTGACACCGGCACAGATGATCGGCGCCGCATCCACCGCAGCCAGACCGGTCGGGATGTGGGCGACATAGTTCGGGTCGGCAATGATGTATTCGGCGAAGCCACCGTTCTTCGTGTAACCGCCGTACTCCGCCTTCCCGCAGACCGTTTCCCAGGCGGCCAGACAGTGCTCGCAGTGCCCACAGGCCGAGTAGAGCCACGGCACGCCGACCCGGTCACCCTCCCTCACCGCCGTGACGCCGAGCCCCATCGCCACCACCCGCCCGATGCCCTCGTGGCCCGGAATGAACGGCAGCGCCGCCTTGACGGGAAAGTCGCCGCGCATCGCGTGCAGGTCGGTGTGACACACGCCGCAGGCTTCGGTCTTGACCAGAATCTGGCCCACGCCAGGTGTCGGCACCACCCATTCGCGCAACGACAGCGGCTGGCCAAACTGCTCGACAGCGGCGACTTGCATTCGGCTGGTCATGTCGGTGCCTTTGAGAAAGTGATGGAGGCGCCGGCGAACTGCCAGCCCGATGGCGCACGATGTGCCGCGATGAGGGCAGCGTCTGTGCGCTGACCCACTCAGCGACGGCGTCGCCAGGCCAGAAGGTCGTCAAAGGCCGGAACGCCAGCCAGCACCACCAGGATCACGGCCAGCGGCAACGTCGATGCATAGCCGATGTGCTTGAAGCCGATCGCACCGGAGACCCCACCCACGAAGAAGCTGCCCGCCAGCCCGCAGAGCACGGCCATGCGCTGGCGGTCGGCATGCACCGGGGGGCGTTCCGGCCCGCTGGCGCGATTCCAGTACAGGAGCTTGCCCAGTTCGATGCCGATGTCGGTCACGATGCCGGTGATGTGCGTGGTGCGGATCTCAGCGTGCGACAGCTTGGTGATGACTGCGTTCTGCAAACCCATGATGAAGCACAGCAGCATCACCGTCACAGGCACGAACAGGCCCTCGATGTGGGACAGCCAGGCGCCCAGAACGCCGAAACACAGCAGCAGCAAGGCCTCGATGAGCAACGGCAGGCCGTACTCGCTGTGCATCTGGTGCCGTCGGGCGTAATTGACCAGCATGGCGGAACTGGCCGCACCCGCCAGGAACGACAGCAGTCCACCGGCGCCGTCCCAGACCAGGTCGTAGGCGCCCAGCGCGATCTGGTCGGCCATCGACGACACGATGCCGGTCATGTGCGAGGTGTACTGCTGCACCGCGAGGAAGCCGCCGGCATTGATGGCACCCGCCACGAAACACAGCGCGAAGCCGAGGTGGCGATTGGCTTGCGTCGTGCGGTGGCGGCTGGTCAGGTGTCTGACGTAGGCAATCGGCATATGGCACTCCCGGGCAAGACCTCACAGGTCGGAGTGTGAGCCCCCCTGGCTGATGCGCATCGGCGCCGTCCTACAGCAGAGCTGCGTGCCGGCGCACACCGCGTCTGTCCGGTGGCGCACAGCGGATGGCGCATCGGACACGTAAGGTGCAAGCCTTGACCCACCCTTATCAGGAAACCCCATGAGCACCATTCGACGCAACGCCTTGAAGATGATCCTCGCCACAGCCACCTCGTTGTCGCTCGGCATGATCGGCACCACCGCCTTCGCAGCCACTGCGGAAGACCTGAACAAGGACGCCGCCCAGGCCCTGCAAACGCTGTACAAGACCAACCCGACCGCCGAGGCGCTGTCGAAGAACGCCCGGGCGATCCTGGTGTTTCCGAAGATCGTGAAGGCGGGTCTGATCTTCGGTGGCAGCTACGGTGAAGGCGTGCTCACCAAAGGCGGCGCCTTCAACGGCTACTTCAACTCCGTTTCCGCTTCGTGGGGATGGCAAGCCGGTGCAGAGTCCTACGGCTATGTGGTGTTCCTGATGAGCCCCAAAGCGGTGAAGTACATCGAGGACACCAAGGGCTGGGAAATCGGCGTCGGCCCGACCGTGGTCGTTGCCAACGAAGGCCTCGCGAAGAACCTCTCTTCCTCGACCCTCAAGGACGACGCCTACGCCTTCATCTTCGACCAGTCGGGACTGATGGCCAGCCTGAGCATCGAAGGCACAAAGATCTCGCGCATCAAGAAGGCCAAGTAAGGCCATTGCCGCTTACCCCGTGGGGTGCGCTCTAAGCGGCGCACCTGCGGGTGCGAACGAAGGCGGGTTTCGGAGTCCGCTGGCGAGTTCAGATCTCCACTCGTGTCCCCACCTCGAGCACTGCGTTACTGGGCAGCCGGAAGAACTCCGCCACGCCTCCAGCGTTGCGGCTCATCGCGGCAAACAAACGCTCGCGCCAGTTCGCCATGCCGCCGCCAGGCGTCGGCACCGCGGCTTCTCGGCTCAGGAAGTAGCTGGTCTCGAACACCGGAATGTGCAGCCCATGGGACTGTGTGAGCTCCAGTGCCCTGGGAACGTCGGGCGTGTTCATGAAGCCGAAGTTCAGGGTCACGCGCCAGAAGCCGTGTCCCAGCGGCACCACCTGGACGCGCCGGTCCATCGATACCCAGGGCACTTCTTGGAACACCACGGTAAGGATGACGTTGCGCGCGTGGAGCACCTGGTTGTGCTTCAGGTTGTGCAGCAAGGCCTGCGGCACGGTCGTCGGGTCGGCAACGGCATAAACCGCTGTGCGCTCGGCGCGGTTCAGCGAGCGTGGGTCGAGCCCGTCGCGACGGATGGCCTGCAACAGCAGCGCCCAGTTCACCGCTGGCATATAGATCTGGCCCATCTCGCGCACCGAGGTGTAGCGAATGGTCATGCTCGGCGGGAAGCCGAGCTGGATGGCCTGCTTGGTCATGGAATAGGCGCCGGAGATGAAGGCCAGCACGGCAATCGCACTTGCGGCGAGTGACGCCCACGGCGTCGACCAGAGGGCCGCGATGCCGGCGCCCAGGACCAGGATCAGCGCCATGTTCGCCAAATCAATCCGACCGTCCAGCCCGAGCTTCCGTAAGCGGGCACCGCGTCTGGCCTGGGCTTGGGAGCAAAATCGCCACACCGAGACAGTCAAAGCTTCGTATGACCTACCAAGTCATCTATTCCTCAATGGCGGCAGAGAACCTGTCCATGCCTGACCTCGAGTCGATCCTGGTCGACGCGCGTGAGGGGAACAAGAGGCGCGGCATCACAGGAGCGCTGGTATTCGTTGAAGACGTGTTCCTTCAGATCCTTGAGGGGGATCGAGATGCAGTGCAGCGCCTCATGAGCAGCATCGAGAAGGACCCCCGACATTCCGAACTGCATGTGATCTCTGAGTCGGAAATTGACCAGCCAATGTTCACTGCTTGGAAGATGGCTCACCTCAGTCCAGCTCCTGAGCAAATCGCTGCGTGGCTCGGCAAGGAAGGCACCGCATCTGTGCAAGAACTGCTTGCCGACCTCCACCGAATGCCAGATCAGGCCTCTTGCCTCGCGGAGGGAATCTTGACGGCACTGGCTGAGTGATACCAGTTAAGGGCAGTCCCTGAAGTGGTCCTCGCATTGCCGGGAGCATGGGTGCGCAACTGGGGCAACGCACCAGCGCAAAAGTTCGCACTTTTTCCATAAAAGTGAAAGCTCGGTTGCTTCCTCCTGACCTGGTGCTTCGTAGACTTCTGCGCAATGGTTTTGCACTTTGCAGCCAATCTGCCACGTTGAGCAAAGGACCCCAGATGGAAGCCGCCGATAACGTCGTCTCGAAGGTGCTGATCATTGATGACGGCAACGCTCAGACGCTTGATCAGATCAAGAGTTTCTGTGCAGAGAACGACCTCATCGGGGTCAAGACCCACTCTGACAACGTGATGACCGTGCTCAAGTCCAATGTCGACCTGGGAGGCGTCTTGTTGTCAGAGAGTTATCACAATTCGCCCACCGGCGGCATCGAACTGGGTTTGAAGATCCACAAGGCCAGGCCGGAGCTGCCGATCTTCTTGCGAAGGCACCAGGAGGCCTCGCTGGACAGCCTGCCCGCGCGTGCGCAGGGCAGCTTCTGTGCGGCGTACCACATCAATGACATGGAAGGCCTCAAGCGCAGCCTGAAGGACTTCATCTTCAGCTATTACTTCCCCAACACGATGGTGCGTGGCATTCAGCGCATCACGGAAGACGCGATGCTGGTGTACTTGCGGCGCTTCAGCCTGACTTGCGATGCGCCATACGTCGTCAAGGACTCCATCGTCTGCGGCGAGGTGTTCACGCTGGTGCCGCTGGAGAGCAGGTGGTGTCGCGGCTACATGATGCTGCAGTCGGAAAACCGCGCGATCAGGACTGAGAGCGCGTCTCACGATCCCTACGTCAAGCCCAAGCTCAGCCGCGTGTCTGACGTGCTGGGCGAGATCACCAACATGGTGTGGGGCTCGTTCAAGTCCAACTACGTGGGCGACGAGGACCGCACCTTGATGTCGCAGATCCAGGTGCCCATGCTGGTGATGCTGGATGAGAAGAACATCTCCTTTGGCTCCAGCACGCCACAGCTGTGTTTCAAGTACACGCTCACGGACCTGGACGACCAGAGCGCGCCACCCGTCAAGATCTACCAACGCCTGGTGTTCAACCTGAGCTGGTCGCCAGAGGACTTCAAAGAGATGCAGGTCTCGACGGAAGAGTTGGTGGATGCCGGCGAGCTGGAGTTGTTCTGATCGCCTGGTGGAATCAACGCGTGCGTGGGAGCAAGGAGCACGTTCATCACGCCAGATTCGAGGCCCAGCGAAGCATCCTCAGATGACGCTCGGCGCCAACGCCTCGGCATTCCCTGCGGAGTTCCAAGCATCAGGTCGTTATCGAACGGGGTCGCTGGCTGATTTACCCAGCGCCGATGTTTCGGCGAGTGCGGCAGAGAGGCGGCCGCGCGGTGCGAAACCCCAGCCCCCGAGGTATTCAAGGTCGTCGATCAACCACCCGGATCCATCCCGGACCAGCAGGAAGCGATCCGGCCAGGTCTCGATCACCTTGTGGGTTTCAGGATCGCTATAGCTGTACTTCACGCGCACCGTGACATGACCGTCCGCCACCTCGACGGCATCTATTTCGCCGCTGGATGCACCCTCGAAAAGGCTGGAGAAGATATCGCCGTCGATCATCGGCGGCTTGTCGCTGGGGTACCTGGCCTTGTAGGCCTGCTGGCCCGCGAGCGCGTCGTGAAGCAGGCCGTTCAGGCGTGGGCTCAAATGCGGCGCGAGCGCGGCGGCCTGGTTTGCGTCAGGCAGGCCGCGGAAAGACTGCTCGCGATACTGCGCAAGGAAGGCCCGCACACGCTCGCCCTCCGCGGATGACGCTCTCGTTTCCGCAGGCGCTTGCGCAGGCACAGGTGCCTCGTGCTCCCCAGAGCAGGCACAGAGCAAGGCAAGCAGGGGAGACAGGAGCCGGCCTTTCACAGTGAGGGCCTCCTTGATCGGGCGATACGCGCGAGAACCGCGGCATCTTTGGCATGGCGGGAACGCAGTTCTTTCTGGTCCGTATCAAGCTCGCGACAGCGCAGGCTCGACACGGCCGCAGCCATCTGCGCCCGACGTTCCTCGTTGTAGGGCTCTTCACCCGCCCAGTGGTTGCAGAGCACGGCACGGCGGATGAAGTCGCGCACCTCCGGAGGCATGCCTTCCTGCAGGGCCCTGAGGCCGGGTGCCTCGTCATTGACCGGCTCCGGCTTTGCGGGAATCGCGATCAAGGGCGCACTTGGCGCATCGGCCCCGGTAACGGGCGCGGAGGGTTCAGGGACGGGCGGCGACGGCGTAGCGCTTGACTCCGTCTTGGCGGGAGAAGCCAGAGACACCGGGTGCCGCTCGCACGCCGACAGACACAGCAACCCAACGACGGCAGCCGCAGCGGCACAAAGAGGTAACGCGGAATGCCTCATGCGCAGTGGCCGCCCTGTCAGTAGTTGTTGAGCGCCGTGACCTTGCCATCAGCGCCAAACCACACCTGCCCGCCGCCGAGCATCGCACCCACATCGCGGACGAACATGTTGCGGGGGAGACCGTTGGCGATTTCCTCGCGGAAACGGGGCGTGAAGATCAGGTCGTAGTCGGGCAGCAACTGCGCGGCCGAGGTATAGCGCTTGCGGCCCGCGGAGGTATCGATGCGGATCGGGTAGCGGATCAGCGCGGCGGCGGTCTTGCGGTCCTTGCGCTTCACGGCACGCCAGAACGCCTGCGCGTTGCGGTGCAGGATCTCGGGGTCCTGCACGCCAAGCACCGCGTAACGGTTGTTCAGGGACCCGGCCGTACCGCCTTCCATCGAGAGGTAGATCGGCAGGGAGGTGCCAGCGCCGGTCTTGGTCCAGGTGCCGCGGATCACCTCGCACTGGAGTTCGCTGTCGCCGAACCTGCTCTTCGGGTCTTTCTCGGGGAACTCGGCCTCGAAGCGAGCCGCCGTGGCGCCGGTGGCATCCAATTCCTCCAGCACCACGTGCGTGCTGTCGATCATGCGGCCGCGCAGCGCAATGTCTTTCAGTTGCGAGGCGTAGAAATACACGCCGGTCACATCCTTGTCCCCGAAGATCAGCGTCATGCGGATCCGTAACGTGTCACCTAACGTTCCCTCGTAGTTCCACATCCAGCCCGGCTGCGGGTTGTTGCAGATGGCGAATGCGGGCAGCGGCACCACGAGCAGCAACAGTCCGGCAAGCGCTAAACGACGCAGACGCATGAGCTTGGCAAGTCCAGGGAGAGGAACGCGCGACTCTAATCCAGAGGCCATCTCGGGTTCCCCTTCCCCATGACGCCCCGAACAAGGCTCTCGGCGCGTCTGCCAGCACGCCATGAAAGCGGATCCGGTGTAGGCGCCTTCCTGGCACCAGCGCCGCCAGCCGCTGCATGAACTCCGCGTATCGTTCCGGCAGATGCCGCTGACATGCGTCACGGCTGGTGCCGCCAGTTCGTCATGGGGTGAATTCTTCAATCCAACCTGCCCGGATGTACCCATGAGACTTTCCCGCCTCGCCACCGCATTGCTCCTTGCTGCCATTCCACTTGTGGCAACCGCCGCCGGCAAAACCGCCTGCCACGATGGCGGCCGCTACCGAGTGGTGGCCAAAGCCACCGGGTCGGTGGGAACCGATTTCCTCATCAAATACACGGCGCGCGGACGCAGCAGCCCGGCCTGCCGCTACGCAGTGCGCGCGGGTGATTTCGAGATCCGCAACGAGAGGGCCGAGTACTTCCTTGGCCTGCAAGGGACGCTGCTGATTCTGGACAGCGGAACGGCCCCTGAGCCGCGCGGCCTGATCGTGTGGGATCTCGAGAAGCGGCAGAAGGTTTTTACGGGTGCCTACTCGCCTCCCTACAGCATCGACGCGGCAGGCATGCGCTTCTGGGCGCAGAGCGGTGAAGCCACGGATGCCAACTGCCCGCAGGCCGCTGGCTGGCGCGCCAACGGTCTTGGGGCCGCACTCGAGACCGAGACGACCCTCAACTTTGCTGACCTGAGCCTAACGCCCTCGGTCAACACGCGTTGCAGCGCGCGGCAGTGAGCGTCGCCGTCTGGCAGATGCGCGTGCATGCCCAGGCTGAGCACGGCGCCACCGTTGCCTTGCTGCGAACGGCGGTTCTGCGTCGACCAATGTGCGATGCCGGGGAGAAGGTGTCGGTCGGCAAAGGCCATTCAGCCTGCCGGCCCATGGCTGACACCCGGGAACGCCAACACCCGGATTTCAACCCTCCCGACAAGTACAGAACAGATTGGCGCAACGTGCTGTCCAGCGCCGCGCTGATTCAGGGCCGAACGCCCTTGCGTTCGGCCAGGGTGTGGTCGTTCGCGAGCCTCCAGCGCACCTCGGTTTCGCTGCACAGAGCCGCCAGACGGGTCAGCACGTTTCGCACGGCCGCATGCGCCGCCACAACGCCACCGCGCGCGTCCTCACTGGTGCTGTCAACCACCGCATCGAACTGCTCGCTGGCCAGGACGCGGCGTGTCACGCTGTCGACCAGGCTCGCGCGCAAGCTGAAACGCACCCGGCTGGGCTGGCTGCTGAAGTCCTGCTGCAGACGCAGGATCTCCGTGTCCAGTTCGATGTCCGCGCGTGCTGCGCTCGGTGCGTTCACCACCGCCGGGAAGGCGCTGGTCGACTCGATCGCAGCAACCATCATCGGCATCAGCATCCGAGCAGGCGTGTCGACCCAGACGCTGTTCGCATAGGTGCCGAGCCGCTGCGACTCGCGCGTGTAGACGATCCCCACGCTGTCGTAGCCCGGTGAGGCTTGCGGCCGATTCACCGCCAGGGTCGGGCGTGCCGCGCTGGCCACGGCAGGATCACGCGGCAGCGAGATCACGGCCCTCGGCGCGTTGTCCAGTGTGTAGGAGGCCGGCGCCACGGGCGGTTTGGGCAGCAGGTCGGCGCAGCCAGCCGTGCCCAGCACCAGCGCGGTTGCCAACCACCCGACCAGGGCCCGAGAAAGGATGTGCTTCATGGGGCCGGCTTTCGGCTGGGTGACGATGGCGCGCCATCCGTCGAGGTTTCGCCTGGCCCCAGCGGCACCGGGCTGCGGCCGAGGATCAGCGCCGATGGGTTGCGTTCGGTCTGCTCGCTGAGGCGCCGAAGCGAAGCCGACAGGACATTCAGCTCACCCAGCAGGCGCTGCAGTTCAGGCAGCGTCTGCGCTGTGAACCGCTGCACATCTGCGCCAACGGCATCGACCGTGTCGCCGGCCCGCGTGCTCGCCTGCGCCGCGGATTGACCGAGTTGATCGATGGACTGCGCACTGCGACCGATCTGATCGATCAGTGGACCCAGCCGGGCGGTGGCTTGCGCGGTGTGGTCGAAGGTGCGCGAGGCGTTCACGATGCCCGCATCGATGGTGTCGCGCCGCGCCGCAACGGCCCGCGAGACGGTTGCCATATCGGCCAGCGCGTGGCTGAAAGCTTCGCGATTGGCATCGCTGAGGATCGCGTCGATGTTGCTCGAGGTGCGGTCCAGCTTGGCGAGCACCGTCGTCAGCACGTTTTCCAGCCGGGTGCTCAGTGACGGCTTGGTGTGGATGACGGGATAGGCGGCCCCGTCGATGGCCCGCAGCGGCGGCGAGGCCGCGGTGCTGCCACCGAGTTCGACATAGGCGATGCCGGTGAGCCCTTGCGTCTTCAACACTGCCAGCGTGTCTTCCTTGACCGGCGTGCCGCGCTCGATCGCGAGCAACAGCAGCACCCGCTCGGGGTTCGATCGGTCGAGTGC
>JAIXYO010000070.1 GCA_027490215.1 Rubrivivax sp.
CTGTTGGCAAGTTCGTTGCCGGTGCCGTTGATGGCGTCGCTGCCAGTCAGAGTCAGGTTTTCGACATTGGCGCCCAGCGTGTAGTTCACCGAGGCGTTGACCAAGTCGGCACCACCGCTAGCTGCGGTGGCATTGGTCTCGATCACCACGTCGCCGGCGTTGTCGACCACGTAGGTGTCGCTGCCATCGCCACCAATCAGGCTGTCAGCACCTGCACCGCCGTCCAAGGTGTTTGCCGCAGTGTTGCCGGTGATCACATTGGCCAGCGCATTGCCCGTGCCGTTGATCGCAGCACTTCCGGTGAGCAGGAGGTTCTCGACGTTGGACCCCAGCGTGTAGCTCACCGAGGCATTGACCAAGTCGGTGCCACCGCTCGCTGCCGTGGCATTGGCCTCGGTGACGACGTCGCCGGCGTTGTCGACCACGTAGGTGTCGCTGCCATCGCCGCCCACCAAGGTGTCAGCTCCGGCTGCACCATCGATCAGGTTGGCTGCAGCGTTGCCCGTTATGACGTTGGCCAGGACATTGCCCGTAGCGTTGATCGAGACCGATCCAGTCAGCGTGAGGTTCTCGACGTTGGCGCCCAGCGTGAAGCTCACCGAAGCGTTGACCAGATCTGTACCACCGCTCGTTGCCGTGGCGTTGGTCTCGGTCACCACGTCGCCGGCGTTGTCGACCGCGTAGGTGTCGCTGCCGTCGCCACCGATCAGCGTGTCAGCGCCCGTGCCACCGTTGAGCACGTCGTTGCCATCACCCCCGCTGATGGAATCGTTACCGGCACCGCCGCTCAGGCTGTTGTTGCCGCTGTTTCCGACGAGCACATTGGCCAGCGTGTTGCCAACACCGTTGATGTGGGACGTGCCCGCGAGCGTGAGTTGCTCAACGTTGGCCCCGATCGTGTAGCTCACTGAGGCACTGACTCTGTCGATCTCTGTGATCAGGGTAGAGACCTCGACCACTCGGTCGCTGACGGAATCGACGACGTAGACATCGTTGCCCGCGCCTCCAACCAGCGAGTCGTTGCCCCCGCCGCCATCGAGCGTGTCGTTGCCGGTGCCACCGTTGAGGGTGTCGTTGCCATCGCCCCCACCGATGACGTCGTTGCCGGCGTTGCCACTCAGGCTGTTGTTGCCGCTGTTGCCGGTGATGGCGTTGGCCAGCGCGTTGCCCACCCCGCTGATGTTGGCGGCACCCATCAGGACCAGGTTCTCGACGTTGGTGGCCAAGGTAACGCTGACGCTTGCACGCACAAGATCGATCTCGAGCGGGTCGCCAGAAGCCTCGACAACGACGTCCCCGCTGGCGTCCACAAAGTAGGTGTCACTGCCCGAGCCCCCGACCATCGAATCGACGCCGGCGCCGCCGTTGAGGTTGTCATCGCCCCCGCCGCCATACAGCGTGTCGTTGCCCAGATCGCCACTGAGCACATTGCTGGCATCGTTGCCAGTGAGCACGTTCGCTTCGCTGTTGCCGGTGGCATCGATCGCAGCGGAGCCGGTCAGCGTCAGGTTCTCTAGGTTGTCGGTGAGCGTGTAGCTCAGGCTGCTGATGATCTGGTCGGTGCCTTCACCCGCCATTTCGAGCACCACGGCGCCCGCTGAGTTGTCGAGCAGGTAGGTGTCGTCGCCCGCGCCGCCCATGAGCGTGTCTGCGCCGCCGGCGCCGTCCAGCGTGTCGTTGCCGCGATACCCCGCCAGCATCTGCGAGCTCTGATCGCCGGTGATGTCCAGCCCCAGGTCTGTGCGCCATGGCAATCCATCAGCGCTGTAGCGCTGGGTGTAGACGTCCCAGTTTTGGCTGGTGTTGATATCCCCCGCAAGCCAGGCCACCACCCAGCCGCCATCCGGCAGCGCACTGATGGAAGCCAGCGCCTGGTCGCCATGTGCCGTCGTGTTGATGCGGAACTCCGAACCGATAGCCTCTCCCGTGCTGCTGTAGCGCTGCGCATAGGCGTCGAAGCTGTCACCCTGACCAAACCCTCCCGCCCCGACGTAAGACCACGTCACCACCCAGCCGCCATCGGCCAGCGCCGTGACCGCAGGCCATTCCAAGAAGGTGCCAGACGATGTGTTGATCTGAAACTGCGGCCCGCTTGGCAAACCATCAGCACCAAAGCTCTGGCCCAGGATGTCGTTCACCCCGTTTCCGCCGGCCCATGTCACCACCCAACCCCCGTCCATGAGGGCCGTGACGCAAGGCGAGCTTTGGCTCAGCGTGGCATCGGCATTGGCCTGCACGGCCGCGCCGCTGGCGGTGCCGGCCTGGTCGTAGCGCTGGACGAAGATGCCTGCGCCCGCGCCATCGAGCCCGTTGGAATGCCAGGCCACCACCCAGCCGCCGTCGGTCAGCGCAGTGATCGTGGGTGAGTCCACGGCGCTACCGGTAGGTGGGTTGACCTGAAACTGCGATTCGGTAGCCACCCCGTCAGCGTCATAGCGCTGACCAATGATCTGTAGCGCCCCGCCGGAGCCTTCCGATTGGGCCTCCACCCACACCCAGCCCCCATCGCCCAATGCAGCGAGTGATGGGGGCTGGTAGAGCTGGTCGCCAACCCTCACCCCATCAGCGTTGTATCGGCGACCTCCCACCAGCCACCCGCCATCGGCGAGTGCGGTCACCGATGGGCCGGAGAAATTACCATCGCCGCTGTGACTGCCGGCTCGAAATTCAGCCCCCATGGCTGCGCCATCGGCACCATAGCGCTGGCAGTAAGTGCCATTCAGAGAGCCGGTCGCAAACCGCGTCACCAACCACCCGCCATCGGCCAGAGTGACCACCGAGGGTCGGCCCAAATTGGTGCTGGGCGCTGCGTTGACCTTCACGTCGACCCCGGCGTCGACAAACACCGGGCGCACCGTCGCATCGGCAAACACCAGCGCCTCGATGCCGTTCAGGTGCGCGGTTCCCTCGGGGTCGGTGACCTCCATCTGTCCGCCATGGCCGCTCAACACATAGTCTGCGTAAGCACCCGAGAACCGCACGGTGTCTTTGCCGCCACCGCCCACCAGCCAGTCGTCGCCACCACCGCCGTCCAGGGTGTCATCGCCTTGCTCGCCGTACAGGCTGTCGTGGCCCAAGCCCCCAGAAATCAGGTTGCTGGCTTCGTTGCCGGTGATCACGTTGGCCAGGTCGTTGCCGGTGCCGTTGATCGCATCCAATCCCGTGAGCGTGAGGTTCTCTACATGCGCACCCAGCGTGTAGCTGATGCTGCTGTTGACCTGATCGGTGCCACCGTCAAGCGCTGTGTCGTTGGTCTCGCTCACCACGTCGCCGGCGTTGTCGACCACGTAGGTGTCGCTGCCATCGCCGCCGATCAGGGTGTCGGCACCGGCGCCGCCGTCCAGGGTGTCTGCGCCAGCAGAACCTTCCAAAACGTTGTCTGCGCTGTTGCCGGTGATGGCGTTGGCGAGTTCGTTGCCCGTGCCGTTGATCGCAGCACTTCCCGTGAGCGTGAGGTTCTCGACGTTGGCACCCAGCGTTTGGCTGATGCTGCTGTTGACCAGATCAGTACCACCGCTGGCTGCCGTGGCATTGGTTTCGGTCACCACGTCGTCGGCGTTGTCGACCACGTAGGTGTCGCTGCCATCGCCACCGGTCAGCGTGTCGGCACCAGCGCCGCCGTCGAGCACGTTGGCCGCACTGTTTCCCGTGATCACATTGGCCAGCGCATTGCCCGTGCCGTTGATCGCCGCACTTCCGGTGAGCGTGAGGTTCTCGACGTTGGCACCCAGCGTGTATGTCAACGAGGCATTGACCAGATCGGTGCCGCCGCTGGCTGCGGTGGGATTGGTCTCGGTGACCACGTCGTCTGCGTCGTCGACCACGTAGGTGTCGCTGCCATCACCGCCGATCAGGGTGTCGGCGCCTGCGCCGCCGTCGAGGGTGTTGCCTTCGCTGTTGCCGGTGATGACGTTGGCAAGTGCGTTGCCCGTGCCGTTGATGGCGGCCGATCCTGTCAGCGTGAGGTTCTCGACGTTGGCACCCAGGGTGTGGCTCGCGCTGCTGTTGACCTGATCGGTGCCCTCGCCTGCCAGTTCGATGACCACGTCGCCGGCGTCGTCGACCACGTAGATGCTGTCACCCACCCCGCCCGCCAGCGTGTCGTTGCCCGAGCAACCATCGAGCGTGACGCTGCCGCCGCCGCTCCACGTCAGGGTGTTGGCATTGGCATCCCCAGACAACAAGATGCCCCTGGTCCCACCAGCAGCGTCATAGCGCTGCGAGTAGATCATCCCGTAAGAGCCCCACGTCATCACGTAGCCGCCATCGGCCAAAGTGGTGATGGCCACGGCGGTCTGATCGTTCGTCGTGGAGGTGTTGACAAGAGTCTCGCTACCCAGTGCTGCGCCTGCCGCGTTGAAGCGCTGGGCGTAGATGCCGTAGCCGCTGCCATCTTGGGCGTAGGACTGCCACGCCACCGCGTATCCCCCATCGGCCAGGGCGCTCACCACAGGGAATCGTTGGTCGTTGGCCGTGGTGGTGTTGATCTGGGCCTCACCGCCCACCTTGACGCCTGCCGCGTCGTAGCGCTGGGCGTAGATGCCAAAGCCGCTGCCGTCCTGGCCGACAGACTCCCATGTCACCACATAGCCGCCACCGGTCAGTGCGGCAATGGCGGGGGTTTGCTGGCTGTCAGCCGTCGTGGTGTTGACTTGGGTCTCGCCACCCAGTGCTGCGCCTGCGGCGTCGTAGCGCTGGGCGTAGATGCTGTAGCCGCTGCCATCTTGGGCGTAGGACTGCCACGCCACCACGTATCCCCCATCGGCCAGGGCGGTGACCACAGGGAAGCGTTGGTCGTTGCCCGGGGTGGTGTTGATCTGGGTCTCATTGCCCACCTTGACGCCTGCAGCGTCGTAGCGCTGTGCGTAAATGCCGTAACCGCTGCCGTCCTGAGGCGCAGACTCCCAGACCACTACGTAGCCACCACCCGTCAGTGCCACGCCGTCCGCAAAGCCCTGTGAACTGATCGCCGCGCTGTTGACGAGTTGCTCACCACCTATTGGTGCACCCAACGCGTCGTAGCCCTGAGAAAAAATGCCCCATCCGCTGCCGTCCTGGCCCTCGGATTGCCACAACACCACATAACCACCGTCTGCCAGACCGATGAGACCTGGGTAGCTCTGCCCGCCCGCAGTCGTGGCGTTGGCCCGGGTCTCGCCGCCAACCGGCGCGCCCACCGAGTCATAGCGTTGAGCGTAGATATCGTTGCCGTTAGCGTCCTCAACGTATGAACTCCAAGCCACCACATAGCCGCCGCCCGACAACGCGGCGATGATTGGCGACGTCATTGAGGCTGCCGTAGTGGTGTTGACCAGAGTCTCGCCATAAACCTGTACGTGCAGGTTCACCGTGCCATCAACGAAGCTGGCTTGTTCGACGTTGATGAGTGTGTCAGTGCCGTCATCGCCGTTGCTTGGATCAACGTCGGTCACCGTGAGTTGGTTGCGCGCGTTCAGGCCGAACCGGTAGCCCGCCATGGCGCCGGCATATTGCGCCGTGTCCGTGCCCGCGCCGCCATCGAGCGTGTTGGCTGCGCCGTTACCGGTGAGCATATTGGCCAGAGCATTGCCTGTGCCGTTGATGGGGTCGGCTCCAGTCAGCGTGAGGTTCTCGACGTTGTCGGCCAGCGTGTAGCTCACGCTGCTGTTGACCTGGTCGGTGCCTTCGCCAGTTAGTTCGATGACGACGTCGCCGGCGTCGTCGACGATGTAGGTGTCGTCGCCTGCGCCGCCGATCAGGGTGTCACTGGTTGGGACGGAAGCGGGCTCGGGGAGGGCGCTCAACACATAGCCGCGGCCCTCTCCACGCTGCGAGTTGGTTGCATACCCAACGATCCATCCGTTGTCGTTGATATCGGTTGCCCGTTCGAGAACCCAGCCCGAATCGACCGAGGCCTGATCGAGGTAGGAGTTGAGGTCCGTGGCCTCAGTGCCATTCCAGATGACGGCGTGAGACGCGGCATTGCCTGCGGTGTAGGCCCATCCAACCACCTGTCCTGAGTTGTTGATTCCCTGGGCGAGGCTTGTGCTGTAGATTCCGCCAAGGGTGCCAAGGTCAGTAGCTGCGGTGCCGTTCCAGATGACGGCGTGAGACGCGGCATTGCCTGCGGTGTAGGCCCATCCAACCACCTGTCCTGAATCGTTGATTCCACTGGCGCCGCTGGATGTTCCGCCAAGGGGGCTGCCAAGGTCAGTGGCCGCGGTGCCGTTCCAGATGACGGCCCGAGACGCGACATTGCCTGCGGTGTAGGCGTATCCAACCACCTGTCCTGAGTTGTTGATTCCCTGGGCGGAGCTGTATGTTCCGCCAAGGGTGCCAAGGTCAGTGGCTGCGGTGCCGTTCCAGATGACGGCGCGATACCCGGCCTTGCCTAAGGTGGAGGCAGCTCCAACCACCTGTCCTGAATCGTTGATTCCAGAGGCATTGCTGTCGGTTCCGCCAAGGTCAGTAGCTGCGGTGCCGCTCCAGATAAAGGCGCGAAACGCGTAATCGCCTGCGGTGTGGGACCCTCCAACCACCTGTCCTGAGTTGTTGATCCCCCCGCCAAAGCTGTTGGTTCCTCCAAGGGTGCCAAGGTCAGTCACCGCGGTGCCGTTCCAGATGGCGGCGTGCGTCGCTCTATTGACGTAGGCGTTTCCAACTACCTGTCCTGAATCGTTGATGCCTTGAGCGTAGCTGCTGCCGGTTCCTCCAGGTGTGTCCAGGAACGTCACCGAGTACCGCACCGCACCATACGCACTGTTACTGCCGCTCAGACCGCCAAGGGTGTCGGCACCAGCCGTGCCAGTGATCACCCTCAGCGTGGCGCTGTAGTCCACCGGCGCCAGCACCGCCGCTTCGATGGCCCCAGTTGCCGCTTCAAGCACCCAGTTGCCGCCCAAGCCCGTCAGGTCGGTCGATGCCGCCACATCGGCGCCGGTGAGTTGACCAAGCTGGTTGATGAAGCTCGCCCCAGCATCACCCTGCGCCACGTTGCAGCCGTACAGCAGCAAATCGCCGGTGTCGCTCAGGCTGGCTCCAATGGCCTTGAGCTGTGCCTCGTAGCCACCCAGACTGTTCGCATCGAGCACGGTGCTGCCCAGCAGCACAGAGCCCACGCTGCCGTGCGAGACGATCTGGATGGAATCGAGCCCGCTGTGGCCGGCCAGCGCCGAGCGCATCTGAGCTATGCCGTCGCGGTTGGCGTCGAGCAGCACCCACGTGGTGTCTGGCCCCAGCCCGGCGATCAGGCTCTGGTGGTCGGCGACGCGGCTGTCGATGAAGACGAGGGTTCGGGTCATGGGGGGCTTTCGGTGTTGGACGTTGTTACCAGCTTGCGTTCAGCGGCTCTTCAGCACACGACTTGCGCTGTCATGGCGTGCTTCGAATGACGCATAAATTGTTTAGAGCGGTTACAACACTATGATTACATATGCTTTTTACACAACATATGAATCATTTCCATCGGTTTAAGAACATCAAATCAGCACGCCGCGCGTGCGGGCAGGTCACGGGGCAAGAGGTGCCCTTCGCGTAGCGTTTGCGGGTTGGCGTGCTTCACAGCAAGCGGGCGCAGTGCCTCAGTGGCGCTTTCAGAGCTCCGAGTTGCTGAGATCTCTTGTCGAGGGTCGATCGGCTGGCGTGCGCTCACGCTCAGCCCCGGTGGCCGCTCGACGGCATTTCTGGGCTTGCCCGACAGGAGCGCCCCTGGGTGCCAAAGTCCTACGGATTCGGTCGAACAAAAGAAAAAGGCCTTGTATGACAAGGCCTTGAGAGCGATTGGTGGACTGATCGAGCCGGGGATCGAAGCAGGCTGGTGCGGTCAGACACCAGCCCGCCGCCTGCCGGTCACTGTTGCAGTTGTGCCAGCGGGATATCGAAATCGTCTTCGATGTCTTCCTCGCACGAAATGATGGGCACAGGCTGCTGGGGCCACTGGCCGCTCTGCTGCTGCAGACGCGTCAATTCATCGGCGTCGCCGGTATAGAGAACGGCTTGCGGCAAAGGATCTGGCACCGCGTCGCTGGACGGATGCCAGTCGGTCATCGTGATCTGAGATTTGATTGGCAGCGGCAACCCCACCCGCAGGGCCTGGGTCTGCACGGGATCATCTGGCTGTGCACGCGGCCAGATGACGCCATTGCCTGCAGTCAGTGCCGCCATGGTCTGCGCGAGCAGACTGTCCTGATTGTTGGCCAGGCACAGCACCATGCCCAATGGCGCAGATTCCGGAACCTGGTCTGTCAGCCGCTCTGCATAGGCGGCAAGCTCGTCCTTGCTTTGCGCTTCCAGCCACGTGTGAAAGCTCTCCAGCATTTCGTCGATGTCAAATGAGGCTTGGGTCATACGGGGTCTCCTGGTGGTCACAGCTTTTTGTCGTTACCTGCCTGGGCATGCCACTGGATGGCAAGGCAACGCTGCCGGGCAAGCAAGCGGCCGAGATGATGCTGCGTGTTCATCTCGAACACGACGATTGTCCGTGAGGACTTCGATCGACGCGACCTGGAATTTTGGTGGGTTGATGGGTTCGAGCCACGCGCCAAAGTGCTGCAAGAACGCGGCGTTGGCCTACACCTTGGAGGGCTGCGAACTGACGCGTTGAAAGAGACGCGCGAGACGTGCTGCTCATAGCATCGTTTCTGCCGTCTTCATCCATTTTCTCCATCGCCGCATGCGACCCGACCGAATGCATTTGCATCGCCAGCTCACACCGCTGCGACCTGCCGCGCTGGTCCTTGCCTGCCTGCCTTGCTGTGCCGCAGCGCAAATCAGTGGCCAGGCTGTTGCGCCAGCGAGCCCTGCTCCAACGCTCGAGCACTGCGCTGTGATCGGGGCGCCCTCCGACCGGCTGATCTGCTACGACAAGCTCGCCGGACGCGCGCCCGCGCCGACTGAACCTGTCGCCGATCAGGCTGTGCCCGGCGCGGCAGCGGTGCCGAGCACCTCGCGGCTCGTCGCGAAGGACGCGCCACTGCCCTCCAGTGCCAATCCGCAGCCGGACACGGGGGTGCTGTCCAAGTACTGGGAATTGGAACCCTCGGACAAGCGCGGCATCTTCAACTTCGTCGGTTACCAGCCCAACTACGTGATGCCCCTTCATTACTCCAGCCGCATCAACCGATCGCCGCAGTCGCCGACGCAGGCGGCAGGGCCGAAAACTGGCTACCGGCACGAGGAGGCCAAGTTCCAGTTCTCGCTGCGCACCAAGGTTGTTCAGGATGTGCCGCTGGTGGGCGGCGACCTGTGGGTGGCCTTCACGCAGCAGGCGATGTGGCAGATCTACAGCAAGGCCGATTCCAAGCCTTTCCGAAACATCGACTACCAGCCCGAGGCGATCTACGTGCTGCCCACAGCGCCGAGCCTGCGCGACCTGCCGTTCGGCTGGCGCTGGCGCTACACCCAAATCGGCATCGCGCACCAGTCGAACGGGCAATCCGACCCGTTGTCGCGCAGCTGGAACCGCGTCTACCTGGGTGCGGGTGTCGAGCGAGGCGACTGGTCGCTGACGGCCAAGATCAATCAGCGGTTGAAGGAGTCGAGCTCCACCGACAACAACCCCGACCTCGTCAGCTACCGCGGCCGCGCAGAGTTTCAGCTGAACTGGTCTCACGGGCCTCACACCGCCTCGCTGCTCTACCGCAGCACCCTGAAGAACGTAAGGTACGGTGCCCTGCAAGCCGAATGGTCCTACCCGATCTTCGAGGACCATCCGAATGGTCTGCGCTGGTTCATTCAGGCATTCACCGGCTACGGCGAAACGCTGACCGACTACAACTTCCGCCAGAGCAGTCTGGGCATCGGGGTGACGTTCCTGCAGTTTTGACAGATGCCCATGCAGCGTCTTCGCCGATGTGTCGATGAGTCTGCCCAGTCATCGGCGCGAGCCTGGCTCGGCTTTTGCCTACTGAACATGGCCGCAATTCGGCGGCACGCAGGCCGCGGTCGATAGACTCCACGGCTGATTCAGATCGCCCGGACACGCACGCATGACGCCAGCAACCCTCCTTGAACAATACGGCCCGCGCGAGGCCATGGACTACGACGTGGTGGTCGTCGGCGGCGGGCCCGCCGGGCTGGCCACCGCCATCCGCATCAAGCAGCTGGCGCAGGTGCAGGGTCACGAGATATCGGTCGTGGTGCTGGAGAAAGGCTCGGAACCCGGTGCGCACATCCTGAGCGGCGCTGTGATGGACCCGCGTGCGCTGGCAGAGTTGTTCCCGAACTGGAAGGAACTCGGCGCGCCGCTGGAGCAACCGGTCACCGACGACGAGTTCCTGTTTCTCACGCGCGACGGCGCCACCAAAACCCCGCACGCGCTGCTGCCGGAGTGCTTTCACAACGAAGGCAACTACGTCATCAGCCTGGGCAGCGTGACGCGTTGGCTGGGCCAGCAGGCCGAGGCACTGGGTGTGGAAATCTTTCCGGGCTTCGCGGCGGCGGAGGTGCTTTACAACGACGCTGGCGTGGTGACGGGCGTGGCCACCGGCAACCTCGGCGTCGGCAAGGACGGCGAACCCACCGCCAACTTCCAGCTCGGCATGGCGCTGCACGGGAAATACACCGTGTTCGCCGAAGGTTCGCGCGGCCACCTGGGCCGGCAACTGATTTCGCACTTCCAACTCGATGAGGGGCGCGACCCGCAGGCCTATGGCCTGGGCATCAAGGAGCTTTGGGAGATCGACCCCGCCAAGCACCACCCCGGCCGCGTGACGCACACCGCCGGCTGGCCACTCGACAGCCAGACCTATGGCGGCGCCTTCCTCTACCACCTGCCCAACAACCAGGTGACGCTGGGCTTCATCACCGGCCTGGACTACAGCAACCCCTGGTTGAGTCCGTTCGAGGAGATGCAGCGCTGGAAAACGCACCCGGCAATACGCAGCGTGCTCGAAGGCGGAAAGCGTGTGGGCTATGGCGCCAGGGCGATCACCGCAGGCGGCCTGCTGAGCCTGCCAAGGACGATATTCCCTGGCGGCGCACTGGTCGGCTGCGAGGCCGGCTACCTGAACGTGAGTCGTATCAAGGGCAGCCATGCCGCGATCAAGAGCGGCATGCTGGCAGCGGATGCGATCTTCGACGCGATCTTCAACGGCCGCCAGCACGATGAGCTGGCTGCTTATCCCGAAGCGTTCAAGAACAGCTGGCTGCACGACGAGCTGGACCGCACGCGCAACTTCAAGCAGTGGTTCAAGAAGGGCCTGTGGATCGCGACGCTGATGAACGGCATCGAGCAATGGCTGCTGCCGAAGCTGGGCATCAAGTCCCCGCCGTGGACGATTCACCACCACGTCGCCGACCACCAGACCCTGAAGCCGGCGGCCGATTGCCCGCGAATCGAGTATCCGAAGCCCGACGGCCAGCTCACCTTCGACCGGCTCAGCAGCGTCTTCATCAGCAACACCAACCACGAAGAGAACCAGCCGGCACACCTGACGCTGAAAGACACCGGCGTGCCGGTTCGCATCAACCTCGCCAGCTATGCCGGTCCGGAAGGACGCTACTGCCCGGCCGGGGTGTATGAGTACGTGAAGAACACCGACAGCAACGGCAAAGAGAGCGACCGCCTGCAGATCAATGCGCAAAACTGTGTGCACTGCAAGACCTGCGACATCAAGGACCCGACGCAGAACATCGTCTGGGTCACGCCCGAAGGCGGCGGCGGGCCAAATTACGCTGGAATGTGATGGCGAGCGGCTGGTGGTCATGCGCCCGCTGCTAAACTTTCCGCTTGCTAGGAGAGTGCTCGATGGTTCACCGCCGTCGAGCCGCCGAAGGCGCACAGTGACCTCGAAAAGGGCCGCTCCAACGCTCAGGCAAAAGGACTGGCAACACGCCGACCGAAAGGACGGCGTTCCTCACTGAAGAGAGGCCCACCCCGAGTGGGTCCACCGAAGGGGCAAGCGTTCGGCCGAGCCACGGCGAGCGTCAATCTCTCAGGTAAAGCGGACAGGGAGGGCAACGCCGGCCGTGCATTTCACCGATGCAGGGCCGATCGATCCATTGCCCCTGGGAACGCTGATGTCCACGCCCGCGCCTGAGTCCGAACTGCTGACAACCCCGCTGCACGCGCTGCACCTCGAACTCGGTGCCCGGATGGTGCCGTTTGCCGGCTACAGCATGCCGGTCCAGTACCCCGCGGGACTGATGGCCGAGCACCTGCACTGCCGTGCATCGGCCGCGCTGTTCGATGTCTCACACATGGGTCAGCTGAGGCTGACCGGTAACGAAGCGGCTGCCGCGCTCGAAACGCTGCTGCCGATCGATGTGATCGGCATGGCCGATGGCCAGCAGCGCTATGGCTTCCTGACCAACGAGCACGGCGGCATCCTCGACGACCTGATGCTCACGCGCAGCGGCCTGGGTGAGCAAACCGAGTGGCTGATGATCGTCAACGCTGCCAACAAGGCCGCCGACACCGAATTGATGCAGTCACGTATTGGCCAGCGCTGCAGCGTGCAGCCGCGCCCCGAGCTCGCCCTGCTGGCCTTGCAGGGCCCGCAGGCCGTGACCGCGCTGGCGCGGCTGAACCCGGCCGTTACGAGCATGAGTTTCATGACTGGGGCTTCCGTCACGCTGAACGGAGCGTCCTGCTTTGCGACCCGCTCCGGCTACACCGGCGAGGACGGTTTCGAGATTTCGGTGCCGGCCGCCGAGGCCGAAGCCCTGGCCCGCGCGCTGCTGGCCCAGCCCGAAGTGCGTCCCGCTGGACTCGGTGCACGTGACACCCTTCGGCTGGAAGCCGGACTGTGCCTGCATGGCAACGACATCAATGGAAAGACCTCACCGGTTGAAGCCGGCCTGTTGTGGGCAATCCAGAAAGTCCGCCGCGCTGGCGGTGCGCGCGCTGGCGGCTACCCCGGCGCTGCCGCCATCGACGCGCAGATTGCCGCCGGCCCTGCGCGTCGCCGCGTGGGCTTGTCCGGCATCGATCGCGCGCCGGTGCGACCGGGTACTCCCATCGTCAGCGCCGAAGGCACCTCGCTCGGAACCGTTACCAGCGGCACGCTGGCCCCGACCGTCAACCGTCCGATCGCGATCGCCTACCTGCCCACCGCATACACCGCCCTCGATCACGAGGTCTACGCGGAAGTGCGGGGCAAGCGACTGCCAATGCGCGTGAGCGCCCTGCCCTTCGTGCCGAACCGCTACGTTCGCAAGCCAGTGCGCTGAATCCTTTTCTTTCAAAACATCCCCTTGCCATCAGGAGCCCCAATGACCATCCACTACACCGCCGATCACGAATGGATCGATGCCACCGAGCCTGCCGCCGCGATCGTCGGTATCACCGTGCATGCGCAGGATGCGCTGGGCGACGTGGTGTTCGTCGAACTTCCAGAGGTCGGCGCCAGCTTCTCCAAGGGCGATGTGGCCGGCGTGGTCGAATCCGTCAAGGCCGCAGCAGACCTGTACATGCCGGTCGGTGGCGAGATCGTCGAAGTCAACGAGACGCTGCGAGCCGACCCGGCGCTCGCCAACAGCGCCCCGATGGCGGCCGGTTGGTTTTTCAAGGTCAAGCTGTCCGACGCTGCGGAACTGGCTGGTCTGATGGACGCGATTGCCTACGACGCCCTGCTGAAGAACACCTGATTGCTGCAAAGGTTGCACGCCATGTTGATGTCCACCCCGCCTTTCAAGCTCGCGCCGTCTTCGACCTCGAACTCGCTGGGCGAGCTCGAGAACCCGAGCGAGTTCATCGCACGCCACATCGGCATCACCGAAGCCGACGAGCAGCACATGCTGTCGGTGATCGCACCCGATGCGCCGTTCACCCGGCGTGCGTTGATCGAGGCCATCGTGCCGCGCTCGATTGCGCGCGCGCAGCAGATGGTGCTGCCGGAGCCGATCGGCGAGGCCCAGGCGCTGTCCGAATTGCGCACGATCGCCTCGAAGAACCAGCTTCTGAAGAGCTGCATTGGCCAGGGCTACCACGGCACGCACACGCCGGGCGTCATCCTGCGTAACATCCTCGAGAACCCCGCCTGGTACACCGCCTACACGCCCTACCAGGCCGAAATCTCTCAAGGCCGACTCGAAGCGCTGTTGAACTTCCAGACCATGGTCTGCGACCTGACCGGCATGGCGATTGCCAATGCCTCGATGCTCGATGAGGCCACCGCCGCCGCCGAGGCGATGACGCTCGCCAAGCGCAGCGTGAAGTCGAAGAGCGACACCTTCATCGTCGCAGGCGACTGCCACCCGCAAACCATCGAAGTGATCCAGACGCGCGCCACGCCGCTGGGACTGAAGGTGGTGCTGGCGAACTCGGCTGCTGAATGGGATGCGCTGATCGAAGGCGGGGACTACTTCGCTGCGCTGGCGCAGATCCCCAGCACCAGCGGCGCGCTGCACGACCTGCGGGGTGATGCCGAGCGCATCCATGCGCATCAGGCCGCCTTCATCGTGGCCGCCGACGTGCTGGCCTTGACGCTGATCACACCGCCCGGCGAACTGGGTGCAGACATTGCGCTTGGCACCACACAGCGCTTCGGGGTGCCGATGGGTGCGGGCGGCCCGCATGCGGCCTATCTCGCCTGCCGCGATGAATTCAAGCGCTCGATGCCGGGCCGGCTGGTGGGCATGAGCATCGATGCGCACGGCGCGCCCGCGCTACGCCTGGCTCTGCAGACACGCGAGCAGCACATCCGCCGAGAGAAGGCCACCTCGAACATCTGCACCGCGCAGGTTCTGCTGGCGGTGATCGCCAGCATGTACGCGGTCTACCACGGGCCCGAGGGTCTGAAACGCATCGCGCTGCGCGTGGCCCGCTACACGGCCGTGTTGGCCGAGGGCTTGAAGGCGCTGGGTTGCTCGGTGCGTTCGAGCACGGCGTTCGACGCCCTGATGCTGGACACCGGCGATCAGACAGAAGAGCTGGCTGGCCATGCACGCACCCACGGCTTCAATCTGCGCCGCTACACCGAGTGGGGCGACACGATGCTGGGCATCTCGCTCGACGAGACCACCACGCGCGAAGACATCGTCACGCTGTGGCACGTGTTCGCGCCGACGGGCGCGTCTCTGCCCTCGAGGGCCCTGTTCGATCAGGACATCGAGCCGCTGATTCCGACCGATCTGCGCCGTACCAGCCCGTTCCTGACGCACCCGGTGTTCAACAGCCACCACAGCGAAACCGAGATGCTGCGCTACATCCGCAGCCTGTCCGACAAGGACCTGGCACTCGACCGCACGATGATCCCGCTGGGCTCATGCACGATGAAGCTGAACGCGACCAGCGAGATGATCCCGATCACCTGGCCCGAGTTCGCCAATGTCCATCCGTTCGCCCCGGCCGATCAACTCGAAGGCTACCGCCTGCTCGACGAGCAGTTGCGCGCAGGCTTGTGCCAGGCCACCGGCTACAGCGGCATCAGCCTGCAGCCGAATGCCGGCTCGCAGGGTGAGTACGCGGGGCTGCTGGTGATCCAGGCCTGGCATGCCTCGCGGGGCGACACGCAGCGCGACATCTGTCTGATCCCCGAGTCTGCCCACGGCACCAACCCGGCCTCGGCGCAGATGGCCGGCATGAAGGTGGTGGTGACGAAATGCGATGCCGAAGGAAATGTTGATCTGGCAGACCTGCGGGCCAAGTGCGAGCTTCACAGCGCGAAGCTGGCCGCGGTGATGGTGACCTACCCGTCGACCTACGGCGTGTTCGATCCGCAGATCAAGGAACTGTGCGCGCTGGTTCACCAGCACGGCGGGCGTGTCTATGTCGACGGCGCCAACATGAACGCGCTGGTCGGCGTGGCAGCGCCGGGCGACTTCGGCGGCGATGTCAGCCACCTCAATTTGCACAAGACCTTCTGCATCCCGCATGGGGGCGGCGGTCCAGGCGTCGGGCCGGTGTGCGTGGTCGAAGATCTGGTGCCGTTCCTGCCGGGGCACCGAACCGCGGGCTCTTGCGATGAGCGGCAAGTCGGCGCGATCTCGGCCGCGCCGCTCGGCAACGCCGCAGTGCTGCCAATCAGCTGGATGTACATGCGGATGATGGGCGCACAAGGCCTGACCACCGCCACCGAAACAGCCATCCTCAGCGCGAACTACGTGGCCGCTCGCCTGGCAGGCCACTACGACATCCACTTCAGCGGCGGCGTGCCCGGCATCCGTGGCGGTGGCGTGGCGCATGAGTGCATCCTGGACCTGCGCCCCCTGAAGGAGACCAGCGGCGTCAGCGCCGAAGACGTCGCCAAGCGGCTGATCGACTATGGCTTCCACGCGCCGACCCTGAGCTTTCCATTGCCCGGCACCTTGATGGTCGAGCCAACCGAGAGCGAGTCGCTGCGCGAACTCGACCGCTTCTGCGATGCGATGGTCGCGATTCGCGCGGAGATCCGACAGGTCGAGAACGGGGTGTGGCCACGAGATGCCAATCCGCTGGTCTCGGCACCACACACCGCCGAGACACTGCTGCGTGCAGACTGGCCGCACCCGTACAGCCGCGAAGAGGCGGCTTATCCACTGGCCAGCCTCCGTCGCAGCAAGTACTGGGTGCCGGTGGGCCGCGTCGACAACGTTCACGGCGACCGCAACCTGGTGTGCAGTTGCGCACCGGTATCGGATTACGCGAGCGACTGAGGCCCGCAACCGGCGCGAGCGTTGGAGGGCCGGCGGCAGGCTACTGCAGCGGCCCTTTCAGCGCAGCAGGCATCGGGAAAGCCATCACGTCGATGCCTTCCTCGTGCAGGGCTTTCGCTTCGTCAGACGTCGCCTGACCCCGAATGGGCCGCTCGTCGGTCTCACCGTAATGCATGCGCCGCGCCTCTTCGGCGAAGCGTGGCCCGACGTCGTCGGTGTGGGTGATGATGTGCTGCACCGCGCGCAACATGGCTGACTGGAATGCCGCTGGATCGACGCCGGGTGGCGGCGCCGGCGGCTCGGGCAGTGTTGCTGGCACTGCCGGCATACCCCCAGCGGCAGCACCGCGCGCGGACGCCGCAGAACCCTGCGCCGGCGCGAGCGCGCGGGAAGACGATGTCACCACATGCGGCGCAGATGGCAAGCGTTGCACCGACTTGTCTCCGCACATCGGACACTCGAGCTGCGAGCGCTCCAGCTGGCTCTGAAAATCGTCCTGCGAAGCGAACCAGCCTTCAAAGTGATGGCCGAACGAACAGCGCAGATTCAGGACCTTCATGAAGGCATTATCGGCGACGGTGAAGCCCACTCAAGCGCCCAGCGTCCTTCGCGCCAATGACGCAGCCACAGCAGGCCGACCAGCGTCTTGACGTCGGTCAGCGTGCCGACTCGGGCCGCCTCTTCGAGTTCCTCCAGCGTGGCCGTGCTCACGTCGAGAAACTCACCCTCGTCGAGCTGATTGACACCGAGGGTCAGCCCACGTGCGAACCAGATTTCGATGCCTTCTGTCGAGTACGCAATCGCGTTGTGCGTGATGCCCGCGCGGGCCCATTCGGCGGCTCGGTAGCCAGTTTCCTCGGCGAGTTCGCGGATGGCACAGACCAGCGGTGGCTCGCCCGCCTCCAGTTTGCCTGCCGGAAACTCCACCATCACCTGCGCCACCGGATAGCGGTACTGCCGCTCGATGACGAGTCGGCCGTCATCGAGCAGCGGAACGATCATGACCGCGCCAGGGTGAACGATGTATTCGCGGCTCGCCGTGGCGCCATTGGGCAATCGAACCCGATCGCGGCGGACATCCAGGAAGTTGCCTTGAAAGACCTGCTCCGAATCGAGCCTGTCTTCACGCAGGTGAGCGTCGGGGTCGGCCGCCAATTACCACTCAGGTGGTCAGCGCCTTGCCGATCGCGTTGACGCACACCGCCATCAAGCCACCCGGCAACAAGCCGAAGATCAGCACCGCCGCACCATTCAGCGACAGCAGTGCACGCACCTCGCCGCTGGTGACGATGGCCGCCGTTTCGACGGGTTCGTCAAAGTACATGACCTTCACCAGCCGCAGGTAATAGAACGCGCCGATCAGCGAGAACACGACTGCGGCCACGGCCAGCACGATGTAGCCGGTGACGTTGGTCGATACGATCGCCTGCAGCACACTGAACTTCGCATAGAAGCCCACGGTCGGTGGCACGCCCGCCAGTGAGAACATGAAAACCGCCATCACGGCGGCGTACCAAGGGCTGCGCCTGGCCAGGCCCTTCAGGTCGTCGATGTTCTCCGACTCGAAGCCCTGCCGCGACAGCAAAAGGATGATGCCGAAGGTGCCCAGTGTGGTCATCACATAGCTGACGATGTAGAACATCGCGGAGCTGTATCCGTTGGCCGCCGACAAGGTGTTCGCACCGATCACCGTGGGCGTGAGCCCGAGCAGCATGAAGCCCATGTTGGCGATCGTGGAGTAAGCCAGCATCCGCTTGAGGTTGCGTTGTGCAATGGCTGCCAGGTTGCCGATGGCCATCGAGCCCACAGCCAGCACGATCAGCATCTGCTGCCAGCTCTCGGCCATGCCCGACATCCCTTCGACCAGCAGCCGGATCGTGATCGCGAAGGCGGCCAGTTTCGGTGCGCCACCGATGAGCAGCGTGATCGCGGTCGGAGCGCCATGGTAGACGTCGGGAACCCACATGTGGAAAGGCACTGCACCCAGCTTGAATGCCAGGCCAGACACGACGAAAACCAGGCCGAAGATCAGCACGGCCTTGTTGACCTGTCCGGTACCGATGGCCTTGAAGACTTCGCCGATCTCCAGCGAGCCTGTGGCGCCGTACATCATCGACAGCCCGTACAAGAGGAAGCCGCTGGCCAGCGCACCGAGGACAAAGTACTTCATTGCCGCCTCGGTGGCATTGAGGCTGTCGCGCCGCATCGCGGTCAGCGCATACAGCGACAGGCTCATCAGCTCGAGCCCGAGGTAGATCACCAGGAAATTGTTCGCCGACACCATCACGCAGATGCCGAGCAGCGAGAACAGGCTCAGCGTGAACAGCTCGCCCTTCAAGAGATCGCGGCTGGCGGCATACGGGCGCGCATAGGCCAGCGAAATCATCACCGCCACAGCCGAAAAGAACGCCAACAGGTTGCCCATGGGGTCGGCGACGACCATGCGCTGCATCGCA
Source organism: Rubrivivax sp. (assembly GCA_027490215.1). GTDB lineage: Bacteria > Pseudomonadota > Gammaproteobacteria > Burkholderiales > Burkholderiaceae_C > PBB1. Next base: position 19,011 of record JAIXYO010000070.1, read on the forward strand.
TACACCGACAAGCCTTGGTCGTACTGATAGAGGTACATCAGCGCAACGACAGCCAGTGTGCCCTGCGTCAGCCAGTAGGTGAGACGCCGAAGCGGATCGGTGACCCACAGATCGATCAGTGCGATCGCACACGCAGCTGCCAACAGGAAGATTTGGGGGAAGACGGCTGGCCAGTTCATGTCGTTGTTCAGTTCAGCTTCGACACGGCGACGTGCTTCAGCAGTTCGGTCACCGACACATGCATCACGTCGGTGAAGGGCTTCGGATACAGACCCATCCACAGCACGGCGACTGCGAGCACCGCCATGATCAAGACCTCACGAGCATTCAGATCCTGCAGCTCGGCCACGTGGTGATTGGCAACCGGACCGAAGTAGACCCTCTTGACCATCCACAAGGTGTACGCCGCACCGAACACCAGCGCCGTGGCCGCCAGTGCACCGAGCCAGAAGTTCACCTGCACGGCACCCAGGATGACCATCCACTCGCCCACGAATCCGGCGGTACCCGGCAAGCCGCAGTTGGCCATCGCGAAGAACACGGCGAAGGCGGTGAAGGTTGGCATGGTGTTGACCACACCGCCGTAGCTCGCGATCTCGCGCGAATGCACGCGGTCGTACAGCACGCCGATGCCGAGGAACATCGCGCCGGACACGAAGCCATGCGAGATCATCTGCACCAACGCACCGGACACGCCAATTTCATTGAACAGGAAGAAGCCCAGCGTGACGAAGCCCATGTGCGCGATCGATGAATAGGCGACCAGCTTCTTCATGTCCTGCTGCACGAGCGCCACCAGTCCGATGTAGATCACCGCGATCAGCGAGATGGTGATGATCAACCAGGCCCATTCATGCGACGCATCGGGCGTGATCGGCAAGGAGAAGCGCAGGAAGCCATAGCCTCCCAGCTTGAGCATGATGGCCGCCAGCACCACCGAACCACCGGTCGGTGCCTCGACGTGCGCATCCGGCAACCAGGTGTGCACAGGCCACATCGGCACCTTCACCGCGAACGCCGCGAAGAAGGCGAAGAACAGCAGCGTCTGCACCGACATCGGCAGAGGCAGCTGGTACCAGGTCTGCAGATCGAAGCTGCCGCCCGACTTGAAGTACAGGTACATCAGCGCGATCAGCATCAGCAGCGAGCCGGCCAGCGTGTACAGGAAAAACTTGAAGGCGGCGTAGACCCGCTTCGGCCCGCCCCACACGCCGATGATGATGTACATCGGGATCAGCGTGGCTTCGAAGAAGACGTAGAACAGCAGCCCATCGAGGGCGGTGAACACACCAATCATGATCCCTGACAGGATCAGGAATGCCCCCATGTACTGATTGACGCGGTCGGTGATCACCTCCCAGCCGGCGATCACCACGATGATGGTGATGAATGCAGTGAGCAGCACGAACCACACCGAGATGCCATCGACACCGAGGTGATACATCACGTTGAAGCGGTCGATCCAGGCCATCTTCTCGACGAACTGCATCTGCGCCGTGTCGACGTTGAACCCGACGATCAGTGGCAGCGTGACCAGGAAGGAAAGCACCGCGGCGATCAGGGCGAACCAGCGGGCGGCAGCCGCGTGCGCATCGCGACCGATCGCCAGCAGCACCGCGCCCGACAGAATTGGCAGCCAGATGGCCAGGCTCAACAAACCCATGTTCTTCTTTTCTCCGTGCCCTGTGTGTCCGGTCTGCGCTCAGCGCCCGACCAGATGGCCCAGGTAGGGCCACAACTGCCAGGTCATCAGTCCCATCAGACCCAGGATCATCACCAGCGCATACCAGTAGAGGTAGCCCGTCTGCACCATACGAACAATCGATGACAGCGCGCCGATCCCGCGCGCCGAACCATTGACCAGCGCGCCGTCAATGAAAGCCACGTCGCCGCCCTTCCAAAGGCCGCGCCCCACCAGACGGGCTCCAGCGGCCAAGACGTGCTCGTTGAACCAGTCCATGTAGTACTTGTTCTCGAGCACCTTCACGAGGGGGGCAAAGATGCGGGCGCAGGCGGCCGGGATCTCCGGTTTCAACAGGTAGAAGACGTAGGCCACGACCACGCCTGCCAGGGCCAGCCAGAACGGCAAGGTGCTCAAGCCATGCACGGCCATCGCAGCGGCGCCGTGGAAGCCACTGGCCAGTTCTTCCATCGCTGGATGCCGCGCCGCATTGATGAAGATTGAATCCTTGAAGAGTTCGCCGTAGAGCATAGGCGCGATGGTGAAGTAGCCGATCAGCACAGAGGGAATGGCCAGAAGCACCAGAGGCAAGGTCACCACCCAAGGCGACTCGTGCGGAGTGTGGGCGTGGTGGCCATGGCTGTCGTTGTGCCCATGCGAGCTCGCTTGCGCGTGTGCGTCCCCGTGGCCATGGCTGTCATCTCCAGCGTGAGCATCGTGCTCTCCCGGGAATGGCTTGTGGTGGAAGCGCTCCTTGCCATGGAAGACGATGAAGTACATCCGGAAGGAGTAGAACGCGGTGACGAACACGCCAGCGAGTACCGCGAAGTAGGCGAACCCGGAGCCCCACAGATGGCTTGCGTGGACGGCCTCGATGATGCTGTCCTTGGAATAGAAGCCCGAGAAGAGCGGTGTGCCGATCAGCGCGAGCGATCCGAGCAGGGACGTGATCCAGGTGATCGGCATGTACTTGCGCAGGCCGCCCATGTTGCGGATGTCCTGATCGTGGTGCATGCCGATGATCACCGAGCCAGCAGCCAGGAATAGCAGCGCCTTGAAGAAGGCGTGCGTCATCAAGTGAAACACCGCAACCGAATACGCTGACGCACCGAGCGCGACCGTCATGTAGCCCAACTGGCTGAGGGTTGAGTACGCCACCACGCGCTTGATGTCGTTCTGGATGATGCCGAGGAAGCCCATGAACAGCGCCGTGATGGCGCCGATCACCATGATGAAGCTGAGGGCTGTGTCGGACAGCTCGAAGAGCGGCGACATCCGCGCCACCATGAAGATGCCGGCCGTCACCATCGTCGCCGCATGAATCAGTGCGGAGATGGGCGTCGGGCCTTCCATCGAATCGGGCAGCCAGACATGCAGCGGGAACTGCGCACTCTTGCCCATCGCGCCGATGAACAGGCAAATGCAGATCACGGTGATCAGCATCCAGCTGGTGCCTGGAAGATTGAGCGTGGCCAGCTCATTGGCCTTGGCAAAGGCCTCGGTGTAGTTCAGGGTGCCGGCATAGGCCACGATCAGGCCGATGCCGAGGATGAAGCCGAAGTCGCCGACCCGGTTCACCAGGAAGGCCTTCATGTTGGCGGCGATCGCCGTCGGCTTCTTGAAATAGAAGCCGATCAGCAGGTACGACACCAGGCCCACCGCCTCCCAGCCGAAGAACAGCTGCAGCATGTTGTTGCTCATCACGAGCATCAGCATCGAGAAGGTGAACAGCGAGATGTAGCTGAAGAAGCGCTGGTAGCCGTCTTCCTCGGCCATGTAGCCAATGGTGTAGATGTGCACCATCAGCGACACGAAGGTCACCACGCACATCATCATGGCTGTCAGGCCGTCGACCAGGAAGCCGACTTCCATCTTCAGGTTGCCCACCCGCATCCATTCGTAGACGGTGGCGTTGAAATGCGCACCATCGACCACCACCGATTGCAAGGTCATCACCGACAGGACGAAGGCAACGAGCACACCGAGGATGGTCACGGTGTGCGCCCCGCTGCGACCGATGACCTTGCCAAAGAAACCGGCGGCGATGGCACCCACCAGCGGAGCCAGGGGCACCGCCAGCAGCAGGTGAGGTGAGAGTTGTGCGGCCATGTCGTGTGCGGTCTGCAAGGTGCGGGCGGCGGAGGGCGATCAGCCCTTCAGGCTGTCGAGCTCGTCGACGTTGATCGTGGCGCGGTTGCGGAACAGCACCACCAGAATGGCGAGGCCAATGGCCGATTCGGCTGCCGCGACGGTGAGGATGAAGAAGACGAACACCTGGCCCGCCATGTCACCCAGAAAGTGCGAGAACGCAATGAAATTCATGTTGACCGCAAGCAGCATCAGCTCGATCGCCATCAACAGCACGATCAGGTTCTTGCGGTTCAAGAAGATGCCGATGACCGAAAGTGCGAACAGGATCGCACCCACCGACAGGAAATGACCCAGCGTGATCGGCCCGAAGAAAAGCGCGCTCATGACTGCTCTCCGGAGGACTTCGCAGCCGCAGGAGGCACAGCAGGGCCTTCGACAGTGGGCTGCATCTTGACCAGACGCACCCGATCAGACTTCTTCGCCTTGACCTGCTCGGAGGCATCGGTGTGCTTCGTGTCCTTGCGCTGACGCAGTGTCAATGCGATCGCCGCAATGATCGCGACCAGCAGCAGCACGGCGGCGATCTGCAGCGGATAGAGGTATTGGGTGTAGATCTCGATGCCGAGCAGCTTGGTGTTGCCGAGCTTCAGATCGGCGGCATCCGGCACCGGCGCGCTGGGCAGGTTGAAGCCGGGAATCAGCACCGCTGCCATTTCGAGCGCGATGACCAGACCAACAGCACCGGCGACTGGCGCGTGCTTCCAGAAGCCCTCACGCAGCGAGTCGACGTTGATGTCGAGCATCATCACGACGAACAGGAACAGCACCATCACCGCCCCGACATAGACCAGGATCAGCGTGATCGACAGGAACTCGGCGCGCAGCAGCATCCACACGCAGGCGGCCGAGAAGAACGCCAGCACCAGATACAGCGCGGCATAGACCGGGCTGCGGGCCGTGATGACGCGGAAACCCGCAAACAGCAGCACCGCGGAGAAGATATAGAACAGCGCAGGAGTAGTGATCATGAGGTCTTGGGGCTCAACGTCGATACGCTGCCAATCAGCGCATCTGGCAGATGGCGCTCGAGGGACCGAGCAGCCATCAGGCGCTCTCACCGGTAGCGAGCGTCGGCCTCCTTGTTGGCTGCGATTTCGGGTTCATAGCGATCACCGACCGCCAACAGCATGTCCTTGGTGAAGTACAGGTCGCCGCGCTTCTCTCCGTGGTACTCGAAGATGTGGGTCTCGACGATCGAATCGACCGGGCAGCTCTCCTCGCAGAAGCCGCAGAAGATGCATTTGGTCAGGTCGATGTCGTAGCGAGTGGTGCGGCGGGATCCGTCATCGCGCACTTCGCTCTCGATCGTGATCGCCATCGCCGGGCATACCGCTTCGCACAGCTTGCAGGCGATGCAGCGCTCCTCGCCGTTCTCGTAGCGGCGCAGCGCGTGCAGGCCGCGAAAACGTGGGCTCTGTGGCGTTTTCTCTTCCGGGAACTGCACGGTGATCGTGCGCTGGAAGAAGTGGCGACCGGTGAGCTTGAACCCCTTCAGCAGTTCAAGCAGCAGGAAGCTGGAAACAAAGTCCTTGATCGGCGTGGCAGTGGCCATGTCAGCCCCTTATTTCCAGATGTTCCACGGAGACACGATCCACAAGCCCACGACGACCAGCCAGACCAGTGTCAACGGAATGAAGATCTTCCAGCCCAGGCGCATGATCTGGTCATAGCGGTATCGCGGGAAGCTGGCGCGCACCCACAAGAACAACGTGCATATCGCGAAGGTCTTTCCGAAGAGCCAGAACCAGTTCCAGAACCACATCGTCTGCACGATCCAGTCCGGCGTACTCATGCCCAACGCCGAGAAGGAAATGGGGGCCATCCAGCCGCCAAGGAACAGCACGCAGGCCAAAGCCGAGACCAGAATGATGTTGGCGTACTCGGCCAGGAAGAAAATGGCAAAGCCCATCCCCGAGTACTCGACCATGTGGCCAGCCACGATTTCCGATTCACCTTCGACCACGTCAAACGGATGCCGGTTGGTCTCGGCAATGCCGGCGATCACATAGACGACGAAGACAGGCAACAGCGGCAGCCAGTTCCAACTGAGGAACGTGAGGCCCATGTCGGCAAACATGCCCCGACCTTGAGATAGCACGATGTCGGTCATGTTCATGCTGGCCGACACCATCAGCACGATGACCAGCGCGAAGCCCATGGCGATCTCGTAGCTCACCATCTGAGCCGACGCGCGCAGCGCGCCGAGGAAGGCGTACTTCGAGTTCGACGCCCACCCGGCAATGATCACGCCGTAAACCTCCAGCGAGGTGACGGCCATCAGGAACAGCAAGCCGGCATTGATATTTGCCAAGGCGGCATCCGGTCCGAAAGGCATGACGGCCCAAGCTGCCAGCGCCGGCATGATGGTCATCACCGGTCCGAGGAAGAACAGCCCCTTGTTGGCTGCCGCTGGAACGATGATCTCCTTGAAAATCAGCTTCAGCGCATCGGCAATCGGCTGCAGCAGTCCGAGCGGGCCGACGCGGTTCGGGCCGCGGCGCACCTGAGTGAAGGCAATCGCTGTGCGCTCCCACAAGGTCAGGTAGGCGACGCAGAGCATCAATGGAATCACCAGCGCGATGATCTTGATCAAGGACCAGGCAACCGGCCAGGCGCCCCCCAGCAGGGACGTACCGACAGTGTGGACGGTGTCGAACATGGTGCGGCTCAGCCCCTGAGGACAGGGGTCAGGGTAATGGCGCCGAACATCGCGCCGAGCGTACGGGTCTGTGCCGTGCCGGATGGCACGCGGACCGTGTTGGCCGCCAACGTGGTGTCCAGTCGCGCCGGCAGATCGGCAGCGGCGAGGCCCTGAGAAACCCGCACCACGTCACCGTCACGAAGGCCAAGTTGCGCCCACACCGGCGCGGGGATGCCCACCGAAGGCGTCCGCGCATCAGCAGTCAATTGCAAGGACGCGGCACGACGCACCAGAGGATCGGTTTCGTAGATCGGCACATCGGAGATGCGCTCCAGACCCAAAGCCGTGGCGCCCGCAGCGATGGGCGCATCAACCTGATTGTTCAGGCGCGTCGGGATGCTGGCCAGATCACCCAATGCCTCGGCACGAACCGCTTCGGAGGTTTCGAAATCGAAGCCCGGTACGTTCAGCAGGTTGCCGAGAACGCGCAGGACTTTCCAGGCAGGTCGGGTCTCGCCTAGCGGTTTGACAACGCCATGGAAACTTTGCGCACGACCCTCGGCATTGACGAAGGTACCGGAGGTTTCGGTGAACGGCGCGATCGGCAACAGCACGTCGGCGCAATCGAGGGCCGCATCGCGGAACGACGTCAGCGCAACAACCATTTCGGCACCTTGCAGCGCGGCCACCGCAGCAGCCGGGTTGGCGGCGTCGCGGTCAGGTTCGACGTTGAGCAGCAGGCAGGCCTTCAGCGCACCGCCGAGCATCTGGGCAGCATTCAACCCACCGCTGACTGGCTGGGCACCGACGAGCTGCGCGCCGACGGTGTTCGCGTCCGCCGTCAGATCACCGACCGAAGCGCCCGTGTGTTCGCCGATCCATTGCGCCACTGCCATCAGGCTGGAAGCCGCCGGATGCTGAACGGCCGCATTGCCGAGCAGGATGGCCTTGCGCTCACCGGTCAGCATCGAGGCCGCAATGGCCTGCGCCTGCGGCGACGGCTCGACACCCGCTGCCAGCGCGACAGGAGGCGCAACTTGCTTCGTCAGTGCGATCGCCGAAGCGATCTCAGCCAATGCGGCCACCCAGCCGCTCGGCGCTGCGGTCATCGCGGTGGTCACTGGCATCAGCCAGTCGTCGTGCACCGCCTGCAGGCTGTGAATGCGTGCGCCGCGGCGAGCCGCCTGCCGCAGGCGCTGCGCGAGCAGCGGGTGGTCCTTGCGCAGGAATGAGCCGACGACCAGGACACGCTGCAGGGTGGACAGCGAAGCGATCGAGGTGCCGAGCCAGCGCACACCGTTCCCGCTCAACGAAAAGTCCGAATGGCGCAGGCGATGATCGATGTTGTCGCTGCCCAGCCCGCGTACCAGCTTGGCGAGCAGGTGCAGCTCCTCGACGGTGCTGTGCGTCGAGCCGAGCGCGCCAATGCTGGCCGCGCCGTGATCGGCCTTGATCTGGGTCAGGCCGTTGGCCACGTAACTCAGCGCGGTGGTCCAGTCGACTGACTTCCAGTCGCCACCCTGCTTGATCATGGGCGTCGTCAGCCGCAGTTCGCTGTTGACGGCCTCGTATGAAAAGCGATCGCGGTCGGCGATCCAGCATTCATTGACGTCTTCGTTTTCCAGCGGCACGACACGCATCACCTTGCCCGACTTGACCTGCACGATCAGGTTGGCGCCGGTGCTGTCGTGGGGTGACACCGATTTGCGGCGCGACAACTCCCAGGTGCGGGCGCTGTAGCGGAAAGGCTTGCTGGTCAGCGCGCCGACCGGGCACACATCGATCATGTTGCCCGACAGCTCGGAATCGATGGTGTCGCCGACGACGGTGGTGATCTCGGAGTGCTCGCCGCGATGGATCATGCCCAGTTCCATCACACCGGCCACTTCCTGGCCGAAACGCACGCAGCGGGTGCAATGGATGCAGCGGCTCATCTCTTGCATCGAGATCAGCGGGCCGACATCCTTGTGGAAGACGACGCGCTTTTCTTCTTGGTAGCGAGAAGCCGAACCGCCATAACCCACGGCCAGATCCTGCAATTGGCATTCACCGCCCTGGTCGCAGATGGGGCAGTCCAGCGGGTGGTTGATCAGCAGGAACTCCATCACCGCCTGCTGCGCCTGCACTGCCTTGGCGCTCTTGGTGCGCACGATCATGCCCTGCGTCACCGGCGTCGCGCAGGCCGGCATCGGCTTCGGCGCTTTCTCGACGTCGACCAGGCACATGCGGCAGTTGGCGGCAATGCTCAGCTTCTTGTGATAGCAGAAATGCGGGATGTAAGTGCCGAGCTTGTCTGCGGCATGCATGACCATGCTGCCCTCGACAACTTCGACCTTCCGACCATCAAGCTGGATTTCAATCATGGCGCACGGTGCTTGACGTCAACTCAGACGTAGGCCGGCACAAGGCAGGTCTTGTGCTCGACGTGATGGATGAATTCATGGCGGAAGTGCTTGATCATCGCTCGCACGGGCATGGCAGCAGCTTCGCCGAGTGCGCAGATGGTGCGGCCCTGTATGTTGTCTGCCACCGAGTTCAGCAGGTCGATGTCTTCCATCTTGCCCTGTCCATTCTCGATTCGGTGGACCAGACGATGGAGCCAACCCGTACCCTCTCGGCACGGCGTGCACTGGCCACAGCTTTCGTGGGTGTAGAAATAACTCAGGCGCATCAGGCTCTTGACCATGCAGCGGGTGTCGTCCAACACGATCACCGCGCCCGACCCGAGCATCGAACCCGCCTTGGCGATCGAGTCGTAGTCCATCGTGCAGTTCATCATGATGTCGGCGGGCAGCACTGGCGCCGACGATCCGCCGGGGATGACCGCCTTCAGCTTGCGTCCGGTCCGCACGCCGCCAGCGAGCTCCAGCAACACCGGGAATGGCGTGCCCATTGGCACTTCGAAGTTGCCCGGCAGATTCACGTCGCCTGACACCGAATAGATCTTGGTGCCGCCGTTGTTCGGCTTTCCGACTTCGAGATACGACTGGCCACCGTTGCGGATGATCCAGGGCGCCGCCGCAAAGGTCTCGGTGTTGTTGATCGTTGTCGGCTTGCCGTACAGGCCAAAGCTGGCAGGAAACGGCGGCTTGAATCGCGGCTGGCCCTTCTTGCCTTCCAGTGATTCCAGCAGCGCGGTCTCCTCGCCGCAGATGTAGGCGCCAAAGCCATGTGAGGCGTGCAATTGGAAGCTGAAGTTCGAGCCGAGGATGTTGTTTCCGAGGTAGCCCGCCTCACGGGCTTCGGCCAGCGCCGCTTCAAAGCGCTCGTAGGCGTCGAAGATCTCGCCGTGAATGTAGTTGTAGCCCACGCCAATACCCATCGCATAGGCGGCGATTGCCATGCCTTCGATGACGATGTGCGGATTGAACATCAGGATGTCGCGGTCCTTGCAGGTGCCGGGTTCGCCTTCGTCCGAATTGCAAACCAGGTATTTCGGGCCCGGGAACATGCGTGGCATGAAGCTCCACTTCAGTCCTGTCGGAAAGCCCGCGCCGCCGCGACCGCGCAGGCCGGAGGCCTTCACCTCGGCGATCACCTCTTCGGGCGTCATGCCCGTGCCGCCGTCCTGCCCAAGGATCTTGCGCAGCGCCTGATAACCACCGCGCGCGACGTAATCGGCCAGATGCCAGTTCCGGCCATTCAAGTCGGCGTAGATCTGCGCGCCGATGTGACGTCCGTGAAAGCAGGTGGCTTCACCGTTCGCATGGAATTGGGAAAGATCAAGCATGGCAGGCGCCTGAACAGCTCATCGGGACTCGTCGGGTTGCGAATGGAGAACATCCACCAGCGCATCCAGCCGCTCGTGGCTCATGAAACTGCACATGGTGCGATCGTTGACCAACAGCACCGGCGCGTCGGCGCAGGCACCCAGGCATTCGCTTTGCTGGAGAGTGATCAGGCCGTCGGCAGTGGTTCCGCCCTGTTCGATGCCCAGCTTGCGGCACAGATGCTCCAGCGCCCGTTGTCCATCGCGAAGTTGGCACGGCAGGTTGGTGCAGACGTTGATCTTGAAGCGGCCCACCGGACGCTGGTTGTACATGTTGTAGAAGGTGGTGACCTCGTGCACTGCGATCGGCGGCATGCCGAGGTAGTCGGCGACGCCTTTCTCCGTTTCAGCGGAAACGTAGCCCTGCTCCTGCTGCACGATCGACAGGCAGGCGATCACCGCAGACGGTTTCTGGTCGGCGGGGTACTTGGCCACCTCGAACGCGAATCGCTCCAGCGTAGCGGAGGAAAACACAGCTGACGGTTGCGCGGATTCACTCACCGGTCGATCTCTCCGAAAACGATGTCCATCGTGCCGATGACCGCGACCGCGTCCGCGATCATGTGGCCGCGTGCCATTTCGTCGAGCGCGGCCAGGTGCGCAAATCCAGGCGCACGGATCTTCAGGCGGTACGGCTTGTTTGCGCCGTCGCTGACGATGTAGATGCCGAACTCGCCCTTCGGATGTTCCACCGCCGCATAGGCTTCACCCACAGGAACGTGGAACCCTTCGGTGAACAACTTGAAGTGGTGGATCAGCTCTTCCATGCTCGACTTCATGTCGACGCGAGAAGGTGGTGCCACCTTGTGGTTCGACGTGATCACCGGACCGGGGTTCGCGCGCAGCCAGGCCACACACTGCTGGATGATCCGGTTCGACTGCCGCATTTCCTCGACGCGAACCAGATAGCGGTCATAGGTGTCGCCATTGACGCCGACGGGAATGTCGAAATCGAGATGCTCGTAGACATCATAGGGCTGCTTCTTGCGCAGATCCCACTCGACTCCGGAGCCGCGCAGCATCGGCCCGGTGAAGCCGAGATTCAGCGCGCGTTCCGGCGGCACCACCCCAATTCCCACGGTACGTTGCTTCCAGATGCGGTTGTCGGTCAACAACGTTTCATAGTCGTCGACACACTTCGGAAAGCGCTTCGTGAAGTCATCGATGAAGTCGAGCAGCGTGCCTTGGCGGTTGTCATTCAGTGCAGACATCACCTTCGCGTTGCGGACTTTCGACGCCTTGTACTGCGGCATGGTGTCCGGCAGGTCGCGATACACGCCGCCCGGGCGGAAATACGCTGCATGCATGCGCGCACCAGAGGCTGCTTCATACATGTCGAACAGATCCTCGCGCTCGCGGAAGCAGTAGATGAAGATGTTCATCGCTCCGCAATCGAGACCGTGCGCACCAAGCCACATGAGGTGGTTGAGCAGCCGCGTGATCTCACTGAACATCACGCGGATGTACTGGGCGCGCACAGGCACATCGACACCAAGCAACCGCTCGATGGCGAGGCAGTAGGCATGCTCGTTGCACATCATCGACACATAGTCGAGACGATCCATGTAGGGCAACGACTGGATGTAGGTCTTGCTTTCGGCGAGCTTTTCAGTTGCGCGGTGCAGCAGGCCGATATGCGGGTCGGCACGCTGGATGACCTCGCCGTCGAGCTCGAGTACCAAGCGCAGTACGCCGTGCGCCGCCGGATGCTGCGGGCCGAAGTTCAGCGTGTAGTTCTTGATGTCGGCCATGTCAGTGGAGACCGCCGTAGTTGTCTTCGCGGATGATCCGTGGCGTGATTTCGCGCGGTTCGATCGTGACCGGCTGATAGATCACGCGCTTCTTCTCGGGGTCGTAACGCATCTCCACGTTGCCGGAGGTCGGGAAATCCTTGCGAAACGGGTGACCGATAAAGCCGTAATCCGTCAGGATGCGACGCAGGTCGAGGTGACCGTCGAAGATGATGCCGTACAGGTCGAAGGCTTCGCGCTCGAACCAGTTGGCTGAGCTCCAGACCTCACTCAGGGAGGCTAAAGACGGCACGTCGTCGTCGATGCAGAACACCTTCAGACGCAAACGCCAGTTCAAGCTGACCGACAGCAGGTGCGAAACGACGCAAAAGCGCAGTCCACCCCACGGTTCATCACGGTATTCAGAGTAATCGACCCCGCACAGGTCAATCAGTTGCTCGAAACGCAAAGCCGGGTCGTCGCGAAGTGTCAGTGCCACCTCGCGGTAATCAGCGGCAGACACCGTGATCGTGATCTCGCCACGTTCGGTAGCCAGCGTGTTCAACCGCGAGCCCAGTGCGACCTCAAGGGCCTGCTGGAGCGCTTCGAGATGGGTCATGGGGCGCGATTCAGAAGGCGTCGATCAGCGGGCGATGGTGTTTTCACGGCGGATCTTGGATTGCAGTTGCAGGATCCCATACAGAAGCGCTTCGGCCGTGGGCGGGCATCCTGGCACATAGACATCGACGGGCACGATGCGGTCACAGCCACGCACCACCGAATAGCTGTAGTGGTAATAGCCGCCGCCGTTGGCGCAGGAGCCCATGCTGAGCACCCAGCGCGGCTCAGCCATCTGGTCGTAAACCTTGCGCAGCGCCGGTGCCATCTTGTTGCACAGCGTGCCTGCGACGATCATCAGATCGCTCTGCCGCGGGCTGGGCCGGAAAAGCATGCCAAAACGGTCGATGTCGTAGCGTGCAGCACCCGCATGCATCATTTCGACTGCGCAGCAGGCGAGGCCAAAGGTCATCGGCCAGAGCGAGCCAGTCTTTGACCAGTTGATGACGGTGTCCAGACTGGTCGTGACAAAGCCTTCTTTCAGGACGCCTTCAATGCCCATGGTTCATTCCCAATCCAGCGCCCCTTTTTTCCACTCGTAGACAAAGCCCACGACCAGGATGCCAAGGAACAACATCATCGACCAGAAGCCCGCCATGCCGATCTCGCGCAACGAGACCGCCCACGGGAAGAGAAAGGCAATTTCCAAGTCGAACAGGATGAACAGGATCGCCACGAGGTAGTAGCGCACGTCGAACTTCATCCGCGCGTCTTCGAAGGCTTCAAAGCCGCATTCGTAGGGTGAGTTCTTCGCCGAGTCCGGGCGATGAGGGCCGAGCACGAAACCCAGAACCTGCGGCAACACGCCGACCAATACACCGACCAGTATGAACAGGATCACCGGCAAATATGGCTGCAGGTCCATGACGCCCTTGAATACCCTCTTGATCGCTGAAGCACGTGGTTAAATCCACTCGAATTTCTGGTGCCGACGGCGAGACTCGAACTCGCACAGCTTTCGCCACTACCCCCTCAAGATAGCGTGTCTACCAATTTCACCACGTCGGCTCGCCACCACTGTGATGAGACTCAACATTTGCGTGAGGACGCGAGTCTCATTACAGCCTCAAAGTTTACCCTCAAACCATGGCTGATTCGTTGCGCAGAAGCCCTGAAACGCTGAGGCTCACTCAGTGAGCTTCCGCTTACTTGGTCGGGATGGCACCCGCACCGGAAGCCGGTAACGCGGGCGCGGCCAACGATGGCGCCGCATCGGCACCGCCAGACCCCGGAATCTGTGTGGCAGCACCCGCGGAAGGTGCCGACGCCGGCGTCGTGATCGCAGGGCGATCCAGCACACTTCCGGCAGGTCCCCGCGCACGATCGTTCGACAGAAACGCCAGCAGCAACGTGCAGGCAAAGAAGATCGCCGCACAGACCGCCGTTGATCGCGAAAGGAAATTGGCGCTGCCGGTCGCACCGAACAGACTGCCCGAGGCGCCGCTACCGAACGACGCTCCCATGTCGGCACCCTTGCCGTGCTGCACGAGCACCAGGCCGATCATCACCAGCGCCGCCAGGATCTGGATTACCACCACCGCATTCAACAGCAAGTTCATGTTCTCGACTTTCCAGTAAAACCCAGCGCGACGTGGGACGCCGCGCGACAAATGGCAGAGAAATCAGCCGCCTTGAGGGACGCCGCGCCCACCAAGGCACCATCAATGTCGGGCTGCGCAAACAACTCCTGCGCATTGCCTGCGTTGACGCTGCCGCCATACAGAAGACGCATCTCGGAAGCTCGCGTGCTGGCAGCCGCCAATTGCCCGCGCAGTACCGAATGCACCGCTTGTGCTTCCTGAGGCGTGGCGGTCAAACCGGTACCAATGGCCCAGATCGGCTCGTACGCCACGATGATCTGAGAAACGCAGTGGCCCAGTGTATGAATCACGGCCGACAACTGGCGCTTGACCACCCCCTCGGTTGAGCCGCCATCACGCTCGGCCCGCGTCTCGCCGACGCAGACGATCGGAGTCAGTCCATGCGCCAGCGCCAAACGTGCCTTGTCGGCCACAAGGGAGTCCGATTCAGCATGATGGAGGCGGCGCTCCGAGTGTCCGACGATGACATGACGGCAGCCAAACTCAGCGAGCATCGCCGCGGCCACGTCGCCTGTGTATGCGCCGGACTCATGCCGCGAACAGTCCTGAGCGCCCCAGCCGATGCCGCTGCCCTGAAGCGAGAGCGCAACATCCGCCAGGTAAGGGAACGGGCAGCACACACTGACCTCGGCATCGAACGGGCCGGCCGCGCGGAGCGCCGCGAGGAGCTCGACATTGGTGACCCGCGTGCCGTTCATCTTCCAGTTGCCGACAACCAATGGCAGCCGCCCGCTGGTCACTGGCGCGCTCGTGTGACTCACCATGAGAGCACCAGCTTTCCGACATGTTGATTCGATTCCATCAGCGCATGCGCCTGGGCTGCTTGTGCCGCCGGGAATACCTTGAACACCACCGGCCTCACCACCTTGCTTTCGATCCAGCGCCACGCGGTGGCGCGCAATTCACATGCGATGGCCGACTTGAACGCTATCGAGCGAGCACGCAAGGTCGACCCGGTGATTGTCAGCCGGCGTGTCAGCAGCGCAGCCGCATTGAACGTCGCCTGACGGCCGCCCTGCACTGCAATGATTGCCAGGCGACCATCTTCAGCCAGACAGCTCACCTCACGGGCCACATAGTCGCCAGCAACCATGTCAAGAATCACATCGACGCCACGACCAGCGGTCAATCGCATCACCGCCTCAGCAAAATCCTCGCTGCGGTAGTTGATCGCGTGCTGGGCACCCAGCGCCAGGCAGGCGGCCGCTTTCTCGTCCGTCCCTACCGTGACCAGCACAGTGGCACCAGCCGCACGGGCCAGTTGGATCGCGGTCACGCCAATGCCGCTGCTGCCGCCCTGAATCAGCAGGGTTTCGCCCGCTTTCAAGCCGGCTCGACCGAAGACGTTGGACCACACGGTGAAGCAGGTTTCGGGCAGGCTGGCAGCCTCGATGTCGGTCAGGCCACCGGGCACGGGCAGACATTGGCCGACCGGCGCCACACAATGGTCAGCATAGCCGCCGCCTGAGACCAGCGCGCAGACCCGATCGCCAACTTTCAGGCCGGCATCGCGCAGCGCGTCGCCGTCGCCAGAGATGATCACCCCGGCCACTTCCAGGCCGGGCAGATCAGACGCGCCGGCAGGCGGCAGGTACATACCCTTGCGCTGCAGCACATCGGGTCGGTTGATCCCCGAAGCCGACACGGCAATCAAGGCTTCGCCCACACCGGCCACCGGGGTTGTGCGCTCGCTGGGACGCAATACCTCCGGCGGCCCGAAGGCGCTGATTTCAATGACTCTCATCGTGATGAGGTGACGGTCGCCGCCTGGAAACCGGGCCATTGAGCACCCAGTACCCAGCGGACATGACTCAGTGCGTTGATCTCATTCCTGAGCGTTGGCCACCGGCGCGGGCTGCTGATCACGCTCGATAAGCGCCTTCATCGACAGCTTGACGCGGCCCTTCTCGTCGGTCTCGAGTACCTTGACCTTGACGATCTGGCCCTCCTTCAGGAAGTCGGTGACCTTCTCGACGCGCTGGTGGGCGATCTGGCTGATGTGCAGCAGGCCGTCCTTGCCCGGGAGCAGGTTGACCAGGGCGCCGAAGTCCAGAATCTTGACGATCGGGCCTTCGTAGACCTTGCCGATTTCGACTTCGGCGGTGATTTCCTCGATGCGCTTCTTGGCTTGAGCGGCCTTTTCGGCATCGGTCGAGGCGATCGTGATCGTGCCATCTTCACCAATGTCGATCGTGGTGCCGGTTTCTTCGGTCAGCGCGCGGATGGTGGCGCCACCCTTGCCGATCACGTCGCGGATCTTTTCGGGGTTGATCTTCATCGTGTAAAGCCGCGGCGCGAACTGCGACACCTCGGTGTTGGCCGAGCCCATCGCCTCGACCATCTTGCCCAGGATGTGCAGACGCGCTTCCTTGGCTTGAGCCAGAGCGACCTGCATGATCTCCTTGGTGATGCCCTGGATCTTGATGTCCATCTGCAGCGCGGTGACGCCAGCGGTCGTGCCGGCCACCTTGAAGTCCATGTCGCCGAGATGATCTTCGTCGCCAAGGATGTCGGTCAACACCGCAAAACGGTTGCCGTCCTTGATCAGACCCATCGCGATACCCGCCACGTGCGCCGTCAGCGGCACGCCCGCGTCCATCAGCGCCAGGCAGCCGCCGCATACCGATGCCATAGAAGACGAACCGTTCGACTCGGTGATTTCTGACACCACACGCATCGAATACGGGAAGTCAGCGCGGTCCGGCAGCACCGCAACCAGCGCGCGCTTGGCCAGACGGCCGTGACCAATCTCGCGGCGCTTTGGCGTGCCGACACGGCCGGTTTCGCCGGTGGCGAAGGGCGGCATGTTGTAGTGCAGCATGAAGTGCTCGCTGAACTCACCCGCCAGCGCATCGATCTTCTGCGAGTCGCGGTCGGTACCGAGCGTGGCAGCGACCAGCGCCTGCGTTTCACCGCGGGTGAACAGCGAGGAGCCGTGCACGCGCGGCAGCACGCTATTGCGGATTTCGATGGCGCGAACGGTGCGCGTATCGCGGCCGTCGATGCGTGGCTCACCTGACAGGATCTGGCTGCGGACGATCTTGGCTTCGATATCGAACAGCACGTTCTCGACCTTCACCTTGTCGACGACGACCCCATCAGCTGCCAGCGCGGCCAGCGTGCTCGCTGTGACTTCGCGCGTGGCCTGGGTACGCGCTTGCTTGGAGCGGATCTGGTAGGCAGCGCGCAGCGGCGCTTCGGCCAAAGCGACGACCTTGGCGATGAACGGCTCGTCCTTCGCAGGCGGCGTCCAGTCCCAGGCCGGCTTGCCAGCGTCGCGGACCAGGTCGTTGATGGCGGCGATCGCGATCTTGCTTTGTTCGTGGCCGAACACCACGCCACCGAGCATGATCTCTTCGCTCAATTGCTTGGCTTCCGACTCGACCATCAGCACCGCGGCTTGCGTGCCGGCGACGACCAGGTCCATGGCCGAGTCGAGAAGTTGCGTCTTGCCGGGGTTCAGCACGTATTCGCCGTTGATGTAGCCAACGCGCGCAGCGCCGATAGGGCCATCAAAGGGAATGCCGGAGATGGCCAGCGCGGCGCTGGACCCGATCAACGCAGCGATATCGGCCGAGACCTCGGGGTTCAGCGACATCACATGAACGACGACCTGCACCTCGTTGTAGAAACCTTCGGGGAACAGCGGACGCAGCGGGCGGTCGATCAGCCGCGAGGTCAGCGTTTCCAATTCGCTGGGACGGCCTTCGCGCTTGAAGAAGCTGCCAGGAATCTTGCCCGCGGCATAGGTCTTTTCAATGTAGTCAACGGTCAGAGGGAAGAAGTCCTGGCCCGGCTTCGGGTTCTTCGCGCCGACCACGGTGGCCAGAACCACGGTGTCGTCGATGTTGACCAGCACGGCGCCGCCCGACTGGCGGGCGATTTCACCGGTTTCCAGCACGACGGTGTGTTGACCCCATTGGAAGGTCTTGGTGACTTTGTTGAACATGCTCATATGTGTCTCCGGTTGAGATCAGCGCCTTGCGGGTGGCGCCTTCGAACCCAGAGCTGCAGCATCCTGGCGCGATGCCATTCCAGTGACGTTCACTGACAAACGCCTGTGGAATGACACATCGTCATCGTTGGATGCCTGGCTCAAAACGAGAAGAGCCTGTGCTGGGGACCCAGACAGGCTCTTTGCTTCGTTCCGCAGATTACTTGCGCAGACCCAGCTTCTGGATCAGTGCGGTGTAGCGATCGGCGTCACGGTCTTTCAGGTAAGCCAACAGGCTTTTGCGCGTGTTGACCATCTTCAGCAAACCACGGCGTCCGTGGTGGTCTTTCAGGTGCGTCTTGAAGTGCGGCGTCAATTCGTTGATGCGTGCGGTCAGCAGGGCCACCTGAACTTCAGGAGACCCGGTGTCGTTGGCGCTTCGCGCATTGGCCTTGACGATTTCTGCCTTTTGGGCAACGGTAGCGGTCATGATGTTTCCTTCTGATGAAGCCGACAGAGCACAGTGGATGCGGGCTTCATGTGTGGACTTGCGGTCGCAGGTGGAACTTCCTGCGCCGTGCGAAATCTGTGGGCACCCCTGCCCGCAGCCAGTCGAGTATAGCTCGCTCAGGCTGTCCCGAGCGGCCAGCGTGGACGGACGTTGAAGTCGTGGTCGATGCGGGCGTCGGCAGCGTCGCGTTGCCAGCGCATGGCCGCAGCCAGCGCGATCATCGCGCCGTTGTCGGTACACAGCGCCAATTCCGGGTAGTGCAGCTTGAAACGGCGGCGCGCGGCCTGCTCGCCCAGTTGCGTGCGCAGCAGTGTGTTGGCGCCAACGCCACCGGCCACCACCAGACGATCCAATCCGGTCGACTCCAAAGCGCTCAGCGACTTGCGCACCAGTACGTCGACGATCGCCGCCTGCGTGCTGGCGGCCAGATCGGCGTGGTCCTTCGCGCCTGGCGACGGCCCCAGTTTGCGCAGCGTCACCATGACCGCCGTTTTCAGGCCTGCAAACGAAAAGCTCAGGTCACCGCTGCGCAGCATGGGCCGTGGCAGGTCAAAGCGGGTCGGGTCGCCGCGCGCAGCGAGCTCCGCCAGCGCTGGGCCGCCGGGATAGCCCAGCCCCAGCAACTTGGCCGATTTGTCGAAGGCCTCGCCCGCCGCGTCGTCGATGGTCTCACCGAGCAGGGTGTAGGCACCGACTTCGTCGACCCGCATCAGCTGCGTGTGCCCGCCAGAGACCAGCAGGGCGACGAATGGGAACGCGGGCGGCTGAGCGCTGAGGAAGGGCGACAGCAGATGTCCTTCAAGGTGGTGCACGCCAAGCACAGGACGCCCAAGCGACGCCCCCAGCGCGCAGGCCACGCCCGCGCCCACCAGCAATGCACCCGCCAGCCCAGGACCTCGGGTGTAGGCAATCATGTCGATGTCATGCAACTCGGCTCGTGCCTCGCGCATCACTTCGCGGGTCAACGGCAGCACGCGGCGGATGTGGTCACGCGAGGCCAGTTCCGGCACCACGCCGCCGTAGGCGCGGTGCATGTCGATCTGGCTGTACAGCGCTTGCCCGCGCAGCCTAGGCATGCCTTCGGCACCGGCTTCGATCAGGGCCACGCCGGTTTCGTCGCACGACGATTCGATGCCCAGGAAAATCATGCTCCGAGTGTAGGCGGCGCGTTGATGGCGACTGCCATGCGCAGCTTCAGTGGCGTGGAATTTGCGATCATGAGAGACATGAAACCCGCCCTGCGCATCGTCATCATCGCGCCCGACACACTCATGGCCGAGGGGCCTGCCGACGACCATGACGAGTTGCTAACTGAGCGCTCGCGCAGCCTGCGCATCGGCCTGCTGGAAAACGGCTACAACATCGTGGCGGTACTGCCAGCCGATGTGTTTCTCCCCGATCGCCTGGCGCAGATCGCGCCTGACATGGTGATCGTCGATGCCGAAAGCGGCGCGCGCGACACCCTCGAACATGTGGTCGTCGCGACCCGGGACGCGCGGCGGCCGATCGTGCTGTTCACCAATGATGACGACACCAGCCATGTGGGTGCAGCCATCGCCTCCGGCGTGACGGCGTATGTCGTGTCCGGCCTGTCGGCCGACCGCGTCAAGCCAGTGCTTGAAATCGCCCTCGCCCGCTTCGAGCACGAGGAATCGCTGCGCCGTGAGCTGGCCGATGCGCGTACCCAGTTGTCAGACCGCAAGACCATCGATCGCGCCAAAGGCATCCTGATGAAGCGCCAGGGCCTGCCCGAAGGCGAGGCTTACGCGCTGCTGCGCAAGGCCGCGATGGACAAGGGGCTGAAGCTGGTCGAAGTCGCTCAGCGCATCGTCGACGTGGCCGACTTGCTGGGCTGAAGCCATGCGGGTCGAGCCGGCCCAAAACAGTGCAGAGACCGCGCCTTTGGCGAAACACACGGGCGCCGATGACCAAATCGCCTTTTCTTGGTGCGCCACCACGATCTGTTGTGCCGCCAACTCTCTGGCTTCGTTGGCACAGCGTTTGCTGAACTGACGCACAGCAGGTCAAAGGCGACCTGCGAATGATCTTCTCGCGTGACCCTCCGGGGTAAGCCGCGAAACGGACGACGGCGTCCCTCACTGTTCCAGGTCTTTAGAGACCGACAGCGTGGGCGCCGTTTTTGTTTGTGCGTTTGATATCCACCGCTTCCATCGCCCCGTCAATCGAAGGACACCATGAACCTCCCCCTCACTCGAAAGACCGACATGAGCCGCCGAACCCTGATCAAAGCGGCGGCTGCCACCAGCGCAGCCGGCCTCGTCCCCGGACTGCAAAGCGCGGTCTACGCGCAGGGCTCGGACAAGCCCGAGAAGGAGGAGGTGCGCATTGGCTTCATCCCGCTGACCGATTGCGCATCGGTGGTGATGGCCTCGGTGCTTGGCTTCGACAAGAAGTACGGCGTCAAGATCATCCCGTCGAAAGAAGCCTCCTGGGCTGGCGTGCGCGACAAGCTGGTCAACGGCGAGCTCGACATGGCGCATGTGCTGTACGGACTGATCTACGGCGTACACCTCGGCTTGAGCGGCCCCAAGAAAGACATGGCCGTGCTGATGACGCTGAACCACAACGGCCAGGCCATCACGCTGTCGAAGGCGCTGGCTGAAAAGGGCGCGGTCGACGCGACGAGCCTCGCCAAGCTGATGAAGACCGACAAGCGCGAGTACACCTTCGCGCAAACCTTCCCGACTGGCACCCACGCGATGTGGCTCTACTACTGGCTGTCCTCGGCCGGCATCAACCCGTTGAAGGAAGCCAAGGTCATCACCGTGCCGCCGCCGCAGATGGTGGCCAACATGCGGGTGGGCAATATGGACGGCTACTGCGTCGGCGAACCTTGGGGCCATCGCGCGATCATCGACGGCATCGGCATCACCGCGGTCACCACGCAGGACATCTGGAAAGACCACCCGGAAAAGGTGCTGGGCACCACGAGCGAGTTCGTCAAGAAGTACCCCAACACCGCGCGCGCCGTGATGATGGCTGTGCTCGAAGCGAGCCGCTGGATTGATGCGGGCCTGCAGAACAAGGTCAAGATGGCCGAGACGATCGCCGACAAGTCCTACGTCAATACCGGCGTCGATGCGATCAACCAGCGCATCCTGGGTCGCTATCAGAACGGTCTGGGCAAGACCTGGGACGACCCGAACCACATGAAGTTCTTCAACGACGGCGCGGTGAATTTCCCGTACCTGTCGGACGGCATGTGGTTCCTGACGCAGCACAAGCGCTGGGGCCTGATCAAAGAGCACCCGGACTACCTCGCCGTGGCCCAGCAGATCAACCAGATCGATCTCTACAAGCAGGCGGCCGGCGCGCTGAAGATCAATGTGCCGAAGGATGCGCTTCGCACCAGCAAGCTGATCGATGGCGTGGTCTGGGACGGCAAGGATCCGAAGAAGTACGCCGACAGCTTCACCATCAAGGCCTGAGCGCGCCTGCCTCACTCCACACAATCAGGAGCCCACCATGGTCAGTGCCGTGTTCCACACCCCCCTTGCTGCCTCGGCCGAGTTGCGAGCACAAAAACTGGCACTCGAAAAGCCTCCTGTGGTCGGCAGCGAGGGCCCGCTGGTGCCGCCTTCCGCCGCGGTCAAGCGCCCGCCGTTCGACTGGGGCGGAATGCTGTTGAAGGCGCTGTTCCCGTTGGTCGGCCTGGGGATGCTGGTGGCGCTGTGGGCGCTCGCCACCATCAACAGCACGACTTTCCCGTCGCCGCTAGAAACCTTCAAGGCGGCGGCGGTGCTGTTCGCCGACCCGTTCTACAGCAAGGGGCCGAACGATCAGGGCATCGGCTGGAACATCCTGTTCTCGCTGGAGCGCGTGGCGGTGGGCTTCGGCTTGGCAGCCGCGGTGGGCATCCCGGTGGGTTTCATGATCGGCCGCTTCAAGGTGCTCAACGACATGGTGTCGCCGCTGATCAGCCTGCTGCGCCCTGTGTCGCCGCTGGCTTGGCTGCCGATCGGCCTGCTGGTGTTCAAGGCTGCCAATCCCGCCGCCATCTGGACCATCTTCATCTGCAGCATCTGGCCGATGATCATCAACACCGCGGTAGGTGTGCAACGTGTCCCGGTGGATTACCTGAACGTGGCGCGGGTGCTGAACCTGTCGGAGTGGACGATCATCAAGAAGATCCTGTTCCCCGCGGTGCTGCCATACATGCTGACCGGTGTGCGTCTGTCGGTGGGCACGGCGTGGCTCGTCATCGTGGCGGCCGAGATGCTGACGGGCGGCGTGGGCATCGGCTTCTGGGTCTGGGACGAGTGGAACAACCTCAACGTGAAGCACATCATCATCGCGATCTTCGTGATCGGCGTGGTGGGTCTGGTGCTCGAAACCGCGCTGGTAGCCATCGCCAAGCGCTTCAGCTACGACGACGTCTGAGCCACTTCAAGGAGCACTGAGCATGAACAACTTCATCCTCGTGGAAAACGCCGAAATGACGTTCCACACCAAGAAGGGCAGCTTTCACGCGCTGCGGGACATCAACCTGAGCGTGGCCAAGGGCGAGTTCGTCACGCTGATCGGCCATTCGGGATGCGGCAAATCGACGCTGCTCAACCTGATCGCCGGCTTGACGCTGCCAACTTCTGGTGCGCTGTTCTGCGACAACCGTGAAATCGCCGCGCCCAGCCCCGAGCGCGCAGTGGTGTTCCAGAACCACTCACTGCTGCCGTGGCTGACCTGCTTCCAGAACGTGCACCTGGGGGTTGAGCGGGTGTTCGGCGCCACCGAGTCGAAAGCGCAGCTCAATGCGCGCACCAAGGCGGCACTGGAACTGGTCGACATGGGGCATGCAGCGACCAAGCGACCACATGAGATCTCCGGCGGCATGAAACAGCGCGTCGGTATCGCCCGCGCACTGGCGATGGAGCCCAAGGTGCTGCTGATGGACGAGCCCTTCGGCGCACTCGACGCCCTGACCCGCGCCAAGCTGCAAGACGAATTACTGAAGATCGTGCTGCGCACCCACAGCACAGTGGTGATGGTGACGCACGACGTCGACGAAGCCGTGCTGCTGTCCGACCGCATCGTGATGATGACCAACGGCCCCGCCGCCACCATCGGTGAGATCGTCAGCGTGGACCTGCCTCGTCCCCGCAACCGCGTTGAACTGGCCGCCGACACCCGCTATGTGAACTACCGCAAGGAGGTGCTGGACTTCCTCTACACGCGGCACGGGCATGTGGAGAAGCAGGCGGCTTGAGTCACGCGTTCAGTGCATTTCCTTGGCGTGATTGATCGTGTACTTCGGGATCTCGATCGTCACGTCCTGCTGCGACAGGATGGCCTGACACGACAGGCGTGAATCGGGCTCCAGACCCCATGCGCGGTCGAGCAGGTCTTCTTCGGTTTCATCCATCTCGCCCAGCGACGAGAAGCCTTGCCGCACCACCACATGGCAGGTGGTGCAGGCGCAGCTCATCTCGCAGGCGTGTTCGATCTCTATGCCGTTTTCCAGCAGTGCTTCGCAGATCGAGGTGCCGGGCGATGCGGTGATCTCGGTGCCTTGCGGACAGTATTCGGCGTGCGGCAGTATCTTGATGACGGGCATGTGGATTCCTGCTCAGACCTCGGTGACGCGGCGCCCGGCCAGCGCCTTGCGGATGCCTCGGTTCATCCGTGCGGCGGCGAAGGCTTCGGTGCTGTGGGCCAGCGCCTCGACGGCGGCGTCGATCGCGTGGTGATCGCTGCCTTGGCGAGAAGCTTCCAATTTGTCCAGCATGGCTTCGATCGCAGCGGTTTCCTGTGCCTCGAGCAGGTCGCCGTCTGCGGCCATTGCTGCGCGCGTGGCCAGCGTCATGCGCTCAGCCTCGACGCGCGACTCGCGCAGCGCACGCTCTTTCATGTCGACCTCGGCAGTCGTGAAGCTCTCGCTGAGCATGCGGGCGATGTCTTCATCGGCCAGGCCGTAGCTGGGCTTGACCGCGATCGACGCCTCGACGCCCGAGCCTTCCTCACGTGCAGCCACGCTGAGCATGCCGTCGGCATCAACAGTGAAGCTCACGCGGATGCGCGCCGCGCCGGCCACCATCGGCGGGATGCCGCGCAACTCGAAACGGGCGAGTGATCGGCAGTCGCTGACCAGTTCGCGCTCGCCCTGCACCACATGGATGGCAAGTGCGGTCTGGCCATCCTTGAAGGTGGTGAAGTCCTGTGCGCGCGCGGTGGGTATGGAGCTGTTGCGCGGAATGATGCGCTCGACCAGCCCACCCATCGTCTCGAGGCCGAGCGACAGCGGGATCACGTCTAGCAGCAGCATCTCTTCGGCACCAGCGTTGCCTGCCAGCGTGTTGGCGTGCAGTGCAGCACCCAGGGCCACGACCTCGTCGGGGTTCAGGTTGTTCAGCGGCGCCTTGCCGAAGAAATCGGCCACGGCGGCCTGCACTGCCGGTATGCGGGTTGAGCCACCGACCATCACGACACCCTGAACTGCGGCCTTGTCGGTCTTCGCGTCGCGCAGCACCTTGCGCAGCACGGTCAGGGTGCGCGAGACCAGGTCATGCGTGATTGCATCGAACTGATCGCGGGTGACGCGCACCGAGAGCTCGGTTGCGGAGCCGTTGCTGCCGGAAATCGGGCATGCCAGCGTCACATGGTCGGCCGACGACAGCTTTTCCTTCGCCGCCCGCGCAGCCACCAGCACTGCGCGCTTGTCCTGTGCCGATGTGGCCGACATTGCGGCCTGCGCCAGCGCCCAGCCGGCCAGCGCATGGTCGAAATCGTCGCCGCCCAATGCTGAGTCGCCACCCGTCGCCACCACCTCGAACACGCCGGCGCTCAAGCGCAGCAGCGAGATGTCGAAGGTGCCGCCGCCCAGGTCGTAGACCGCATACAGACCTTCAGAGCCATTCTCCAGACCGTAGGCGATCGCTGCCGCGGTCGGCTCGTTGATCAAGCGCAGCACGTTCAGGCCAGCCAATTGCGCGGCGTCTTTCGTGGCTTGGCGTTGCGCGTCGTCAAAGTACGCGGGCACGGTGACAACGGCGCCGAAGAGCTCGTCGTCGAAGGTGTCTTCGGCCCGCTGGCGCAGAGTGGCAAGGATCTCGGCCGACACCTCGACCGGCGACTTGATGCCGTCGACCGTGCGGATCTGAACCATGCCCGGCGCATCGACGAAGTCATAGGGCAGCTTGGCACGGTCGGCGATGTCGGCCAATCCTCGGCCCATGAATCGCTTGACCGACACCAGCGTGTTGTGCGGGTCGATCGCCGCCTCGGCCAGCGCATCGGCGCCGATCTGGCGGCGGCCGTTCGGCAGATAGCGCACGGCCGAAGGCAGGATCACGCGGCCGACAGCATCAGGCAAACATTCAGCCACGCCGTGGCGCACGGATGCCACCAGCGAATGCGTGGTGCCGAGGTCGATGCCGACGGCGATGCGACGCTGGTGCGGGTCCGGCGCACCGCCGGGTTCGGAAATCTGAAGCAGGGCCATGGGGTTATTGTTCCAGCGCTTCCAGTCGGTGATCGACGTCGCTGGCAAAGCGCTCGACGAACATCAGGGCTCTGACCTGCTGCGCGGCGACAGCATGGTCGTGTTGGTCGTCGATCAGCCGGCGCAGCTCGCCAAGCACGTTGATGCGAAGAGCGGCTACCGCGGACTCGAGTGCTTCGACTTCAGCCAGTGTCGAGGCTTCATCGAGCGACTCGCGCCACTCCATCTGCTGGATCAGGAAGTTGCCTGGCATCGCGGTGTTGTCTTCTGCATGGATCGGCGCACCGTGCAATTCGCAGAGGTAGGCCGCTCGTGCCAGCGGGTCTTTCAGGCGCCGATGCGCTTCGTTGATGCGCACCGACCATTGCATCGCCAGCCGCTGCGCCTGCGCGCCTTCACTGACGAAACGATCGGGGTGAGATTCGCTCAGCAATGTGCGCCAGCGCGCATCAAGCACAGCGCTGTCCTGCTCGAACTGCCGAGGTACGCCGAAGAGTTCGAAGTCGTCGCTGTCGAGCTTCATCGGCTGGTCATGAATCGAGTCGCGACGTCGAAGTGGGCGACCCTCAAAGAGTCGCGCCCCCCTATCGAATGACGAAGTGTCAGACCCTGAAAGACTCACCGCAACCGCAGCGGTCCTTCTCACGTGGGTTGTGGAACTTGAAACCTTCGTTCAGGCCTTCGCGCACGAAGTCGAGTTCGGTGCCGTCGATATAGGGAAGGCTCTTCGGGTCGATCAGCACCTTGACACCATGGTCTTCGAACACCGTGTCTTCGGGCGCAACATCGTCGGCGTACTCGAGTTTGTAGGCCAGGCCAGAGCAGCCTGTGGTACGCACACCGAGACGCACACCCACACCTTTGCCTCGCTTGCCGATGTACCGCGTGACGTGACGTGCCGCTGCTTCAGTCAATGTGACAGCCATGGTTCAGTGCGTGGTTTCACCTGCGGGAGTGGCCACTGACGCCGTCTTGGCCTTGTAGTCGTTGACCGCCGCCTTGATAGCGTCCTCGGCCAGGATCGAGCAGTGGATTTTCACGGGCGGCAGTGCCAATTCTTCGGCGATGTGGGTGTTCTTGATGGTCAGCGCTTCGTCCAGCGACTTGCCCTTGATCCATTCGGTGACCAGAGAGCTCGACGCGATGGCAGAGCCGCAACCGTAGGTCTTGAACTTCGCGTCCTCGATCAGGCCCGTGACCGGGTTCACCTTGATCTGCAGCTTCATCACGTCGCCGCAGGCCGGAGCGCCGACCATGCCGGTGCCCACTGTGTCATCACCCTTGTCGAAGGAGCCGACGTTGCGGGGGTTCTCGTAATGCTCAACGACTTTTTCGCTGTATGCCATGTCAATACTCCAGATTCATCATCGGGTACCGGGCCACGCTCAATGCGCCGCCCACTGGATGGTGCTGATGTCGACACCGTCCTTGTACATGTCCCACAGAGGCGACAACTCGCGCAACTTGGCGACGCGGTCCTTCAGTGTGGTGATCACGTAGTCGATCTCTTCGGTCGTGGTGAAACGGCCGATCGTCATGCGAAGGCTCGAGTGCGCCAGTTCGTCGCTGCGACCCAGGGCGCGCAGTACATAGCTGGGCTCCAGACTGGCCGAAGTGCAAGCCGAGCCGGACGACACGGCGATGCCTTTGATGCCCATGATCAGCGACTCGCCCTCGACGAAATTGAACGACATATTGACGTTGTGCGGAATGCGCTGCGTCGGGTGGCCATTCAGGAAGGTCTGCTCGATGTCCGAAAGGCCACCTAGCAAACGCGTTTGCAGCATGCGAATGCGCTCGTTCTCGGTGGCCATCTCCTCTCGGGCAATGCGGAACGCCTCGCCCATGCCGACGATCTGATGCGTTGGCAACGTACCCGAGCGCATGCCGCGCTCATGGCCACCGCCGTGCATCTGCGCCTCAATGCGCACGCGCGGCTTGCGGCGCACGTACAACGCACCGATGCCCTTCGGGCCATAGGTCTTGTGCGAGGCCAAGCTCATCAAGTCGACAGGCAACGTGGTCAGATCGATCGAAACCTTGCCAGTGGCCTGCGCCGCATCGACGTGGAAGATGATGCCGTGCTCGCGGCACAGCGTACCGATCGCCGGGATGTCCTGAATGACGCCGATCTCGTTGTTGACCAACATCACGGAGATCAGGATCGTGTCGGGGCGGACAGCAGCTTTCAACGCCTCGAAGTCAAGCAGGCCGTCTTCCTGCACATCCAGGTAGGTCGCATCGAAACCTTGCCGTTCCAACTCGCGCACTGTGTCAAGGACAGCCTTGTGCTCGGTCTTGACGGTGATGATGTGCTTGCCGCGGGTCTTGTAGAACTGCGCGGCGCCTTTGAGCGCCAGGTTGTTCGATTCGGTCGCACCCGAAGTCCAGACGATCTCACGCGGATCTGCACCGATCAACGCCGCGACATCTTCCCGCGCTTTCTCGACCGCCGCCTCCGCCTCCCAACCCCAGGCGTGGCTGCGCGAGGCCGGGTTGCCGAAGTGCTCACGGAGCCAGGGGATCATCGCGTCGACGACGCGCTGATCCACCGGGTTCGTGGCACCGTAGTCCATGTAGATCGGGAAATGCGGGGTCAGGTCCATGGGTCGGTATCTGGCGGATTCAACCTTGCTTACTTCGAGTACGCGGTGCCGAGGGCGAACACCGAATTAGGTGCGGTGATGCGGATCGGCTTGACCACCGGCTGCGTCGATATGGCGCGCTTGACCGGGTGCTCTTCCACCGACACGCCCTTGGCCAACTGATCGCCAACCAGTTTCTTCAGGGAGATGGAGTTCAGGTGCTCAATCATCTTGGTATTCAGGCTGGCCCAGAGATCGTGCGTCATGCAGCGACCACCGTCCTCGCCCATGCAGTTTTCCTTGCCGCTGCAACCAGTGGCGTCCAGCGGTTCGTCGACTGCCAGGATGATGTCTGCGACGGTGATGTCATCGGACTTGCGGCCCAGCGAATAACCACCGCCGGGACCACGCGTGCTTTCAACGAGTTCGTGGCGGCGGAGGCGACCGAACAGCTGCTCGAGATAGGACAACGAGATCTGCTGACGGGCGCTGATCGCGGCCAGCGCGACAGGGCCCGAATGTTCACGCAATGCCAGATCGATCATGGCAGTGACAGCAAAACGACCTTTGGTGGTGAGACGCATGGTGACTACTCCTGTCGCCCCGAAGGGCATAAAGACGGCCTGTTTGGCAACGCCCGCCTCTCGGCACACCAGTCGGTAGGTGGAGGTCTCTTGTGGAGACAACCTCTTACCTGACCAGTTTAGTCGAGTATAGCGGAACCCAATTGGTTCGGTAGGCATTGCCGCGGGAAGTTCCGCCTATTTGACATGTATTTGTCATGGACAAATACATGTCAAACACCTAGAAGCAGTGATGACGGGCTGAATGTTTCAGATGAAACCTGGGTTTGCCGGCTCAGCAATGAACGCAAGGCGATGGATGGCGAGGATCGGCTTCCGCGCTGCACGCATCCGGGGCGCGCCCTCCAGCAAGGAAGACCTCCATGAGCCACCCCACTTTGAAGCCCGAATCGGCTACCGACACGCTCAAGACCTCGAATAGCGCAGCTGACGAGTTCAACCGAACCGATGTTGCGGTGCCGGTCCTTCTGGCCCAGGTCTATGACATCGCGCCACCGAGCGAGCGAACCCGGTTGCTCACCCAGTTGATGCAACCACTCGGCGTGCTGTCGTTGGTGGCGGTGGCTGGCGGCGTATTCGCAAAACTGCGCTTTCGCGACGCACCGGGCCCACTCAACCTTCGCATTGAAGACACGCTGCTCATCGGTGCCGAGGAAGTTCGCGCGCTGGCAGAGCAAGCGCAGCAAGTCAGCGTCGAGACGGTCGATGCGCTTCAGCTCTGGCTGACCCAGGGTCCAGTGCTGGCCGGGTCCGCGGCCGCGCCGCTGCTGGTGCAACTGCTGAAGCGCCGTGCCGCTCACCGCCATGGCGCAAGACGCGCTCGCTCGGATCAAGACTGATCCGTCTGAGGCTCTGTTTCAGTTGTCATGGGAAGGTCGGGCAAGCGAAACAGCAGCTTGCAGGTGGCTCCAGACACTGAACGCAACGGAAGACGAGTTGCCTCGCCCGCCAACGTTGTCTGGAGAACCGCAACATGGAAACCGCCTCATCATCACCTGCCTCCCTGCCGCTCGGCGATGCCAGCATGTCGCCGAACGGAGAAGCCAGCGCCTACCTGATCGTTCACGCCGAATCGATCGACCCCGCAGGGCGCTGCGGCCGACAAGGGCTGACACCGTTCCAGCGACTGTGCACCTTGTACCCGTCACGCGCGACAACGTCCGTCCGATCGGGTTTGTCGCTGACCTTGGCCGATCGACATGGCCGCACGTTGCTGTCCCTGGCCGAAGCGGAGCCGGTGCTCGGCATTGCCCTGGCACCGGGCACCTATCACGTGACAGCCACGCGCGGTGGCGCGCGGCGTGGCTACACCGTCTCGCTGCCTGCCGGGTCGCGGTTCGATCTGCATTTGCGCTTTGCGACTCCTGAGCGTGCGAAGCAGACCGGTATGGCAGCCCTGTGGCCGGTCCGATCGGTCAACTGAAGCGACACGTCCCCTTTCCCGTCCATTTACTCAACGCCCCGAAAGCAAACTCATGACTGCCTCTTCATTTTTGCCCCGTCGCACAGCCATCGCCATTGCCACCGCAGCGGTCCTCGGATTCGGCGCGGCAGGCACCTACCGCATGGTTCACGCCGAGAACACGCCCAGCGTGCAGGCACCGATCTCCGCAACCCCCACACCCACGCCGGCCGGCTTGCCCGACCTGGCAAGCATCGCCAAGCGCTACGGCTCGGCTGTGGTCAACATCAGCGTCAGCGGCACCCGTAAGGTGGCGATGAATGGCGCGGAAGACGACAGCGAGGACGACAGCGCCGACGACGGCACTGGCGCATCCGGCAACACCGCGCCGCCGAGCGGCGCGTACCAGGACTTCCTGCGCCGCTTCCAGCAGCAGTTCGGCGGCTTGCCGCCCGGCATGGCGCCGGGCACCCGCGTTCCGATGCGCGGAGAGGGCTCGGGCTTCATCGTGCAGTCCGACGGTGTGATCCTGACCAACGCTCACGTGGTTCACGGCGCGCAGGAAGTGGTTGTCAAGCTGACCGATCGCCGCGAGTTCCGCGCGAAGGTGTTGGGTGCCGATCCGAAGACCGACATTGCAGTGCTGAAGATCGACGCCAAGGATCTGCCAACCGTGGTGATGGCACCTGCCAAGCAATCACCGCAGGTCGGTGAGTGGGTGTTGGCGATCGGCTCACCATTCGGCTTCGAGAACACCGTCACGGCCGGTGTCGTCAGCGCGGTCGGCCGCTCGCTGCATGACGACAGCGCCGTGCCCTTCATCCAGACCGATGTGGCGGTGAACCCCGGCAACTCTGGTGGGCCGCTGTTCAACACGCGCGGCGAAGTGATCGGCATCAACTCGCAGATCTACTCGCGGTCCGGTGGCTACCAGGGCCTGTCATTCGCGATCCCTGTGGAGGTGGCACAGCACATCGAACGTCAGGTGCTCGACACCGGCAAGGTGCGCCATGCACGGCTGGGTGTCGCGGTGCAGGAGGTGAATCAGACGCTGGCCGAGTCGTTCAAACTGCCGAAGCCGGAAGGCGCACTGGTGGCCAATGTCGACCCGAACAGCCCGGCTGGCAAGGCAGGCATTGAGGCAGGTGACGTGGTGCTGGCAGTCAACGGGACGCCGATTGTCGACTCGGTCGACCTGCCGGCCATCGTCGGCCTGGCGTTGCCCGGCGACAAGCTGAGCCTGCAACTGTGGCGCCAGGGCTCGCAGCGCACAGTGACCGCCACGCTGGCCGATGCAAAGCCCGACAACAAGGTCGCCAAGGTGGAATCCGGCGCCACCCCGCCACGTGGACGCCTGGGCCTCGCACTGCGTCCGCTGCAACCGGCAGAAAAGCGTGAGTCCGGCTTGACCGGTGGCCTGGTGATCGAAGGTGTCACAGGCGCCAGCGAACGGGCCGGGATCCAGCCAGGCGACGTGTTGCTGGCGGTGAATGGCAAGCCAGTGGCCAGTGTCAACGAGGCACGCGAGGCGGCCGCGAAGTCGGAGAAGTCGGCCGCGTTGCTGGTGCAGCGTGGCGAGGTCAAGCTCTACGTGCCGGTGCGGCTGGGTTGAGGCTGGACGCGCGCCTTGAACGACGCGAGTCAATGGGCGTCAGTACAAGGTCTCGACGTCACTGACCAGTTGATACCCGGCCCCGCGCTCGGTGACGATCATCACCGGACGCGTCGGGTCGGGTTCGATCTTGCGGCGCAGTCGAAGGATCTGCACGTCAATCGTGCGGTCGTAGACCTCGGCCTCGTGCAAGCGAGACATCGACAGCAGCTGGTCTCGCGAAAGAACCCGGCGCGGTGCACTGCACAACGCCGTCAGCAGGCTGAGTTCACCGTTCGACAAGTCGACGGCCACGCCCGCTGGCGAAGTCAGGCGTCGGGTCCGCAGGTTCAGCTCCCAGCCCGAGAAACGGAGTGCGCGTCTCGTGTTGTCGCGCTCGGGCAGCGTGGCCTGCACCTGATACCGCCGAAGCACTGCCCGCACCCGCGCGAGCAGTTCGCGCGGGCTGAAGGGCTTGGTCACATAGTCGTCAGCGCCCAGTTCGAGACCCATCACCCGGTCGGCCTCCTCGTTGCGGCCCGTCAACAGCACGATCGGCACCGTGGCTCGCTCACGAAGCTGCCGGGCGAGTTGCATGCCGTCTTCGCCGGGCAGCTTCAGGTCCAGCAGCACCAGATCAATCGCCTCCCGGTCGATCACCGCGAACATGTCCTTGCCCGACGCGCCGACACTGACGCGCATCTCGTTGTCGACGAGGTACTCTCGGACCAGATCGCGGATACTGGGATCGTCATCGATGACGAGGATGTGCGGAGCTGTGTGGGAGGCCATGAAATCGGCGATGTGCCGCGTCGGAATGCAACGCGAAGGATCGTAGCGCGGCATCGTCGCTCCCAAGCGCGCCTCCGCCACCGCCCCAAGATGCTGGGGGCACGCGTCGACACCGATGACCCACCTTCCGATGACTGACAGCCCGACCCGTCCCCCTGCCCTGCCCCGCATCTGGCTCGTCGCCGGGCTGGCTGCGCTGTCGTTGATCACTGTCACAGCCGCCAGCCTGTGGCACCTGCGCCGTGAAGCACTGACCAGCCAGGCGCGAGAACTGTCGGTGCTATCGCTGGCGCTCACCGACGAACTCGGCCGCGGGCTGGAGAGTGTCGAAATCGGCCTGCAGGCAGTTCGCCTGGAACTGCGTATAGGTGAACTGCTGCCGGAGATCGGTGAGATCGTCGGCAAGCGCTACCCGCACGACCTGAAGCTGCCGCTGGCCAGCCAGTTATGGGTCATCGACCGGCGAGGCAATCTCCTTGCCGCATCGAGCCCAGCCCTGGCGCCCGACCCCGCCAGTTTCATGCCCGGCCTGCAGACCCTGAACGACACCGATATCGGGATCAGC
The DNA here is from genome assembly GCA_027490215.1 of Rubrivivax sp. Lineage (GTDB taxonomy): Bacteria > Pseudomonadota > Gammaproteobacteria > Burkholderiales > Burkholderiaceae_C > PBB1. The sequence continues at coordinate 52,622 of JAIXYO010000070.1, forward strand.
CTGCCGTTTCCGAACATGGCCAACGGCGAACCGTCGGTTGCGCTGGCCGTGCGATACAACGACCACGAAGGTGCACTCGGTGGCTGGCTGATCGCTGCGCTCCCCGTCGAGGCCTTGCGCGGCGCATTCTCCAAAGCAGCCCCGACCTCAGACGCGCGGATGGCGGTGTTTCGCGCCGACGGCGTGCGGCTGGCAGGCTCGCTGTCGCACCTGCCCACCCTCGGTATCGCTGAAACACCGCAGCCTCCCGGGGCCGGACGTGGCCATGATGTGCAGTTGCTCGGTGATGGACGCGAGCGCCTGATTGCCGAGCGCGCGCTGCCGCGCTTTGGGCTGAGGATGGTGCTGACGCGCGATGTCGAATCAGCGCTGGAGCCCTGGCGCGATGTGGCCTGGCTCGCCTCATCCGGCGTGATGCTCATGCTGGCTGGACTGGCGGCCGCGGCTCACCGCATCGCGCGCGCCGAACAGCGCCGGCAAGACTCGCAAGCCGCACTGCAGACACAGCTGTCGCGCACCAATCGACTCGAATCGCTGGGCACGCTGGCCGGCGGCGTGGCGCACGACTTCAACAATGTGCTGGCCGCCGTGCTGGGCTACGCCGAGATGGCGCGACAGGACGCGGTCGACGGCAGCCGACAGGCCCGCCAGCTTGATCAGGTGCTGCGCGCCGCGCTGCGCGGCAAGTCACTGGTTGAACGCATCCTGTCCTTCAGCCGCAGCGGCGCGCGCAGTGCCACCGTTTTCGAGGTGCAGCCCATCATCGACGAGGTGCTGGGTCTGCTGGCCGCATCGCTGCGCCACGGTGTGGTGCTGGAGAGCCGCTTCGAGGCGCCCGACCTGCGGCTGCGCGGCGATCCGACGCAGGTGTTCGAAGCCGTGATGAATCTGTGCACCAACGCCATGCAGGCGATGCCCGACGGCGGCACGCTGACCGTTGCCACCGCACGCCATGCGGTTCGCGAAACACAGGCGGTATCGCACGGCCAGCTCGAACCGGGCGAGTACCTCGCCCTGAGCGTTGCTGACGAAGGCGCAGGCATTGCCGCCGACGTGATGGACCATTTGTTCGAGCCCTTCTTCACTACCCGACGCGAACACGCCGGCACTGGCTTGGGCTTGGCGGTGGTGCACGGCGTGGTGGCCGAATTCGGCGGCGCGATCGATGTGCAGAGTACGCCGGGAACACCAGGCCTCGGCGCGCGCTTCACGCTGTACCTGCCCGAGTCACATGACGCGCTGGCCCCCGACGCCACAGTGCCCGCCATGGCTCCTACCGGCCGCGGCCAGACCTTGATGGTCGTCGACGACGAACCAGCTCTCGTCGAACTGGCCGAAGAGCTGCTGGCCGAACTCGGCTATGAACCCATCGGCTACACCGATCCGAAAGCCGCGCTGCAAGCCTTGCGCAGCGAGCCAGATCGCTACGACGCTCTGCTGACCGACGAAGTGATGCCCGCGCTAACCGGCACCCAACTCACCGAAGCGCTGCGCGCCTTCGTGCCACAGCTGCCGGTGCTGCTCGTTAGCGGCTACGGCGGCCCGCAGTTGGCGGCCCGCGCCGCCGCAGTCGGCGTCACCCGCGTGCTGGCCAAGCCGCTGCAGCGCGGGGAACTGGCGCAAGCGCTGGACCAGTTGTTCAGCGCGGCGCGAGGGCCAACTCAGTGAGCCACTGAGTTCGAGATTGAAGCACCCGGAGGGGATGCAAGCCGTTGGCATGCTTTCGGCCTCAAGGATTCTTCACCGCACAGGTCAGCATCTTGGGCAAGACAACGATGAGCGTCATCTATCGAATCGCTCACCCGATTGGAAAGACATGACCGTCGCATGTGGATGCTGAGGGTGATCCAGGCTGTCGGCAATCAAGCGCAGCGCGGCATCGATCACCTTGTGCTCGAAAAGCACTCGCCGCTGCAGACCCGGGGATACGGCCGGCTCTCGGGCGTGGCCCTCGATACACAGTACATCGCCAAGCAGATCGAGGCGCGCTTCGCCTCTCGGACATCGACTGCGAACCTCGAGGCAGACGAGCCGATGCTGTCCTGAGGCGCCGCCTGGAAACGGTGCGTTGGTGGGTTCAACGCGAGCCGACGGGCGGCGCCAGCGGGCCACTGGGCGGCGCAGGCCGGGTCGGTGGCTGCGGCCGGAGCGGCTGCGCATCCGGTGGATACGGACCCACGTGGCCAAACGGGGTGTATCCGAACGGGCGCACATAGGGGCGCAGCAGCACATATCGGCTGTCGTCCTCGCGCTCGCGTTCCCGCAGGCGCTCAGCCTTTAAAGCGTCGGCGGCACGCTGCGCGCGCAACTGCTCGATCTGGAGCTCGTTCACACGCTGCTGTTGCTGATCGATCGAGCGCTGGATGCGTTCGGTGACCCGCTCAGACTGGGCGCGGCCAGCCTCGCGGCGTGCAGCGGCGGCGTCAGGGTCCTCGGGCTCGATCGCCCAGCGACGCTCGGTGACGAAGCCTGCGGCGGGTCGATCGGTGAACACCGTCTTGCCCTCGGCATCGCGTTGCATGTAAACCGTGCGGGCACTTTCTGTCGGAACCGCCGACGCCCCCACCGCAGGACGTGGGGTCAGATTCGGGTCTGCGGCGCGTGCTGGCTCAGCGCACAGCATGAACAGTGGCAGCAGCACGGAAAAAGCCAGGGGGGCAGCGAAATCACGCACGGAATTCAACCTCCTGAGCTGCGTTGTAGCAGGAACGACAAAGCCCCGACGCGGGCTCGATGGCGACCACTTCAGGAGATGCCAGCAACGGAAACCCGCAAGGTCACGATCTCGCCACAAAACTTTCATAGCCTGTCCTTCGTTTCCCGGTGCCGTAGGCACTGCAACGCATGAGGCCACCTTGACGCCGACAGACCCCGAGACCCTGCGCCGCATTCATCTGGATGTGATTGACAGCTACGACGAAGAACTCGAGCTCGAACTGGACGACCGTTCGCTGGATGCCTTGGTCAACGGCGACGGCGATGTCGCCACACCGACCGACCAGGATCGGCAGGACCGCCAGCGCTACTTCCGCGAGCTGTTTCGCATGCAGGGCGAATTGGTCAAGCTGCAGCAGTGGGTGGTCGCGACCGGGCACAAGGTGGTGATCCTGTTCGAAGGCCGCGATGCGGCTGGCAAGGGCGGTGTGATCAAGCGCATTACCCAGCGGCTGAACCCGCGGGTATGCCGCGTCGCGGCGCTGCCAGCACCAAATGATCGCGAACGCACGCAGTGGTATTTCCAGCGTTATGTGTCGCACCTGCCGGCGGCCGGGGAAATCGTGCTGTTCGACCGCAGTTGGTACAACCGCGCCGGCGTTGAGCGGGTGATGGGCTTTTGCACTGACGAGCAGTACGAGGAATTCTTCCGCTCCGTTCCCGAATTCGAGCGGATGCTGGTGCGCTCAGGCATCCAGCTGATCAAGTACTGGTTCTCGATCTCCGACGAGGAACAGCACCTGCGCTTTCTGGGCCGCATCCACGACCCGCTGAAGCAGTGGAAGCTGAGCCCGATGGATCTGGAGTCACGGCGTCGCTGGGAGGATTACACCCGCGCCAAGGAAATCATGCTCGAGCGCACCCACATTCCCGAAGCGCCGTGGTGGGTGGTACAGGCAGTGGACAAGAAAAAAGCTCGGCTGAACTGCATCCATCACCTGCTCGGCCAGATGCCTTACGAGGAAACCGAGTCGCCGACGATCGTGCTACCCCCGCGTGAGCGCCATGACGACTATGTACGCCACCCGGTGCCGCAGGAGATCGTGGTGCCCGAAATCTACTGACGCTGGCGCGGCAGCGCCGCACCCTGTGCCTCCCTGCGCCTCCCTGCGCCACCCGGCGGTTACGATGATTCCATTGCAACCGACCGGAGGCGCTTCAGGGTGGACAGTCTGAACTGGCAGCTCAGCGCGGTTTCCAGCGGCTTGGCCGAGGCGAGCCACCGTTGATCCATTGGCTGCGTGACGACCGTGAGCCACTGCCCGACACGCGGTTGGCGCTTCCTCCCGGCTCGGATGCGCCGGGACTGTTGGCAGCGGGTGGTGCGCTGACCCCTGCGCGGCTCACCGAAGCCTATTCGAAGGGCGTGTTTCCCTGGTACAGCGATGGCCAGCCGGTGCTGTGGTGGTCGCCCGATCCACGCATGGTCCTGAGGACGAGCGAGTTCAAGCTCAGCCGTTCACTGCGAAAGACGATTGGCAAATTCACCCGTTCGCCTGGTTGCGAGGTAAGGATCGACAGCGCGTTCGAGCAGGTCATTGAAGCGTGCGCCGCCAGCCCACGCGAGGGTCAGGACGGCACATGGATCGTGCCCGACATGGTGGCGGCCTACGCGCGCTGGCACGCACTCGGCAGCGTGCACAGCTTTGAAACGTGGATCGACGGCGAGCTGGCTGGCGGCCTGTACGGTGTGGGCATCGGTCGGATGTTTTTCGGCGAATCGATGTTCTCGCGGCGCACCGACGCGTCGAAGATCGCACTGGCCGCGCTGGTGTGCTTCGGTCGCGAGCACGGCATCGACCTGATCGACTGCCAGCAGCGTACCGGTCACCTGAGCTCGATGGGCGGTCGCGAACTGCCGCGGACCGTGTTCGAAGCCGCGATTGCCGAGCGCGTGCAGGCGGGGCAAGTGACGGCGTGGACTTATCATCAAAGGCTGTGGGCGCACCTGAGGTCGGTGCCCGCAACGGTTGAGGTTTCCCCCGACGAAGGCCGCCCGTGACCCACCCGAAAGAGCTCCCGCTCGCGTCATTGCAGTTCTATTCGACGGCGCCCTATGCATGCAGTTACCTGCCGGGCAAGATGGCGCGTTCTCAGGTCGCAACGCCCAGCCACATCATCCAGTCGGATGTGTATTCGGGTCTGGTCAGCAACGGTTTTCGGCGCAGCGGCATGTTCACCTACAGGCCACACTGCGACAACTGTCGTGCCTGCGTGCCATTGCGCGTGCCGGCGGCCAGCTTCGAGCCCACGCGCAGCCAGCGCCGCGCCTGGAAGTCGCACGGCTCTCTCCAAGCACGGGTGCTGAAGCTGGGCTTCGTGCAGGAGCATTACCAACTTTACTTGCGCTACCAATCGGGTCGCCACAGTGGCGGCGGCATGGACAACGACAGCGTTGACCAGTACACCCAGTTCTTGCTGCAAAGCCGAGTCAATTCACGGCTGGTCGAATTCCGTGAGCCTGCACCGGGTGCGGCGCCGGGGCAGCTCGGCGTGCTGAAGATGGTGTCGATTCTCGACATCCTGAACGATGGCCTGTCAGCGGTGTATACCTTCTACGAGCCGGAAGACAACACCAGCTACGGCACTTACAACATCCTGTGGCAAATCGAGCAGACGGTGCTGTTGAAGCTGCCCTATCTGTACCTGGGCTACTGGATCGGCGCCAGCGACAAGATGGCCTACAAGGCCAAGTTTCGCCCGAACGAACACCTGATCGACGGCCGCTGGATGCCCGAACCTCGTGATGCGGCCGGCCCGTTGGTGGTCGAGAGAACGTCGGATTAGCGGTGGCCAGCGTTGGCAGCGACTGATCCGACCGCACTGGGCTCGGCAGCAGCCGAGACACTGGCCTGGCTCGACAAGGCAGTGATCGGCCTGAACCTCTGCCCGTTCGCCCGCGCGGTGCGCATGAAGGGCCAGATCCGCTGCGTGGTCAGCGACGCCACCGACACCGAGGCGCTGTTGAGCACGCTGTGCAGAGAAGCCCAGTTGCTGCGGGACACCGACCCCGCGCTGTGTGAGACGACCCTGCTGGTCCACCCCCATGCGCTGGACGATTTCGCCGACTACAACGATTTCCTCGACCTGGCCGAGGAGGCGCTTTCCCAGATGGGCTGCGACGGGGAGCTGCAACTGGCCAGCTTCCATCCCCACTACCAGTTCGCAGGCACAGAGGCGGATGACGTGACCAACGCCACCAACCGATCGCCCTACCCGACACTGCACCTGCTGCGCGAGGAGAGCATCGATCGCGCGGTGCAGGCATTTCCTGACGCAGAAGCGATCTACGAGGTCAATATGCGCACGATGGAACTGCTCGGCCAGGCAGGCTGGCAAGCGCTGCAAGCGCAGTGTCGACGTGATGCCGCCGAGGCCGCAACGCCACCGTCATCCGCGTGAATCGCGTTCACGTAGGCCGTGGCTGACAAGACGACACGGCCTGCGACGATGGTGTGCGCTGGACCCAGCAGGCATTCTGATATCTCACGGGCAGACGGCCCGACATTGGAGATTCAGATGCACCAGCCCCGTACCTCTTCACATCACAGTGCCCTGCTCGCCGCCCTGCTGCTTGCCGTGGCTGCGACCGGTTGCAGCAACATGAGTCGGCGCGACCAGAACACGGCCGTCGGCGCCGGCGTAGGCGCAGCGGCCGGCGCCATCCTGACGGGCGGCGGAACACTCGGCACGCTGGGCGGCGCAGCCGTGGGTGGCGTGATCGGCAATCAGGTCGATCCGAAGAAAAAGTGAATCGACTCGCCCGAATCACGCACGACGTCGACAGCCAGCTAGCTGGCGCCGAGCGGCCTGAACAGTTCGTCGAAATCCTGCGCCGTCAGCGCGGCCGTTCCGGCCACCCCTGACAGCAGCGAATCAGCCAGGCCCGCCTTGCGGGTCTGCAGTTCCAGCATCTTTTCCTCGACCGTGCCACTGGCCACCAGCTTGTAGACGAACACCGGTTTGCCCTGACCGATGCGGTACGCGCGGTCAATGGCCTGTTGCTCGACGGCAGGATTCCACCACGGGTCATAGAGGATGACTGTGTCGGCTGCAGTGAGGTTGAGCCCGACGCCGCCAGCCTTCAGGCTGATGAGAAAGATCGGCGTATCGCCATCCTGGAACGACTTCACCACCGCGCCGCGGTTGACGGTTTCCCCGGTCAGTTTGAGGTATTCCAGGTTCATTCGAGCCAATTCCGGTTCGATCAGCGCCAGCATTTCGGTGAACTGCGAGAACACCAGGATGCGTCGACCGTCTTCGACCAGTGTTGGCAGCAAGTCACGCAACAGTTCGAGCTTCGCAGACGGCGCAGTGGCGGCGGTGTGATGGCGCGCGACTGGTCTTTCAACGACAGCCGCGCCGAACGCCGCTTCAGATCTTGCCTCGTCTTCGTCCTGCGGCGTTGACGTCCGCAACTTCAGCAAGCGCGGGTCGCAGCACACCTGGCGCAGCTTCAGCAACGCATCGAGCACGACGATCTGGCTGCGCGCCAAGCCCTGCTTGGCAATCGCCTCGCGCAACTTGCTGTCCATCGTCGCGCGCACGGTCTCGTACATGTCGCGTTGCATGCCGTCGAGTTCGACGCGCAGCAACGTCTCGGTCTTTTCCGGCAGATCCTGGGCCACCTGCAGCTTGGTGCGTCGCAAAATGAACGGCCGCACACGCCGTGCCAGGTGCTCGGCCTGCAAGGTTTCCTGGCGCTTTTCGATCGGGTTGCGGTAGTGCTCGCGAAACTGCGCCTCGTTGCCAAGCAGGCCAGGACTGACGAAGTCCATCAGGCTCCACAACTCACCCAGGTGGTTTTCCAATGGTGTGCCAGACAGACAGAGCCGGTGTCGGGCGTTCAGCGCCTTCAGCGCCACCGTCGCCTGGCTGCGGCTGTTCTTGATGCGCTGCGCTTCATCGAGCACCAGGTAATGCCAGGCGTGGCTGGCCAGCGCCGCCATGTCGCGCACGGCCAATGGATAGCTGGTGACCACCACGTGTGCGCGGGCGATGCCCTTGAACTGCTGCGCACGGTGCTTTCCGTGCAGTACCAGCATGCGGAGTTGCGGCGTGAAGCGGTTCGCTTCAGCCAGCCAGTTCTCGAGCAGACTGGTCGGCACCACGACCAGGCTGGGGCGGTCGAGCCGCCCGGCATCCAGCTCGGCCTGCAGCAAGGCCAGGGTCTGCAGTGTCTTGCCCAGCCCCATGTCGTCGGCCAGCACACCGCCGAAACCGGCCCGGCGCAGGAAGTCCATCCACGCGAGACCGGCGAGCTGGTACGGTCTCAGCTGCGCTTGCACGTTCGGCGATACCGTCACTGGCGGCAGGCCCTCTCCGGTGCGCAGCTGGCGAAGTTGATCGAGCAACTGATCGAGGGCCGGTGGCGCCCGCAGGGCCAGACCAGCCGAGAGGGTCTCGATCGCTCCCAACTCGAAGCGCGACACCCGTGCTTCACCCGAGACAAAACCGCTGGTGCCAAAAACCCCGCGCAGCCATGCCACCAGCGGTGCAATTCGCGCCACTGGCAGGCGCAGCAGTCGCTCGCGCTTGAGCTGCCGGACATTCAGTGATGACGCGGCCAGCGGCGGCGCACTGTCTTCCGGCCACGGCAACAAGACCTCGCCCTCGGCGTTGCTCAACGAGGATTCCAGTTTGAGCCAACCGGCCTGCACCAGCCCTACCAGCAGCGGTACCAGATCGACCGGTGTGCCGCCGACGCTGACCTTCAGCCCGATGCGAAACCAGTCGGTGCCACCGTCGCTCGCCTCATCGAGGCTCAACTCGAAATCATCGGCCTCGTAAACCTCGAACGGGAAGTCGTCGGCGCGTTCGATGCGCCACCCCTGCGCCTGCAAGGCCGGCACCTGGTGGCTCAGCAGCGTCGGCCAGGCATCGCGTGTGGTTGGCACCAGAACCAGCAAACCGTCCTCCAGTGCTGGAGGCAGCGCACCCGCTTGCAATCTGCCCGCCTTCAGTGCGGCCATGCGGTCAAGTGCAAACGCGGCCACCCTGCTCCAAGGCCGCAGATCCAGCTGCTCGAACAGCTGCTGCATCGCCTGCGCCTCGGTCAGTGCATTGCGGCGAAAGCGCGTCAGCTGCATCTGGCCGGGCCGCGACGGGTCGGGCTGCTCGAGAAAGGCCACGTCGGAGGCACCGGCCGGAAAGTTGAAGTCGATGGCCGCACCGCCACGACGGCCGTCAGGCTGGGTCAACTCGTAGCGCAGCAGCAATTGCACCGCGGCCTGGCGCAGCGGCTGACCCGCCGGCGGCGGGCGCTGGTGGCCTTCGAGCCAGGTCTCGGACGGCACGTTGGGGCAGGTCAGCAGGCGCAGCACCGGCTGCAGCGTCAGCTCGCCCAGCTCCTGCAATGGCTGCGCATGCGGTCCGGGCAAGGGAAGCGCCACCTGGTAGGCCAGACCCAGTGCACGCAGTCGACCCACCAGCGCGGGCAAGGCGGTGTTCGGCACCGGCGGCATGCCGGCCAGCCATCGGATGGTGGCGCCGGACAGACCGCTGTCGGACACATCGGCGGGGCGCACGGACATCGTACCGGCCGGCCCTCTGACCACCACATGCGGCTGCGGCAACAACACGAGGCTGACCACATTGATCATGGGCAGGTCGCCGGAACCGTCACCTGCAGTCGCAGGCACCCATTGGGTAGACCACTGTCCGTTGGAGTCCGCATGCCACTGCAGATGCAAGGGCAGCGCCTCATCGAGCCACGACAGCGGCGGCCCCGGTGGGGTCTCGGGCATCACGTCTGGCGAGTCGACAAACCAGCAGACTCCGGCACTCACCAACTGTTGCAGCGTCGCGGCGGCGGTGCGCCCGACGAGCGGCACCGGGCCCGCCAGCCGGTTCAGCGTGAACGGAAGCAGCGCTGCCAGCAGAAACTCGTCCTCGACACCGACATACGAAGGCCGAGTGCGCAGGATATCGGCCACGCTGGGCGCATGCGGGTGGTGTCGGCTGATCTCTCCATCGCGCCGCGTGCTGCCGAGATGAAGCTTCAGCATCAGGCGCGAATCCTCGCTGCCGAGCACGTACATCAGTCGCTTGGTCGGCGACACCCTAGGCAGTTCGGTCGAAACCGGTTCATCGTCGGAACGCGTCGGCACAAAAGCCTGCTTCGCCTTGTCGAGCCAGTTCTCGAGGGTCTGGGGCAATCCAGCCGCGTCGGAAAAGCTGTGGCGTGCTGCGGCCGGTGGGCGTGTCAGCGTGGCGGCTGGTCGGCTGGTGTGCGACGCCACGGGGCCAGCGGTGCTCGCGCTCGCAGTACCGTCCGTGCCTTGGGTTCCGAGCCGACGCGCCCGAACCAGGGCAGCCTCATGAGCCATCAGCGCCGCAGCGACATGCTTGCAGTTGAATCCGATCGGACAGGTGCACAGCCCACGTAAATGCAAGCCGGTACGTGGGTCCACGAAGAAGCTGATCGTCTGCTCGTAGACCGCGGTGCCCCCCCCGCGCAGCCTGGTGTGGAGGCGGTCGCCGTCTTCATGCTGGGACAGCAGCGCCTGCTCGGGCTTCAGCCCGATGGCCTGCATCAGGGTGGCGTGATCGAAATGATCGCTGAGATCGAAATCGGTGGGCAGTGAAAACTCGGACATCAGACAGCGGTCTCGGGCGGGCAACCGGGTATTGTCGGTCAGGCACACTGGCCTGTGGCGGCTGTGCGATCCTCGATCACGTGATTTCTCAACCACCGCCCTCTTTCAATGCGCCGATCGGCAGGCTGACGCTGGCACGGCGCCGGTTTCTGCACGGGCTGGCTGCGCTGCCCTGGTCGGCTGGCGCGGCAGACACCATCGTCCTCGAGCCGGCTGACAAATCCAGCATCCGCCGCCGGCCGCTGGTGTTTCCCGCAGACCACGGGGCGCACCCCGACACACGCATCGAGTGGTGGTATGTCACCGGCACGGTGGGCGCGGAATCATCGGCAGCAGAAGCTGGCAGCGCATCGGCAGACCGCTGCGGCTTCCAGGTCACGTTCTTCCGCTCGCGAACCGCTGTCGCGGCCGATCAGCCGAGCCGCTTCGCCGCGAAGCAACTGCTGTTCGCCCATGCCGCACTGACCGACCTGAGGCAGGGCCGGTTGCGACACGACCAGCGCATCGCCCGCAGCGGCTTCGGCATCGCGGAGGCGGCTGTGGGCGACACCGCCCTGGCATTGCGGGGCTGGGGCTTGATACGCGAATCGCGCCAGGGCGGTAGTCGCTACCGAGCGCGCGCCGGAAGCGACAGCGCGGGCTTCGCCTTCGACTTCAACTTCGACACCACTCAGCCGCTGCTGCTGCAAGGCAATGCGGGCTACTCGCGCAAAGGCCCCAAGCCCGAGCAGGCCAGCCACTACTACAGCCAGCCGCAGCTGGCCGTCAGTGGCACGCTGACCCGCGATGGCGCAGCGCTGCCAGTGCGTGGTACCGCCTGGCTGGACCACGAGTGGAGCGACTCGCTGCTGGACCCCGACGCCGTGGGCTGGGACTGGACCGGCATGAACCTGGCCGACGGCAGCGCGCTCACGGCCTTCCGGCTGCGCAGTGCCGACGGCGGCACCGTCTACGCTGGCGGCAGCTTCCGGGCAGCTGGCGGCGCGGTGCGCAACTTCGCTGCCGACGAGGTGCGATTTGTGCATGGCCGGGTCTGGACCAGCCCGCAATCGCGTGCGCGGTATCCGGTGGAATGGACGATCGACACGCCGGTCGGCCGCTACACCGTCAAATCGATGCTCGACGCCCAGGAACTGGACAGCCGAAGCAGCACAGGTTCGATTTACTGGGAAGGCCTGAGTGAGTTGCGCAACGAAAGCGGCCAACGCGTCGGCCTCGGCTACCTGGAAATGACGGGCTACGCGGCACGGCTGTCCCTGTAGAGCTGCGACCCGGCAGCCAGAGCCCGACCAGCTGCGGCCGGACCGCGGACATCCGGTCTCAGTAGACTCGACGAATGTCCTCCATCCCCACAGCGTCCGCTGCGCCCTTGCCAGCGACAGCAGCACCGCGCACCCCCGCACCACCCGCTCCCGCCAAGAACGTGCGCTCGCTCAGCGGCCTGGCGCCTTTTTTGCGGCCGTACCGTCACCGCATTGCGCTCGCCATCGTGTTCCTGGTGCTGGCCGCTGTGAGCACGCTGGTGTTCCCGGTCGCACTGAAATCACTGATCGACCAGGGCATCGTCGCGGCCGACCCTGGCGACCGGGTGCTGGCACTGCGCGGGCACTTCTTCGCGCTGTTCGGCGTCGGTGCCGCGCTCGGCCTGTTCTCGGCGCTGCGCTTCTACATGGTCACCTGGCTCGGCGAGCGCGTCACCGCCGACCTGCGCAATGCGGTCTATGCACACGTGGTCAAGCAAAGCCCGGAATTCTTCGAGACCACGCAGACCGGTGAGGTGCTGTCGCGGCTGACGACCGATACAACGCTGGTGCAGACGGTGGTTGGCTCGTCACTGAGCATGGGGCTGCGCAATGCGGTGATGTGCATTGGGGCGATGACCATGCTGATCGTCACCAACCCGGTGGTGATGGCCCAGGTACTCGGCATCCTGGTGCTGGTGGTGCTGCCCTCGGTGTACTTCGGGCGCCGCATCCGCAAGCTCAGCCGCGCCAGCCAGGACCGTGTGGCCGACTCCAGCGCGATCGCCGCCGAGGTGCTGAACGCGATTCCGGTGGTGCAGAGCTACACCCAGGAAGCCCGGGAGGCGGAGCGATTCGACCTGTCGACCGCGAACGCATTCGCCACGGCGGTCAGTCGGACGCGGATGCGTTCGATCCTGGTCGGCTTCATCATCACCGCCACCTTCGGCGCACTGCTCTGGGGTCTGTACCAGGGAACGCAGGCGGTGGTGCGTGGCGACATCACGGCGGGGCATCTGGGACAGACAGTGGTCTACGTGATCATCCTGGTCAGCGGCGTGGCGGTGCTGTCAGAGGTCTATGGCGACTTGCTGCGCGCCGCTGGTGCGACCGAGCGGCTGATGGAGTTGCTGGCCACCGAGTCCCCGATCCGCTCGCCAGAGAGTCCACGCGCGCTGCCCGCCGTGCCGGCGGGCATGCAACGTGGCGCAGCGGTGTCACTGGAGGGGGTGACGTTCCGTTACCCGTCGCGGCCCAAGCAGGCGGCGCTCGCCGACTTCACTCTGCAGGTCGCCCCAGGCGAGACGGTCGCGCTGGTCGGACCGAGTGGCGCCGGCAAGAGCACGGTGTTCCAGCTGCTGCTTCGCTTCTATGACGTCGCCGAGGGCACCGTGCGCCTCGATGGTGTGCCGGTGCGTGAATTGGCACTGTCCGATCTGCGCGGTCGCATCGGCATCGTGCCGCAGGACAGCGTGATCTTCTCTGCCAACGCGATGGAGAACATCCGCTACGGCCGCCCCGATGCGAGCGATGCCGAGGTCATGGCGGCGGCCCAGGCTGCTTTCGCGCACGATTTCATCACCGCATTGCCTGACGGTTATCAGACCTTCCTCGGTGAGCGAGGTGTGCGGGTGTCTGGCGGGCAACGCCAGCGCATCAGCATTGCCCGGGCGATGCTGAAGAACCCGCCACTGTTGTTGCTCGACGAAGCCACAAGCGCGCTCGATGCCGAGAGCGAGCGCATGGTGCAGGCCGCGCTGGAGTCCGCGATGAAGGACCGCACGACGCTGGTCATCGCGCACCGCTTGTCCACTGTGCAGCGCGCCGACCGCATCGTCGTGATGGACGGAGGTCGCATCGTCGAGAGCGGCACCCACACCGCGCTGAGCGCAGCTGGCGGCCTGTACGCGCGGCTGGCGAAGCTGCAATTCGATGCCTGAGTCCACTCCAGAAACCAACCACTTCCACCCATGACGACGGTGCCCAGCCCCTACGAAGACCTGATGCGCCATGTGCGCGACCACGGCGTGTTCAAGGCCGACCGCACCGGCACGGGCACGAAGAGCATCTTCGGCCACCAGATGCGCTTCGACCTCGCGGCCGGATTTCCGCTGATCACGACGAAGAAAGTGCATCTGAAGTCGGTGATCCTCGAACTGCTGTGGTTCCTGCGAGGCGATGGCAACGCGCGCTGGCTGCAGGAGCGCGGCGTGACGATCTGGGACGAATGGGCGAAGGCCGACGGGGATCTGGGCCCGGTCTACGGCGTGCAGTGGCGCAGCTGGCCGACACCGGACGGCGGACACATCGACCAGATTGCCGAGGTCATCAAGACGCTGAAGGCCAACCCCGACTCGCGCCGCATCATCGTCAGCGCCTGGAACGTGGCTGAACTCGACAAGATGGCGCTGATGCCCTGCCACGCGCTGTTCCAGTTCTATGTGGCACCGTCGGCGGTGGCCGGCGAGCCTGGCAAGCTGAGCTGCCAGCTCTACCAGCGCAGCGCCGACATCTTCCTCGGCGTGCCGTTCAACATTGCCAGCTACGCGCTGCTGACGCACATGGTTGCGCAGCAGTGCGATCTGCAGGTGGGCGATTTCGTCTGGACCGGTGGCGACTGTCATCTGTACAGCAACCACGCCGAGCAGGTTGAATTGCAGTTGTCTCGCCAGCCCAGGCCTGCGCCCACGCTGCACATCAAGCGACGGCCGGCATCGATATTCGAATACGAGTTCGACGACTTCGAGGTGCAGGGCTACGACCCCCACTCCGCTATCAAGGCACCCGTGGCCGTCTGAGGTGTCGGTCCTCGCAAGGGGAAAGTACCGACAAATAGCGCTCAAGCCTGGGGCGCATCCCGCCGAATAACCTGACAGGTGGTAGGGCTATTCCCGACTAATCTGGTCGGGTGTTCACGCCACCAGGAACACAGGAGCGGCGCATGCGCAACAACCAGCCAGTGACTCAACGCGAATACGAAATCCCCGATGGCGCGACCCTGATGTCGACGACCGATCCCCAAAGTCATGTCCAGTACGCGAACGCGGCATTTGTGCAGGCCAGCGGATTCACGCGGGAAGAACTTCAGGGTCACCCGCACAACATCGTTCGCCACCCCGACATGCCGCAGGAGGCGTTCGCCGACATGTGGGCGACGCTGAAGAACGGCGAACCCTGGACGGCACTGGTGAAGAACCGGCGCAAGAACGGCGATCACTACTGGGTGCGTGCGAACGCCATGCCGGTGATCCGCCACGGCAAGCATGCGGGCTATATGTCGGTCCGAACCAAGCCCTCGCGCGAGGAGATCGCCGCGGCCGAGGCGCTGTACCGAGACTTTCAGGCCGGCAAGGCGTCAGGTCGGCGCTTTCACAAGGGATTGATCCTCCGCGGTGGTCTGCTCGGCTGGACGTCGCTTTTGCAGACCATGCCCGTGCGCTGGCGCATCCGCACCGCGCTGCTGACGGCGTGGTCGCTGCTGGTGGCTGGCGTGTCCGCGCTGGGGATGAGCGGTACGCCGCTGGGCGGCTTTGCGGCAGGCTCGCTGTTGACGCTGGCCATGGCCTCGTGGGCGCTCGAGGTACAAATCTCGCGTCCGCTTGAGCGCCTGCGCGAGCAGGCCCTGTCGATCGCGTCAGGCGAAAGCCAGAGCGCCGAGCATGTCAACCGCGTCGACGAGATCGGCATGACGCTGCGCAGCGTGGGCCAGCTGGGCCTGATGTTCCGCTGGCTGATCGACGATGTCAGCGAACAGGTGCTGAATGTGAAGACGGCCACCACCGAGATCGCCCAGGGCAACAACGATCTGAGCTCGCGCACCGAACAGGCAGCTGCCAGCGTGCAGCAGACTGCCTCGTCGATGGAACAGATGACCGCCACGGTGAAGGGCAATGCAGAGACCGCCGATCAGGCCAACAAACTCTCGGGTTCGGCAAGCGAGGCAGCGGCCAAGGGCGGCATCGCCGTGTCTCAGGTGGTCGGCACGATGACCGAGATCAACGAGAGCTCCAAGCGCATTGCCGACATCATCAGCGTGATCGACGGCATCGCCTTCCAGACCAACATCCTCGCACTGAACGCAGCCGTCGAAGCGGCTCGTGCCGGCGAACAAGGGCGCGGTTTCGCAGTGGTGGCCGGCGAAGTTCGCAACCTGGCACAGCGCAGCGCCGATGCGGCCCGAGAGATCAAGGCGCTGATCGGCGCAAGCGTCGACAAGGTCGAGGCCGGTACCAAGCTCGTCGACGATGCAGGTCACACCATGAACGACATCGTCGCCCAGGTGAAACGGGTATCCGGCCTGATTGCAGAGATCAGTTCCGCGACCCACGAACAGCAAGACGGCATCGCGCAGATCGGGCAGGCCATCGGCAGCCTCGACTCGATCACGCAACAGAATGCCGCATTGGTGGAAGAAAGCGCCGCGGCATCGGACAGCTTGAAGCAGCAGGCTGAACGGCTGGTCGAGGCGGTCAGCGTGTTTCGCTGAAGCTCCAGGCCTTCAGTAGCTGATGGCGTAGCGGTACCCGCGGAAACTCAATACCGCCGTTCGCAGCCGGATCTGCTGCAGCGTCAGTTCGGGTGTCAGCTTGTCGCCTTCGTGGTAGATCTGGCCGTTGATGATCAGCATCCTGCTGCCCGGGTTTTCCGAGTAGCTCGCGCCGCCCACCGTGACGGTAGGCAGTGCGGCTCGGATCTCTGGTGGCAACTCCTTGACGGCGTAGACCCGCTCTTCGGTGCCTGGCGGCGTTGCCGGCTGCAGGCTCGCCGCGTTCGACACGCGATCCGCGGGCTGCGATGTCGGTTGCGCGACCGCCTGCCTGGCAGGGAGCTTCGCCGTTTCCTGCGTTGGCAACGGCTTGAACACCAGGGGCGGCGATATCACCGATGCGACGGATTCCGGCGGCTTGGGCACCACCGCTGCAGGCGCGGCGGCTTGTGGCGGCGCTGAAGGTTGCTGAAGTGGGCGCTCCATGGCAACTTCCACACGGCCGACAGGTGTATCGGCCGACCACCACCAGACCGCGGCGGCGAGCACCATCAGCAGCGAGGCCACCACCACCCAGGTCAGCAGACCTGACCCATGCTCCTCGCCTTCCATGCTGCCGATGGGCACCGATGGCGCATGGATGTTGGGCACCTCGCCCCGACTGCGTTCGGATTCCGCGCGCTTGAGCGCATCGAGGATGTACGACACGGGCAGTCTCAGCGCACCGGGGTGGTGAGCGACAAGCGGGGCTCGTCCACACCGGACACCCGGTTCAGTTGCATGAAGGTGGTGGGACCGGCGATGCCGTCGGACTTCAGGCCCTGTGCGCGCTGGAACGCTGCGACGCGGACCTTCAATGCCGCATCGAAGGCTCGGCCTGCGGCGGGCGCCGACTCGCCCGACCAGGCGGCGAGCTGCTTCGCGAGGGCATCGACCGCTGCCCCGGTGCCCCCGTCGTTGAGGGGCGCTCGGTAGCCGGCGGGCGCACGCCACAGTGTCGCGAACTCACCTTCCCACATCACGGCCAGCATGCCGAGTGACATGCGCATCGGCTGCGCCCCGACCAGGACCGTGGCGCTGTCAATGCCCAGCGCCGTGAGCACCGCGAAGGCCACCTGGCCGTTCGCGTCGCGCAGCGTCAGGATGCCAGGACGGTCCAGCTGCCGGATGAGCGCCAGCGTGGTGGTCATCCGTACGCAAGGCAGCTGCTGGGCCTGCGCGCTGAGGCACGGGGCTCGGTCGCCGCTGCCGAGCTGCGCTTTCCAGTACTCCCCCAGCGCCGTCCAGGCCTCGTCCTCCTGGCGCGGCAAGCGCTCGAAGGCCGTCCTGGCATCAAACGGAAGGGGTGACGTGGCAGCGACGGGGGTGCTGGCGGGCGCCTCGACCGCGGACGCGGCCGACATCGCCAGTGAAGCGGCTGACGCAGCCGTCGCTGAAACGTTGGCGGCATTGACGCTGGCTGCGACCGCGGGCCGCGGCAAGAGGCTGGCTGCACTGGCGGAACGGGCCGCGGCAGAGGGCTGCTCGAACGATCGACCGGCCCACCAGCCCGCAACCCCCAGCGCGAGGCCAGCGACCAGCGCCATCCACAAGGCGCCGCGCCTCGTCGAAGCGGGTGATGCGCTCGCTCCAGCTGCCTCGTCAAACACTTCACGGGCAGCCTTGTCGACCACCTGCCGATCGACAACCTCCTTGTGGCTGGCGTAGGCCCCAAGTAGGGCCCGATCGCACAGCAGGTTGATGCGGCGCGGCACGCCGCCGCAAACCCGGTGGATGCGCCGCAAGGTGTCCGCTGCAAACGGAATGGGCCCGGTCAGCCCGGCGACGGCCAGCCGATGCCGGATGTACTGCCCGGTCTCGGCTTCGCTCAGTGCGTCCAGGTGAAAACGCGCGATGACGCGCTGCGCGAGCTGCTGCAAGCCAGGGCGCGCCAGCATCTCGCGCAACTCGGGCTGGCCGATCAGCACGATCTGCAGCAGCTTGCGTTCGCTGGTTTCTAGGTTGGTCATCAGCCGCAACTGCTCGAGTACATCGGCCGACAGGTTCTGGGCCTCGTCGATGATCAGGACAGTGTTCTGTCCGACCGCATGCATGCTGAGCAGAAACGCGTTCAGCGGATCGAGATAGTCGGTGACCGTCGCGGTGCCCGGCTCGCGCTGAGGGTACGGAATGTGGAACTCATCGCACACCGAGCGCATCAGCTCGATGACGGTGAGCTTGGGGTTGAAGATGTAGGCGACGTTGCAGCGCTTGGGGATCTGCTCAAGGAAGCAGCGGCACACTGTGGTCTTGCCGGCGCCGATCTCGCCGGTGAGCAGCACGAAACCACCGCCGCCGCCCAGCCCGTACAACAGGTGTGCCAGCGCCTCGCGATGGCGCTCGCTCATGAACAGATAGCGCGGATCGGGAGCGATCGAGAACGGGGCCTGCTTCAGGCCGAAGTGATCCGCGTACATGGCGGCAAGGATAGCGGGCCGCCGCTGGCGTCAGTGACCTTGCGGCGCAGCGCCTCCCAGGGCCGCAATGATCTCGGGCGGTGCCTGAACCAGCTCGATCAGCACGCCCTCGCCGGCCACCGGGAATTCATCGTTGTGCTTCGGGTGAATGAAGGTGATGTCATGGCCCGCCGCGCCCTGGCGGATGCCGCCCGGTGCAAATCGGACACCATTCGCGCTGAGCCAGCTGACGGCGGTCGGCAAGTCGTCGATCCAGAGGCCGATGTGGTTCAGCGGCGTGGTGTGAACCGCCGGCTTCTTGTCGGGATCGATCGGCTGCATCAGATCGACTTCGACCCGATTCGCGCCCGTGCCCATCGCGCAGATGTCCTCGTCGACGTTCTCGCGTTCGCTGACGAAATTGCCGGTGACTTCAAGCCCCAGCTTGTCGACCCACAGCGTGCGAAGCCGGTCCTTGCTCGGCCCGCCAATGGCCACCTGTTGAATACCAAGCACTTTGAATGGACGAGTCATGAATGTGTTTCCTCTAAGCGCAAGCGAAGCGATGCGCTACATCAAGCCACGCCCGCGGAACCGGCTTGGCCGGGCCGCCAGGCGGCGCCCCTCGGGGGCAGGAGCGCAGCGACTGGGGGGCCCTATTCAAACCGAATGATGATCTGATCGACCGCGAGGCTCTCGCCCTTGGCCGCCTTCACCTCGGCCACCACCGCATCCTGTGTCGCCAGCAGGATGTTCTCCATCTTCATCGCCTCGATCACTGCCAGCTTCTCGCCGGCCAGAACCTTCTGCCCCGGCTTGACGGTCACATCGACCAGCAACCCCGGCATCGGCGAGAGCAGGAAACGCGACAGGTCGGGCGGCGCCTTGAACGGCATCAGGGCAAGCATTTCAGCGGCAAGCGGCGACACCACCTTGGCATCGACCTGGGCGCCGTTGTGGATCACGCGGTAGGCCAGGCCGATGCGCTCGATCTGGGCGCAGAACGGCGCGCCATCGATGCGGCCATGGATCACCACCTCGCGCAACGGCGTGTCGAACTCGATGTGATATCGAGCACCGCCGAGTGCCACATTGAAGCCGCCGTTGTCGGGTACCACGCTGACCGGGACGCGTTCGAACTGCCCTTGTCCATCACCCGTGATGACGACCGATTCCGGCTTGATGCTGAGTTCGTGGCCTGGCAACTGCCCGGTGATGCGCGCCGAGCGGTCGAGGTGAATGCGGTGGGCGACCGCCGCCAAGGCGCGCAGCAGCATCGGGTCGGTCTGCGGCAGCGCTGCAGCGGAGAAGCCGTTCGGGTACTGCTCGGCGATGAAGCCGGTGTTGAAGTCGCCAGCGACGAACTTCGGATGCGCCAGCAGCGCCGCCTGGAACGGGATGTTCGAACTGATCCCGCGGATCGCGAAGGCGTTCAGCGCCTCGCGCATCTTCGCAATCGCATCCGCCCGGTCGCGGCCCTTGACCACCAGCTTGGCGATCATCGAGTCGTAGTACATCGGGATCTCGCCGCCATCGATCACACCGGTATCGACGCGCACACCGCCCTCTTCCGGCACATCGCCGCTCGCGGTCCAGGTCGCGGCCGGTGGGGCGAACTTCACCAGCCGGCCAGTCGATGGCAGGAAGCCGCGGAACGGGTCTTCGGCATTGATGCGGCATTCCATCGCCCAACCGTCGCGCTTGATGTCTTCCTGGGTGAGGTAGAGCCGCTCGCCAGCGGCAACGCGGATCATCATCTCCACCAGATCGAGCCCGGTGATGCCCTCGGTCACCGGATGCTCGACCTGCAGCCGGGTGTTCATCTCGAGGAAGTAGAAGCTCTGGTCTTTGCCGACGACGAACTCCACAGTGCCAGCGCTCTGGTACTTCACGGCACGCGCCAGCGAGACGGCTTGCTCGCCCATCGCCTTGCGGGTGGCCTCGGTGATGAAGGGCGACGGCGCTTCCTCGATCACCTTCTGGTGTCGGCGCTGGATCGAGCATTCGCGCTCCCACAGGTAGACCATGTTGCCGTTTGCATCGCCCAGCACCTGGATCTCGATGTGGCGAGGCTCTTCGACAAATTTCTCGATGAACACGCGGTCATCGCCGAAGCTGTTGCGCGCCTCGTTGCGGCAGGAGGTGAAGCCTTCGAAGGCCTGCTTGTCGTCGTAGGCCACCCGCAAGCCCTTGCCGCCGCCGCCAGCGGATGCCTTGATCATCACCGGGTAGCCGATGGCCTGGGCGATCTCGACCGCGTGCTCGGCGGTGTCGATTGCGGCGTTGTAGCCCGGGATGGTGTTGACACGGGCCGCGATCGCCAATTGCTTGGACGCGATCTTGTCGCCCATCGCCGCGATCGACGCGTGCTTCGGGCCGATGAAGACGATGCCCTCTTCCTCGACGCGGCGCGAGAACTCGGCGTTCTCGCTCAGGAAGCCATAACCTGGGTGCACCGCCTGTGCGCCAGTCTGCTTGCAGGCGGCGATGATCTTGTCCATCACCAGATACGACTCTCGCGACGGCGCGGGCCCGATGTGCACTGCCTCGTCGGCCAGCGCCACATGGCGCGCGTCCTTGTCGGCATCGGAATAAACGGCAACCGTCCGGATACCCATCTTCTTCGCGGTCTTGATCACCCGGCAGGCGATCTCTCCACGGTTCGCAATCAGAATTTTTGTGAACATCGTCAACTCTCTATTAGGTGCCAAAGGCAAGCGAAGCGAGGCCTACTTCAAGCAGCCGCCGCGGAACCGGCTTGGCGGGGCCGGTGGCGGGCGCCCAAGGGCCACCAGGTGGCCCCTTCGGGTCCATGGGGCAGGAGCAAAGCGACTGGGGGGCCCAAATCACAGCGGAATGTTCCCGTGCTTGCGCCACGGGTTCTCGAGCTTCTTGGCGCGCAGCATCACCAATGACCGGCAGATGCGCTTGCGTGTTTCGTGCGGCTGGATGACGTCGTCGATGAAGCCGCGTGCGCCAGCGACGAAGGGGTTGGCGAAGCGGGCCTTGTATTCAGCCTCTTTCGCGGCCAGCTTCTCGGGGTCGCCCTTGTCTTCACGGAAGATGATCTCGACCGCGCCCTTCGCGCCCATCACCGCGATCTCGGCGTTCGGCCAGGCGAAATTGACGTCGCCGCGCAGGTGCTTGGAGCTCATCACGTCGTAGGCACCACCGTAGGCCTTGCGGGTGATCACGGTGATCTTTGGCACGGTGCACTCGGCGTAGGCGTACAGCAGCTTCGCGCCGTGCTTGATGATGCCGCCGTACTCCTGGCTGGTTCCCGGCATGAACCCAGGCACGTCGACAAATGTCAGCACGGGGATGTTGAATGCATCGCAAAAGCGCACGAAGCGCGCGGCCTTGATGCTGCTCTTGATGTCCAGGCAACCGGCGAGCACGAGCGGCTGGTTGGCCACCACGCCCACGGTCTGCCCTTCCATCCGAGCGAAACCGATGATGATGTTTCTCGCGTAGTCGGGCTGCAACTCGAAGAACTCGCCGTCGTCGGCGGTCTTGATGATCAGCTCCTTCATGTCGTAGGGCTTGTTGGCGTTCTCTGGCACCAGCGTGTCGAGCGACCAGTCCAGGCGATCCGCCGGGTCGTTGCTCGGCCGTGCCGGCGCCTTCTCGCGGTTGTTGGTCGGGATGTAGTTGAAGAAGCGGCGCAACATCAGCAGCGCGTCCACATCGTTGTCGAACGACAGGTCAGCCACACCGCTCTTGGTGGTGTGTGTAGTCGCACCGCCCAGGTCCTCGGCGCTGACTTCCTCGTGCGTCACCGTCTTCACGACCTCGGGTCCGGTGACGAACATGTAGCTGCTGTCCTTCACCATGAAGATGAAGTCGGTCATCGCCGGCGAATACACCGCGCCACCGGCGCACGGACCCATGATCATGCTGATCTGCGGTACCACACCCGAGGCCATGACATTGCGCTGGAATACCTCGGCATAACCGCCCAGCGACGCCACGCCTTCCTGGATGCGTGCGCCACCCGAATCGTTCAGGCCGATCACTGGCGCACCGACCTTCATCGCCTGGTCCATCACCTTGCAGATCTTCTCGGCATGCGCTTCGCTCAGGGCGCCACCAAAGACGGTGAAGTCCTGGCTGAACACGAAGACCAAGCGTCCGTTGATCATGCCGTAGCCGGTGATCACGCCGTCGCCGGGGATCTTGTTGTCGGGCATGCCGAAGTCGGCACAGCGGTGCTCGACGAACATGTCCCATTCTTCGAAGGTACCGGCGTCGAGCAGCAACTCGATGCGCTCTCGGGCGGTCAGCTTGCCCTTCTTGTGCTGTGCCTCGATTCGTTTCTCGCCGCCACCAAGCCGCGCCAGGGCGCGTTTCGCGTCGAGTTGTTCGATGATGTCGTGCATGGGGAAGGCTCCGTGTGCGTTGCAGGCTGGGCCTGCGTCAGGGGATCAGTGAATGGGGGCGAAAGGGACAACTTTTGTGAATTCGGCGAGCAGTGCGCGCGCGGCGGCCGAGGGCGCCACCCTTGATTCGCGCACATCGGCAAGCAAGCTTGGCAACCGTTCTCGCACCGCGGGATGCTGTCGAAAATCGGCTTGCAGCCGTGCCTGGATGAGTTCCCACATCCAGGCCATGGCCTGCTGCTGACGCCGAATCGCAAACTCACCGCTTGCGCGGCGCAGCGCATGGAAGCGATCGACATGGGCGATGAAGGTGTCGATGCCTTGCCCGCGCAAGGCGCTGAGTTGCATCACGGCGGGCGACCAGTGCGCTGCCGCTTCGGGATGGTGCGGATCGTGCGGCGAGCCCGGCGGGCTATAGACGCGAAGCACGCTGGCGATCTGTGATTCAGCACGGGACGCAGCGAGGGGGTCGATGTCGGCCTTGTTGATGACGACGAGGTCGGCCAGTTCCATCACGCCCTTCTTGATCGCCTGCAGGTCGTCGCCGGCGTTCGGCAGCTGCAGCAGGATGAACATGTCGGTCATGCCCGCCACCGCCACCTCACTCTGTCCGACACCGACAGTCTCGACCACCACCACGTCATAGCCAGCGGCCTCGCACACCAGCATCGCCTCGCGGGTCTTCTCGGCTACACCGCCCAAGGTTCCGGAGGCTGGACTTGGGCGGATGTAGGCCTGCGGATGCACCGACAGCCGCTCCATCCGCGTCTTGTCGCCGAGGATCGAGCCACCATTGATGCTGGACGAAGGATCGACCGCCAGCACGGCCACGCGGTGACCCCGTTCGATCAACGCCAGCCCCAGCGCCTCGATGAAGGTCGACTTGCCAACGCCAGGCACACCGGAGATGCCCAGGCGCATCGCCTGCCCGGTGCGCGGCAGCAGCGCGTTGAGCAAGGCGTCTGCGCGCGCACGGTGATCGGCGCGCGTCGATTCGAGCAGCGTGATCGACTTCGCGATGCTGCGCCGCTCGCTGCGGCACACGCCGCCCAGCAAGGCCTCGTCGTCAGGGTTCAAGCTCACGGTGTCGTGCGCGGCGTGACTCGGGTGGTTGCAAGCAGGCGCTGTCAGCCGCGCAGCGTGGGGCTGGCTTTGGAGCCGCTGGCCAGGCTGATCCGGATCTGCTCCAGCACATCCTTGGCACTCGCCGGGATCGGCGTGCCCGGGCCGTAGATGCCCTTGACGCCAGCCTCGTAGAGGAAGTCGTAATCGGCTCGCGGGATGACGCCGCCGACGAACACGATGATGTCGTCGGCACCCTGCTTCTTCAGCTCGGCAATGATCTCGGGCACCAGCGTCTTGTGGCCGGCGGCCAGCGTGCTGACGCCCACCGCATGCACATCGTTCTCGATGGCCTGCCTGGCGCATTCCTCTGCCGTCTGGAACAGCGGCCCCATGTCGACGTCGAAGCCGAGGTCGGCGTAGGCGGTGGCCACCACCTTGGCGCCGCGGTCGTGGCCGTCCTGGCCGAGCTTGGCGATCATGACGCGCGGGCGACGGCCCTCGTCTCGGGCGAACTCGGCGATTTCCTTCTGCAACTGTGCCCAGCCCTCGGCGCTGTCATAGGCAGCGGCGTAGACGCCGGTGACCTTCTGCGTGTCGGCGCGGTGGCGGCCCCAGGCCTTTTCCAACGCATCGCTGACCTCGCCGACGGTGGCACGCACGCGCATCGCGCGGATCGCCAAATCCAGCAGATTACCCGGTGCGGCCTCGCCACGGTCACCGGCTTCGGCGCAGGCGGTCAGCGCGTCAAGCGCGGCCTTCACCGCTGCACTGTCTCGCTCGGCACGAATGGCCTTCAGACGTGCGACCTGGTTTTCGCGCACAGCCACGTTGTCGATGTTCAAGGTATCGATCGCGTCTTCGGTGTCGAGCTTGTACTTGTTGACGCCGACGATCACGTCGCGGCGCGAATCGATGCGCGCCTGTTTCTCGGTGGCACTGGCCTCGATCTTCAGCTTGGCCCAGCCGCTGTCGACGGCCTTGACCATGCCGCCCATCGCATCGACCTCCTCGATGATCTTCCAGGCGGCGTCGGCCATGTCCTGCGTCAGCTTTTCCATCATGTAGCTGCCGGCCCAGGGGTCGACGACGCTGGTGATGTGGGTCTCTTCCTGGATGATCAGCTGCGTGTTTCGGGCGATGCGCGCGCTGAATTCAGTCGGCAAGGCGATGGCCTCATCCAAGCCATTCGTGTGCAGGCTCTGCGTGCCGCCGAATACCGCGGCCATGGCCTCGATCGTGGTGCGCACGACGTTGTTGTACGGGTCCTGTTCGGCCAGGCTCCAACCCGAGGTCTGGCAGTGGGTCCGCAGCATCAGGCTCTTCGGGTTCTTCGGGTTGAACGCCGACATGATCTTCCACCACAGCAGACGCGCCGCGCGCATCTTCGCGATCTCGAGGTAGAAGTTCATCCCGATCGCCCAGAAGAAGCTCAGGCGTCCTGCGAACTCATCGACATCAAGCCCCTTGGCAAGTGCCGTCTTCACATATTCCTTGCCGTCGGCCAGCGTGAACGCGAGTTCCAGCGCCTGGTTGGCCCCCGCTTCCTGCATGTGATATCCGGAGATGCTGATCGAGTTGAACTTCGGCATCTTCTTCGCCGTGTACTCGATGATGTCGCCGACGATGCGCATGCTCGGCTCGGGCGGGTAGATGTAGGTGTTGCGGACCATGAACTCCTTGAGGATGTCGTTCTGGATGGTCCCCGCCAGCAGCTCCTGCGACACGCCCTGCTCCTCGGCCGCCACCACGTACGCCGCCAGCACAGGCAGCACGGCGCCGTTCATCGTCATGGACACGCTGACCTTGTCGAGGGGGATCTCGTTGAACAGGATCTTCATGTCCTCGACGCTGTCGATCGCCACCCCCGCCTTGCCCACATCACCCGTCACGCGCGGG
This sequence comes from Rubrivivax sp., assembly GCA_027490215.1. Taxonomy (GTDB): domain Bacteria; phylum Pseudomonadota; class Gammaproteobacteria; order Burkholderiales; family Burkholderiaceae_C; genus PBB1. Next base: position 78,437 of record JAIXYO010000070.1, read on the forward strand.
TGGTCGCTGTCATATCCGCGGTGTGTGGCCAGATCGAAGGCCACGCTGACGCCCTGCCCGCCGGCGGCCAGCGCCTTCTTGTAGAAGGCGTTCGACGCCTCGGCGGTCGAGAAACCGGCGTACTGACGGATGGTCCACGGCCGCACCGTGTACATCGTCGCCTGCGGGCCGCGCAGATACGGCGGAAATCCCGGCAGCGTGTCGGTGTAGGGCAAGTCCTTCAGATCAGCGGCGGTGTACAGCGGCTTGACCACCAGCCCTTCCGGCGTTTGCCAGTTCAGCGCCTCGACCTGACCGCCCGGCGCCGACTTGGCGGCGGCCTTCTGCCAGGCACTCAGCGATTCGGAGTTCAGGTGCATCGGGTCAGACATGTGGATTCCGTTCGAGGTGTCAGGGCGCTGCAAGAAGGGACGCGGACTTTATCGTTTTCCTTGCTCGTCATGCATAATTCAAAATTGAATTATAGACAAAGCTCTTTCAGGCTGCCCAGCCATTCTCATGAACCCGATCGAGACTACCAATTCGCCAGGCACATCAGCCCCCGTACGCGGCACGGCGGCGTCCAGCGCGCCGGGCGAACGCCTGCAGCTTCCATCCACCGCTCTGTACCAGCAGGTGGCCGAAAGGCTGCGATCCAAGATCATGTCGCACACGCTCGCGCCGGGCAGTTGGATCGACGAGCAGGCACTCGCAGCGGAGTACGGCACCAGCCGCACCCCACTGCGCGAGGCCTTGAAGGTGTTGGCGTCCGAAGGCCTCGTGACGATGAAGCTGCGTCGGGGCGCCTACGTGACCGAAGTCTCGCAGCGGGATTTGTCCGAGGTCTTCCACCTCCTCTCACTGCTTGAATGCGACGCTGTCGGCGTGGTGGCCGAAGTGGCAAGCGACACCCAACTGGCGGAACTGGCCGCGCTGCATGCCCGGCTGGAAGATGCCGTGACCGATCCCGATGCGTTCTTCGCCGCCAATGAACGCTTCCACATGCGCTTGCTCGAAATTGCCGATAACCGCTGGCGCAACCAGATGGTGGCTGACATGCGGCAAGTGATGAAGCTCAATCGCCACCATTCCTTGCTGAAAGAGGGCCGGCTGGCCGCTTCGCTGAAGGAGCATCGCGACCTCATGGCGGCACTCCAGGCCCGCGATCCGGTGCGAGCGAAGTACCTGATGCAGCTGCACATGGCCCAGGGCAAGGAAGCGGCGGCATTCCCCTGAGCAGGGTCTGAACCTTCCAGGATCCGCCGGGTCAGTCGACCACGACAACCCCACGAAGGTCGGCATGAGAAAACGTATGCAACTGGTCAACAGCTTGGTGGTTGGCTTCGCCGTGCTGCATCTGTCAACGTCGGCACAGGCCACCGAAGCCGCTCACGTGCACGGCTTGATGCATCTGGACATCGCCATCGACAAGGAGTTGCTGACCTTGCAACTGGCCTCCCCGCTCGACAGCCTGCTCGGCTTCGAACGTCGGCCCCGCACCGCCGCCGAGCGGCAAGCCGCAGATGCCTTGCTGAAACAGATGGCAGATGCAGCGACGCTGTTCAAGCCAGACGCCGCTGCTCAATGCGTGCCGACGAAGGTAAGCATCGAATCTGCCGCGCTGCAATCCACATCGCAAGCCGAAGGCAGGAACGGCAACAAGGAAAGCGAGCACGCCGACCTCGAAGCCAGCTATGAATTCAACTGCGCATACCCGGACAAGCTGACCGCAGTCGAGATCGGTCTGTTCGTCGCCTTCAAGCGCCTGCAGAAGATTGAGGTGCAGGTGGCCGGAGCAAAGCTGCAATCGAAGCAGACGCTTCAGCGACCGAACAAGGTGGTGAAGCTGCTGCGCTGAAGCAGCGCAGTGGACTCAGCCCAGGAACGTGCCCTGGATTCAGCCACCGCCCCAGGAGAGCGCCATCCGGTAAGTGAGGAACGAGGCGGCATAGGCCAGTGCAAACAAGTATCCGGCCATCAGCAGCGGCATGGACCAACCGCCCGTCTCGCGCTTGACCGTCGCCAGTGTCGACAGGCACTGCGGCGCGAACACATACCAGGCCAGCAGCGACAACGCGGTGGCCAGGCTCCAGGTGTGCGCGATCAGAGGCGTCAGCGCCTGCGCGGTGTCGTCGCCGGTGGCCGACAGCGCATACACGGTGCCCAGTGCACCCACCGCGACTTCGCGCGCAGCCAGGCCTGGCACCAGCGCGATGCTGATCTGCCAGTTGAACCCGATCGGCTCGAACACCACCGCCAGCGCGCGGCCCAGCGTACCGGCGATGCTGTATTCAATCGGCGCGCCGGTCGCCCCTGCGGGCGGCGCCGGAAAGCTGGCGAGGAACCACAGCGCGATCGTCAACCCGAGGATGATGCCGCCGACCCGTCGCATGAAGATCTCCACCCGCTGCCACAGCCCGATGGCTACATTGCGCACGGTGGGCCAGTGGTATGCAGGCAACTCCATCATCAACGATCGGACCTCACCTCGCGCCGTGAAGCGCTTGAGCACCCAGGCCACGAGCAGTGCTCCGACGATGCCGGCCAGATACAGGCCAAACAGCACCAACCCCTGCAGTTCGAACCCGCCCCACACCGACCGCGTTGGAATGAAGGCACCGATCAGCAACGCATACACCGGCAAACGGGCAGAACAGGTCATCAACGGCGCGATCATGATCGTCACCAGCCGGTCGCGAGGGTTGGCGATGGTGCGCGCCGCCATGATGCCGGGGATCGCGCAGGCAAAACTCGAGAGCAAAGGGATGAAGGATCGGCCGCTCAGGCCCACGCCGCCCATCAATCTGTCGAGCAGAAAGGCAGCGCGCGGCAGGTAGCCTGACTCCTCCAGGATCAGGATGAAGAAGAACAGGATCAGGATCTGCGGCAGGAACACGACCACGCCGCCAGCGCCTGCAATCACGCCATCGACCAGCAGGCTGCGCGGCCAGCCTTCCGGCAACCAGGAAGTGACCGCCGTGCCGATCGCGTCGGTCGCAGACTTGATCGCGTCCATCGGCGCCTGGGCCCAGGAGAACACCGCCTGAAAGACCAGGAACAGCAGTACCGCCAGCAGGATCGGCCCGAAGACCGGGTGCAACACCACCCGATCGATGCGGTCGCTCGCTGTATGCGGCATCAGGGCCGCCAACCCGAGGCGCTTCAAGATCGCGTGCACGGCTTCGTGATCCGCCTGGGTGCCGACGATGGGCTCGGCCGCCGAGTCCACCGTCAGGTGCTTCGGCCCGCGGCGCCAAGCGTCCGGGTCATCAAGCAATTCGCACAGGCGGCCGGCACCATCACTCTTCACGCCCACGGTGGACACCACGGGAACTCCCAGTTCCACCGCCAAGGCATCAGGATCGACCTTCAGCCCCTGGCGCGCCGCCAGGTCCGTCATGTTCAGCGCGACGACGCAGGGCAGGCCCAGACGCTTGACAGCCAGCACCATGCGAAGGTTGCGGCGCAGGTTGGTCGCATCGACGACGCACACCACCAGATCAGGGCGCTTCTCGCCACGCGCCCGGCCGTACAGCACATCGCAGGTGACGCGCTCGTCGGGCGAGCGCGCGTGCAGGCTGTAGGCGCCGGGCAGATCAAGCACCCGCAGGGTCTTTCCAGCAGGCGTGACGAGCTTGCCTTCCTTGCGCTCGACGGTGACGCCGGCGTAATTGGCCACCTTCTGGCGGCTGCCGGTCAGCAGATTGAACAGCGCGGTCTTGCCGCAGTTCGGATTGCCCACCAGTGCCACCAGGGGCCCGCCCCGGTGGACGTGGATGACGGCTTCGCTCACGCCGACGATTCGACCAGGATGCAGGCGGCTTCGGCTCGTCGGAGGGCGAAGGTCGACAGACCTACGCGCACCACCAGCGAGTCGCTGCCGAAGGCACCCCTGGCCATCAGTTCAACCTGCTCGCCCGGCATGAAGCCAATCTCTTCCAGCCACTGAGCCCACTCCGGGGCACGCTCCGGCGCCCGAACACCCGTCACAGTGCAGCGCGAGCGCAGTGGCGAGCGGTCCAGGGTCGACATGGGCAGGGACGTATTCAAAGCAACTCCCGAGTTGAATGCAAATGATAACCGTTCTTGTATGCGCAGGATCAGCACCCTGACCCCATCAGGGTTGGGAGGACAATTCGGTGTGAATCAGCCCACCCTCACCCTGATCGCAGCCATCGCCCGCGAGGGCGCCATCGGCAAGGACAACCAGTTGCTGGCGCATCTGCCCGGCGATCTGCCTCGATTCAAGCGCCTCACGATGGGTCACCCGATCGTGATGGGGCGCAAGACCTGGGACTCGATCGGCCGGCCCCTGCCTGGGCGCCGCAACATCGTCATCACCCGCAACCCGCACTGGTCGGCACCGGGCGCCGAGGCTGCGCCGAGCCTCACCGCTGCTCTGTCCATGGCCGGGCACGTCGAGCGGGTCTGCGTGATTGGCGGTGCGGAGATTTACGCGCTGGCGCTGCCACAGGCGGACGAACTGTTGCTGACCGAGATCGACGCCGACTTTGAAGCCGACGCCTTCTTTCCCAACTGGCCGCGCGAGGATTACGACATCGTCTCAAGCGAGACACACTCCACGCCTGAGGGATGGGTGTATCGCTATGTCGATTACCGCCGAAAACCGCGAGGCTGAGTCCGATGCCTTTGCGTCGCGCCCACTGGGAACGCCACCGCACCAACCGCATCGGCTGGCTGCGCGCAGCGGTGATGGGTGCGAACGACGGCATCGTCTCCACCGCCAGTCTGTTGCTGGGCGTGGCCGCCGCTGGAACGGATCGCAGCGGGCTCCTGGTGGCGGGTGTGGCAGCGTTGGTGGCCGGTGCCATGTCGATGGCGGCTGGCGAGTATGTCTCTGTTCACGCGCAGGCCGACACCGAAACCGCTGATCTGGCCCGCGAACAGGCCGAGCTCAATGCCGACGCGGCTGCCGAGCTGAACGAGCTCAGCGCCATCTATGTGGGCCGGGGTGTCGAACCCGATCTGGCGCGCCAGGTCGCATCTCAGCTGACTGCACATGACGCCCTGGCAGCACACGCACGCGACGAACTCGGCATCTCGGAAATCCTGGTTGCCCGACCACTCCAGGCTGCGGCATCGTCAGCGGCAAGCTTCGCGGCGGGCGCCCTGCTGCCGCTGGCGGTATGCCTGCTTGCGGAGCCTGCGCATTTGGTGGCCGCGGTCTGGCTGACGGCGATCTTCGCCCTGGCTTTCCTGGGTGGCTTGTCGGCTCAGGCCGGCGGCGCCGGCATCTGGCGCAGCGCCGGCCGTGTCGCGCTGTGGGGTGTGCTGGCGATGGGGGCAACGAGCCTGATCGGCTCGCTGTTCTCGGTCAGCGTCTAGAACGAAGTCCAGTCGTCGCTGCCGGTCGCTGCGGCGGCCGGTGCCGGGATGGCGCTGCCACGGAAGGGTGGACGGACGACATTGGTCGCGCGGTCCGGGCCGCGGCGCTCGGCGGGTGCAGGTACAGGCACAGCTGCAGGTGAGAGCAGGGCAACGGCCCTTGGCAACCCTGCGGCCACATGCACGCTGTCGCCCGCACGCAGCTTGAAGAAGGCCACCGCAGCGACCAGTTGCTCCGCCTGCGTTTTCAGGCTCTCTGCAGCTGCGGCACTTTCCTCGACGAGCGCAGCATTCTGCTGGGTCGCCTGGTCCATCTGGGTGACGGCCTCGCCGATCTGCGCCATGCCGCCCGACTGCTCAGTGCTGGCCGCACTGATCTCGCCCATGATGTCGGTGACACGGCGGATCGACGACACGATTTCGGTCATCTTGCCGCCGGCCTGATCGACCAGCCGGGTGCCGGCGTCGACGCGTTCGACGCTGGTGGTGATCAGTTCCTTGATCTCCTTGGCGGCGTCGGCACTCCGATGCGCGAGACTGCGCACCTCGCTGGCCACCACCGCAAAGCCGCGCCCTTGCTCACCGGCACGAGCGGCTTCCACGGCGGCATTGAGCGCCAGGATGTTCGTCTGGAATGCAATGCCATCGATCACGCCAATGATGTCGGCAATGCGGCGCGAGCTGTCGTTGATGCCTTTCATCGTGTCGACGACCTGACTCACGACCTGACCGCCTTCGATGGCCACCGACGAGGCACTCATCGCCAGCTGGTTGGCTTGGCGGGCGTTGTCGGCGTTCTGCGAGACGGTGCTGGTCAACTGCTCCATCGAGGCCGCGGTTTCTTCCAACGCACTGGCTTGTTCCTCGGTGCGACCCGACAGGTCATTGTTGCCCTGCGAAATCTGCGCGCTCGCGGTGGCCACGCCTTCGGCGTTCTGACGTACGTCGCCGACGATGCGATTCAGCCGATCCTTCATTTTCATCAGCGAGTGCAGCAGCTGCGCTGTCTCGTTCTGTCCCGAGACCTGCAGGTCCATCGACAGATCGCCCTCGGCGACGGCACGCGACACCTCGACCGCGCGGTTCAAGGGCACAGTGATCGATCGGATGATCCAGATCGCCAGCAGGCCGGCGGCCACGATCGCAAACGCTGCCGCGCCCCAAATGATCAATTGGCCCTCGGCCACTCCCGCTTCGGCGTCCTGCCCGGACTGCGCCATCAGCTCCGACTGGAAGTCGATCGCGCCATTGACGGCCTTCATGTAAGCCAGCTGCAGCGGGCGAAGCTCCTCGAGCAGAAAATCGCGTGCGTCTTCGGTCCTGCCATCAGAAGCCAGGTCCAGGAATCGCGTCTGACCGAGAAGATAAGCAGTTCGAGCGTCGGCGATCGCCTGCATGCCTGCCTTGCCCTTCTCGGAGGTGATCAGCTTCTCGAGCTCGTCCAGATTCGCCGTGATGTCCTTGCGTGACTGCTCGACGGCCGCACGTTCCTGCTGGATGTCGGCCTGAGACGTCATCAGCAGCATGTTTCGCATCGAGCGCGCGATCTGGTTGATGTCGTCCTTGACGTCGTGGAGCTTCAGCACCTTGGGGTAGCGATCCTCGAGTACCTTGGTGATTTCATCCTGAACCTGATTCATCCTCATGATCGCGGCACCGCTGACCAGCGCAATGAGCAGCGCCAGCAGGCCAAACCCGAGCTTCAGTCGGGTGGTGATCTTCATGTCTCGAATGTCCATGATCGGAATCCTTTGTCGGCGTTGAGTTGCAACGACAGTTGCATTTCCTCTTTTCTTCTCATCTGGATCATCGACATCTGGCGGTTGTGCTTTACCGACCCGCGCCTAGGGTTTGCACTTGGCAGATCCGCTGTGGCTTATGCCAACCGCAAACTAGCTTAGAAGCACTGAGTCGTTGTGCGCCGCAGCGCGGCGGCCAACAATCGGCTGCTCGGCAAACGTCGGTATCACCTTCCGCCTGCACGGCGACGATTCATGAATTTTCAGCAACTGCGAGCCGTCCGCGAAGCCATCCGCTGCGGATTCAACCTCACCGATGTGGCCGGCGTGCTGCACACCTCGCAGCCCGGCATCAGCCGGCAGATCCGCGAACTGGAAGACGAACTCGGCATCGACATCTTCGTGCGCGCCGGCAAGCGTCTGACCCGTCTCACGCCACCTGGCGAGGCCGTTCTTCCCATCGTGGAACGACTGCTGCTGGAGGCCGATAACCTGCGACGCGTGGGCGACGATTTCAACGCGCAGAGCACGGGCCGGCTGTCGATTGCCGCAACGCACTCGCAGGCCCGCTACGCCCTGCCGACGGTGGTTCGCGACTTCCGCGAGGTCTACCCGGATGTGACCCTGGTGCTTCATCAGGGTTCGCCCAGGCAGGTGGCTGAAATGCTGCTGTCTGGCGAAGCGGACATCGGCGTGGCCACCGAGGCGCTGGCGCATTACGACCCGCTGGTCGCCCTGCCCTGCTACCGCTGGACCCACAGCGTCGTGGTGCCGCCTGGCCACGAGTTGCTGAGCGTCGAAGGGCCGATCTCGCTCGAACAACTGGCGCGCTTTCCCATCATCACCTACGAAGCCGGCTACACCGGTCGGGCGCACATCGACGACGCGTTCACGAAGGCCGGGCTCACACCCAACATCGTGCTCAGCGCGATGGACGCCGACGTCATCAAGACCTATGTCGAGCTGGGCATGGGTGTGGGCATCGTTGCATCGATCGCCTTCGACACCGAGCGCGACCGCACGCTGCGCGCACTCGATGTGCGACACCTGTTCGAAGTGAACCTGACGCGCCTGGCGATCCGGCGCGGCACCTGGCTGCGCGGCTACGTCTACGCCTTCATCGAGGCATTTGCACCGACGCTGTCGCGCGCAGTGGTGGAGCGGGCGCTGGCCGGTGACATCGACGAGGATTGAGGCGCGGCGAGGGCTTCAAGTCGGCAACGGATCGCTGGTCCGACGACCGGCGTGGTCGGTCCAGCAGCCGGCCTCGTAGTCGTACAGCTTGCATCGGCGTGCCGTGTCGGCGTACCAACGCCACGAAAACGGCTGAATGACGATGCGGCCTGGCAGCCTGCTCTCCAGCAGCTTCTGCGCGCGCTTCAGTCGATACAGCGGTACACCCATGTCCACGTGGTGCGCGGTGTGCTCCATGATGTGATGAAGCGCAGCGCCCATCGGCGAACGGAAGGTGAGGTGTGTGGTCGTCGAAACGAACGGCGCCGTCGCGGCCCACCGGGCCTTGTCGGCGTACCAGGCTACCTGGGTGTGCGTGTGGTGCAGGTACACCACGAAGCCGATCATCCCGTTCCAGAAGACAAAGGGCACGACGAAACCGACCACGATCAGCCACCAGGGTGACTGGTCAGTCGCCATCGCCGCAACGACCAGGCCGCCGATCCAGATGAGCGCGCCCGCTGACACGCCCAGACAGTCCCAGAGAAACGCCGGGCGGCGCGTCGGCAGGATCTGTTTGCTGGGAAAGTACATGCGGCGCCACCAGATCTCGATCAGGTAGTACAGCCACGGCGCCCACCCGCTGCGATAGACCTGCTCCAGCTTGCGCCGCCACAAGGGCAGCGCCTCGTACTCCTGCAAGGTGCGGGGTTCCCAGACGAAATCGAAGCCTTTCAGGTTGGTATAGCCGTGGTGAACGATGTTGTGGCCCACCTCCCACAGGCTGTAGGGCGTCAGCGAGGGCAGGAACACCAGCCGTCCCAGCCAGCGGTTGAGGCGCCGGTGGCGGGTCAGGCTCTGGTGACAGGCGTCATGGCCGAGCACGAACAGGCGCCCGATGACGAAGCCGGTAGCGAGCCCCGCCGCAAGCTGGACAACGGGCTGCCGCGCAAGGATCGTGATCGCCAGACACACCACGAACAAGACCACATCGACCAGCACCAAGCACAGCGCACGGGCCGTGCTGGATGCCGAGATCGGCACCAGCCAGGCGCGCAGCAGCCTTCGGTGCGGTATCGGCGCCTGCGGATTCACCATCGTGAGCTCCGGGGAAAGTGTGGTCGTCATGAGGCCTTGGGCAAATACCTGAGCCTAGAGACAAGCACGCTGCCGGCGCTTGATCGCGATCAAGGTCAGAGGCCAGTGCAGCACTGCTCGCGGGAGTGACCTGGCACACCCGGTTGCGACCAGCGGCGACTCAGCTCGCGTCCGCGCCGAGTCTGCGCAAGGCGCGCTGCCAGCGCGCCACCCCGGCGGCACCCAAGGTATCGACCTGCCCCACCAGCGTCTCGCGAATCGGGGCGATGCCCACAAAGCCAAGGATGTTGCGCTCGAGGGCCTTCACGCTGTGCGCGCGGAACACATAACGGTAGACCAGTGCTGGCATGCCCATCGTCACCACGATGCGAGCCGAACGCCCGCCCAGCGCCTTCTGACCGAGCGGCCCGCCCTTCGACTTGTCGAAGGCGAATCCGGGTCGAGCCACCTGCTCGAAGTAGGCCTTCAGCAGCGCAGGCATGTCGCCCATCCACAGTGGGAAAACAAACACGAGGTGCTGCGCCCACGCGATGGCCTCCTGAGAATCGCGCAACGCGGGCGGCACCACGCCGTCGTTCCACTCCGCCTCGCTGCGCAGCAGCGGGAAATCGAGGTGAGCAACATCGATCAACCGCACATCATGGCCCGCGGCCTGCGCACCCTCGCGATAGGCATCGGCCAGCGTGTGGCACAAGTGACTTCCGACCGGGTCAGGATGCCCTTGAATGATCAGGATGCGATGAACCAGCATGGCTGCTTTCTCCCAAAGCTGCATGCTGATCGCCGCAACCGCGGCGAGGCTTGATCGACATCAAGCCGACGGGCACCACCCGGACGCCCTCAGATCATGGCGGCGGGGTCGGGTTGTTCCTCGGCGAAGCGAGTCACCCTGCGCGGCAGCAGGTGCACCGTCGAACCCGTTTCGAGCTGCATCCGTTCGCGCAGCTTGCGGAACTCGGCCCGTGGCAGCTCGACATCGATGTAGGTGCTGTCGTCGAGCCGCTTGAACTCCAGCCGGGTGTTCGGCCCGACGGTCAGGGCCTGCGACAACGTCACCGCCACTGCGCCGTCCTGCGGCGTGGCGATGACCTCGAGTTCGTGCGGGCGCACATAACTCACGTCGCGGCCTGAGGACACCGCGCCCTGCGCATGGTCGAGGCGCCCGTGGAACAGGTTCACATCGCCCAGGAACTGCAACACGAATGGCGTGGCGGGCTGGTCATAGACCTGGTCGGGCGTGCCGACCTGCTCGATGCCGCCCAGGTTCATCACGACGATGCGATCGGCCACCTCCATCGCCTCTTCCTGGTCGTGGGTGACAAACACACTGGTGACGTGAACCTCGTCGTGCAGGCGGCGCAACCAGCGACGAAGCTCCTTGCGCACCTTCGCGTCGAGCGCGCCGAACGGTTCATCGAGCAACAACACCTTGGGCTCGACCGCCAGCGCGCGTGCCAGTGCGATGCGTTGCCTCTGTCCACCGGAGAGTTGATGCGGATAGCGATCGGCCAACCAGTCCAGTTGCACCAGTTCCAGCAGCTCGGAGACCTTCTTCTGGATCGCAGCCTCGTTCGGCCGCGTGGCCTTGGGCCGCACCCGCAGCCCGAAAGCGACGTTCTCGAAGATCGTCATGTGACCGAAAAGCGCGTAGTGCTGAAACACGAAGCCCACATTGCGGTCGCGCACGTCGGTGTGGGTCGTGTCCTCGCCGTGAAACAGCACGCTGCCGGAGTCTGGTACTTCGAGCCCCGCAATGATGCGCAGCAGCGAGGTCTTGCCCGAGCCCGATGGCCCGAGCAATGCGACGAGTTCGCCGGACGGGATGTCGAGGTTCAGGTTGTTGCAGACGACCGTCTTGCCGAAGCGCTTGTTGAGGTTGCGGATTTCAATGCTCATGTCGAAGTTTCCATCGTGCGGCTGCGGCGGGATGAGGTCTGCGGGTTCGGGACCGTGACGAAAGATCTGAAGCAGGCGCTAGTGAATTTCAGTGATCACGCGCTTCTGCGCCTTGACGCGCTGCTCGACCGCGTACTTGAGGATCAGTGTGACCAGCGCCAGACTGGCCAGCAGCGAGGCGACCGCGAAGGCGGCGGCGAACTGGTATTCGTTGTAGACGATCTCGATGTGCAGCGGCATCGTGTTGGTCTGGCCCCGTATGTGCCCCGACACCACGCTGACCGCACCAAACTCGCCCATCGCGCGTGCGTTGCAGAGAATCACGCCGTAGAGCAGCGCCCACTTGACGTTCGGCATCGTGACGCGCCAGAACAACTGCCAGCCGTTCGCACCGAGCACGCAGGCCGCCTCCTCCTGCTCTGTGCCCTGTGCCTGCATCAGCGGAATCAGCTCACGCGCGACGAACGGAAACGTCACGAAGATGGTCGCCAGAACAATGCCAGGCACCGCGAAGATGATCTTCATGTCGTTGTCGATGAACCAACTGCCGAACCAGCCCTGCAGACCGAAGATCAGCACGTAGATCAGGCCAGCGATGACGGGGCTCACCGAGAAGGGCAGATCGATCAAGGTCAGCAGCACGTTCTTGCCACGGAAGTCGAACTTGGCGATCGCCCACGCGGCAGCGACGCCGAAAATCAGGTTCAGCGGCACCGAGATCACCGCTGCGATCAAGGTGAGCTTGATGGCCGACAAAGCGTCGGGTTCAGTGACCGCCGCCGCGTAGACATCCCATCCCTTCTTGAACGCCTCGAAGAACACCGTCGCGAGCGGCACGAACAGGAAGAAGGTCATGAAGGCCAGCACCAGGCCGACCAGAGTCCACTTCACCCAGGGGGCTTCGGTCGTGGCGTTGCGGATCGGGCGCGGGGCTGCGCCTGGCGCGGCGGTGGCGGGAAGACTCAGGTCGCTGGACGACATGGCAGTGGCCTCAGATGCCGCCCTGACGCTTGCGCGCCCAGGCCTGCAATGCGTTGATGACGAGCAGCAGGACGAACGACACCACGAGCATGACCACCGCGATCGCGGTCGCGCCGGCGTAGTCGTACTGCTCGAGTTTGGTGATGATCAGCAGCGGCGTGATCTCGCTGACGAACGGCAGGTTGCCGGCGATGAAGATCACCGAGCCGTACTCCCCCAGCGCGCGCGCGAATGCGAGCGCGAAGCCAGTCAGCAGCGCTGGCATCACCGTGGGGAAGATCACGTGCCGGAAGGTCTGCCAGCGATTGGCGCCGAGCGTTGCCGCCGCCTCTTCCATTTCGCGGTTCAGGTCCTCGAGCACCGGCTGGACGGTGCGGACGACGAAGGGCAGACCGATGAACACCAGGGCGACGAAAACGCCCAGGGGCGTGAAGCTGACCTTGAACGGCAGGAACTGGCCGATCAGGCCGTTCTCGGCGTAGATCGCGGTCAACGCGATGCCCGCCACCGCCGTCGGCAGTGCAAAGGGCAGATCGACGAGCGCATCGACGATGCGCTTGCCAAAGAACTCGTAACGCACCAGCACCCACGCGACCATCAGGCCGAACACGCCGTTGAGCGCAGCGGCCGCCAGGCTGGCGCCGAAAGTCAGGCGATACGAGGCCATCACGCGTGGCGATGTGGTCGCCTCCCAGAACTCCGCCCAGGTCAGCGTGAATGTCTTGAAGAAGGCAGCCGACAGCGGGATCAGCACGATCAAGCTGATGTAGAGCAAGGCGAAGCCGAGGGCGAGATCGAAGCCCGGCAGGACGCTGTGCCGCTTCAGGAGCGTGCGGGTGAAGATCATCGGAAGCCTGCGGGAGAAAGAAGCACGAGAAACCAGAGGCCTCGCCGGACATCGGTGCGGACCGACGCCCGGGCGAGCGCGAAAGCTGCAGACGGTGTCAGCGCGGCTTCGCTGCGTTGATCACCTGGTCGTAGAGCCCGCCGTCGTTGAAGTGATCCTTCTGCGCCTTCGTCCAGCCACCGAAGACTTCGTCCACGGTGAAGGTGCTGACCTTGGGGAACGCCTTGGCGTACTTGGCGAGCACCTTGGCGTCGCGCGGTCGCAGGTTGTGCTTCGCTGCGATTTCCTGTCCGGCATCGCTGTACAGGTATTGAAGATAGGCCTCCGCCTGCTTGCGGGTGCCACGCTTGTCGGCGACCTTGTCGACCACGCTCACCGGGTTCTCGGCCAGGATCGTGCGGGCGGGGTAGACCACCTCGAAGTTGTCGCCGAACTCGTTCTTGATCAGCGGCACCTCGCTCTCGAAGGTCACCAGTGCGTCACCGATGTTGCGCTGAGCGAAGGTGGTGGTGGCGCCACGACCGCCGCCGTCGAGCACCGGCACGTTGGCGAAGATGCGGGTGACCAGGGCCTTGGCGGCGTCATGGCTGACACCGCCCGTCACGCCCGCGCCCCAGGCGGCGAGGTAGGTGTAGCGGCCGTTGCCGCTCGTCTTCGGGTTCGGAATGATCACCTGCAGTCCGCTGCGACCCAGATCGGTCCAGTCGCGGACGTTCTTCGGGTTGCCCTTGCGAACCAGGATCACGCTGATGCTGGTCGTCGGCGAGGCGTTGTTCGGCAGGCGCTTGGCCCAGTCTGCGGGTACCAGGCCACCGCGGGTGTTCAGCATGTCGATGTCGTTGTGCTGGTTCATCGTGATGACATCGGCTTCGAGCCCATCGATCACGCTGCGCGCCTGTTTGCTCGATCCGCCATGGCTCTGGTTGATCGTCAGGACTTCGCCCGTCGTCTTCTTCCAGTGCGCGATGAAGACAGTGTTGTAGTCCTTGTAGAACTCGCGAGAAACGTCATAGCTGACATTCAAGAGAGTCTTTCCGGGCTCGGCCGCGACCCAGCCGCTGCCTAACGCCAAGGTCACCGCCAGCAGGCCTCGACGGCCCATAGATACATATGAAGAACGCATGAAATAGCCCACGAATAGTTGTTTGGCGAATGTTAGAGGCAAGCCTCGCGGCGCAAAACAACGTTTTTCGGCCATGCTTATACGGAAAACAATGAAACCGCCCTCAGGCGGTTTCATGGGTGTCGCTCAACCGGGAATCACTTCTTGGTGAAGATGCGATCAAAAGATCCGCCGTCGTTGAAGTGGGTGGCTTGCGCCTTGCTCCACCCGCCGAAAACGTCGTCGATGCTGAACAGCTCGACCTTGGTGAACGTGGCGGCGTACTTGGCCTGGGCCTTTGGATCGATCGGCCGGTAGTAGTTCTGGCCGGCGATATCCTGACCCACAGGGGAGTAGAGGTACTCGAGGTAGGCGGTCGCAACCTCGCGGGTGCCACGGCGGTCGACGTTCTTGTCGACCACGGTCACAGGCGGCTCGGCCAGGATCGACAGCGACGGCACGACGATGTCGAACTTGTCAGGGCCGAGCTCCTTCACCGCGAGGAAAGCCTCGTTCTCCCATGACAGGAACACATCCCCGATGCCACGCTCGGTGAAGGTGATCAAGGAGCCGCGCGCGCCGGAATCGAGCACCGGCACATTCGCGAGGATCGCCTTCAGGAAAGCCTCGGCCTTGGCCTGGTCGCCGCCGGTCTTCTTCAGCGAGTAGCCCCAGGCGGCCAGGTAGTTCCAGCGAGCACCGCCGGAGGTCTTGGGGTTCGGGGTGATCACGGAGACGCCGGACTTGGCCAGATCGTCCCAGTCCTTGATGCCTTTCGGATTGCCCTTGCGCACCAGGAACACGACGGTCGAGGTGTACGGGGCGCTGTTGTGTTTCAGACGCTTCTGCCAATCGGCCGGAATCAGCTTGCCCTTCGCATGCAGTTCGTCCACGTCGTAGGCCAAGGCCAGCGTGACAACGTCGGCTTCCAGCCCGTCGATCACCGAACGCGCCTGCTTGCCGGAGCCACCGTGCGATTGCTTGACGGTGACGTCGTCGCCGGTCTTGGCCTTCCAGTAGGTGGCGAACGCCTTGTTGAAATCGACATACAGCTCGCGCGTCGGGTCGTAGGACACGTTGAGCAGCGTGACGTCCTTGGCGATGGCGCCGAACGCGGTGACACCGACGGCCAGAGCCAGCAGCACAGAGCGAGAGAAGCGGGAGATGGTCATGAAGACAGTTCCTGAATGAGATTTCCGGGTGTGAACGGCCACGCCGTGACAACGAACGGAGAATCCTAGGCAGGGTCTGACTGGGTGAAAACGAAGCGTTGCGCGCTTGCTTATCTGAAATTCAGATGAGAAGTCGCACGATGGAGTGGCCACGGTGCTGCTCGTCACCCGCGCCATCGCCGAGGCGGTGCGACCGAGCGACCGCGTCGCTGGTGCTGGGGAGTCGTCGGAACGACGACTCAGCTCAGGCTGCCACCTTGAAGGCCGACACCGACTCGACCAACTGCCGGGCCTGCTTGCTGAGGCTTTCGGTGGCCGCTGCGCTTTCTTCTATCAGGGCGGCATTTTGCTGGGTGGCCTGGTCCATGTTCGACACGGCCTCACTGACCTGACTGATGCCGGTGCTTTGCTCGGAGGTTGCGGCGCTGATTTCGGCCACGATGTCGGTGACACGGCGGATGGCGCTCACGATTTCCTGCATCGTCTTGCCGGCCTGGTCGACGAGCACGGTGCCTTCCGCGACCCGATCGACGCTGGTGTGCACCAATGTACGCACCTCGCGGGCGGCTTCCGCACTGCGATGCGCCAGGCTGCGGACCTCGCCAGCCACCACCGCGAATCCGCGGCCCTGCTCTCCGGCCCGCGCCGCCTCGACAGCGGCATTCAGCGCCAGGATGTTGGTCTGGAACGCGATGCCATCGATCACAGCGATGATGTCTGCGATCTTCTTCGAACTCTCATTGATGCCGGAGATGGTCTCGACCACCTGGCTCATCACCTCACCACCCTTCAACGCCACGCTGGAGGCGCCGAGGGCCAGCTGGTTCGCTTGACGCGCGCTGTCGGCATTGGTGCGAACCGTGGCGCCCATCTGCTCCATGGTCGCTGCGGTCTCCTGAAGCGAACTCGCCTGCTGTTCGGTCCGGTTTGAAAAATCAAGGTTTCCTGAGGCGATCTCGCGGCTGGCGGTGGCGACGGTTTCGGCGTTGGCCTTGACGTCGGAAACCATCCGCGCGAAGTCGGCCTGCATGCGGCGCATGGACTCCAGCAACTGCACGGTCTCGTCGTTTCCGTGCGGTCGGATGGTGGCGGTCAGATCACCATGCGACAACTGGTCGGCCACCTCCACCGCGTGGACCATGGGCCGCGTCATGCTGCGCGCAAGCGCCAGCGCGGCGACAACGATCAGCATCGCTCCCACGATCAGGGACGCCACGACAAGCATGTGTGTCTGATTGACGCTCGACCGTGCATTGGTAATGACAGTGCTCCCGTTCTTCTCGATCGCGTCGGAAAGCTCGGCCATGCGATCCTCCAGTTCACCGAACGCCGATTGAAAGGCTGGCAACTCTGCCTTGGCCTTGCCGGCATCGACCGATGCCGCATCGATCACAACGGCGGCGGAGTCCAGGTACTTCTTCACCACCGGCTGGGCGGCGGCCAAGGCGTTCCGACTTTCGGTACCTAGGGGCTCACCGGCTAGCTTGGCGAAGGCTTCATTGAACTTCTGCGCGTGATCGGAAAGATCCGCCTTCGCCTCGGTGATGGAGGCAGGGTCATTGTCCAAGGCACCCAGGTAGGCCCGCTGAGCATCGCTCCGGATCGCGTCATGCATCATGTCCGCTTCCTGGCTGATCTGCAGCGCCTCACCGGCATGAACGGCTTCTTCAATCGAATCGCCGAGTCGAGACACGCCCAGCAGGCCCGCGCCTCCGCTGACCGAGGCGAGCACGGCGCCGAACAGTCCCAGGACAAGAATTTGTGTGCGAAGCTTCACAGGACCTCCCAAAAAGAAGCGACGAATGACTCGTTATCGACGCCCGAAGCAGTTGCTTGAGCAGTGTTTGCAAGAACGTCGGGCGACCTTGCAGACTGGGCTGACGGACGCCACGCCGGTGCCGATTCGCTGACCATCTGAACATGCGATCACAGCGAAATCACTGGTCTTGGTATCGCCCGGGTCGGTGGCCGAAATCGATAACCACAAACTCCCTGCCCCGGGGCATTTAGGCGGTTCGGGTCTAATCGTTGCGTTGCAGATATCGAACCACCTTTCACGGGCTACAGCCATCATGTCGATCGAATCCGAACTGGCTGCGTTGCATCAACCGCTGCTAAGGTTCGCAAAACTGCAACTGCGCAACGACAGCATTGCCGAAGACGTCGTCTCGGAAACCTTCCTCGCCATCCTCGAGAAGCCCGACAACTTCGAAGGACGCAGTTCGCTGCGAACCTATGCCACCGGCATCCTCAAGTTCAAGATCATCGACGTGATCCGGGCGCGCGGGCGCGAGGTGCACATCGAGCCACTGGACGATCAAAGCATGGACGATGCCCTGGACGCCCTGTTCATCAGCGACGGCCATTGGCAGGAACCGCCTGCGGCATGGCAACACCCCGAGCGTGCTCTGGAGCAGACGCAGTTCTTCGACACCTTGCAAGTCTGCGTGGACCGCCTGCCTGCAAAACTCGGTCGCATCTTCATGATGCGTGAGTGGCTGGAAAGAGAAGTCGACGACATCTGTGTCGAGCTGGGCATCACTTCTAACAACTGTGGCGTGATGCTTTACCGTGCTCGAATGCAACTGCGTGAATGTCTGGACATCAGCTGGTTCAAGGGCAAGGCATGAGCACCGAACTCAACTGCAAGGAAGTGTCGCGCCTCATCAGCGATGGGCAAGACCGAGAAATGCCTCCCAAGGAACGCGCACGGTTGCGACTGCACTTCGTCATCTGCGAGACATGCCGCGACGTCAATGACCAGTTCAACTTCATACGCGAGGCGATGAAGAAGCTGGGGCGACAGGAACCACCGGAACGCTGATCTGGTTACGTCGCACCGACCTGGCTTGAAGGTCGCTATATCGCCAGTCGATTGCTTCAGGCGCTTGCCAGCGCTCCGGTCGGATGCAGATTCTCTGTAATCAAATCGCGGGCTCCGCGACTGATGTGAGCAAGCCTTGAGACGCTGGTCGCAAGGTGCGTAACCACCTCAAACCCCGTTGCTGAACAAGCAACCCTTCGGAGCCCATCACATGAAACATTCACGAACCGTTGCCCTGGTCCTGTCTACCCTGCTGCTGTCGGCGTCGGGCCTCACACAAGCACAAAGTGTCAAGCCCCCCCTTGAATCCGCTCGCATGGCCGCCTTCATGGACCGAGATGTCTTCCTCTCCATGCACCGCTGGGACGAAATGACCGGCATGTGGGTAGTCAAGTCGAACATCGAACTGCCCAAGGGCATCATGCCGCGCGCCGAGGTCATGGCCATGGTGGACAAGTTTCTTGTGATGAACACATGGGATGACGCGCGCGAACAGTGGGTATCCGGCGATATCCCGCGCGAGATGAGCAAATTGACCCGCGAACAGGTTCGCGTCGAAACGATCCGTTTCCTGATGACTCACGAATGGAACGACTCGACCTCGACCTGGATCAGCAAGATGCGATTGCCTACGAAGAACTGAACTCGGTATCCACGACATCAAGCAGCGCACCGGGTTTTCATTGAGCCGGTTGCGCGAAGCTTGACATGTTGAAAAGCCCGGCCAACGAGCAACGCAAGTCGTCATCCCGGTCACCCTCAGTCGACTCTGAGCAGTGACCAAGCCATACCGACGCGGCATGGCAGCCTGATCTCCTTGCACGATCAAGCAGACCGTGGAGCCGACTTCGTATTCACTCTTGCCTGTCACTCCAATCAGGAGGACGACGGAAAAGGCACGGCCGACGGCGCCGGGACCAGAAGGGCTTGATAACCGGCATCAAGCGGGCAAACCACTGACACAAACACCAGCGGCACGTTGCCCGAGTTCAGTACGCCGTGCACCTGGCCGGCCGTGGCAACCACCACATGCCCGGCACGAATGGACTGGACGCCTCCAGCGTCGTCGGTCTGGTAGTCACCTGCACCTGCGATCACGGTCCAGGTGTCCTGTCCCTGTGGATGCGTGTGCAGCGCGATGCGCTGCCCAGGCGCAACGTTCCAGGCGATGATCGTGGCGTGGGGCGACTCTCGAACAATCGATCGAATGGGTTCATCTTCGGAAGATTGCAGAAACTCAGCGATATCGAAGACACGTCGATCTGTCATGGATGCTCCTGGTTAAAAAATGGGAGTGCAGCGCTCGTGCGTTGCCTCCGTCAAACTCCGAGCCCCACTCTCGTTTGAGAGGAAGCCTCAGGGAAACCCATACGCGGCAGAGCAATACCCAGAGACGTCGTTTACGGATATGGAACTGGCCACAAATTTGTTGGCTTCTCGGAGTCATCCGCAAAAGCTCACGAGATGGTTTACTTCAATGCCTGGTTGGAAAGCCCAGCCCTCAGTGGCACTGCACGTAGCGAAACGCTCACGCTTTAGTCGCGGCGCAATGACGACCGCGGTCGTCATGAAACCACTGCGGCCTCGACTACCCGCTGGCGCCTACGGCGCTTCGCGCCCTTCATTGGAGCCAGCCTGCAGTCTGGAGGCTGCAGTACAGCAACGAGAGTCCGTGGTCATCATCGAAGGCGGCTATGTCGGGACATCTGCAGCGCGCACCTTCTGCCCGAGGCAGCGTCATTTGACGCCCAGCCAACCCAGCCAGATCGCACGGCGTATCCACAACAGCGCCGCACACGAGAGCCACACACCACAGGCCAGCGCGAACAGCTGGCCACCGTCGCTGCTGCCATCGGTGTTGATCACTGCCACGCCCAAGGGCGTGAACAGGTGAAAGAAGATGGCACCGCTGATCACGCCCAGACCCAAGGCTGCGCCGAGCACCTGCACCGTGCGTCGGCTGGAGATGGCAGCGCCGGCCAGCAGAAGGATCGATGCGATCAGCTCCATCGTGCCGACCACCTTGGCCGAGAAGATGCCACCCGGCGCAAACACGCCCTGAAAACCCAGGGACGCCGCCCAGGGGTCGAGCTTGCCCTGGAAGATGTAGACGGTTTCCGGCGAGCCAGTGAACTTGAAGAACAGCGACTGGATGAACACGAACGCGATGTAGATCGTGAGCAGCCAGTGTCCGTTGCGCTTGAGCCAGTCCATGAGGGAATCCTTCAATCAAAAGAGAACAGGGAGAGTCGCATCACTGCTTCAAAAGCGTCTGGAACTTCGAGTCGGCCGTCTTGATGAAGCCGATCGGATTCTTCAGCCACTTCTGCTGCACATCGGCGTCGTAGTTCAGGTAAAGCTTGCCGTCGATAACCTTGAACTTGTCGGGCTCGATGCTGACCAGGTTGTCGACCGAAACACCGTAGGCGCAGTAGCCGCCGTACTGCGGTGCGTATTTCTCCGGCGTGGCCTTGAAGAGATCCAGATGCGCCTGCGACGCGAATTTCCACTTCGCGCCCATCCAGGTCGCCACAAAGCTGTCAGAACCCTTGACGGGCTTGCCATCGGTGAAATACGCAACCGTGTCGTACCCCAGGATCGCGGTGTCGCTCGCGCCGCCGAAGAAGCCGCCGGTCAGTGTGTTGATTGGGGCTTGGGCAGCGCGTGCGGCCGTGCTCGCGACAAGGGCGGACAAGCCGATGCCGAGCAAAGTCCGGCGATTCATGCGGCAGGTTGAGATGCGGGTCATACAGATTCCTTTGTGCTTGCAGTGGATGGATTGCCGGCGCCCGGGGCGTTCGCCACGGTGGATGGCGCCAGGCCGAAGTTGGGATCGGTAGCGATGCCTTGTCGCTCGCAGTAGACCTGCAGCAAGGCGAAGTGGTGAATCGCGTGGCTGGCCAGGAACACCAGCTCACGGCCGATGCTGGAGCGGGTCACGAAAT
Source organism: Rubrivivax sp. (assembly GCA_027490215.1). Classification (GTDB taxonomy): domain Bacteria; phylum Pseudomonadota; class Gammaproteobacteria; order Burkholderiales; family Burkholderiaceae_C; genus PBB1. The sequence continues at coordinate 99,539 of JAIXYO010000070.1, forward strand.
CGAACTCACCGTCAGGGCCGCCCTTGCCGTGCACGTTCAGCGACTGCTCGAGTGCGGCATCGGACCATTCGGCCAGATGCTGCTTCAGTGCTCTCAACCGAGCCTGCGCCAGGCTGGCATCGCGCTCGATGTCGCGGTCGCGCGGGCGGCGGTCGTAGTCAACGATGCTGTCCGTGTTGCGCAGCACCAGAGCTTCGTAGTGCTCGATCACATGACGCAAATGGGGGCCGGTGTACTGCTCGTAGGCAGGAGCGCCGGGAGTTTGATGCGCAGCCAACAGCGCCAGCGCCTGGTCTATCAATTGGCGATTGAAGTGCAACAGCCTTTCGGCATCTCCGAAAACAGCACCATCGGGGGCGCGCGTGGACGACATGGTGGGGACTTTCGGTCTAGGCGTTGCGATCGACGCTGCAGGCTGCAGGTGCGGATGCGGATGCGGATGCGATGACAAGGTGGCAAACATGATCCAGAGTCGAACCAGATCGCCAGAGATTACGCACGGCTCAAGACAATTTCGCCGTGAGCGCGTGCCCCTCGACTCAATCGGTTGCCGGATAAAGCGGCGTGAGGAACTTCTCGCGCCGGTAGCCACGCAGGAACTCGGCCAGGCTCATCGGCGCAAATCCGCGCGCCCGGTTGGCGGCGCCGATCTCGAACAGCCAGTGGTACTGACGCATGAGGTCTCGCCAGGCTTCGATCAATCCGGTGCGGCGGTCCCAGATGTGCGTGCTCTCGGCGCCGGCGCCATTGACTTCGACGATGGTGAAGCCGTGCCCGGCCTGCACCTCGGTGAAGTTCTCGAAGCGCACATCGAAGCGACCGAAGTGGAACTCCGGCAGGCGCTGTGCAATGTCGTCGAAGCGCGACTCCATCTCGGGCGTCACCAGGTGGGTGCCGTTGCGGAAGATCGCACCGCGGCTGTGGCTACCGGCAAACGCCAGCCGGATCGCCTCGCCATCGGCCGGCACCGTATCGAGGCGTGCGGTGTGGCGCTTGAAGTAAAGGTGGGTCAGCCGACCGGCGCGCGGGTCGGCCAGGATCAACTCGCGCAGCGTGCGCCGGCCGTCGCCGATGACATACGGGAAGTACTTCAGCGTGATCGACACGATGCGCCCGCGCGCTTGGCAGGGCCGGCGGCAGTAGAAGACGCCAGCCTCGCCTTCGAACGGCACCAGCCGTTGCAGCAGCAGCGTTGCGCCGGGCGGAAATGCGCCCAGGTAGCTCTGGAGCTCGGCGGTCGTGCGCACCAACTTGACACCGGCGCCGCGGCAACCGAGGTCGGGCTTGGCAACCACGGGCAGTGCAAGGCCCGCCGCGGCCAGTGCAGCCAGCGCCGTGTCGCGCTCCTGAACGACGTCCGACGGCACGGCGGGTCGCTCGATCCGGATGAACGGCGCGACCCACTCCGGCACGTGTTGCATGGCCAGCGCCAGGATGTCGGCTTTCGACTCACCGAAGAACCCGCCGCCTGGAAACGATGGATTGGCCACGGTGGGCAGCAGGATCCCGCCGTAGCGAAGCATCTGCCATGCGGCATACAGCGCGATCGGTGGGTAGAACGCCCACATTGGCCAGAACTCGAAAAAGCTGGTCGTTGGGCCGCCTTGGTCAAAGGGCGGCATGCCGTGGTGGGGACGCGGCGGCAGAGTCGATGGGGTTGGCGCGTCGAGCGGTGGCGTCGTCGTGTCGGGGATGGGCAACACAGAAGTCATGGCGTTGACGAAGCAGGCGGTCGCCCACGTTGTTGAATCAGGCGCCAAAGCGGCACTGCGGCGGCCAGCACCAGAATGGGCAAGGCCACCGCCACCGGCAGTGGCAGGCCGAGTTGTTTCGCGAGCGCGGCGCCAATAGCAAAGCTCAGACCGTACAGTGCGCCGGTCCACAGCGCTACCGCCAGCAGCACCCAGGCAGTAAACGGCGCGAAGGGAACACGCAGAAAGCCACAAGCGGTGTAAGTCACCAGCCGCAGGCCGGGAATCACTCGGGCCAACAGAACGGCGGTGGGCAGCCGCCGATTCACCTGCTCACGCGCCCAGGCGCTGCGCTCGCCGATGTAGCGCCGCCGAAGCCAGGGCACACGGGTGGCAGCCATGCCGAGCGCATACAGGCCGAGATCACCAGCAGCAATGCCGCCGCCCACCGCGGCAAACGACAGGCCCCAGGAGATTGCGCCCTGCGTCGCCAGCGCCACGCCGGCGGCAATCGCCAGGTCTTCGAGCAGCAGCGTGGTCAGCACGAGCACCAGCGCGATCACCCAGGGATCGGCCATCCCCGAGAGCACACCATTGAACCAGGCCAGTGCCGCATGCCAATCGGCCCACACCAGGGTGGTGCCAGAGTCGCTCAGCACGACGCCCCCAATGCCCAGGCCATGGCCTTTCGCACGACGGCGACCGAGTTCCAAGGCAGGAAATGGTTCTGGCCCTCGAGCAACTCTGTCTTCACGCAGCGCGCACCAATGAGCCTGGCTTGCATGAACGGCACGTTGGCGACCGGCACGAGACTGTCCTTGGTGCCATGCACGTTCAGAATCGGCGCCGTGATCTTTGGCAGAAGGCGATTCAAAGCTTCGAGTTCGGGCTTCAGCGCGATCAGTTCAGCGTTGGCGTTGCGGATCGCGCGTGGCAGAGCCCAGCGCACTGCCGCCCAGGTGCCAACCCATTGCATCGGATTGATCTCTTCAAGCCCGGGGTCGAGCGACGCGGCCAACAGCACCACTGCAGCCACCCGGTCCGGATGCGCTGCCGCAACGCGCGCAACGATCGGACCGCCCAGCGAATGGCCAAGCAGTACCACCCGGCGCCCGTCGGTCGGAAACAGCGCGTAAACCGCTGCCGCCTGCGCTTCGAGGCTCGTCACCGCGCCATCCGGGCCGCTGTCGCCAAACCCCGGCCGGTCCAACGCCACCACGTCGGCGCCTGGCGGCGGATTGGTCAGGTATTCGGACCAGCCCGAAGCCGAGCCTGGGGTGCCGTGCACCAGGATCAGACGCGGCGCAGCGGGGTCACCGGCCTGCAGGTAGTTGAGTGTGCTGTTCAGCGGTGCACCGACTGTGATGCGATGACGCAGCGCCTCAATACCACCGTCGGCCGCGCGCAGCCCGGAGGGCTGTAGGCCGATGGTCGCGGCGATCACACCACACGCGCTCCACAGTCTGCAGGGCTTCGGCGTCCAGGCCCGAGGCACGTCCGCCGATCCCGCATCACGAGCATCTGGGTGAGTGGCGAAATCACGTTGTTTTCCCGCGGTCGGCGCGGTATTGCGAGGCATCTCCGGGTCTCCCTGTCGGCGGACAGCCTGCTCGCGAACGACAGGCATCTGCTTGAGTCGTTGCATCGACTTGATTCTTACCGAAGCGGTTGTAAGCAAGCACGGTGCTGCGGCGACGAGGGCTTTGTCAGGATCTTGCCTCGTTCGGAGATCCAGGCGGCTGCCGGCATGCATTTCGCTGCGGTCGTACTCATGTTGAGACGGCCTGTCCCGATTGAAACGACGATGAACCCGCTATCCACACCGGCGCCGTTGGGCTCCACGCAGCCACACAGCGCACCGGTCTATGCGCTGCGCCTCGGGGCGCAGCCCAGCGATGTGCAGTCTGCTCAGGCGCTGCGCTTCGAGGTCTTCAACCTCGAACTCAATGAGGGTTTGGCGCAGTCGTATGACACTGGTCTGGATGTCGACCCGTTCGACGCGGTCTGCGACCACTTGATCGTCGACGATCTGGCAAGCGGTCGTGTGGTTGGCACCTACCGACTGCAAACCGGACAGCGAGCCGCCCATGCGCTGGGGTACTACAGCGCTCAGGAGTTCGACTTCGCCCCCTTCGAAGCCATGCGTACGCAGACGATCGAATTGGGCCGCGCCTGCATCCATGCCGATCACCGCAATTTCACGGTGCTCAATCTGCTGTGGAAAGGGATCGCCAGCTACGCGCAGCAACATGGCGCACGCTATCTGCTGGGCTGCAGTTCGCTGACCTCGCAAGACGAGGCGGTCGGTGCCGCCGCGTACAAGCGACTGACGCCGAACCTGACGCCACCGGCTTGGCGCACTCGGCCCTTGCCCACCTTTGAATGTGCGATGGAGGTGGTGTCGCCGCAGGTCCCGCGCATCCCGCGATTGCTATCGGCTTATCTGGCGCTCGGCGCTGGGATATGTGGCCCGCCGGCCATCGACCGTGCATTCCGCACCATCGATTTCCTGACCTGGCTGGACCTTGAATCGCCGGCACTCCAGGCACTGCGCAAGCGGGGGCGCTTCCTGGCCTGAGCTGCTCAGGCCGATGATGTTCAGTCTGGCGCCTGCGAATGGCCGCGGGAGCCGCGCACTGGCTCGGTGTAAGGCTGCCCGGGCGGGACCAGCTTCGCCTCGGGCGGATCGCTCCGGTAGTGAGGCGACATGATCTGCACACCGCATTCATTGAATACATCCTGAATGTTGGCGTGCAGCGCGCTCAGCACCGCTGCGCGCGGCCGCGGCTCGCTGGGGATGGCCTGGCAGACCAGCCGGTACTCGGGGTAGAAGTCGGACAAGGCCGTCTGGAACACGCGCGGGGCCGGCATCGCGAGCATGCCCGGCGTTCGGCGCGCCGCCTCGATGAGCATGGACTCCACCTGTCGCCATGGCGTGTCGTAGCCAATGGTCACGGTGGTGTCGACGACGAATCCCGGCCCATGCACTGCGCGCGAGTAGTTCTTGCTGACACTGCCGAGCACCAGCGAGTTCGGGAAGGTCAGTTCTTCGCCCAGCCCGGTACGCATGCGGGTGATGAAAGCGCCCATCTCGGTGACCGTTCCCTCATGCTCGTTGATCCGCACGTACTCGCCGACACGCAGCGTGCGCGAGTACATCAGCACCAGCCCGCTCGCTGCCTGACCGAACAGGCTGGACCCGCCGAGCGTCACCATCAATCCGATCAGCAGTGACAGCCCCTTGAAGGCCTCGCTCTGCGCGCCCGGAAGGTAGGGGTATGCCATCACGGCAGCGAACAGCCACACAGCGATGCCGAACAGGCGCTGGGTGGGGCGAGCGGTGTCGGCGTCCAGCCAACCGCCTTGCCGCTCGCCGGTGGCGGCCAGCCGGGTAAAGAACGGGCGGAACAGCGCGATCACGCCGCGCGCGATCAGAAAGATGACGATGGCGAGCAGCAGGTTGGGCAGCGCGCCAAAGACGCCTTGGCCGATGCGGTCCGCCACATCAAGCAGGTAGCGGGTAAGTTCCTCGCCCCAGGGCCGGGTGTACGGAAACTGGCGCAGGACATAGCCCAGCCACTCGTAGGCCAGCACCAATGCCAGCGTCCACCAGAGTGCACGCACGGCGAGTCGCACCGCCGCGACCAGTCGCTCGGTATGCAACAGCTCGGCACCGGCCAGCCGCACACCGGCAGCACTCTGCGTCACGAATCTCTCCAGGCGGACCGTTGCCCAGCGGCGCGCTCGCCATGCCGCCATCGCGATGGCCAGCGCGATCAGTGTCGCCAGCGCGCTTCGCCCCAGGCCCCACAGCAGGCGCTGACTGTCACGTCCTTCGCGCGTCTCGGCCAGCGACAACCGCAGAGCGTCTCGTGCGGCCGCACTGGCCTGCGCCAGCGTCTGCGCGCGGAGCGGGTCTGCATCGGCGGGCACCAGCACCAATGCCAGTTCGCCATCGACCAGCAACACATGCCCTTGGGGCTCGACCTGGACCGTCACCTCGCCCTGCACCGCCCGGTCAAGCAACTCTTCCAGGATCGCCTCGGTGCGTTGCGCGCGACGCTCGGGTGGCACGCCCAGGTATGGGGCACGGAAGATGGTGACCGTGCGGTTGTCGACCACGACGGGCACCTCAGTCGCTGCAGCGCCAGGCGCTTCCGTGGCCGTCGTTGGCGCGGGCTGCGCCCACACTGCCGCAGCGACCGACCACAGCCAGACTGCCCACCCGAAACGCTTGACGAACCTCATCGATACCGCCATGGCCGCTCAGATCTGGCGGATCTGGTGCAGTGCCGAGGGCACCGGCCAGCCGGCCTCCTGGCAGACCTTGATGATGGCTTCGTTGGTGTCGAAATAGACCTGCCAGTAGTGATCGGTGTGGGTGTACGGCCGCACGGCGATCTGCGGGCCTTCGAGTTTCATGTCGAGCAGGTTCACCTCGGGGGGCATCTCCTTCGACACATTGGGGATCAGCGCCACCGCGGCCCTCAAACGCGCGATGGCGTCCAGCGGATCCACGCCGTTGGCCAGTTGGGCGACCCGCTCGACGCGGCGCACCGGCAACACCGAAAAGTTCTGGATCGTGTCGCCAAAGATCTTGCCGTTGCCGATCAGAGTCATCACGTTGTCCGGCGTGACGATGGTGGTGCCGAAGAGACCCAGTTCGTGCACCGTGCCGACGGTGCCGCCGATGCTGACGAAATCACCCACCTTGAACGGCCGCAGGATCAGCATGAACGCGCCGGCGGCAAAGTTGCCAAGCAGACCGCTCCACGCCGCACCGATCGCCACACCCGCGCCAGCCAGCATGGCGGCGAACGATGTCGTCTCGATGCCGAAGTAGCCCAGGATGCCGAGCACCAGCGCGATGTTCAGCGCGATGGCGATGATCGAACCGAGGTACTTGGTCAGTGTCGGATCGACGTGGTTGCGGTTCATCGCCGCCTGCATCAGCCCGATCACCCGGCCGATCAGCCATCGCCCGACGATCCAGAACGCCAGCGCCGCCAGCACCTTCAGCGCGATGTCGATCGCGGTGGTGCCGAGAAAGGTTTGTATCGATTCGATGTTCATCCGGAACTCCCTTGGAATGTGAGTGGTCGATTGCCGCTGCGGCCACTGCTCAGCCCCCCCGCGCAGCCTGCTCAGGTTGTAGCCGAAATCCAGGCCCCGTTTCCCGGCTTCAGCTGACGCAGCGGTCTTCGTTAGGATCGACCGATGACACGCAGCGCTGAACTGCCCTCCCCTGCCGCCTGGTGGCGCGTACGCAGCCTGCCGCTGTGGAGCCTCGCGTTGCCCCTGCTGGCCTTGCTGACAATGGCGCTGAGCTGGGGGGCGCCGCTCGGCCTGGTTCTGGGCGCGGTGCTCATCGCTTCGCTGTTCCTGGCGGTGGTGTCCGCGATCCACCACGCCGAGGTGGTGGCGCACCGTGTCGGCGAGCCCTATGGCACGCTGGTTCTGGCGGTCGCCGTGACGATCATCGAGGTGGCCCTGATCGTCGCGCTGATGCTGGCCGGTGGGGCGAGTGCCAACACGCTGGCGCGCGACACAGTGTTCTCGGCGGTGATGATTGTCTGCAATGGCGTGGTCGGCCTGTGCCTGGTGGTGGGCGGCCTGCGCCATGGTGTGCTGGCCTTTCGCGTCGAAGGCACCAGCCCGGCGCTGGCGTCGCTCGCCGCTCTGGCGGGCCTGGCGCTGGTGTTGCCGAGTTTCACCACCACCACCCCCGGGCCCACCTACAGTGGTTCGCAGCTGGCGTTTGCCGGCGTGACCTCACTGGCGCTTTACGGCGTGTTCGTCTTCGTGCAGACAGTGCGCCACCGCGACTACTTCCTGCCTGTCGACAACACCGACGAGGACAGCCACGCCGCACCTCCAGCGAACTGGGTCGCCTGGACCAGCCTGGGCCTGCTCATGATTTCGCTGGTCGGCGTGGTCGGCCTCGCCAAGGCGCTGGCGCCTGCGCTGGAAGCCGGCGTGGCTGCGGCTGGCGCACCGAAGGCGGTGGCCGGCGTGGTGATCGCGCTGATCGTTCTGTTGCCGGAAACCGGCGCTGCGCTGCGGGCGGCGCGCGGCAACCGCATGCAGAGCAGTCTGAACCTCGCGCTGGGTTCTGGGTTGGCCAGCATCGGCCTGACGATCCCGGTGGTGGCGGCGCTGTCGCCGTGGTTTCCGTTCCCGCTGGTGCTGGGCCTGCGCCCCACCGACATCGTGCTGCTGATGCTGACTCTGGTGGTGGGTACGCTGACCTTGGGCAGCGGTCGCGCCACCGTGATGCAAGGCGCCGTTCACCTGGTGCTCTTCGCGGCCTTTCTTTTCCTGACAGTGGTTCCCTGAGTGGCTGCACGGTCATGCCGTGCATGTCCGGGTGAGTCGTGATTTTCCGGGTCTGGATCGGGGCGTCCTGTCGGTGCGGCGTCGAACAGACGCCACGGCATGGTGCGGCGCACGATGGCTGATGAGCCAGCGCAGAAGAAGTCTCGCGTGAACACCCTCCACCCCTCATCGCAGCGCCGACCGCAACACCGAGGTTCGCCCGATGTCGCTGTCAGCCACTGCGCTGGCCCCTGAGCCATGGAGTTCAAGGACTATTACGCCGCACTCGGCGTCGAGAAGACGGCCACCACCGACCAGATCAAGCGTGCCTATCGCAAGCTCGCCCGCAAGTACCACCCGGACCTGAACAAGGCGGCCGACGCCGAGGCCCGTTTCAAGGATGTGGCCGAGGCCTACGAGGCGCTTCAAGACCCCGAAAAGCGCGCGGCATATGACGCGCTGGGGGCAGATCATCGCGACGGCCGATCGTTCACGCCCCCACCCGGCTGGGACAGCGGCTTCGAATACAGCGGCCGCGGAGACGCTGACGATGCGCGTGCGCACAGCGACTTCTTCGAAACGCTGTTCGGCCGTCAGGCCGCTGGGGCTCGCGGACCGCGCCGCAGCGCGAGCCAGGCCGGCAGCGACCACCACGCGAAGGTGGAGATCGAGCTCAAGGACACCTACCGCGGAGCAAGCCGCACAGTGTCACTGCGCACACCGCAGGTGGACGCCGCTGGACGGGTGACGCTCACGACGCGGCAGCTGACTGTCAACATCACGAAGGGCGTGCGCAGTGGACAGCACCTGCGCTTGGCAGGCCAGGGCGGCGCAGGCTTCGGCGAAGGTCCGGCGGGCGATCTCTACCTTGAAATTCAGATCGCACCCGATGCGCGCTTTCGTGTCGATGACCGGGATGTCGCCATCGATCTGCCGGTAGCACCCTGGGAGGCTGCGCTCGGCGCCAGCGTCACGCTGCCGACGCCCGACGGCAATGTGCAGCTGTCCATACCTCCAGGCTCGGCCAGCGGACGACGACTGCGCCTGAAGGGCAAGGGCATTCCGAGCCAGCCACCCGGCGACCTTTACGCTGTGCTGACGATTGCGATACCGCCCAGCGAGACGACGGCCGCTCGCGAGGCCTGGACCCAACTCGCCACGGCGTTTGCAGATTTCAACCCGCGACAGGCGCTGGAGGGCTGACCATGGTCGAGCACGAGTTGATGGTCACGCACGGCGTGATCGTCGAAAACAACCTGCAGTTCACGCTGATCGAATTGAGCCAGGCTTGTCACGCCGACAGCGCGCAACTGGTCGAGCTGGTGGAAGAAGGCGCGTTGGAGCCACTGGGCAACGATGCCTCGAACTGGCGCTTTGAAGGCAGCGCGTTCAGCCGCGCCTGCACCGCGCTGCGCCTGGCGCGCGATCTGCATCTGAATGCCGCCAGCGTGGCATTGGTGCTCGATCTGCTCGACGAGGTCGATGCGCTCAACGCCCGTCTGCGACGACTCGGCCACGGCGCACCGTTGGGCTGAGGCAGCCGCCCCCGCAGCCCCTCGAACGTCGGTCAATACAAGCGAACGGCCGTGTCGACGACCCACGTCCGGCGGATTTCGATCACATCGAACTCGCGGGCCAGTCCCGGGGGGAACGCCGGGTAAGGCAGGAGGCTTTCCACGATCCGTCGTATCCCCTCATCCATCTCCGGAACGCCGCTTGACAGCAGAAAGGTCACGGATTCCACCGAGCCGTCGCTTCGGATGGCCACCGTCACGAGGGGGTCTGTGTGGGGGCGCTTCGCCACGTCGCGAATGCGATCGACCGTCATGTTCAGTTCGATCTTCCGTGCCCACGCTTCGGCATAAAGCACGAGTTCGGAATTCGGATCGGTGCGCCCGAACAGTCTGCCTCGACGCGCACCGCGTGAGGATGGCTCCAGCCTGGAAGCGAGGTTCGCAGCCTCTGACGCTGCTGCGCGCCGGGCAGCTTCTTCATCCAGTTGGCGTCCCATCGCGCGCCGTGAGGCTTCGCGTCTTGCCTCGTCCCGTGCGGCTTCGGCACGAGCGGCTTCCTGCCGCCCTGCCTCCTGACGAGCGGCGTCCTGACGAGCGGCGTCCTGCCGGGCCGCTTCCTGTCGCGCGACTTGTTGGCGCTCGGCTTCCTGTCGAGCGGCCTCCTGACGCGCCGCTTCTTCTCGAGCCGCCTGCTGTCGTGCCGCTTGTTGGCGATCGGCCTCCAGGCGCGCACTCTCGATCCGCTGTGCTTCCTGGCGAGCAGACTCTTGTCGAGCCAACTCCTGTCGCGCAACCTGTTGGCGCTCAGCCTCCAGTCTCGCGCTCTCGACTCGCTGCGCTTCCTGGCGAACAGCCTCCTGTCGCGCGAGCTCCTGGCGCGCCGCTTCCAGCCTTGCACTCTCGATTCGCTGTTCTTCCTGACGGGCAGCTTCCTCGCGCTCGGCTTGCTGGCGCTGAGCCTGCTGGCGTTCAGCCACTTGCCGCGCAGTCTCGACGCGCTGAGCTTCCTGGCGAGCAGCCTCTTTTCTCACCACCTCCTGTCGAGCGGCCTCCTGGCGCGTGGCCTGCTGTTGCGCGGCCTCCTGGCGCTCCGCTTCCTGCTTCGCACTCTCGAGACGCTGCGCTTCGCGACGGGCGGCTTCCTGACGCGCGAGCGCTTGACGTTCAGCCTCAAGCCGCTCTGTCTCGAGGCGCTCAGCTTCCTGGCGGGCCACCTCCTTGCGTTCACTCTCAAGCCGCTCGGCCTCCAACAACAGAGCCTGTCGCTGGACCTCCTGTGCCAGACGATCGACCACGACCCGTTCCATGGTCGGGTCTGGCTTTTCAACAACCACTTCTGTTGGCGCCGATGCAGCGGCTTCCGGACTCGATGCGGCGGATGCCACGGCCAACGCAGGTATCGGCGCGGAGGCTGCAGGGGCCACCACCCACGTGGCCATGTCGGTTTGCTCCACTGCCATCACGGTTGGCGGCGTGGGCGTGGCTGGCGCGACCTCGCCGGGCGCTTCAGAGGGCAACGCAGCTGGGGCGGGCGCGGCAGCGGGCGCCACGTCAGCTTGTGGCGCCAGCACGGGTTCGGGTGTGGCCTCGGGCGTCGATTCGACCGCCACGGTCAGTTCGCTTGTCGAAGTACTCGCCTCGGCCGCTGGGGCCGGGGGTGCTTCGCCCACCGCGGGGGTGGCAGCGGTCGGGCCTTCGGCCGGTCGCTGCGCGGTCGATGTCGCTTGCCAGGGCTCGGCGGCCGTGACCACCGCTGCCGCCGCAGCCTTTTCGCGAGCTGGTATCAGCAACATGCGCAGGTCGGGGGCCTCGGCCCTTCGCTGTTGCCAGGGAAATGAGAACCCCGGGAGACCCCAACCCTGACCGCCAAAGGTCAGGCTCAACAACAGCGCGTGGATCAGCAGAGACAGGAGCAGCGCGAAAGTCAGCGGCTGTCGCCTTGCGCTGATGCGCGGCCTGGGCTGAGGGGACTGCTGCGCTGACCGGTCCACCGGGCTAGGGCCTGCTAACGCCATGGGAGGGCTCGCGCCGGTTCGCTGCAGACCGCAGGGCTAGGCGCGTGCGAGGCCGCGTGCCCGCAGCACGCAACGAGCGAGCAACGACGCCCTGCGGTCTGCAGTGACCCGGCCCGAAGGGTGATCTCAGCAAGCGGCCGCCAGCAGCGTTGCAAATCCTCGCCATAGCGGTAGCTATGTCTGTGGTTTGCGTCTCGCTGGCAGCCGCTTGCTGAGTCACGCGAACCCTCCCATGGCGTTAACAGGCCCTAATAACCCGCTGTGCGCGGCAGTTCGAGCTGCAGTGGTCCGCTGCGCTGCCAGATCGCGGCCTCCTCAGTCAGCAGGTAATGGGTACGCGGGTGGTTCTCCAGCCAGCCGGGCTGCCAGCTCAACTCGGCCGCGGAGCCGCTGCGCCGCAGGGCGAGCGCATGCTTGTCCACCGGGCCGCGGGCATGGCATTTGATGATGGCCAGCCGCAGGCACAAGGTCTGCCAGGCGAAGTCTGCTTGCGTCAGACTGGCTTCGACCTTGCGCAGGCCACCACGCTGCGCCAGCACCAGTTCGGCCAGGCGTCGCTGCTCCGACTGCGAAAAACCCGGCGCATCGACATGGCCCAGCATGTAGGCGCTGTGGCGATGGTGATCGTGGTGCGACACCATCATGCCGATCTCGTGCAAGGCGCAGGCCCACTGCAACTCGCGACGCGAATCGCGGCTGGCATCGGGCTGCACGTTGAGGTACAGCTGTTCCGCGACCTGTGCCACACGCTGCGCCTGCGGCTCATCGACCAGGAACCGGCGCTGCAATTCGCGCACCGAGCTGTCGCGCATGTCTTCGCCGTCATTCGTTTGCTGGCTGGCGTTGAGGCGTTCGTCAAGGTCGAAGATCACGCCCTGGCGCAGTGCGCCTCGCGCGGGTATCAGCGCATCGATGCCGAAATGGGTGGCGAGCGTGTAGAGAATGGACAGCCCGCCGGCGATGATCGCGCGGCGGTCTTCCTTCAACCCAGCCAGCGCAAGACGTTCGACCCGGCCGGCGGCGATGCACTGCTCCATCAGCCAGCGCAAGCCGCCTGGGGTGATGCGTCCGTCGGTGATGCGATTGGCCTGCAGCAGTTGCGACACGGCGCCGACCGTGCCTGACGAACCCAGGGCCTCGACCCAGTGCTCAGGTGCAAATGGTTGCAGCGCCTCTTCGAGCTCCGCACCCGCAGCCACCTGCGCGGCCCGGAACGCGGCCTCGGTATAGCGGCCACTGCCAAAGTACTTCATCGAGAGGCTGACGCTGCCGACCTGGAACGACTCGGCAAGAACCGGTTTGCGGCCATGGCCCAGGATCATCTCGGTGGAGCGCCCGCCGATGTCGATGACCAGGCGAGGCTGCGTCGACGGCTGCAGCCGTGCCACCCCAGCGTAAATCAGCCGGGCTTCCTCTCGACCAGAAATCACTTCGATCGCGTGACCGAGCACAGTTTCGGCACGCGCCAGGAAGGCATTGCGATTGCGCGCCTCGCGCAGGGTCTGTGTGGCCACCGCGCGCACCTGCCATGAAGACACGCCCTCCAACCGCTTGGCGAAGCGCGCCAGGCAAGCGAGCCCGCGCAGGATGGCCTCTTCGGTCAGCAGGCCGTTTTCATCGAGTCCCGCGCCAAGGCGAACGGTTTCCTTCAGGTAATCGACTCGGCGATAGCGCGCGCCGTCGAGCTGGCCGAGCTCGAGTCGAAAGCTGTTCGAGCCCATGTCGATGGCGGCCAGCAATCCGCGCCAGCGGGCGCCGGCTGTGTCAAAAGAGGCAGGCCGTGCAGCCAGGGTCAAATCCATCAAATCATTGTCGGGGAAAACTGTGACGCTGCGACCAGCGCGGTGGGCCCGCACAGGCCCCGCCGAATCGCTTCAGGGTTGCTCAGCCGCGGGCGACCGGGCGGGAGGGATCAGACGACCATTCGCTCCAGGAACCAGGATAAAGCGCCGCGCCGTCGATCCCGGCCACCGACATCGCCAGCAGGTTGTGGCAGGCCGTGACACCCGAGCCACACTGGTGCACGACCTCGCTTCCGGAACGCGCACCGATCAGTGTCAGCAGTTCAGCGCGAAGCACTTCGGCCGGCTTGAAGCATCCGTCGGCAGCGAGGTTGTCCTTGAAGAAACGGTTGCTCGCGCCCGGGATGTGCCCAGCCTGCGCGTCGAGCGGCTCAACCTCGCCGCGAAAGCGCTCGGGTGCCCGCGCATCGATCAAGCTGATGCGACCGAGTTGCGCCTGCAGCATGTCTGCATCGACGGTGCGCACCAGCGGCGATACCTCGGCACCGATCGGGTAGGCCGATTGCGGCTTCACGCTGACTGCAGCGCCCTGGACGGCGCCACCGACCGACTGCCATGCCGCAAACCCTCCATCGAGTACCACCACCGCCTCATGACCAAGCCAGCGAAGCATCCACCACAGCCGCGCCGAAAACATCGCGCCCTGGCGGTCGTACACAACGACTTGCGTCCTCGGTGTGACACCAAGGCGCCCGACGGTGGCGGCGAACGCCGCTCGATCCGGCAGCGGATGGCGACCGTTGAGACCGGTCTTCTGACCGCACAAGTCCCGGTCCAGATGGACATACAAGGCACCGGGCAGGTGAGCAAGGAGGTAGGCGCGCTCTCCGGCAGACGGGTCGGTCAGGTCGAAGCTGGCATCGAGCACGACGGGTGAGGAGACGCTTTCGATCAAGCCCTGCAATGCCTGTGCGCTGATCAGCGCACTGCCGGCGCGAGGCGACGTCGGCTCGCCGATCATGATCCGACCACAGCGATCGCCGGGTTCAGCGTGCGATGCGACGAGCTGGCAGACGCATCGCTGGCCGACACCAGCGACTCGCCCATGGCACCGCGGTACCAGGCGTGGAACTGCTCCATGCCATCTTCCATCGGACTCTGGTAAGGGCCGGACTCGTGGTCACCGCGCTGCCACAGGGCCGCACGGCCCTGGTCCATGCGCATCGCGATCTCGTCGTCCTCGACACAGGTTTCCAGGTAGGCAGCCTGCTGGGTGTCCATGTACTCGCGCTCGAAAGCGGCGATCTCTTCCGGGTAATAGAACTCGACGACGTTGGTGGTGTGGCGCGGGCCTCGCGGGTACAGCGTCGACACCACCAGCACATTCGGGTACCACTCGACCATCACGCCGGGGTAATACGTCAGCCAGATGGCGCCGTGCTTGGGTGGGCGGCCGTCGTGGTGCTCCTGCTGGTAACGCAGCACCTCGTCGTGCCAGCGGCTGTAGACGCTGGAACCCGGCTTGCCGAGCGCCTCGCCCGCCGCGGTGGCAACGCCCACGGTCTGCACCGAGTAGTTCGAGCCCATCTCCCAGCGCAGATCGTCGGTGGTCACGAAGTTGCCGAGGCCGGGGTGGAACGGACCCACGTGATAGTCCTCGAGGTAGACCTCGATGAAGGTCTTCCAGTTGTAGTCGCATTCATGCACGTGCACTCGGTCGAGCACATGGCCGGTGAAATCGAGGTCGGCCCGAGGCCCGAGCGCTGCCAGGTCAGCGGCAATGTCGCGGCCGTTGTCCTCGAACACGAGGCCATTCCAGCTGCGTGTCTTGTAGTTGTTCAGGTGCAGGCACGGCGACTCGGCGAAATGCGGAGCGCCAATCAGCTGGCCAGTCAGGTCGTAGGTCCAGCGGTGCAGCGGGCAGACGATGTTGCTGCGGGTATTGCCGCGACCGTGGAGGATCAGCGCTTGGCGGTGACGGCACACATTGGAGATCAACTCGACGCTGTTCGGCGTGCGCACCAGAACACGGCCATCGCCTTCCTGAGGCAAGGTGTAGTAGTCGCCCGCTTGCGGGACCGACAGTTCGTGTCCGAGGTAGCGCGGTCCATGGCGGAAAAGCGTGTCCGCCTCGCGCTGGAAGAGCGCTTCGTCGAAGTAGGCGGATGCAGCCAGGGGCAGCGCGTTGTTTGCGGCGCGGGGGCGCACAGGGTGTCTCGCGTCGGACACCGCAGTGCCGCGCTCGACGAACAGATCGGACATGGCCGGGAGTCTCTCCTGGTAAACGGTGGGCAATGCGGCGCAAACGATGACGGCGCCGCAGCCTCAGCGCTTCGTTCGAAACGCTGGTCAGAAGTCATTTTAAGGCGCCGACACGGCAAAAGACCGCTGACTACAATGAACTGGCATTTCAATCGTTCATGGCCAAGACCTCATCCGCCCCCGCGGCATCCGCGCCCGCTGCTCCCGCTTCAGCAACGCTGCCCATGCCTCTGACTGAACCGCTGCCGGAAACCTATGAGGCAGCGCTCTCCGAACTTGAGCGACTGGTCGGCGCCATGGAAGCCGGACAATTGCCGCTGGACCGCTTGCTCGGCACTTACCGGCGCGGTGCCGAGTTGCTGAACTTCTGCCGCACTCGCCTCGATGCGGTCGAGCAGCAGGTCAAGGTGCTCGAGGACGGCCAGCTCAAGCCCTGGAACCCGACATGACCGCTGCTGATTTCGATGCATGGGCAGGTGCCCAGTTGGCGGCGGTGGAAGACTGCCTGGGCCAGTGGGTGCCCGCCGACGCGCCGGCCCATCTAGGTACCGCCATGCGCTATGCAGTACTTGATGGAGGCAAGCGCCTGCGACCGCTGTTGACCTTGGCCGCAGCGCATGCGGTGGGTGGCCTGCGCATCGCTTCGCTGCGTGCGGCCTGTGCCGTGGAGTTGATCCACGCGTATTCGCTGGTGCATGACGACATGCCCTGCATGGACAACGACGTGCTGCGACGTGGCAAACCGACCGTTCATGTGAAGTTTGGCGAAGCGCCAGCCATGCTGGCTGGCGATGCGATGCAGGCGTTGGCCTTCGAAGTGCTGACCCCTGACGCACCGTCGAATCCTGAGGCGACTGTTCCTGCTGCCCTGCAGGCCAAGTTGTGCGGCTTGCTGGCTCGCGCGGCCGGACACGCCGGCATGGCGGGTGGCCAGGCGATCGATCTGGCGAGTGTCGGTCGGCCGCTCGATGAGCAAAGCCTGCGCGACATGCACCACCGCAAGACCGGTGCACTGCTGCGGGCCAGCGTGATGATGGGCGCGGCTTGCGGCGACGTCGATGCCGCGGCATGGTCTGCACTGGAGGTCTATGGCAATTCGATCGGGCTGGCCTTTCAGGTCATCGACGACGTGCTCGACGTGACCCAGGCATCAGACAAGCTCGGCAAGACGGCCGGCAAGGACGTCGACGCGAACAAGCCGACCTACGTCAGCCTGATGGGGCTGGATGCAGCGCGGCGACATGCGTTTGAACTGCGCGATCAGGCGCACTCGGCATTGGCGCGCTCGGCGCTGCGCGACACGGTGTGGCTGGGCCTGTTGGCCGACAAGGTAGTGGAACGGGACCGTTGACGATGAAAAAAGCATTGCTCCATTCGATCGAATCACCCGCCGATGTGCGGCGGCTCTCGCGCAGCGAGCTGCACGCCCTGGCCGACGAGTTGCGGGACTACCTGCTGCACAGCGTCTCGCAGACCGGCGGCCACCTGTCGTCGAACCTTGGCACGGTGGAGCTGACGATCGCGCTGCACCATGTATTCAACACCCCGAGCGACCGCATCGTCTGGGACGTCGGTCACCAGACCTATCCACACAAGATCCTGACCGGTCGCCGCGACCGCATGGGCACGCTGCGACAGCTCGGCGGCATCAGCGGCTTTCCGCGCCGTGATGAAAGCGAATACGACACCTTCGGCACCGCGCACAGCAGCACCTCGATCTCGGCAGCCCTCGGCATGGCCGTCGGTGCAGCGCTGAAGGGTGAACACCGCAAGTCGATCGCCGTGATCGGCGACGGCGCGATGAGTGCTGGCATGGCCTTCGAGGCGCTGAACAACGCCGGCGTCGCCGGTGCCGACGTGCTGGTGATCCTGAACGACAACGACATGTCGATCTCGCCGCCGGTCGGCGCACTGAACCGGTACCTGGCGCGACTGATGAGCGGGCGCTTCTATGCCAATGCTCGCGACACCGCGAAGTCGGTACTGAAGAACGCGCCGCCGCTGCTGGAACTGGCGCGGCGCTTCGAGTCGCATGCCAAGGGCATGGTCGTGCCGGGCACGATCTTCGAAGAGTTCGGCTTCAACTACGTCGGCCCGATCGACGGTCACGACCTCGACGCGCTGATCCCGACGCTGGAGAACCTGCGCAACCTGAAGGGGCCGCAGTTTCTGCACGTGGTCACCAAGAAGGGCCAGGGCTACAAGCTGGCCGAGAACGACCCCATCAATTACCACGGGCCAGGCAAGTTCGACCCGGCCGTGGGCATCAAGGCCGCGGCACCGGGCAAGCCAACCTTCACCCAGGTGTTCGGCAGCTGGCTGTGCGACATGGCCGCACAGGACGAGCGGCTGGTGGGCATCACGCCGGCGATGCGTGAAGGCTCGGGCATGGTCGAGTTCGAGCGCCGCTTCCCGAACCGGTACCACGATGTCGGCATCGCCGAACAGCATGCGGTGACCTTCGCCGCTGGTATCGCCTGCGAGGGCTTGAAGCCGGTGGTCGCCATCTATTCGACCTTCCTGCAGCGTGGCTACGACCAATTGATCCACGACGTGGCGATCCAGAACCTGCCGGTCGTGTTCGCACTCGACCGAGCGGGCTTGGTGGGCGCCGATGGCGCAACGCACGCGGGCAACTACGACATCGCCTACCTGCGCTGCATCCCGAACATGAGCGTGATGACACCGGCCGACGAGAACGAGTGCCGGCAGCTGCTGTACACGGCCTTCCTGCAGGATCACCCGACGGCCGTGCGCTACCCGCGTGGCAAGGGCGTGGGCGTCGAGGTGCAAACCGCGATGACCGCGATCCCGTTCGGCAAGGGAGAAGTGCGCCGAGAATCTGGTCAGAACGCTGGCGCACACGGCAAGCGCATTGCCATCCTGGCCTTCGGCACCCTGCTCTATGCCGCGCTGGATGCCGCCGAGCGCCTCGACGCCACGGTGGCCAACATGCGCTTCGCCAAGCCGCTCGACGTGACGCTGGTCGCCGAGCTGGCGCGCACACACGATGCGCTGGTCACGGTCGAAGACGGCTGCACGATGGGCGGCGCAGGCTCGGCCGTGCTCGAAGCGCTGCAACAGGCCGGCATCGCGATGCCGGTGCTGGTGCTGGGCCTCCCCGACGAGTTCATCGAACACGGCGACCCAGCGGTGCTGATGTCACGCTGCGGGCTCGATTCAGCCGGCATTGAGCAATCGATCCTGAAACGCTTCGGCGGCCGGCCGGCGCTGGTGCGGCCCGCGGTGCATCAGTGATCGGCTGATCCCCCTCCTCTTAAGCGGTCTTGGTCTTGCTTGGCTGCCGAAGGCGTAGGGTGACCGGCTCCGCTCATGTCCCCCGGGCCGGTTCGCCATTCATTCGCTTCGCACAACACTGATCCGGCCCTCCTCCTTTACTTCGCTACGCCGGTCACCCCACGCCCTCGGCAGCGAGCAACGCTGTCGCCTGCAACGGGCTTTGACTCCAGACCGCTTCGGTCATTGAAGGAGCGCTGCGGTGGGCCGATGTGTGGAGTGAAGTAAAGGAGGAGGGCCGGCGGGACTTGTGCCGAAGCGAATGAATGGCGAACCGGCCCGGGGGACATGAACGCAACACATCGGCCCGCCGCAGCGCTCTCGCATTGCCCTCAGAGTTTTGATTGACGCGAACGGCGTGGTATCAGGCGTCCGGCAATCCGGCGCCGCGGCACACCGCCGCCAGCTTGTGACCGTCCGGATCGCGCACATAGGCCGCATAGAAATCTGGCCCGTAGTGAGCGCGCAATCCCGGCTCGCCTTCAGAGGTTCCGCCGTGGGACAGCGCCTCGCGATGGAACGCTTGAACCTGCTCCCATGACTTGGCAGCGAAAGCAACCATGGTTCCGTTGCCCACGCTCGCAGGCTGGCCGTTGAACGGCCCGCACAGCCACAGCGCCACCTCGATCCGGCCTTCGTCGATGTAGGTGCCCCAGCCTTCCCAGCCTGGCTCCTCAGGCTCGCTCGACGTGTCACAGCGCTGCAGGTCGAGCGCCGCCATCACCGGATCGTAGAACGCGACAGCTCGCGGCAGGTCATTTGTGCCCAGACAGACGTAGGTGAACATGGTCAGCGCCTCCGCAGAGCGTGTGAGGCAGGGCCTGCTGCCGCTCAGTCTTCCCGAACGCAGTCGATCCCGTAGCGCTTGCCGCCACCTTCGATCTCTTCCTCGACCAAGCCGTGCACATCGGTGTCGAAGCCGGGGAAGGCCGCGTTGAAATCGCGGGTGAAGCGCAGGTAATCGACGATTTTCTTGTTGAACACCTCGCCCGGAATCAGCAGCGGGATGCCCGGCGGGTATGGCGTCAGCAGCGTCGTGGTGATGCGGCCTTCCAGCGCGTCGATCTCGACCCGCTCGGTCTTGCGGTGCGCGATGCAGGCATAGGCGTCGCTCGGCTTCATTGCCGGCTGCAGGTCGGACAGGTACATCTCGGTGGTCAGCCGTGCGATGTCACCCTTGGCGTACATCGCATGGATGCTCTGACACAGGTCGCGCAGCCCCATGCGCTCGTAGCGCGGGTACTTGGCCACGAACTCCGGGAGCATCTTCCACATCGGCAGGTTGCGGTCGTAGTCGTCCTTGAACTGCTGAAGCGCGGTCACCATCGTGTTCCAGCGGCCCTTGGTGATGCCGATGGTGAACATGATGAAGAACGAGTAGAGCCCGGTCTTCTCGACCACGATGCCGTGCTCGGCCAGGTACTTGGTGACGATGCTCGCAGGGATGCCGGTCTTGGCGAACTTGCCGGACATGTCGAGCCCAGGCGTGATCACGGTGCTCTTGATCGGATCAAGCAGATTGAAGCCCTCGGCGAGGTCGCCAAAGCCGTGCCACTTGTCGCCTGCCTTCAGCACCCAGTCGTCGCTCTTGCCGATGCCCTCGGCACACAGCTTGTCCGGGCCCCAGACCTTGAACCACCAATCCTTGCCGAACTCCTTGTCGACCTTGCGCATCGCGCGGCGGAAATCCAGCGCTTCGCTGATGCTTTCTTCGACCAGTGCAGGCCCTCCTGGCGCCTCCATCATGGCTGCGGCCACATCGCAGCTGGCGATGATCGCGTACTGCGGGCTGGTGCTCGTGTGCATCAGATACGCTTCATTGAACAGGTGGCGGTCGAGCTTGCGATCGACGGCGTCCTGCACCAGCACCTGGCTGGCCTGGCTGATGCCGGCCAGCAGCTTGTGCGTGGACTGCGTCGCGAAGACGATCTGGTCCTTCGGACGCGCGCGCTTCTTGCCCATCGCGTGGTAGCTGCCATAGAAGCGGTGGAAGGCCGCATGCGGCAGCCAGGCTTCGTCGAAATGCAGCGTGTCGATGTAGCCATCGAGCTCGTGCTTGATGGTCTCGGTGTTGTAGAGCACGCCGTCGTAGGTGCTCTGCGTAAGCGTGAGGATGCGCGGCTTCACCGTCTTCGCGTTGACGCCCTTGAGCAGCGGATTCGCGGCGATCTTCTCGCGGATTGCGTCGGGCGAGAACTCGAACTCGGGTATCGGCCCGATGATCCCGTAGTGATTGCGCGTGGGTCGCAGAAACACTGGCACCGCGCCGGTCATGATGATGGCGTGCAGGATCGATTTGTGGCAGTTGCGGTCGACCACCACCACATCGCCCGGCGCCACCGTGTGGTGCCAGACCATCTTGTTGCTGGTGCTGGTGCCATTGGTGACGAAGAAGCAGTGGTCGGCATTGAAGATGCGCGCTGCGTTGCGCTCCGACGCACCGATGGCGCCGTTGTGGTCGAGCAGCTGGCCCAGTTCCTCGACTGCATTGCACACATCGGCGCGGAGCATGTTCTCGCCGAAGAACTGGTGGAACATCTGGCCGACCGGGCTCTTCAGGAACGCCACGCCGCCGCTGTGGCCGGGGCAGTGCCAGGAGTACGAGCCGTCCTGCGCATAGTCCATCAGCGCCTTGAAGAACGGCGGCGGCAAGCCCCCCAGGTAGCTCTTGGCCTCGCGGATGATGTGGCGAGCCACGAACTCCGGCGTGTCCTCGAACATGTGGATGAAGCCGTGCAGCTCGCGCAGGATGTCATTCGGGATGTGTTGCGAGGTGCGCGTCTCGCCATAGATGTAGATCGGGATGTCGGCGTTCTTGAAGCGGATCTCCTCGATGAACTTGCGCAGGTTCAGCACCGCCGGGTCGAGCTCGGGGCCGGGCGTGAACTCTTCATCGTCGATCGACAGGATGAAGGCGCTGGCGCGGCTTTGCTGCTGCGCGAACTGGCTCAGGTCGCCATAGCTGGTGGCGCCCAGCACCTCAAAGCCCTCCTTCTCGATGGCCTGCGCGAGCGCACGGATACCCAGACCGGAAGTGTTTTCCGAGCGGTAGTCCTCGTCGATGATCACGATCGGAAAGCGAAATCGCAGCATGGCAGTCCCAGTGGGCAGCGTGGAGGGAGCGCGAAGTTTAGGGCGTTGCCGTGACCGAAAGACCATGCCGCACCGCGGCCGAGTTCAGTCCATGCCGAGCAGTGACCAGCAAGCGCGAACTACACTGTTTCGGATATCTTCAATTCCGAATCGCTGAAGGCGCCATCGACATGACACAGGCCACGTTCTGGTGGATCGCAGCAGGCGTCGCCGTGGCGCTTGAACTGGGCACTGGCACCTTCTACCTGCTGATGATTGCGCTCGGTCTGGCCAGCGGTGCCATTGCCGCCCACATCGGCTTGAGCGGAGCGGCGCAGATCGCAGTGGCGGCGATCGTCGGAAGCGGCGCCACCGCGTTGTGGCACTGGTCGCGCAAACGACATCCGCACAGCCTTCCGGCGCGCGAGAACCGCGACGTCAACCTGGACATCGGTGAATCGGTGCACGTGACCAAATGGGCCACAGACCGCACAGCCCGTGTCACCTACCGCGGTAGTGGCTGGACAGCGCGCCTGCAGCCCGGCTGCGCTGTCGTCCCGGGCGCGCATCAAGTGATCGCGGTCGAAGGCAACTGGCTGGTGCTGGCGCCGTTGTCGCACACGCAGGCTGCGTCAGCGCCAAGTTCGCCCCCATGATTCGTCAACTTCATTGCGCCATCTGAAAAGCACCCCATGGAACTTGCCATCGTCCTCGCCGCCATCGCGGTCATCTTCATTTCGCAGACCTTCAAGATCGTGCCGCAGCAACACGCCTGGGTCGTTGAACGGCTGGGCAAGTACGACCGCACGCTGACCCCGGGACTGAAGTTCGTCGTGCCCTTCATCGAGCGGGTGGCCTACAAGCATTCCCTGAAAGAGGTGCCGCTCGACGTACCCAGCCAGGTCTGCATCACCCGCGACAACACGCAGCTCCAGGTCGACGGGATCATCTATTTCCAGATCACCGACCCGATGCGCGCGAGCTACGGGTCGAGCAACTACATCTTCGCCATCACACAGCTGGCGCAGACGCTGCTGCGCTCGGTCATCGGCAAGATGGAACTCGACAAGACCTTCGAGGAGCGCGACACCATCAACGCCTCGGTCGTCAACGCGCTCGACGAAGCCGCCGCCAACTGGGGTGTGAAGGTGCTGCGCTACGAAATCAAGGATCTGACGCCTCCGGCGGAGATCTTGCGCAGCATGCAGGCGCAGATCACCGCCGAGCGCGAGAAGCGCGCGCTGATCGCCGCCTCCGAAGGCCGCAAGCAGGAGCAGATCAACATCGCGACAGGCGAGCGCGAAGCATTCATCGCACGATCGGAAGGCCAGCGCCAGGCCGAGATCAACCAGGCCCAAGGCGAGGCTTCGGCCATTCTGGCGGTGGCGGAGGCCAGCGCCGAAGCCATCCGCAAGATCGCCGAAGCCATCCGTTCGCCCGGCGGCGAGCAGGCGGTGCAGTTGAAGGTGGCCGAGAAGGCCGTCGAGGCGTATGCGCAGTTGGCGCAGAAGAACAACACGATGATCGTGCCCGGCAACATGAGCGAGGTGTCGGCGCTGATCGGCACAGCGATGTCGCTGCTGAAATCCAAGCCCCCGGGAGCGAACTGAACCATGGCCTTGAACGTCCTGGGCACCGAGCTTGTGCCCTGCTCCTACGACCCACTGACCGGCTTCTTCCGCGATGGCTGCTGCAAGACTCGCTCAGACGATCTGGGCACGCATGTGGTGTGCGCCAAGGTCACCGCGGAATTCCTGGCGTTTTCGTTGGAGCGCGGCAACGACCTCGTCACGCCGCACCCCGAGTACCGCTTCGCCGGCTTGAAGCCCGGCGACCGCTGGTGCCTGTGCGTCTCGCGCTGGGCCGAAGCACTGAAGGCCGGCGTCGCGCCGCCAGTGGTGCTGGAGAGCACCCACCGCAACGCACTCGATCATGTGTCGCTGGCCACCCTGGAGGCCCATGCGCTGGGGGCGCGCTGAATCCCGAAGCTGCGTGATGCAGTGCACGGATGAGACCCAAGCCGCGCAGTGCGAACCACCTATTCACGGGGTGTCGCTCATCCGCTGAAGTCGCTAGATTGGGGTTGTCCCGAAACGTGGTGATCCGTCGTTCACCACGCGAATTCGGGCACATCATCAAGGGATTGCCATGCGGTCGTTTCCTTTCCTTCGCCCCGCAATATCGGATGCCACGGCTCGGCCCGGCGCAACACCCTCCGGCGCTGATGGCGCTTTCCAGGACACGGTGTCGGACCTGCGCGGTTGGTTCGACTCGTCAAGCGACTTGAAATGCGGCCTGCAGGTGCAGGAAGGCGACTTCGATTCGCTCCCCGCGGAGGTCAAGGCAACGTTCAAGCCCCGCTGATCACCACCGAGACCGTTCTCCCCGAAGGGTGCGGGCCAGCCCGTCGGATAAACTCTGAGGCTTCGGAGAGGTGGATGAGCGGTTTAAGTCGCACGCCTGGAAAGCGTGTGGGGGCTAATAACCCCCCGCGGGTTCGAATCCCGCCCTCTCCGCCAGACAACCAGTGAACACGGGCCTTCGGGCCTGTTTTTACATCCGGAGCCCAACCTTGAAAAGCATCTTCATTGTGGTCATGGCATTGATGCTGTCGGCCTGCGATCGGGTTGGCGACGCCGTCTCCGCCGGCAACAAGATGAACGCAGCACTGCAGAAGTGCGTCGATCACATGAAGGCGCAGCAAGGCGACGCCGGCATCCCAGAGTGCAATTCGATGGAGTGGCAGGCGGCCTATCTGAAGGCCAAGGACAGCGTCAAGGAGCCCAGCGCGGAGCTGGATGCGATCGATCAGAAGTCAGTACAGCTGAGGCAGGAAGCTGCGGGCTTGATGCAAAACACGAGCAAGTGACCCCATAGGTCGACGGCCAAAAAAAGGGCACGCAGCGGTGCCCTTTTTTCTTTGGGTGACAGCCGATTCAGCGCACCACCGCAATCTGCTCGCGCACACCGCCCTTGTAGGTGTACAGCGTCAGCGCACCGTTCTTGATGTCGCCCTTGCTATCGAACGAGATCGTGCCGGTCACGCCCTTGTAGCCATCGGTTTTCGCCAGCGTCGCCAGGTACTTGGCCGGGTCGGCCGAGCCGGCCTTGACCATCGCGGCGACCATCACGTTGACCGAGTCGTAGACGTAGGGCGCATAGAGCTGTACCTCGACGTTGAACTTCTTCTTGAAGGCGACGCGAAAGTCGTCCAGGGCCTTCTTCTGTTCGCCAACCACGCCGCCCGCCTCGGCGCACACCACCTGCCCGTCACTCATCGCACCGGCCGACAGGCCCGGCAAGGCCGCGGTGCACAGGCCGTCACCACCCATGAAGGTGGCAGTCATGCCCAACTGCTTCATCTGGCGCAGCATCGGCCCGGCCACCGAGTCCATGCCGCCGTAGAACACCACATCGGGCTTGCCTGACTTGATGGCGGTCAGGATCGACGTGAAGTTGGTCTCCTTGCTGGTCGTGAACTGGCGACCGATGACCTTACCGCCGCTGGCAGCCACGCCTTTCTCGAATTCCTCGGCGACGCCCTGGCCGTAGGCGGTGCGGTCGTCGATGACGGCAATCGATTTGCCTTTGATCGTCTGCGACGCATAGCGGCCCAAGGTGCTGCCCAGGTGCACATCGTCCGCGACCACACGGAAGGTGGTCTTGTAGCCCTGCCGGGTGAGTTTTGGATTGGTCGACGAAGGCGAGATCTGCGGGATGCCGGCATCGCTGTAGATCTTCGACGCGGGGATCGACGTGCCTGAATTCAGGTGACCAATGACGCCGTTGACATTGGAATCGACCAGCTTCTGCGCGACGGCCGTGCCCTGCTTCGGATCGGATGCGTCGTCCTCAGCGAGCAGGACAAACTTCGCCTTCTTGCCGCCAATGACCATGCCCCTGGCGTTCAGCTCGTCGATGGCCATCTTGGCGCCAAGCTCGTTGTCCTTGCCCAGGTGGGCGTCCGGACCGCTGATCGGTCCGACATGCCCGATCTTCACGACCAATTCCTGCGCGCAAGCCGGTCCGGAGAAGGCTACCGTCAGGGCCGCCGCTAGCGCGAGCATCCGCGTGTTCTGTTGGGTTCGCATGTCATCCATCCACGAGAAAAAAGTAAGAGGTCTGCACGGCGGCTTCAGGGGCCAGCTGAGTCGCTGGGCGGCGCTGCAGCACGCAACCGAATCATCTCGCGTGACACCGCCAGCGCCACCATGTCACGCAAGGCCGATGCCAATTCCTCGCGCGCCTGCAGCGCCAATGTGTCGGCCAGACGGTTCAGCAGCGGCTGCATCGCCGCGCGGAGCTGCTGGTCCAGCATCGAATCGACCTGGTGCTGCAGGTCGGTGAAGATGCGCTGGGCCAGCGCTGCTTCATCGATCGGTGGCGTGGGCGACGGCTCGTGGAGAGGCGCGTCGCTCACCGGCACGTCAGCCAGGGACGGCGTGAGCTCGTTCGGGGGCTCGACGTCAGGTTCTGCCGTGGTCAGTTCTGCTGCTTCTTCGATGCAGACTTCGACCGCGCCCTCCGCGTGTGCGTGAGGCTGCGCAGGCGCTGGCTCCTCGACCACAACCAGCTGCACAGGAGGCCAGTCGACCACCTCGGTCAGCGTGGGCACTCGCATGGGTGGCAGCGTGGGCAGGCTCAAGCGGTGACCTCGTGCTTCACCGGCGCACAGCCGCGTGCCAGGTAGTCGCGCCAGCGCTGGCGACCGGCGCTGCGATCCTCGTCATTGTCGGACACGATTTCGATGATGCGCGGGTAGGCGTCAAAAGCAGCAGTCACTGGCGCACCGATGTTCACCAATACCTGCCTTGCGGTGCCATGGCGAGCATCCTCGACCAGCCACACCGGAGCGCGCGACTGCACTGCCGTGGGCTTGTCGCCTTCGAGCTTCACATGCGGCAGGAACTCATCGGCCTCGAACACCCACAGCGCGCGGTCCAGTTCGGCGAGCGTTGCAGTCGATCCGGTCACCGCGAGCCTTGCCCCCTGGCGCAGGGCCTTGCGCAGCAGTCGACACGCGTAGTGCACCGGGTCGGGGACATTGACGTGGAACTGCACCTCGGTCATCGGGTCACGTGCAGCCAGTTGGCGATCACTGGATCTGCGCCAGCACGAAGTGGGTCAACAAGCCCACCGGTCGCCCTGTGCTGCCCTTGGCGGCACCAGATTTCCAAGCGGTGCCCGCAATGTCGAGGTGCGCCCAGCGGTATTGGGCGGTATAGCGCTTCAGGAACATTGCCGCAGTGATCGCACCTCCGGCTCGGCCGCCGACATTGCCCATGTCGGCGAAGTTGCTCTTCAGGCCTTCGTCGTACTCGTCGTCAAGCGGCATGCGCCAGCAAGGGTCAAGCGCCGCGTCGCCCGCGTTCAGCAACTCGGTGGCCAGCGCATCATCGGCTGTGAAGAGTCCCGAGCGGTGGTGGCCCAGCGCGATCACGCAGGCTCCGGTCAAGGTGGCGACGTCGACCACCACCGCCGGCTTGAAGCGCTCGGCATAGGTGAGCGCATCACACAGGATCAGCCGGCCTTCGGCATCGGTGTTCAGGATTTCGATGGTCTGGCCGGACAGGCTGGTCACCACATCGCCAGGCTTGACTGCTTTGCCGCTGGGCATGTTGTCGCAACTCGGGATGATGCCAATCACATTGAGCTTGGGCTTGATCTCGGCGATCGCGCGCAAGGTGCCGAGCACACTGGCAGCGCCACCCATGTCGTACTTCATCTCGTCCATCTCGGCCGAGGGTTTGATCGAGATGCCGCCGGTGTCGAAGGTGATGCCCTTGCCCACCAGCACCACCGGCGCCTGCGATTTCGCGGCCCCTTCGTAGCGCGCGACGATAAAGCGCAGCGGCTCCGCCGAGCCCTGCGCCACAGCGAGGAACGCACCCATGCCGAGCTTTTCGACCGCTTTGCGGTCGAGCACCTCGACCTTCAACCCGTGCTCCTTCCCCAGGCGCTTGGCCTGCTCGCCCAGGTATGTCGGCGTGCAGTGGTTTCCCGGTCGATTGGCGCATTCGCGCGCCAAGGTGACCCCGGCGGCAATCGCCGCGCCGCGTTGGAGGCCGGCGGAGACATCGCTCGCCTGGCCCTTGCCACACGCCAGCGTGAAGCGGGACATCGCAGGCGCCTTCGCTGCGCTGGGCTTGGTGTGGCGATACAGGTAGGTCGCATCGGCAGCGGCGGTGGCAAGTGCCTCACCGTGCAACGCCGTCAGCGGATTGGCATCTGCCACGGCCACCACAATGTGCTTCGCGCCGCTGCCCTTCAAGTGGGCCAGGCCCGAAGCCACCGCGGTCTTGAAAGATTTCACGCTCGCAGCGCCAGCACCGACCACCAGCAGCCGCGAGGCCTTCACGCCAGCCGGCCGGTGCAGATAAAGACTGCGTCCCGCCTTCAGTTGCAGGTCGCCGGCATCGACTGCCTCGCCGATCAGCGAGGAGATCGCAGGAGCCAGAGCACCATCGATGACGCTGCCATGAACCACAAGCACCAGCGCGTCGGCGTTGATTTCGGACAGGGACGCGGGGGTCGCAACAAGGTGTCTGAAGTCCATAATGCCTGCTGATCAATTGGGCTACTGATGTTATTCGATTCGACCTTGCGTCGTGACCTGGCGCGCACCTTTGGCGCCACGTTGGTCGTGATTCTGACCATCGTGCTGACGATGATGCTGATACGCACCCTGGGTATGGCCGCGGGTGGCAAGGCGGCGCCGCAGGACGTGGTGCTGCTGCTCGGATATACCGCGCTGGCGCACCTGCCCACCATGCTGGCCCTGTCGATGTTCGTCGCCATCATGGGCACACTCGGGCGGATGTACCGCGACAGCGAAATGGCGATCTGGTTTGCCAGCGGCGTGAGCCTGTGGCGCTTCATCCGGCCGGTGCTGCGAACCACCTGGCCAGTGCTTCTGGTGGTGCTGCTGATGTCACTGCTCGTGTGGCCCTGGGTCAATGAACGTTCTGCCGTCCTGAAGGACCAGTTCGAGCGCCGATCCAATCTGTCGCGAGTCACTCCTGGTCAGTTCGAGGCATCCGCCGACGGCAGCCGGGTCTTCTTCATCGAGCGCAACTCGCCGGACGGCACCGACGGGCGCAATGTGTTTATCTATGGCCGATTGAAGGACAGCGAATCGGTCACCACGTCGCGGACGGGCCGTGTCGACGTGGAGAATGACAATCGCTATCTGCGCCTCGGCGATGGCCAGCGCAATGAGGTCGATCGCAAGTCTGCGGAGAGGACGCTGTCGCGCTTCGATCGCTACGACGTGATCGTCGGCGACAGGCTCGCATCGCCCACAGACAAGCTACCACCGAAGGCTCGCTCCACGGTGGCGCTGGTGAGCACGCCAACACCCGAACATTTGGGCGAGTTGACCTGGCGACTGGGACTGATCCTGGCGGCAACCAACATGGTTCTGCTGGCGATCGGACTGGCAGCGATCAATCCTCGTCGGGCCAACAACTGGAACCTCATGTTTGCGCTGCTGACATTCATCGTCTACTACAACCTGATCAACCTGTCGCGCGCCTGGGTGTCGAATGGCAAGATGGGAATGGGCTCTGCCTTGCTGCTGACGCACGGTGCCGCGCTGTTGCTCGCGATCTACCTGATGTGGCGACAGGAATCGGCAAAACGCATGCCGCGCCGCGCTGCAGCCGCTGGCGCCTGACTCCGATGAAAACGGTACGCCGCCTGTTCTATGTCGACATCACCGTGTCGGTGGTGTTCGTGTCGTTGGCCTTCCTGTCCTTGTTCCTGTTCATCGATCTCGTCGATGCGTTGTCGGATATGGCGAAGGCGGGCGGGTCGATCGGCCTGGCTGCACTGGCCAGCCTTCTGGACGTCCCTGGTCACTTTTATGAGTTGGCGCCGATCACAGTGCTGATCGGCACGATCTACACGCTCTCGAGGATGTCGCAATCGTCGGAGTTCACCATCCTGCGCACCAGTGGTCTCGGCCCCTGGCGCGCGCTGCGCCTGCTGGCGACTCTGGGCCTGGCGTTCGCCGCGCTGACTTTCCTGGTCGGTGACTATCTGGCGCCCTATTCGGAAAACAAGGGCGTTGATGTGCGGGCCGCGATGCGCGGCAGTCTCAGCCATGGACGCTCCGGCGTGTGGATCAAGGATCGCCAGAGCACGCCTGATGGTGATCGCTCCTACTCCATCAAGATCGGGCGCTCCGGGCCGCAAGGCGGCATGCTCGAAGTGAACATCTTCGAGTTTGATGACGACGGCAGGCTGGTGCGACAGATCACCGCCGCGTCTGGACGCATCGACAATCAGGGCCATTGGGCTTTGTCCGAGGTCAACATGACGCGCTGGATCACCAGCGATGCCAGCCAGACTCCCCGCGTGAGCAGTGAATCGATGGAGTCCTGGCAATGGACAAGCGGACCCTCCGCCGAGGTGGTCGCGTCAGCGCTGCTGCCGGTCTCCACCATGTCGACGGTGGAACTGTGGCGTTACATCGGCCACCTGGATGCCAACGAACAGGCGATTCAAGCCTATGAAATCCAGTTCTGGAAGCGCGCCCTGTACCCGTTCGCCTGCCTGGTGATGGTGTGCCTGGCATTGCCGTTCGCCTACCTCCACGCACGCGCGGGCGGCATCAGCCTGAAGGTGTTCGGCGGCATCATGCTGGGCATTGCCTTCGTGTTGCTCAACAGCCTCGCCGGGCATCTGGGCCTGCTGCGCAACTGGACGCCTTGGATCGCTGCCGCAGCGCCGAGTGTGCTGTTCCTGCTGATGTCGATGGGTGCTTTCGCCTGGCTGGTGCGTTACCGATGAGCACAGCGAACGACGGCCTGCTGCTGTTCGCCCACGGCGCACGCGATCCGAACTGGGCGCTGCCCTTCGAAGCGGTACTGCGCCGCGTGCGCGAGCAGGCGCCAGGCATCACAGTGACCTTGAGCTTCCTCGAATTCATGGCGCCGACCTTGGTCGATGCGGGGGCAACGCTGGCGGATGCCGGCTGCAGACGCGTCGACATCGTGCCGTTGTTCCTTGGTACCGGAGGTCACGTACGCAAGGATCTGCCGCTGTTGATCGACACACTGCGTCAAACGCATCCCCAGGTGACCTGGACCCTTCAGCCGTCGATCGGAGAGGCGCCTGGTGTCATCGAAGCGATGGCGACCGCCGCCCTGCGGCTCCCAGAATCTGCACCCACGCCATGAACTTGCATCAGTTCCGATTCGTCCAGGAAGCGGTCCGCCAGAACCTGAATCTGACGGAAACCGCCAAGGCGCTGTTTACCTCCCAGCCGGGCGTGTCAAAGGCAATCCTCGAACTGGAAGGCGAACTGGGAGTGGACATCTTCGCTCGCCACGGCAAGCGGCTGCGCCGTGTGACCGAGCCGGGCGCAGAAGTGCTCAAGGCGATCGAGATCATCATGCGAGAGGTCAACAACCTCAAGCGTATCGGCGACGAGTTTTCCAACCAGGATGCGGGCACGCTGTCGATTGCGACCACGCACACGCAGGCTCGCTATGTGCTGCCCGAACCGGTGGCAAGGCTTCGCAAGCGCTTCCCGAAGGTGAACGTCAGCCTGCACCAGGGCAATCCACAACAAGTCGCACGCATGGTCATCGAGGAAGTGGCCGAGGTCGGGTTGGCCACCGAATCGCTGGACCGTTACGACGAACTGGTCACCCTGCCCTGCTACGAGTGGCAGCACGTCATCGTGATGCCGGCCGGCCACCCACTGGCCCAGGCGGAGCGGCTCACCATTGAGCAACTCGCCGCCGAGCCGTTGATCTCGTACCACCCCACCTTCACCGGCCGCACCCGCATCGACCAGGCTTTCGAGTCGCGGCGGCTGAAGCCGAACGTGGTGCTCGAAGCGATCGACTCCGACGTCATCAAGACCTATGTGCGGCTGGGTCTGGGCATCGGCATCGTGGCCGAGATGGCGGTGCGTGACGACCCGCCGAGCGGCGACCTGGTGTGGCGGCCGGCCGGCCAGCTGTTCGGCCAGAACGTCGCACGCATCGCCTTCAAGCGTGGGGCCTATCTGCGTAACTTCGTCTATGTGTTCGCCGAGATGATTTCCGAACGGCTGAGCCGCGCGCTGATCACACGAAGCCTCGGCGGATCGGCGGCGTCTGGCGAATGAACCCGGCGGGCCACACCCCGGCGCTGACCAGCCGCTTGCCGGCGGTCGGCACGACGATCTTCAGCGTGATGTCAGCGCTGGCCCAGCAGCACGGCGCCGTGAACCTCGGTCAAGGCTTTCCGGATTTCGGCTGCGATGCGCGGCTGCTCGATGCCGTGAATCAGGCCATGCGCAGCGGCCACAACCAGTACGCGCCGATGGCCGGCGTGCTGGCCTTGCGAGAAGGCATTTCCGAGAAGATCGCGACGCTGTACGGTCGGCACTATCACCCGGACCGCGAGATCACGATCACCGCCGGCGCCACGCAGGCGATCCTGACGGCGGTGATGGCGGTCGTTCGCCCAGGCGACGAAGTGATCCTGCTCGACCCCTGTTTCGACAGCTATGCGCCCAATGTCGCACTGGCCGGTGGCATCGCAGTGCACGTTCCGCTCGCGCCCGACACCTTCGCGCCCGACTTCGACCGCATCGCGCAGGCGCTGTCGCCGCGCACGCGGCTGATCATCGTCAACACGCCGCACAACCCCAGCGGCACCGTGTGGAGCGGTGCCGACATGCAGCGACTGACCGATCTGCTGCGGCCCACCGACGTGCTGGTGATCGGCGATGAGGTCTATGAGCACATGGTCTACGACAGCGTGCCGCATCAGAGCATCGCGCGATGGCCGGAACTGGCTGCACGCAGCTTTGTGGTGTCGAGCTTCGGCAAGACCTACCACGTGACCGGGTGGAAGGTCGGTTACGTCGCCGCGCCGGCAGCGATGACCGCTGAGTTCCGTAAGGTGCACCAGTTCAACGTGTTCGCGGTCAACACACCAATGCAGCACGGCTTGGCCGACTACTTGCGCGGCCCGCAACACCACCTGGCGCTGGCCGCGTTCTACCAGCGCAAGCGCGACCGGTTCGCTCAGGGCTTGCAAGGCACGCGGCTGCGGCCACTGCCTTGTGCCGGGACCTATTTTCAGTGCGTCGATTACTCCGGGGTCAGCCGCGAAGACGACAACACATTCTGCGAAAGACTGACGCGGGAGATTGGCGTCGCAGCGATCCCGATGTCGGCGTTCTACGCGCAGCCCATCCAGCAGGGGCTGATCCGTTTCTGCTTTGCGAAGGAAGACGCGACGCTGACGCTGGCGCTTGAAAGGCTGTGCCTACTTTGACTGTGACGGAGACTCGGACACCAGGAAGTCCAGCTCCAGATCGACAGCCGTACCGACCGGGTTCGCCGTGGTCAGTGGCGACAAAGGCAGCAGCAAATCGACCGGCTCGGCAGGCGGTGGCGCGATCTCGCTGTGATCGCGGGCCAGCAGGTAAAGGAACTGCAACTCGCCCAGGCAGTGCAGGTCAAAGGCCTCGGCCGGCGTACCACCATGGACCAGCAGGGACTCGACCAACCGCATCGCCGCGGGTGGATCGCCCCAAACCGACTCGATACGCCGCATCTCGTCCGCGTGGTCGGCAATCGACGTGGCCACGGCCGGTTGACCATCCCACGCAGGCGACGAACGGTTAAAGCGCTTTTCGTAGCGCTCGCGAACCGCGACGTGGGCATCACGATCACCGCGGCGGCGATGAATCGCGAGCAACATCAGGTAGGGCATCGGACAGGCACCGCCCGCACCTCGTGAAAAACCATCGAGCAAGTCGACCGCAGTGTCCTCCTGGCCCAACGCGACAAAGAATTCGGCCTGCTGTTCCAGGTCAATCAGCGCATCGGCGGTGACCGGCAAGGCCGACCGCACCGGCTCCGCCCGCGTGCGGGTGCCGGACACGACCGAAGTGTCGACAAAGGGGGATTCGGCGACCGACGACAGAGAGGGCACGCTGGCACGGACCGCAACCGTTGGTGTCGAATTGCGACTGACCGGCAAGGGGCCGGTGCTTGCCAATGCCTCTCGCGGATCGTCATCCACCAGCTGCGCCGTTGCGCGCGCTGACCCCATCGTGGTGGAGGGCACAGGCTCCAACGTGCTGGGCGCAGACCGCGCCTGCGCCCGCTCGGCGCTCCAGGAGGGTCGACGAGGCCGCAGCGCCAAGCGGCGCCGGTCCAACAGCACACCGATGCCGAACAGCAGCACCGCCACCGCCACGGTCAGCGCCACCAGCCAAGGCAAGGAATACCGCGAGGCTTCGGCGGCCTGCAATCTGGCCTGCAGCTTCGCTGCCGCCGCATTGGACACCTGGGTGTCCAGCTTTGACTGCACCAGCTGCCGTTGCAGTTCGGCAATCTGCTGGCGCTGAGACTCGCTGGCACGCTCGGCTTCGGACACCGCCGAGGCGGCGGCGGCGACGATCGCCGCAGCAGAAGCAGCGACATCGGCGGCCGTGGGTGGCGACGCGATCGCAGCCATGGCCGGGGCGGCGGCCTGGGTCGTACCCCGCTCGAGTTGGAGGCGAGACGCTGGAGCGCGCGCGCGGGCGGTCGCCGAAGCGACCGTTCGGGATTTGCGTGCGAGTGCGCGTGCCTCACGTGTCTCGGTCGCGGCGCGACCTGCTCCAGGCTGGCGCGCCTCTCGGCGTTGTTGGCGCGATGCCGCTGGTTGGGGCGGCGCCGTCGATCCATCGGCTCGTGTCGAACCTTCGCTGGCGGCGGCCGCCGATAAAGCCTCGGCGCCGCCAGGGCCGACCTTCAGGGCTGTCGCAGAGGCGGCTGCATCGGCCGGCTCGATCGCCGTGGGCACGCTGGCTTCATACGCGGAGAGCGGCGGATCGACAAACACCACGAACTGGCGGCTGACGCGCGAAGCACATCCGGCAGACACCGTGACATTGAGAACAGGCTCGGCAATGCGCACGCTGCTCTGAATGCGCAGCCATTGCACAGCACTGTCGGAAGATGGGTCGAGCCGCAAGTGAACCACCGGCGGCGGCAGCACACTGTCGCCGACGATCACCTCGGCCGAGACACATTCAGCGGTGATCTGCTCGTTTGGATCAGCGTTGACCGGCACCGTGATGTCCAGCGGCTGTCCCAGCGTGGTGGCATTGACCACCCGGCCGAACCCTACGGCCATCGACGGCTGCGCGGCAAATGCAAGCAGAGCAATGGCGGCGAACGCCGGGAAAATGATGCGCATGCTCAGGGACTCAGGTCCATAAAACGTAACAAAAAGTCACTCTAGCATGCGACCCCACGGCGGATCGCCCAATCAAGGGCCTGAAAGGCGGGGGTCTAGCGACGACCAAGCGAAGGGTCATCGAGCGCGCTGGGTGTAAGCCAGGAACTGCTGGCCGTGGATGCCCATTCGCCACCGCCAGGTGGCATCTGCCCGGTCAATTGCAGCGCAGACTGCACCGCAGCATCGAACACCGCGAGACAGTGCGACAGCGACTCCGGTCCGGGCTGAGCCAGTTGCAGCCGCAGGTACATCTTGCCGCGCATGGCCATCAACAGGAAAGGATCTTGGTTGGCCAACAGGTTCTGTGTGGACTTGGCGAGTTGTTCGCCCAACGGCCCATTGATCCATGCCATTCCCAGAACCGTGTTCACGCCGAGCACGCCGTAGCGAGCTTGGAGCATCTTGTCGAACGACAGATCGATTTTCGGGAACATCGCCAGCCAGCGCATCTCTTCGGGGTGCGACATGTCGATGATGGTTTGCGCCTCCTGCGTGTAGCGCTCAAAGGTTTCCTGTTCCAGGCGCTCCATGAGAGGGCGGGTCATCGCGAGCAGTTGCAACGCGCCGGGCAGGTTCAGATCGACGCGGATGCGCAATTCGTCGCCAGCGATGTAACTGCGCTGCGATGGGCCCCATTCCATGCGCAGCGTCTGACCGGCACACGGTGCTTCGATGACGAAACGCAGCCCGCCCTCGTCAGCGCGGTAGCGCAGACCTGACCGAGCGGCCCAGGCCTCGATCGCATCGAGGCCGCCACCGGCGCGGCCCCTGCTGCGAGCCCACCAACGTTTCAGGAGCGACAGCATGCAATCGCTGCGTACGCGGCTCGCGTGGGGAGGGTAAAGAGTATCGACACGGATGCGGCGAACATGGCTCAGCCAGTGTATTCGTGGGGCGCGGCGGACAGGAATCGAACCTGTAACCCCCAGCTTAGAAGGCTGGTGCTCTATCCGGTTGAGCTACCGCCACCGTTGACCGTGACCGCCGCATCGAATCCGATGGAGCCGAATTCGCCGAAGCGGGAATGCGTCGCCAGAGAGGGCCCAATGCGCGGCACTGAGCGAGGGAATTTGGTCGGGGCGGTGGGATTCGAACTCACGACCACCTGGTCCCAAACCAGGTGCGCTACCAGGCTGCGCTACGCCCCGAAGCTCTCCATTGTATGTCGAACAATGGAGCTTGCGAACATGAATCACTGCGTCATCTGAGACCACGCCTTTTCCAGCCGTTTGGCGCTGACCGGCTGCGGAGTTCGCAGCTCCTGCGCGAACAGGCTGATGCGCAGCTCTTCGATCAACCAACGGAACTCATCGAGCCGCGCATCCCGTACGCCTTTGCGCTCGGAGACAGCGCGGAGGTAGCGCTGCTCGATCGGGCGCAGTTCGCCCAACCGCGCGGCGTCTCGCGCCGGGTCGGCGCGCCACTTGTCGAGCCGCATCACGACGCCCTTCAAAAAGCGCGGCAGGTGGGCCAGCTGAGGCCACGGTGTCGCCTGCAGAAAGCGCTTGGACACCAATCGGGCGAGTTGCGCCTCGATGTCTTCCGACACCTCCTTGGTTGCCCGTGAATCCTTCAGCTTGCGCACGGCCGCAGCATGATCCACCAGCACCGCATGCGACGTACGCGCGATCTCGTTGGCAATCAGCGTCAGGCGCCCTCGCCCTTCGTCGATGCGACGCCGGAATGTGCACGCATCGGTGGGCAGTGGATCAACCAGGAAGGCGCGTTCGATTGCCAGGCCGACGATCTGCTCACGCAGTTCCTCGGTCGAGCCCAAGGCAAGGTACAGCACCGACATTTTCTGGAAGTCAGGTATGTTCTTCTCCAGGTACTTGAGCGCCTCGCGAATCTGCAGCGCGACCAGCCGGCGCAGGCCCTCACGGTGGCGGGATGATGCGACGGCGGGCTCGTCAAACACCTCGATCGCAACCGCGGTGCTGCGGTCAATCAGCGCCGGAAAGCCAACCATGGCTTGCGCGCCACGGCGCACCTCCATCAGTTCCGGAAGCTCGCCGAAAGTCCAGTCGGTGTACAGCGCATCCACACTGGAAACCGATGCGGCCGGCTGCGTATCGACTGGCTCCGCACGGCCACGGGCGCGTAGCGGCTCGACGAGCTTCGCCTCGCTCGGTGCGGACGCGTTGGTAGATGGCGTCACAGTTGCGGTGACCTTCAACTGCGCCAGCGCCTGGAAGGCTGTACGCGCTTGGCTGCCCAGCTCGGCCTTCAGCGTCGCCAGGTTGCGGCCCGTACCGAGCTGGCGGCCATGCTCGTCGACCACGCGGAAGTTCATGAAGAGGTGTGCGGGTACCTGCTCGATCTTGAAATCGCCGCGCTTCACATCGAGTTGCGTCCTGCCTCGTACATGCTTCAACAAGGCATCGACCAGACCGCCGCTGCCAAAACCTTGCGCCGTGTCGATGTCAGCAATGAAGTCAGCGACGTAGTCAGGCAAAGGTACCAGCCGCGAACGCGGCCGCTGATGAAGGCTTTTCGCCAGCGCCAGCACCTTGTCCTTCAACATGCCCGGCACCAGCCATTCGCAGCGTTCGTCACTGACCTGGTTCAGCGCGTAGATCGGCACCGTCACCGTCACGCCGTCCTTCGCGTCGCCTGGCTCGTGGAGGTAGACCGCGGGGCAATCGACACCGCCCATGCGCAACGTCTTAGGGAACGCGGCGGTGGTGATGCCAGCGGCTTCGTGGCGCATCAGCTCTTCGCGCGTCAGCATCAACAGCTTGGGCTGGCGCTTGATCTCGTCGCGGTACCAGCGCTCCAGCGTCGCACCACTGCAGACCTCGGCGGGCAGTTGCTGGTCGTAGAACGCGTGAATCAGTTCGTCGTCGACCAACACGTCCTGGCGGCGCGATTTGTGTTCGAGATCTTCGACCTGCGCAATGAGCTTTCGGTTGGCCGCCAGGAATG
The DNA here is from genome assembly GCA_027490215.1 of Rubrivivax sp. Taxonomy (GTDB): domain Bacteria; phylum Pseudomonadota; class Gammaproteobacteria; order Burkholderiales; family Burkholderiaceae_C; genus PBB1. The sequence goes on from JAIXYO010000070.1 coordinate 137,611, forward strand.
GCAACCGGGTCTCCCATTCGCCTGCAACCAGCGCTTCGCGGATGAAGATCTCGCGCGCGTCGGCCGGGTTCAGAAGACCGAAGTTCACGCGACGATTGCTGTAGACCACGATGCCGTACAGCGTGGCGCGCTCCAATGCGATGACCTCGGCCGCCTTCTTCTCCCAGTGCGGTTCCAGTAACTGGGTCTTGATCACATGCGCCGCAATCTGCGGCAGCCATTGCGGCTCGATCGCCGCGATGCCGCGGCCGTAAAGCCGCGTCGTGTCGACGAGTTCCGCAGCCACGATCCAGCGGCCGGGCTTCTTCGACAGATTGATGCCCGGATGTCGGTAGAAGCGGATACCGCGCGCGCCGAGGTACCACTCGTCCTCATCGCTCTTCACACCGATGTTGCCCAGCAATCCAGCCAGCAGCGACAGGTGCAGCTGCTCGTAGGTTGCCGGTGATGCATTGAGTCGCCAGCCGTTCTCTGCAACGACTGTGAGCAACTGCGAATGGATGTCGCGCCACTCGCGTACTCGGCGCGGCGAGATGAAGTGCTCGCGCAGCAGCTGCTCCTGCTTGCGCACGCTGAGCTTGTGTTCGGGCTGGGCTTCACCGAGTCCTCCGCCGCGCGAGGCTTCGAGCCACTTCCACAGCTTCAGCGTGCCAAGAAACTCCGAGCGATCATCGTCGAACTGCTTGTGCGCCGTGTCGGCAGCCTGCTGCGCTTCCAGTGGCCGGTCGCGCACGTCCTGCACGCTCATCGCACTGGCGACGACCAGCACCTCGGCGAGGGCCTGGCGGGTGCGCGCCTCCAGGATCATCCGGCCCACGCGGGGATCCAGCGGCAGACGCGCCAGTTCCCGGCCCATGGACGTCAGCTCGTTGCGGTCGTCGACGGCACCGAGTTCGGCCAGCAGCTGGTAGCCGTCGGCGATCGCGCGGCGCGGCGGCGGTTCGATGAACGGGAAGTCCTCGACCAGCCCCAGGTTCAGGGACTTCATCCGCAGTATCACGCCTGCCAAAGAGGACCGCATGATTTCGGGGTCGGTGAATTTCGGTCGCCCGGCGAAGTCCTTCTCGTCGTACAGCCGGATGCAGATGCCATTGCTGACTCGACCGCAGCGACCCGCGCGCTGGTTGGCCGCGGCCTGGCTGGTCGGTTCGATCTGCAGTTGCTCGACCTTGTTGCGGTAGCTGTAGCGCTTGACACGCGCCGTGCCGGCATCGATCACGTACTGGATACCGGGCACCGTCAGCGAGGTTTCGGCCACATTCGTCGCGAGCACGATGCGCCGCGCACTGTGAGGTTCAAAGACATGATCCTGTTCCAGCTGACTGAGCCGCGCGAACAATGACACCACTTCGACGCCGGGCGGATGGTGACGCCGCAGGTGATCTGCAGCATCGCGGATCTCGCGTTCTCCGGGCAGGAATACCAGCACGTCGCCGCCGGATCCTGCAGCGCCGCTCATCCACAGTTCGTCGACGGCATCCCCGATCGCCTGGTTCAGTCCGTACTCACGGCTGTCTTCGAACGGACGCCAGCGCTGCTCGACCGGGAACAACCGACCCGACACCTGGATCACCGGCGCAGGTCCGTCCTGGCTGGCGAAGTGCTGCGCGAAACGATCAGCATCGATGGTGGCCGAAGTGACGATCACCTTCAGATCTGGCCGCCGCGGGAGCAGCTGCCGCAGGTAACCGAGCAGGAAGTCAATGTTCAGGCTGCGTTCGTGCGCCTCATCGATGATCAGCGTGTCGTAGGCTCGCAGCAGCGGATCGGTCTGCGTCTCGGCCAGCAGGATGCCGTCGGTCATCAGCTTGACGCTGGCGCCGGGTGACAGCCGATCCTGGAACCTTACCTTGAAGCCAACGATCTCACCCAACGGCGAATTCAGCTCCTGAGCAATGCGTTTGGCGACGCTCGACGCCGCGATGCGGCGCGGTTGCGTATGGCCAATCAGGCCGCGGCCGCCGGCACCGCGACCGCGGCCGAGAGTGAGAGCGATCTTCGGCAGTTGGGTGGTTTTGCCCGAGCCAGTCTCACCGCAGACTATGACGACCTGATGCGCCGCAATAGCCGTCGCGATGTCGTCACGTCGGGCCGAGACCGGAAGCGTGTCGGCAAAGGTGATCTCAGGAATCGGGTTCGCGAGCATTGCATTCGCACGGTGCGCAAAGCGGGGCGTCAGTCGGGCTCGCGGGGCAGACGTCATCGGGCCTTCATGCAAAATCGAGCATTATTTCAAAGCGCCACGATGAGCCTGGTTTTCCCCCACACGTTCGTACCGTGGTTCCGCTCGGTTGCACCGTACATTCACGCGCACCGCAGCAAGACCTTTGTCGTCGCCATCGCGGGCGAGTTGATCGCCGCCGGCAAGCTGAACACCTTCGCCCAGGACCTGGCACTGATCCACGCGATGGGCATCAAGGTCGTACTGGTGCACGGCTTTCGGCCGCAGGTCGAGGAGCAGCTCAAGGCCAAAGGGCATGTCTCCCAATACAGCCACGGCATGCGCGTCACCGATGCGATCGCTCTGGACTGTGCACAGGAGGCGGCTGGGCAACTTCGCTACGAGATCGAGGCCGCGTTCTCGCAAGGGTTGCCGAACACGCCGATGGCGGGCAGCCAGATCCGCGTCGTGTCGGGCAACTTCATCACCGCCAAGCCGGTCGGTGTGATTGACGGCGTGGACTTCCAGCACACAGGGCTGGTGCGCAAGATCGATGCAATCGGCATCCGCCGCGCCGTCGACTTTGGCGCGCTAGTGATGCTTTCGCCCTTCGGTTTTTCGCCCACCGGTGAGGCCTTCAACCTGAGCATGGAAGACGTCGCCGCGAGTGCCGCAATTTCATTGCAGGCCGACAAGCTGATCTACGTCACCGAGGTCAAGGGCATACCGCTTGATATCACCGACCCAGGCAGCGCGATCGATCAGGAACTGGCGCTCGCCGACGCCGAGAAACTGTTGGCGGCTCTGCCAAACCCACAGCAGCCCACCGATACCGCGTTTTATTTGCAGCATGCAGTGAAAGCGAGTCGCAACGGTGTCGTGCGCGTCCACATCATTCCGTTTTCTGTCGATGGCTCGGTGCTGATGGAATCATTCACCCACGATGGTGTAGGCACGATGATCGTCGATGAAAAATTGGAAAGTCTGCGCGAGGCCACTGCTGACGACATTGGTGGTGTGTTGCAGTTGATCGTGCCATTTGAAAACGACGGCACATTGGTGAAGAGGGATCGCACTGAAATCGAACGCGACATCGATTTTTATACGGTCATTGAACACGATGGCGTGATATTCGGTTGCGCAGCGCTATACCCTTATCCAGAGAAACACACCGGAGAGATGGCTGCATTGACCGTCTCGCCGGAAGTACAGGGACAAGGCGACGGCGAGCGCATTCTGAAGCGCATCGAGCAGCGCGCTCGCGCGATGGGATTGAAGAGCGTCTTCGTGTTGACCACGAGGACGATGCACTGGTTCATCAAACGAGGCTTCGAGCAGGTCTCGCCTGAATGGCTGCCCGAAGCACGGCAAAGAAAATACAACTGGGATCGCCGCTCGCAGGTGCTGGTGAAGACACTCGCCTGATCACAGTCATCTTGTTCGCCGCCTCATGCGGCTCATTCATCGAACACATCCTGATCGGAGACATCCCCATGGCACGTACCGTCAATTGCATTCATCTGAAGAAGGTCGGCGAGGGACTCGACTATTCGCCTTACCCTGGCGAACTCGGCAAGCGGATCTACAACGAGGTCAGCAAAGAAGCCTGGGCTCTCTGGATGAAACACCAGACTATGCTGGTCAACGAAAACCGTTTGAATCTGGCAGACCTGCGGTCTCGTCAATATTTGGCACGACAGATGGAGAATTTCTTTTTCGGCAGCGGTGCGGAACAGGTGGCCGGTTACGTCCCACCGTCAGCATGAGTATTTTTTATGGAATCGATCTGCGCCTGAAAATCAAGCGGCATGCGTTGTTTTTGTGGTTTGATTCACATTGATTAATGGTGGACCGGTTTGACGCGACCCGGAGTTTTGTATACTCGGACCGCGTCCGGCTATACGGTGCGCTGAATTAATCTACGTTCAAAGGAAAGCTCATGTCGACGCTGAAAGAATTGCTGAATCAAAAAGCGGAATTGGACAAAGTGATCGAGTCGACGCGCAAGGAAGAACTTGCCAACGCGATTGCACAAGTCAAGAGCCTGATGCAGGAATATGGCCTGACCGTCGCCGACATTTCGGTGAAGTCGTCGACACGGGCGCCGAGCGCCGCCAAGGGTGGTAAGGTCGCCGCGAAGTACCGCAATTCCGCCACGGGCGAATCCTGGAGTGGCCGCGGCTTGCAGCCAAAATGGCTGAAAGCCGCTCTGGCCTCGGGCCGCCAACTTAGCGATTTCGCGGTTTGATTCAAGCGCAGCCCCAAGGCTGCAGCTGTCCGGCCAGACTACAGATGGGAACGGCTGACATCGTCATAGCAGATGGGTGCGGGCCGTCACCGCACGGGAGCCCGCCGCTAAACTGAAGGCGTGATCGCGCCTTCATTCCTTCAGGACTTGCTCTCCCGTGTCGACATCGCTGAGGTTGTCGGCAGGCACGTCACGCTGAAAAAAGCGGGGGCAAACCACATGGGCTTGTGCCCATTCCACGGCGAAAAGTCTCCCAGCTTTGCCGTTAGTCCGAGTCGCCAGACTTACCACTGCTTCGGCTGTGGTGTGCACGGCAACGCCATCGGGTTTCTGATGGAGCACTCCGGCATGGGATTCATTGACGCGGTCAACGATCTGGCACAGCAGGTCGGCATGACGGTACCGCAGGACGATCGCTCTCCCGAAGAGCGCGAACGCGCGGCCAAGCTCAAGGATCGGCAGAGCACCTTTTCAGACGTGCTGGCGAAGGCGGCGCACCACTATCGCCAGAAACTCAAGACCAGCCCACGCGCGATCGACTACCTGAAGCAGCGCGGTCTCAGCGGCGAGATCGCTGCGCGTTTCGCGATCGGCTACGCGCCTGATGGCTGGCGTGCGCTGGCCAGCGCCTTTCCACGGTATGACGACCCGCTGCTTGAGGAAAGTGGTCTGGTCATCGCCCACGAGGCCGACGATCCCTCCGCGGATGCGAAGCGCTACGACCGCTTCCGCGACCGCATCATGTTTCCGATACGTTCGGTGCAAGGCGATGTGATTGGCTTTGGGGGGCGGGTACTGGACCGCGGCGAGCCAAAGTACCTGAATTCGCCCGAGACGCCGGTGTTCAGCAAGGGCCGCGAGTTGTACGGGTTATTCGAGGCGAGGACTGCCATCCGCCAGCACGGCTTCGCGCTGGTCGTGGAAGGCTACATGGACGTGGTGGCGCTGGCGCAACTGGGCTTTCCGAATGCAGTCGCAACCCTCGGTACCGCCTGCACTGCCGAGCATGTGCAAAAGCTGTTCCGCTTCACCGATGCGGTGGTCTTCAGTTTCGACGGCGACGCCGCAGGACGACGCGCAGCCAGTCGCGCACTGGAGGCTGCTTTGCCACACTCGACCGATCTGCGCAACGTCCGCTTCCTGTTCCTTCCTACGGAACACGACCCCGATTCGTATGTGCGAGAGCATGGCACTGAGGGTTTCAGACGCTGCATTGAGCAAGCAGTGCCGCTGTCGCGCCAGTTGATCGCCGTTGCGCAAGAAGGCTGCGACATGGGAGCGGCCGAAGGCCGAGCACGCTTTCTCGCGATCGCACGTCCGCTCTGGACGGCCCTGCCCGACGGCGCCTTGAAGCGTCAGTTGCTCGGCGAACTGGCCGGCATCGCCACACTCGAAGCCAACGAATTGACCAACCTTTGGCAGGCTGGAGCGCCGAAATCCCGCGCAAGTGCTGGGGACGCTGCTGCAACGCCGCCACGCCGATTGATCCGGGCCGCGCGCCAGGGCACGGCAAACCAGTTGGATCGCGTCTTGTGGTTGATGCTGCATCGCGCTGAACTGTGGTGGGAGCTCGATGGCGATGCGCACAATCTGCTGGCCGACCAGGCTGAGCCCTACGCCGCCTTGTTCGCATGTATCGAGCGCTGCCTGCACGACCATGGGCCGATGAATCCCGCGGCGTTGCACGATGAAATCGCCCGCTGCGTAGGGGCCGACGAGCGTGCACAGGTCACGCTTAATCGGATCGCCCTACTCCACGATCCGGAGACGCATACAGACCTCAAACTACAGATGGATCTTCTGCTCGATCAGCTGCGATTGCAGGAGGTCGACCATGAGCTCAAGCTGCTGTTCGAATCGGGCCTGATGTCGCCAGACATCCTGGCGCGCAGTGCGTCTCTGATGCAAAGCCGAGCGCGCCTGAAAGCCCTGTTGACCAAGGCCCCGCCTCAGCCCATCTGAGACACGCCGCGTCTCGCGGAGAGCCCAGCCAGACCTTCAATCGAGCTTGCAAATTGGTATAATCCTCAGCTGCGCTGAAATCGCTGCATTTCTCAGCGGCTTCGGCAGCGTTCACCCTGACGACCCAGTTACGGGCCTGATTGCCGAGGTGATCCGGCGACATGGTCGGTGGGTTCTGACTTCAATTCGCTGAATGCCGAGCTTGTCGAACGACGCGTTCGACTCCATCTGTAGAGACCATGGCGGTGTTTTCCCGCCCCATTTAGGAATTGCATGACTGCGAAGAAAAGCGCGCCGACGGCGGCTGTCAAGCCGGCCACCCCTGCAAAGGCTGCCACAGAGAAATCCGGTGACAAGAAGGTTGCTGCAGTCAAGCAGCCTGCAGCGTCCAAGACCGAAGCGAAGACCGCGTCCAAGGCCGTTGCAGCGGACGACAAGGCCAAAAAAGGCCGCAAGCCTGCGAAGGTCGACGCCAAGGCTAAAAAGGCTGAACTGGTCGAGGAAGACTTCTCTGACATCGAAGGCGACCTCGAAGGCGAGCCTGAAGTCGAAGCAGTTGACGACGCCGAGAAAGCCAAGGCAAAACCGCTGCGCATGAAGGTCTCGCGCGCCAAGGAGCGTGCGCTGATGCGCGAGTTCGGTCTCGACGAGACGGCGCTGACCGAAGAGGAAGTAGCCAAGCGCCGCCAGGAGCTGAAAACGCTCATCAAGATGGGCAAGACGCGTGGTTTCCTGACACACCAGGAAATCAACGACCACTTGCCGGAAAAGCTGGTCGACAACGAAATTCTCGAAGCCATCGTGTCGATGCTCAACGACATGGGCATCGCGGTCTATGAGCAGGCTCCGGATGCAGCGACGCTGCTGATCGCCGGCGGCGGCACCACCACCGCGACCGAGGAAGAGGCCGAGGAAGCAGCCGAGGCGGCGCTGTCTACTGTCGACTCCGAGTTCGGTCGCACCACCGACCCGGTGCGTATGTACATGCGCGAGATGGGCACGGTCGAACTGTTGACCCGTGAAGGCGAGATCGAAATCGCCAAGCGCATCGAAGGTGGCCTGCAGTCCATGATGTTGGCCATCAGCGCCTCGCCGACAACAATCGCCGAGATCCTCGCCTATGCCGACCGCATCGGCGCTGGCGAAATGACGATCTCTGAAGTGGTCGATGGCTTCGTCTCGGAAGGCGAAGCAGACGACTATGTGGCAGAGGAAGACGTTGACTTCTTCGACGAAGAAGACGATGACGATGGCAACGGCGGCAGCAAGGCGCTGACCAAGAAGCTCGAAGAATTGAAGACCCAGGCACTGGCGAAGTTCGCCAACCTGCGCGTCAATTTCGACAAGATGCGCAAGGCCTTCGAGAAGGAGGGCTATCAATCGCCCGCCTACAGCAAGGCGCAGCAGGCCATCAGCGCCGAGCTGATGACGATCCGCTTCACCGTCAAGACAATCGAAAAGCTGTGCGCCATCCTGCGCTCGCAGGTGGACGATGTGCGCCGCTATGAGCGTGAATTGCGCAAGATCCTGGTCGACAAGTGCGGCATGCCGCAGGACCACTTCATCAAGCATTTCCCGCCGAACCTGCTGAACCTGAAGTGGGCAGAAAAAGAGATCGCCGCCAACAAGCCCTATAGCGCCGTGCTGGCGCGCAATCTGCCACCCGTGCAGGAACTTCAGAAGAAGCTGACCGACCAGCAGGCCCGGGCTGTCGTGCCGCTCGACGATCTGAAAAAGATCAACAAGCGCATGAACGAGGGCGAGAAGTCTTCGCGCGATGCCAAGAAGGAAATGATCGAGGCCAACTTGCGCCTCGTGATCTCGATCGCGAAGAAGTACACCAACCGCGGCCTGCAGTTCCTCGACCTGATCCAGGAAGGCAACATCGGCCTGATGAAGGCGGTCGACAAGTTCGAATACCGCCGCGGCTACAAGTTCTCGACCTATGCGACCTGGTGGATCCGCCAAGCGATCACGC
>JAIXYO010000015.1 GCA_027490215.1 Rubrivivax sp.
AACCCCTGCCCGATGCTCCTCCGGTGCGCATCACCGCGCTCGAAGTCACTCCGGCGCCCGACCTGAAGCCTCTGAACCTCCAAGTCACATCGGCCGGCGCCATCGAGGCCGGCAGCACCGTCACCGTGTCGTGGATCGATCGCAACGACGGCGTGCTGCCAGCGTCGGTCAACTGGCGCGACCGTGTCGTCATCACCCGTGTCGACACCGGCGAAGTCCTCTCCAGCACGGTGCTGCCTTACGACGTGGCTGCGGCCGGTGCGCTGGCGGCGGGCGCGCAGACCAACCGCTCGTTGCAGATCGCGCTGCCCGATGGCGCCCGCGGCGCTGGTTCGCTGCGCGTCACGGTCACGCTCGACATCGACAACGCGCTCGCCGAACAGAACATCACCAGCGACGCCGAGACCAACAACGCCGCCAACACGCTCATCACTTCGGTGCTGCCCACCTACGCCGATCTGCAACCGAGCGTGCTGCAGGTGCAACCGGCCAGCGGTTGGCAGGCGGGCGACACCGTCACCGTCACCTGGCGCAGCAGCAATACCGGAACGCGCGATGCCTCCGGTGCGTGGAAGGAAACACTGCTGGTGCGCAATACCGCGCTCAACCAGACGGTGCAGACGATCGACGTCACCCACGACGGCAGCACCCTGGCCGCGGCTGGCGGCTTCGTCGATCGAAGCGTCACCCTCACCTGGCCCTCGGGCAACCTGGCCACCGGCACCTACAGCTTCAACATCGCGCTCGACACCTCCGGTGCGGTGTTCGAGGCCAACACCGGCGGCACCGGTGAATCGAACAACAGCACCACGCTGAATATCGCCTCGGCCCCGGACGTGATCGTCAACGGCGTCACGCTCGACGCCGGCCCGGTGCAGGCCGGCGGCACGCTGACCCTGCGTTGGAACACCGTGAACACGGGCAGCGCAGCGGTTCTTGGCGGCTTCTCTGATCGCGTCGTGGTGCGCAACACAGCGACCAACCAGACCATCGTCAACACCGCAGTGCTGTACGACGCGGTGGCCGGCGGAAACATCGGAGCTGGCGAATCGCGAGCCCGTCAGGCGACCTTCGCGCTGCCTCTTGGCGCTTCGGGCGCGGGTGCGCTCGAGATCACGGTCTATGCCGACGCCACCACCAACGGCACCGGCAGCGTCTTCGAAGCCAACGCCAGTGGCACGGCAGAAGGCAACAACGCTGCGTCGATCACTGTCACCTCGATCGCTGCCGCCTACGCCGACTTGAAGATCGACAGCTTCACCGTGCCGCCGACCGCGCGCGGTGGCGACAAGGTCATCGTCAGCTGGACAGTCACCAACATCGGTGCGGCACCTGCGGTGGGCAACTGGATCGACCGCGTCGTGCTGTCGGCCGACGGCGTCTTCGGCAATGCGGACGACACGCGCACCGTCGACAAGCCACGCACCGGTCCGCTGGCAGTCGGTGCGTTGTACACCGAGAGCGCCGAGATCACCCTGCCGATCAACTTCGACGGCACGCTCAACGTCATCGTTCGCACCGACGTTGGTCAGGCGGTGCTCGAACCCGATACGCGCGGCGACAACACGAGCGCCAAACCGATCAGCGTCGCCGCACCCTACAGCGATTTCCTGGTCGAGGCGGTCACGGCGCCAACGGCGGCGCTGTCGGGCACGCAGGTCGAGATCGCCTGGCGAGTGCGCAACCTCGGCGACACCACCGCCGCCGGCAGTTGGCAAGACCGCGTCGTGCTGTCGCAGGACGGCGTCTTCGGCAACGCCGACGACATCGTTCTCGCCACCGTCAACCGCAGCGGGCCGATCGCACCCAACGACTCGTACACCGTTCGGCAGACCTTCACCATCCCGGCCGAGCTCACCGGGTCGTGGCAGGTGCTGGTGCGTACGGACGTCAACAGCCTGGTGTTCGAGGGCGGCCGCGTCGGCAACAACCTGGGTACGACACCCGCAGCACTGGTCGTCAGCCCGGCGCCGTCGGCCAATCTGGTGGCCAGCTCACCTGTCGCGGCGTCACCCGCATTGGCCGGGGCATCGGTCACCGTGGCCTGGAAGGTCACCAACGCCGGCGAGGCCGACGCCGTCGGACCGTGGGTCGATTACGTTTACCTCAGCCCCGATGGGCAGGTCGCAGGCGCCACGCTGCTGGGCAGCAAGGCACGTACCTTGTCGCTCGCCCAAGGCGCGAGCTACGACGCCAGCTTGTCGGTCACGCTGCCCGACTGGGCCGACACCGACACCGCGCGGCTGCTGGTCGTCACCGATGCCGCCAAGCAGGTCTATGAATCCGGCCGCGAAGCCGACAACACCGCTGGCAGCACACTCGCCCTGCGCCGCGTCGACCTGCGCGCCGACCAGCTGAATGCCACGCCCACCGCCACCTCGGGCGACACGGTCACCGTGTCGCTCAACGTCACGCAGGCGGGCACCGGATCGCTCAGCGGCACCTGGACCGATCGTCTCTACCTTTCGCGCGACGCCGTCCTCGACCCGAGCGATCGCCTGCTCGACACGCGCAGCGTCACGCGCACGCTCGACCCCAGCGCCACCTACACCAGTGACTTCAGCGTGCAGCTGCCTGTCGATGCCTCTGGCGCGTGGTTCCTCATTGGCCAGACCGACAGCGGCAACGTCATCAAGGAAGTCGGCTTCGAGGGCAACAACACCGCCGCGTCGGCCATCAACATCGCGTTGCGGCCCTACGCGGATCTCGAAACCACCGACGTCGTCGCGCCACCGCAAACCATCGGCGACCCGGCGCGGCTCACCGTCAGCTGGAAGGTGGCCAACCGCGGCACCGGCATCGGACTGACCACGGCGTGGACGGAGTCGATCATTGCGTCGCGCGACGGCGTGCTCGGCAATTCCGACGACATCGTCCTCGGCACCTACGCGAACCAGCGCGTGCTGACGGTGGGAGACAGCTACACCCAGTCCGAGACGGTGCTGGCACCGGCCGGGCTGTCGGGCCGCTTCACCCTGTTCGTGCGTGCGGACAGCGGTAATGCGGTGTTCGAGAACGACAGCGAGGCGAACAACACCTCGAGCACCGCGCCGGTCGATGTCATGCCGATCCCTTACGCCGACCTGCGCGTGGTGTCGGCCGGGACCGTCAACGCGGCGCAATCGGGCGGCACGGTCGCCGTCAACTGGCGCGTCGAGAACCGTGGCATCGGCCGCACCGACACCTCGGGTTGGTCGGACCGGGTCACGCTGGCGCGCAACGCCGATGGCACCGACGTGGTCGCATCGGGCAGCTTCGACCACTTCGGCGCCCTGGCCAAGGACACCGGCTACGACCGCGTCGGTCAGGTCGAATTGCCCGAAGGCCTGTCGGGCACCTTCTACGTGTTCGTCGAGACGGGCGGCGCCTACGAGTTCATCTACGGCAACAACAACCGCGCCCTGGCCGGCCAGGTTACGGTCACCGTCGCTCCCAGCGCCGATCTGGTGGTGCAGTCGATTTCAACCGAGAAGGCCACCGCCACCGAAGGCGAGAACATCGAGATCAGCTGGACGGTGCTGAATCAGGGCGATGCCAACGCCACCAGCGCGATCACCGACACCGTCGAACTGTTCAAGCCGGCCGACCCGACGGTGCGGCCCATCAGCCTGGGATCGTTCAGCTACGCCGCCGGCTTGCAGGCCGGGAAGGCTTACACCCGTACCGAACGCGTCAACCTGCCGGCACGCATCGAGGGCGGCTGGGTCATCCGCGTCACCACCAACGCCAGCTCCCAGGTTTTCGAGCTCGGCACGCGCGCGAACAACAACACCACCGTCGATGACCAGTTGCTGCTTGTCAGCACCAAGACCCGCCCCGACCTGCAGGTGCAGACCATCGACGCGCCCGATGCGGTCACGGCCGGGTCGGGCTTTGCGGTCAATTACCAGGTGGTCAACCGCGGACAGATCGGCACGAGTGGTCTCTGGAACGACAAGGTCTACCTGTCGCTCGACAACAAGCTGAGCGGCGACGACATCCTGCTCGACACGGTGTCGAACCCGCAGGCGCTGGCTGTTCAAGAGAACTACTCGGCGGGCACGAAGACGGTGTCGGTGCCCACGCGCCTGCAGGGACAGGCCTACCTCATCGTCGTCGCCGATGGCAGCAACCAGGTCGACGAGCACCCGAACGACTTCAACAATTCGGCGGTGCGGGCGATCACCATCAACCCGTACCCGCCAGCCGATCTGGTCGCGAGCAACGTCAGCGCGCCGGCACAGGCGGTCTACGGCAGCGAGATCGAGGTCCGCTTCAAGGTCACCAACAACGGCGTCAACCAGACCGACAAGCCGACCTGGGTTGATTCCGTCTGGCTGGCGCGCGACAAGACCCGCCCGACACCGGGTCTGCGCGACGAGAAGACCGGCGTCGCCGTCGGCAACGGCGGCATCTTCCTCGGCAGCGCGGTGCACACCGGCCTGCTCGCCAAGGGCGAGAGCTACGAAGCGGTCATCAAGGTGCGCATCCCGGCGGTGATCGAGTCGGGCAGCTACTTCATCACACCGTGGACCGACGCCTACGACGCGGTGCTCGAAGACACCTTCGTGGCCAATCCCGACGACCCGGCCGAGTTCGACAGCAACAACTACAAGGCCCGGGCGATCGACATCATCGGCAACCCGACGCCGCCGAAGCCCGACCTGCAAGTCACTGAGGTGGTCGCCGATGCGACCGGTTCGGTCGATGCACCGTTCAAGATCAGCTGGACGGTGCAGAACCGCGAGGACGGCGCGGCCGATGTGGAATGGTTCGACAGCGTCTATGCGTCTGACCTGCCGTTCGACAACCCGAACGCGAAGCGGTGGTTCCTCGGCAGCGTCGCGCGAGCCAAGCCGCTGGGCCGGCTCGACAGCTACACCAGCAGCCTGAGCGTCAACCTGTCGCCCGCCGTCAAGGCGAGCTACGTCACGGTGGTTGCAGACCAGGACGAGTTCCGGCTGCCCGCAGTCGACGAGACGAACGAGCTCAACAACAGCCGTTCGACCACCACGCAGATCATTCCGCGCCCCGCCGATCTGGTGCCGATTTCGATGACCGCGAAGCAGCAGAACTTCTCGGGCGAAAAGACCACCGTGTCATGGACGGTCCAGAACCAGGGCCAGGCGGTGTGGAGCGGCACCCAGCGCTGGACCGACACGGTGTTCTTCTCGCCTGACCCGGTCTTCGGCAACCGCGCCATTGCCCTTGGTTCGGTCGTGCACGACAACAAGGCCGGCCTCGCCGCAGGCGCCAGCTACACCGAGACCGCCGATTTCACGCTGCCAGCCGGCACCGATGGGCCCTACTACCTGCACCTTGTCGTCGACGGTGGCAGTGCCCCGGTCTTTGAAGACGTCGCTGACAAGAACTCGCGATCGATCCGCAAGTACGAAGGCACCGCCTACGAGCCGCCAGACCTGGCCAACAACCGTTTCGTCAGCACCATCCCGGTGACCTACCGCGAATCCGACCTTGTCATCTCGGACCTACAGTTCGATGCGGCAGCCACCTCGGGCCAGAAGGTCGACGTCAGCTTCACCGTCAAGAACCAGGGCACCCGCAACACCCGCGAAACGGTCTGGGCAAACCGTATCTATCTGTCGCGAGACGCCTCGCTCGACAGGACCGACCTGCAGGTCGGTCAGGTCATCACCAACCTGTACTTCGGCGGGCTGGCGGCGGGTGGCGAACTCAACTACACCACCAAGATCCAGATCCCCGAGGGTGCCGACGGATCGTGGTACCTGATCGCCTACGCTGATGCCGATGTGCGGGGCATCGACCTGACCGGTCCTTCGCCTACCGATGCGGGTTCAGGAACGGGTGCTCTGGACCTTGATTCGGTCAAGGAATTCCGTGGCGAAGGCAACAACGTCACCGTCAAGCCGATCGCCATCACGCTGCGCGCCAGCGCTGATCTGCGGGTCGAGTCGGGCTCGGTGAAGGTCCCCGAGCGCGTGCTTACCGGGCAGGAACTCAAAGTCGACTACCGGGTAGTCAACGCCGGCGCAGGTGCCACACCGCCCGACCAGTTGCGCTGGGTCGACAAGGTCTACCTGTCGGCAGACGACTCCCTCGACCTCAATGCCGATCGCCTCATCGGCGAGGTGAGCCACGAAGGCGCTCTGGCCGCTGGCGCCGGCTACGACGTGACCAAGCGCTTCCGTCTGGGCAACGACCTGGTCGGCCCTTACTACGTCTTCGTGATCACCGACCCGGGCGACAGCAGCCGCCCACGCGGCGCCGTCTACGAGGGCGCGAACGAAGCCAACAACGCCACGCCGTCTGCGCTGCAGGTGCTGATCGAACAGCCGCCGCCGGCCGATCTGGTCGTCACCGACTTCAATTTGCCGAGCGGTGGCGCCGTCAACCAGGACATCACGCTGAGCTGGACCGTCAAGAACCAGGGTCAGTTCGCGGCGCAGGGCAGCTGGACCGATGCGGTCTATCTGTCGGCCGACGGTAGTTGGAGCCTGGACGACATCCGGCTCGGGCAGGTGAATCACAACGGCACCATCGACCCCGCTGGCACTTACACCAGCCCGCCAACGAGCTTCAAGTTGCCACCCATGAAGGCCGGCCAGTACCGCGTCATCGTGCGGCCGGACATCTTCAACCAGGTGTACGAGGGCAGCAACGAAGGCAACAACACCACGGCGTCGAGCAACGTGGTCAGCGTGACGGTGCCAGAGCTGCAACTGGGCGTCTCACGCGACACCAGCCTCACGGTGGGCCAGGGGCAGCTCTACAAGGTGACGGTGGCGGCGGGCCAGACGCTGCGATTCAGCCTCGACACCGACCGCGCCGATGCGGCCGACGAGATCTACGTGCGCTGGAACGAGGTGCCCAGCGCCGCGATCTTCGACGCCAGCTTCACCACGCCGCTGCAGCCCGACCAGGTCGCCGTGGTGCCGACCAGCCAGGCGGGCGACTACTACGTGCTGGTGCGCTCCCTCTCCGCCGGCGCCAGCACCTTCGCCGCCAAGGTGAAGGTCGAGGCGCTGCCGTTCCAGATCAGCAACGTGACGCCCGATCAGGGCGGCGATGGCCGCTGGGTGACGATGACGATCAGCGGCGCGCAGTTCAAGGCCGGCGCCGTGGCCAAGCTGGTGCGACCAGGCATCAGCGAGATCGAGCCGACTCGGGTGCAGGTGATCGATGCCACCACCATCGTCGCGATCTTCGACCTGCGCAACCAGCCGCATGGCCTGTACGACGTGCAGGTGATCAACCCGAACGGCGCGGTCGCGGTCGTGCCTTACCGCTACCTCGTCGAACGGGCCCTGCCGACGGACGTGACGCTCGGCCTGGGTGGCACGCGCGCCCTGTCGCCGGGCGCTTCCGGCCTGTACCACGTCACGCTCGAGAACGGCACCAACGTCGACACGCCGTATGTCTACTTCCAGATCGGCGTCCCCGAAATGGGCGACAACGCCAAGGTGCTGGGCCTGCCGTATGTCAGTTTTGCCAGCAACGTGCGCGGCGGCCCGAATGCTGCAGACAACCCCAACGCCGCCTGGGCGAGCCTGGACTCCGAGGTCAACACGACCGGATACAACCTCGCGCCGGGCTACGTTCTCGACCTGCAGGCAGGCGGCTTTGCAGGCCTGAACTTCACCGCGCAGACTTATCCCGGCTTTGCGGCGATCCTCGCGCTGGACCGGGTTCAGTTGCGCACGGTTCTGGCCGACGCACGTCCCGAATGGATCACCGACGGCACCTTCGAGACCAAGCTCACCGCGCTCGAGGCCTTCATCCAGTCCGGCATCGACAACCCGAAGGGATTCGCCAAGGCGATCGGCAAGATTCGCCAGTACATGCCTTTCCGCTTCAACGTGGCCGCTTCGGCAACCGCGTTGACGCGCGATGACTTCGTCAAGCGCGAGAGCGCCGAGGCCGAGGCCTTGCGCCTGAAGGTGCTGGCTGACAAAACCGCCAGCCGCGCGCTGGCCGATCTGGCCAGCGATGCCGAAGGCTGGAAGCAGAGCTACCTGGCCGCGCTTGAACAGGGTGGCCTGCTGCGCCCCGAGGACCAGGCACCGCCCATCCGCCTGCAGCCCCGGGTGGCCAGCATGCTCGCCATCCTGACCAGCGGCGTCACGCTGGGGCGCGCCGGGCAGTCGGTGCAAAGCGACGGCGACCTCGTCAACTTCTTCCAGCAGGTCAAGACCTGGTATGGCGACCAGCGAGGCAAGCTGGCCCCCATCGCGAGCTATGACCCCCTGATCGTGTCGGAAGACGGCGTCGAGGAACTGATCCTGGTACCGGTGCCGGCACTGCCGACACAAGCCGATGCCGATCTGGGCCTGGCGCAGCAGACCTACTTCAACGCCTTCAACGTCTTCGCCAAGGGCAATCTCAACCCCGCCTCCGCAGCGGTCTCGGCAGACTTGGCGCTGCTGGGCCTGCAGGCGCTGTTCGACCTCGCTGCAACTGCCAACGCGCAGGCATCGATCACCGGCCCGAGCGGCTTTGGCAGCCAGCAGTTCCTGCCGGCCGACCAGCCGCTGCCCTACACCGTCAACTTCACCAACCCCGGCACGGCGAGCCGCACCGTCAATGAAGTGCGGATCGTGCAGAAGCTGGATGCGGGCGTCACGCCATACAGCTTCCGCCTGGGAGACATCCAACTGGGCGATGTGACGGTGCACATCCCCGCCGGCCGGGCCAGCTACCAGGGCGACATTGACCTGCGCAATTCGCGCGGCTACATCCTGCGCGTGTCGGCCGCGGTCGACCCGAACACCGCGATCGCATCGTGGGTGCTGCAGGCGATCGACCCGCTGACCGGCGAGGTGCTCACCGACGCCACGCGTGGGCTGCTTTCGCCTGACGATGCCAACGGCCGCGGGCAGGGCTACGTCAGCTACAGCGTCAACCCGAAGTTCGGCGTGGCGACGGGCCAGCAGATCAAGGCGAGCGCGCGCGTCACCTTCGACGGCCAGAGCGGGTTCGACACCGCCGAGGTGGTACACACCTTCGACGGCGAAGCGCCGGTCACCGCGCTCACGGCCCGCACGCTGTCGGGCAATGCCTTCGACGTGCAATGGAGCGCCACCGACGAACCGGGCGGCTCGGGCGTGCGGCACACCAGCATCTTCGTCTCGGTCGACGGTGGTGCGTGGGAGATCTGGAAGCGCCAGACCACCGAAACCAGCGGCATCTATCAGGGGCAGCCTGGCAAGCGTTACGAGTTCGCCGCGCTGTCGACCGACAACGCCGGCAACCGCGAGCTGGCACGTGCAACGCAGACATTGCCAGACGACGGTACCCGCACCAATCTGGGAGATGTACCGAGCGCTGGCAAGACGACCATTGACACCGGCAAGCCACCGACGCCGAGCAACGCCACCTCGACCAACCCGCTGTTCGCCCAGGCCGAAAAGGGTCTGCCCGCCGGCGCCTCCGACCGGCCGTCGCAGTTCACCCAGGTGCTTGCGCCGTTCTCGGGTGCGGTCTTCGGCACGGGCATCGCGCAGAGCAATGCCGGCATCGGCCCGCTCGCGCTGCTCGAGCGGCCGGACGGCACCTTCATCGCGAGTGGTGGCCTCAACCGCGGCAGCTTGTATGTTTACGCGCAAGACGGCGGCAAGGCGCTCAACCCGCAGACGGTGCTCGACACGCCGATCTTCGACCTGGCCTACGACAACCAGGGCGGCCTGTGGGCGACCAGCGGCGGTGGTCAACTGCTAGAGCTTGACACCACCAGCTTCGCCATCCTCAACCGCTATGGCGACAGCCTGACACAGGCGCTTGCCTTCGATGCGGTGAAGGGCGTGTTCTACGTGTCGTCGGGCGACGGCATCGAGACCTTCGACATCGCGACGCGTCGCTTCGCGCACTTCAGCGACCTGCGCGTCGACGATCTGGCCATCGCCCCCAACGGCCAGCTGTGGGCCAGCCGCTGGCCGAACCGTGGCGAGATCGTCAGCTTCGATGCGCAAGGCAAGCCGAGCGCGCAGATCGTCATCGACGCCGACCTCGACTCGCTCGCCTTCGGCCGGAAGGGAACGCAGCTTGAAGGCCTGCTGTTCATCTCGGCACGCAAGCGTTCGGGCTACGACACACCCATCAGCCTCCACATGGTCGACCTCGCCACCCTGCGCGTACTGCAGGTCGCCAGCGGCGGCCCGAGCGCCGAGCAGCTGCTGGCCACCAGCGATGGCCGGCTGCTGATCGCCAACAGCGCGCAGGTGGATGTCTTGTCACCGATCGTGGCGCCACGCATCGTGTCGAGCAGTCCGGCGGATGGCGCCCTGGTGGCTCTGCCTCTGGACGAGTTCGCGATCACGTTCGACCAGGACATGACCCGCCCGACCCGCACCGAAGCCGGCTCGGTGCTGAACCTGACGAACTACGTTATCAAGCAGGACGGCCTGACGGTGACACCCGCCCGGGTGCGTTATGACGCGCCGTCACGCACGGTCTTCCTCGGATTCGACAGCCTCGAAGCCGGCAACTACACCGTCACGGTGGCGGCAGCCATCACGAGCCGACTCGGCTTGAAGCTCGGCAGCCCGACCACATTGAGCTTCATCGCTGCACAGGATTTCACCCCATACGTGCGCGTCGATTTCGAGAACACCCGCTCCGACCAGCTGGCGGGCACGATCAGCTATGACCTGCGAGTCACCAACACCAGCGGATACGACCTGCGTGGGCCACTGGTGCTGTTGCTCGACCCGCAGGTCTACTTTGCAGGCAGGCCAGGTGCACCGGCTCAGTCAGACGATGGAAAGCTGTGGCGCCTGGACCTTTCCGCCGGACTCATCGGTGGTGCCCTGAAGGCCAACGAATCGACCGTCGTGCGCACGGTCAGCATCCGCAACCCGCTGGATCAGCGCGCAGACCTCGGCTTCGGGATCCTCGCCCTCCCTTATCCAAACACGCCACCGACCTTCAACTCGACCCCGGTGGTCCAGGCCAAGGCCGGCGAGTCCTACCGTTACGAAGCAAAGGCCACGGACCCCGACGGATTGCTGTCAGGCTACCTGTTGGTGGCGGGGCCCGCGGGCATGCAGGTTGACGCGGCCACAGGCGTTGTGACATGGATGCCCACGGCCGAATCGGCAGCCAACACCCCAGTGGTCCTGCGCGCCATCGACGGTCGCGGTGCAGTCGCCACGCAGCGGTTCACGATCGCCGTGAGCGGTGGCAATCACGCACCCGAGGTGTCTTCCATTCCTTCGGTCTACGCCGTGCGTGAGGGTGAGAAGCTCACCATCAACATGCTGCCGGTCGACGCCGACGGTGACAACGCGGTGGCACTGATGGACCAGTTGCCGCCCGGCGCCGTCTTTGACATGGCAACCGGCGTGTTCGAGTGGACACCAGCCTTCGGCGCCTCCGGCACCTACAAGAACGTGAGTCTGGTTGTCACTGACGGCAGGCTGAGCACCGCTTACAGCCTTGCCTTTGTTGTATTGCCGGCGAATCAGCTTCCGGTGATCTCTGCGGTACCTGACGGGACTGTCCGTCAGGGTGATCCAGTGCGCATCGATTTCAACGCCACCGACGCCGACGGCGACACCGTTCGATTCAGCGCGCCGATTCTTCCCGCTGGTGCAGTCATCGACCCGCTTTCTGGCGTTTTGACCTGGATCCCTGGATTCAGCCAGACAGGGGCTTACGACATCACCGTGCGTGCATCGGATGGCATCGGCTACTCCGAAAGAACGGTGCGCCTCACGGTCCAGAACGCCAATGCCGCGCCTGTGTTCGACAACCTCACGGGGATCCAGGTCAGTGAAGGCCAGCCGCTTCAGTTTGCGGCTTTCGCCTTCGACCCTGACAACCCGGGCTACGCACTCCCGTACCGAACCAGCGATGGATCACTGGCTTTCATCGAAGGGGAGAGACCCAGCGTCACCTACTCCGTGCTCGACCTGCCTCCGGGCGCGAGTTTCGACCAGGACACCGCGGTCTTCTCCTGGACGCCCACTTTCGCCGACGCCGGGGTTCGAACGGTCCGATTCATCGCCACCGATGACGGAGACGGCACAGGTGTGCCGCTGACCACCACGATCACCGTGCCGATCACCGTGCGCAACGTGAACCGCGCGCCCGTGCTGCCTGAGCTGAACGCCGTCAGCGTCAACAAGGGCGAGGTGCTGGAGATCGACATCACTGCGACCGATCCCGACGGCAACCCGCTGGTCTACTCGGCTGCCGGTCTACCGCACTTTGGCGAACTCATCACCGCCGCCAATGGGTCTGCCAAGCTGCGATTCGCCCCGGGCCATCAAGACCGCGGCAACAGCGTGATCACGGTGAGCGTGCGGGACAACGGTGATGATGGCGGGCCGGTGTCTGAGCTGGTGTCGTCTCGAACCTTCGTGCTGTCGGCAGTGTCTGCGGCTGAAGCCCCTGTGCTGCAACGGATAGGCAACAAGGTGGCGTTGTTCGGTCAGCCGCTCGAGTTCAACCTCCTGGCGAGCGACAAGGATCAGGACACACTGACCTTCGCAGCCGAGGGGCTGCCGCCCTCGGCCACCCTGGTGCCTGGCGTGGCCTACGGAACCGCAAGGTTCTCCTGGACGCCGACCAGCGCAGACGCTGGCGTGACGACGGTCAAGTTCACTGTCACCGACTCGACCGGGCTCAGTGACACCCAAACGATCCAGATCACCGCGCGCGCCACCAATGCAGCCCCCACACTTGCTCCGGTCGGCAACCGGACCGTGGCTGAGGGCGCCACGCTCCGGCTGCAGTTGTCTGCGACCGACACGGATGGGGATTCCTTGACCTATGTGCGTCCGGTCAATCTGCCGCCCGGAGCCAGCTTCGACGTGGCCACTGGTCTTCTGACATGGACACCAGGCCTTGAGTCAGCCGGCATCTATGGAGGCATCGCGCTGAGCGTATCGGACGGCGCAGCAAGCAGTTCGGAAACCATTTCGATCACGGTCGCGCCAACCAATCGCGCGCCATTGCTGCTTCCGGTGCTGCCGATCGGTGGCCAGGAGCGCTCCCTTTTGCAGTTCAACTTGTTGGGCGTCGACCCGGACGCTGACGTGTTGATCTACAAGGCGATTTCGCCACTGCCAGCCGGGGCCAGCTTCGATCCCGTCACGGGCCTCTTCAAGTGGACGCCGAGCCATGACCAGGCGGGCACCTATGCACTCAAGTTCGCCGTTCTGGATCCTGCCGGTTCCCAGACGGAACAGACCGTCACGCTGAACATCGCAGACGTGAATCGCTTGCCGGTCCTGGCCTTCACCAACCACCAGGTGACCTTGGGTCAAACGCTGCGTTTCAAGGTCAGCGCTTCCGATCCCGACACGGCAGAAACCTTGCGTTTCAGTTCGCGCAACCTGCCCGCGGGTGCGACGCTGGATCCAGTAACCGGGGAGATCGTCTGGGAGCCCAACCCTGGGCAGATTGGTGACCATGTCGCCGTGATCGGTGTCAGCGATGGAAAGTCGAGCGTCGAACGTGCGCTGGCGCTGCGGGTCACGGCATTGCCGGTCGGCCCGACCGTCTCTCTCGTGCTGACGCCAAGCTTCCCTTCCATCCCTGGGCAGCCTGTGTCCATCACTGTGCTGGCCGATGCCTTCTCGGCAGTGGCTGGTCGATCACTGTCCGTGAACGGCCAGTCCCTGAGCCTCGATGACCGGGGACGCGCCATCTTCGTTGCGCCGGCGTCGGGGCTTTACACGCTTCAGGCCAGCGCCACCGACCTCGACGGGTTCAGCAGCACAGTCTCTCAGACACTGAAGGTACGAGACCCCAGCGACACGGCTGCACCCGTTGCCAAACTCGATGCGAGCCTGCCCGGCAGGCTGCTCAACAGCATCACCGAGCTCCGTGGTCAAGTGATCGACAGCAACCTCGACAGTTGGACGCTGTCCATCGCGCGGGCCGGCTCCAGTAACTTCCGCGTCATCGCTGAGGGCAGTCAAGCCATCAGTGGCGTGCTCGCCACCCTCGATCCGAGCAGCCTGGAAAGCGGCCCGTACCAGCTTCGACTCCAGGCCATGGACATTGCAGGCCGCGTCGGCGAGAGCACCATTGCGATCGATTTGGCAGCTCCCTCAAATCCGCAGCGGCTGACTCGAACCGAAGTCGACATGACGGTGGTGGTTGCCGGCAAGTCGGTGCAGTTGCTGCGGCGATACGACGCCCTCGCCACCGACCTCAGCGGCTCCCTGGGCTACGGTTGGCGGCTGGCGCTCAGAGATGTCGCGCTGGTCACCGATGTCGCCTTGACAGGACGGGAAGACATCGGCAACTACGGTCCGTTGCGCGACGGTTCACGCCTGTACCTCACCACACCTGCCGGCGAGCGGGTCGGCTTCACCTTTGCGCCACAACGCAAATCGAGCGCCGGCGTCACCTGGTTTGAACCCAAATGGATTCCTGATGCAGGTGTGAACTGGGCTCTGGAGTCTGCGGGCGGCAAACTTCAGCGGGCTGGTGATCGCTACTACGACTACCTCACCTCGAAGCCCTACAACCCGGCGGGCATCCCCGGGGTTCGTGGGCAATACACCCTGCGGGGAGCCGACGGCACAGCCTATGAAATCGACGCCGACCGCGGCATCAGCGCGATCGTCTACGCAGACGGCACCCGTCTTGAAGTCAGCGACAGCGGCATCGTCGCAGCCAATGGCGATTCCGTGCGATTCGCTCTGGATGCCAAGGGCCGGATCGAGACTGCAGCCGCGCCCGATGGACGCGTAGTGATCTACAGCTATGACGACCAGGGCAATCTGATTGGCGTGCGGCAGCTGCAGGCAGCCACGTCCCAGCGCTATGCCTATGACGACATGCATCGGCTGGTTCTGGCCACCGGCCCTGCTGGTGGCGTCAGCATCGAGTCTGTCGGCGGGCTGCCTCAATCTCACCCGATCGTCGCCGATCTGGGCCCGGCGCTGTCCTACCTCAATCGGGTGGTCGACCGAACCTTGAGCGCTGGCGAAGTCGTTCGCTACAGCTTCTCGGTCCGCGACAGCGAACTGGCTTCGGCTGCCGGTGGCGCTGCACTGGTCCTGGCGGAGGTCGAATCCCTGGGCGGCAGCACACCGCCGGCAATCCCACACGTTGGCGGACTGGCGCCAGTGGCTTCCGGTACGCGTGGCAGCTCGTCATTCGCGATGTTCCGCGTCGATCAAGCCGGCCTCAAACTGCTGGAGGTGTCGGCTGCCAGCGCAGGCGCCTACCGATTCAGCTTGCGCGCGGTCGGCGACATCAATGGCGACCAGCGAGTCGACGGAGTCGACGCCGGTTTGCTGGCCGATGCACGACGAAGCGGCACAGCCCTCCCGACCGCTGACTTCAACAAGGATGGAACCGTCGACGCGAACGACAGCCAGTTGCTCTATGCCAACCTGGGCTTTGTCGCGAACCAGGCGCCCACCATCTCTGATCTGCCGCTGAAGACCCATGTGGATCTGGAGTTCGGACGGTCGCTGGTCTCGATCCTCGACGACGCGGAGGGCGACCCCACCGCGCTGCGGATTGTCAGCAGCACGGGAGGTCAGGCAAGCGTAGGTGGAGACGGCCGCACGCTGGTGTTCAGGCCCACACCCGGCTTCTCGGGGACGGCCACCGTGACGCTGGTTGCAGACGATGGTTTCTCGGCGTCGGCGGCCAGGACCTTGTCGGTGAACGTGTCGGATTCACCCCTGCTCACGATGGACTACGCAGTGCGTCGACCGGCGATCGCACTCGGTGGCAATACGCCGTTGCAATTGATCGGTTACTTTGCCGATGAGGCAGGCGTCGCGCTGCCTGCCAGCTACCTGCGCTGGTCCTCAACAAACCCTGCGGCCGCCACCATCGCGGCAGACGGTGTCCTGCGCGGAAAGTCGGTCGGATGGGGGGCGGTCACTGCATCGCGCGGCGACATCTCCGCGACCACTGCTTTCCTCGTGGGGAACCCGACCCAGTTCTCCGACCTGCTGCTGTCAACATCGACCTTGGATGTCTATCCGGACTCGGTCACGCTGATCGCCGAAGGCGGCCGTCGCCAGATGCTGCTTGATGTCGTCGATGGCGACCGCACCTCAGTGGTTGGTGCCGCCAGCGGTACGCGGTACTACTCCAGCAACCCGAACGTCGCAGAGGTGTCGGCAGACGGCCTGGTGATCGCCAAGGCACCTGGCGACGCCTTGATCGTCGGCGTCTACAAGATGCTCGAAGCGGTGATGCCGGTGCGAGTCGTGGTGCCGACGCTTGGGCCCGCGAATCTGGGCATCGAAGGCGGCGCGGTCGCCAATGCGGAAGGAATGAAGCTGGCCGTCGCGCCGGGTTCGCTGAAAGAAGTCACCACGGTGTCGATCAAGGCACTCGATCGAGCCGACCTGCCGATCAGTGTGCTCGACGGCAACGGCTGGACCTACTCGAACGCCTTCCAACTGGACGTGGGACCCGATCCGCTGAAGGTGCCGGTTCAGCTCTCCATTCCGACGCCTAATCTGGCAGCGGGCTCACGGGTGGTCTTTTATCGCCTCTTTGACTTCCCGCAGCCTGACGGCACATTCAAGAAGGGCTGGCTGCAGGTTGAAAGCGGCACAGTCGGCGCCGACGGCGTGGCCCGAACCACATCGCCGCCCGACCCTGGGGTTGGTGGCAGTGGCGCTTACATCGTGGCAGGCGCCGAGTTTGGCGTCCTGATCGACGCCCGAGGGACTGTTTCCATACAGATACCGATCGGGATCCCAAGATCGATCATGTCAGCGCTGCCTTTTGGCGAGCTCATTGGCGCCTTTGTCGGCGGGCCCGATGTCTCGATCGTCTTTCCGTTGGGACAGATCAAGCTGCGCATGGCGCAGATCCTCGACAACGGTCAGTACGTCCACTCGACGGCAGACGTCAACCTCGTGAAGAACAACGACGGCAGCAATCGCGCGTCGTTCAGCGTCACGTTGCCCACCGTATTGCCAGACGCCCCGGACCAACCGCAGATCACGGGTCTGTCCTTCGAATATCGGAAGCAAACTGGTTCCGAGTTGCGGGAGCCGATCGTCAAGCTGCGGGGCAAGTCATTCACCTACAACAACCCCGCCGCGCCGGAACCCATTGGCTCGACCGTGGCCGATGTCCGGG
Organism: Rubrivivax sp.; assembly: GCA_027490215.1. GTDB lineage: Bacteria > Pseudomonadota > Gammaproteobacteria > Burkholderiales > Burkholderiaceae_C > PBB1. The sequence goes on from JAIXYO010000015.1 coordinate 17,032, forward strand.
TTGTGGCCTATCAGGGAGTTGACCTAGAGACCACACAACAGCAGCGCGACACAGATTTCGCGCCGGGTACTCCTGCTGTCGGTAGCAGAAGCCCGAAGCCCATCGCCATCGAGGTCGAGTCGATCACGGATCTGGGCAACGGCGAACAAGAGATCACCTTCCTCGTACCACGCAAGGTGGTTCTGGGCGAAGCCACCTTCGAGGTGGCCCGGCGAACCTTGTTGCCCGACCAGTTCGTCAACGGCGTGCTCAGCTGGCGCGAGACCATTGTTCGCAGCGCACGGGTGGACATCCCGCTGGGCACCGAGTACGTATTCGGAACCCTGATCGCACCAGATCAGGTGGTCGCGATGAAGCGCTCGAACAATGTCGCCACCTCAGCCAACGAGGTGGTCGCCAAGATCGACGTTGGGCAAGACGGCGTCAGTGACGTTCCGCGCGCAATCGCGCTGACCAATGACGGCAAACGCGGCTACGTCGTGCTGCGCAACACCGGGCGGTTGGCACTGATCGACGCGCAATCACTGCAGCAGGTCGACACCAACCCGAACACCCCGGCGATGGATCTCATCGATCTGTTCCCTGACGCGCGGCCGGGGGCAATTGCGATCGATATGCGCGATCAGTACGCGTATGTGACGGATTCGGACAAGGGACAACGCTACAAGCTCAACCCACTGACCGGAGCACTGGAGGAACTGCCGCCGAATCAGCAGACCAAAGGACGCATCTATGTCGTCGACATTGACCCGCTGTCGGCAACCTATAACAAGATGGTGCGGACCATCGACGTCGACGCGCCGTTCTCATTGAGAAACAGCGGTTTGATCGTGACGGCGGATAACCAGACGCTGATGGTGGGTGTGCCGGGGCAGAGAACTACTGGCAAGCAAACCCCGAGTGACAAGCCTGGCACGGTCGCGCTGATCAGTATTGCCAATGCCCGGACGCGTCTTGCCAATCCGAACGGCGATGCCAATCTTTACGCGACCACTTACCTGAACGCCAGCCATGAGCCCTATGCGTTCACGCGGACCTCGGACCCCAATCGCATGCTTTTCTCGAACCGCATGTTCGACGGTGCCGGCGTAGGCCTGCTGGAGAAGAGTGGAGACAGCTGGACCATCAAGAACTATCTGCGGATGGCTCTTGGGCGACCAAACGACACCTTCGACGTCAACAACATATCGAGCATCGTCGTCACCAACGACCTGAAGTACGCCTTCGTCGCCGGCTACAACGCCTTCATTCAGGGCCTGCCCAGCCAGGACCCGAACTACAGCAGCATCAACCCCTCGGGTAGCAACGTAGGTATCGTCTACAACCCGTTCAATCTGCCGCAGTTCCGGGCCCAGGGCGTAACCTTGTTCGGGGCGCCGACTACTGCAGACGACCCTGCGAGTGCCTCCGAGGTCATCGGTGTCGAGCAGCCCGGCTACAGCGGCTATCTGGTGGCTGCGACACGCAGCATTCCCAACTCGTTCATGGACAACCTGGTGTTGTCAGATGACGGGAAGTACCTGTATGCCGCATACACGATGTCCGGCGCGGTGATGGCCTACGACGTCGATGAAATCATCAAGGCGGTCGAGAAGCCCATCAACAACGCGAGCATTCTTGGGGCTCCAGGGACACGCGTGCTTGAAAACCTTGCCATCAACGAGATCGTTGATGGACGCAGCATCTTCTCGCCTACGTATTACCCACCGGGCCCGCTCCCACCAGCGGTGACGGACACGCTGCCCTACACCGGTAACCTGGCGATCGACGTCAACGCGGATTACCGTGCCTACAAGGCAGGCGGTGCAGTCCGGTTCGAGACACGCGACCCCAAGCAAGGACCATTGGGTGTCGGGTTGATCCGCAGCCTGGTGGCGCAACCTACCCAGCTCAAGCTCATCTCGCCAACCATTGGCACGCCGGACGTGAAGCCGCGACCGGAGTTCACCTGGTCTCTGGGTCAGATCGTGGGCGACAGCAAGCTGTTCATCAGTACATTGCCGCCAGGACAGGGATTGTTTCCCTCAGACACGACGCCGCAACAGTTGGCGGCCACCAATCCCGTGGGTGCACTGGGCGGTGATGCCAATCGCAATCGGATCTTCAGCAAGGTCATTGCATTTCAAGGCTCAGGCATCCAGTCCTACACACTCAACGAACAGGACAGTTTTGCCAACGACATTCGGCTGACTGCCGGGAATACCTATTACTGGGGCATCGAGGTCACTGGTACCGACGGTCGCACCTACCGCGCGTCGCGTGCCTTCAACGTCGACGCCATCGACTCCAAGGTGACGGATCGATTCTCGGGCGTGACCGTCTTGACTCACGGCCTGCAGGCACCCTACCTGACCTCGTCGCAAGCAGACATCGCACTCGGCGACCTTCTTCTGATGGGGAAGAAGATCGTCGCGCCGGGCGGCGGTTCGGTTTTCTACCTCGATCCCATCACCGGCAAGTGGGTCTCGGCACTGGCCAGCCAACAGGGTCTGCAGATTCAAGATGTACCGGTCGGCAAACCGATCGCACTGATCACCAACTGGACACTCGATTCAGCGATCGGCGACACCGGATTCGCCGAAGCTGCTGCTGATTCGTTCTTCGCCCACTTGATGAGGCTCGACGAACTCACGCAGGGCAAGCTCGGCAAGTCACCGCTCCAGTTCATCGGCCAAGGCCGTGGGGCGTCGATCAACAGCGAACTGATCCAGCGCCTGGGGACATACAGAGCCGACATCACTGACATCCAGATGACCACACTGGATCCACATGACTTCGCGCAATCGAACCTCGACCTGCCCATTGAAGACGCTCTGGCTGGGCTGAAGAAGGCGTCCGATTTCATCGGGCTCATCCCACCATTGCGCTGGATGAAGGCCATCGGAAAGGTGTTCGAGACAGCAGCGACCGCCGTGAAGTACGCTGGCCTGTCCAAGGTGCCCTATGGCGACTTCAGCGACCCCAACGTGCAGGTGTGGTCGAACGTCCGTTTCGCTGACAACTACTGGCAGGCGTTGGGTGCTGGCCCTGTCGTGGACGATTTCGGCGAGCCACCACCGCCCCCGCCCGATCCCGATGCCGAGGTGTCGGATCTGTTCACCTTCACATCGAACGGCCGAGAGATCTTCGGTGCGGACGTCAACATCGATTTGACTCGGCGTGCCGGTTTCATCAAGGACGAGACGGTGGGTTTCAAGATCGGCTACCTCCCGCCCAACATCGGCGCCGGCTGGGGTATCGGATTGCCCAACCAGCGACTGATGACTTGGTACCTGGGCACGATTGATTTGTCGTTGACCGAGCGGGCATCACTGTTCGGCACGAAGGATCGAGTCGTGCGGCAATTGGCTGACCTGAGGTTCAACCGGGACGACCAGATTGCTGACCCGGTGCTGGACGCCCTCGTTTCGCTCGAAAACTACGCGATCGCGGAGCCTTGGTACCGCGCCTGGTACGCCGACAAAGGAGAAACGATCTCCGACTGGCAGACGGACGCGGCGGCCTCCTGGGAAGGCGTCGGGACCGGATGGGCGTGGTCGCATCTGGGCGGCTCGACCAGCAACTTTGATCTCGCGCAGTCTGAAGAAGACCGGATCGCAATCAACGAGTCCAACCTGGTCAATGGCAGCAACGCTGCATCTTCGACCACTGAGTATGGTGAGTGGGATGCAACCGTCCCCACGGTCTTCAATGGCAACTTCGAGGCGAGTGCACGGCCTTGGTACGGACGGTTCCCGGTCATCGCCCCGACGTGGTTCGAGTTGCCGGGTTGGTCGCTTCAAGGCGGCGGATCGTCATTGAGTGAAGATCAGCGCACGTTCACCGACAGTGCCCAAGGTATCGGACTGAGCCCCTCCCTCGACGAGCGGGCGCTCCGACTCTGGTTCGAGGAATTGAAGATCGGCCAGACGGAGGTGGTCAAGGTCAGCCTTGACGCCATGAAGGCTTTCATGACGGAGGTTCTGGTCAAAGGCGCCGTTGGCAATCTGAAGGACGCCGTTAAACGTTTCCTCACTTCGACCCCCGCCGAGCAGCCGGACATGGCCAAGTTCTTCGCCGACTATCTGGTCCAGGGCGTCTTCACGTCCGCGTTCGAAGACATCAGCAAGATCACCGACGTCCGCGAAGCCCTGGGCGCTATCGGCGAGTACTTTGCTTCGCCCACCAATCCGGTCAATCCGTTCGGGACCAAATCGTTCTTCACCAAGGAAACCAACCTCACCAAAGTGCTCGGTTCGTTCGCCAAGGACATGGTGATCGACAAGATCAAGGATGGCGTTCCTGACTTGCTGAAGTTCGTATTCGAAAAGTTCATCGACTGGCGCTTCCAGGTCACCGAATCCACGTCGCTGCGCCACAACTACCTCTACTTCCCGCCAAGCGCCACCCATCTGCAGTTCGACTACAAGATCGATCAGAGTCAATGGGTCGGCACCGATGCAACGCTCGCAAAGCTCAAGCTGCGCTTCCAGGCAATCGGCTCCGACCAATGGGTCGACGTTCCCGATGTCGTTGAAGTGCGCGTGCCAGATCAGCAGTTCAAAAGGGCGATATGGGCGCTTCCCGCAGGCATGGCGGGGCGCACCGGTCGGTTCCAGTTCTACATGGTCAACGGCGGCACCACCCTCGCCACCAAGTCGGAAGTTCTGATCGACAACGTCAAGCTGGTTCTGGCGAATTCCACTGGTGGAGAAGACACACCGCCGCAAATCACATCGATGAGTGTTCTTCCATCCCCGGTGGACGAAGGCGGCTCGGTCACCTTGAACGCCACGTTCACCGACGTCGGGCAATTACCTGGCCAGCGATACCAGGTCCTGATCGATTGGGGCGACGGTTCAGCCGCCACGATCCAGCAATTGCCGACGGGATCGAGCACCGTCACAGCCACGCACGTCTACAAGGATGACAACCCGACTGGCACACCGTCTGATCGATACGACGTTCGCCTCGAGATCTTCGATGGCAGCCTGCAGTCCGCGACCACGTTCGACCAGGTGGAAGTCGTCAACGTGCCGCCGTTGGTTGGTGCATTCTTCGACTCGTTCAGCGTCAACGAGGGCGGAACGGGCAGGCTGAAGGTTACGGTCAGCGAGCGGTCGGACCTGGACACACTTCAAATGCGTGTTGTGTGGGCTGACGGCAGCAGCGAGTACCGAGACATCGGCACGTCGCGAGAAGAGCAGATCTTCGAACACGTCTTCCCGGATGACGGTCCAACCGCTGCGCCCTTTGACGATGAGGATGTGCGAGTCTTCGTCTGGGACGACGACATGTCCGTCGCTCAGGCAGTCATTGAGACGGCGACGATCCGAGTGAAGAATCTGCCGCCGGTGGTAACGGCTGGCCCATCTCCGACGCTGTTGCCTGGTGAGTTCTTCACTCCCACTGCCAGCTTCACGGATCCAGGCGTGGCCGACACCCACACCTACCTGTGGCAGATATTCGACGGGAACGGAGCGTTGATCGCATCGTCGACGACGCTGGACGCGCCGACCGTTCAGCTCAACGTCCCCGGCACCTACACCGCAGTGTTCACCGTGACCGACGACGACGGCGGCGTCGGCACCGCCACAGTTCCCGCGCTGGTGACCTCGGTACCTCAAGGAGCGGGCTTCCTGAGCTTCTCGAGTCTCAATGACCGCGTCAACGAAGGTTCTGCGATCACGCTCAGCGGCGAGGTGCTCGGCGCGTTCGGTGTTGGCATCTTCTCGGTGCGTGTCGATTGGGGCGATGGCAGCCCTGCAACGGTGATCGCCATCAACCAGACCACCGCCACCACGCTGATTCCGTTCAGCGCGACCCATACCTACGCCGACGACAACCCGCCGGGCTCACCCGTGCAAGTCTCCGCCGATCTTTTCTTCAGCCTGCCCGATGGCACGTTGGTGCTGGCCGACAACAAGGTCAAGCAACTGTTCATCGACAACGTTGCGCCTGTGCTGGCAACTTCTTTCCCGATCCCGACGCAGCCCACAGGCTCGACCAACACCCTCGTCTTCAGCGCCATCGTCGCAACACCCGACCCCGGTGCCGACGCGCAGACATTCACCTTCGACTTCGGCGACGGTACGACCTCGACTGGGCTGACTCCCGTAGCGATGCACACCTTCGCTGGCCCCGGGACTTACCTGGTGCGGATCACCCTGGACGACGGCGACGGCGGCACCAGTTCAGTCCGCTCCCGCCTGGTCATTCCAGCGACAGGATCGCCACCCGCCCTGGCGGCATGGACATCACCGTTCCAGCGGGCAGCCCTGGCAACGCCCCCCTCATCCCCAGTGGGTCAGGTGCTTGGTTCCGATGCCGATCTCACTTCGGTCGCCAGGCAAGCGGTCGCTGAGTGGCTGTCGGCAGGCTACGACTTCGCCGTGGCCGACCCGCTGGCCGCTGTCCGCTTCGAGATCACCGACCTTCCTGGCGACATCCTGTCGCTGAGCTACCTCAACACGGGCGAGCGGCTGATCCGAATCGACCGAGACGCTGGCGGTTGGGGGTGGTACGTGGACTCGACCCCCGCCAGTGCGCTGGAATTCGACACCGCGATTTCAACGCGCGAACGCCAGGCCACCAGTGGTCCTGCCGCCGGTGCCTTTGACCTGCTCACCGCACTGACGCACGAGTTCGGACTGTTGCTCGGCCTGCCCTATGGCAGCGGCGTGATGCAGGAGCGGCTCGACCCCGGCACACGGCGCTTCGCGTCTGACGTGCCGCGGCTGGTGCAAGGGGCAGTGGGATCGCTAGCCAATGGCGACTTCGAACTTCCTTCGGGAAGCGTCAATGGCGCCTGGCGCATGGAGGGCGGTGCGGCCATCCAGTCTGGCCAAGGCGTTCTCACTGAGTCAGCACGCTCGGCCAATCGCCTGTCGCAGGCCTTCACGATTCCGGCCGGTGCACAGTCCTTGAGCTTCGACATCGTGTCAACAGCGTTCGACATCGCGAGTGGCGGACCGGGCGATGCCTTCGAGGTGTCCTTGCTGGATGCAGACACCGCCGCATCACTGGCAGGCGTGGTGTCACTCACGCAGACTGATGCGTTACTCAACGTGCAAGCAGATGGTGCGGTGCGCCTCGCTACCGGTGTGACGATGTCAAGCATGACCGGCTCTCGGCTCGCTGCCGGAACCAAGACCCGAGTGAGCATCGACTTGCGGCAGGTGCCGGCCGAGACCCGTGCGGTGCTCGGCTTCAATCTGATTGGTTTCGGCACCTTGGGCAGTCGGGTGGTGGTGGACAACGTCGCCTTCAATCTGGGCGAAAACACGGCGCCGCAAGCCGTGGGCGATGTCGTCGTGACCAACGAGGACACGCCCGTCCTGTTCGATCCACGCGCAAACGACAACGACGCGCAAGGACAGGGATTGCAGATATTGATCGTCTCGGGACCGACGCACGGCACGTTGAATAGCAATGCCGATGGCACCCTCACCTACACACCGGTTGCCAACTACTCGGGCAATGACGAGTTCACTTATCAGGTGAGCGATGGCTCGCTGCTGAGCAATCTGGTATCTGTCGCATTCACCATCGGCCAGGTCAATGACGCGCCGACGCTGGCGCCAGTGGCCTCCCTGTCCGCGAACGAAGGCGACGTCATCAACGTGAACCTGGTCGCCGCCGATATCGAAAGCGACGCGCTCACCTATGTGTTCGACGCAGCACCGGCAGACGCCACGATCGACGCGCAAGGCCGCATCACCTGGAAGGCGGTCGACGGCCCGGCCTCGGCCGTGTTCACCGTCCGCGCCGTCGACTCGAAAGGCGCCTCATCAGCCGCCCGCAGCTTCACCGTGAATGTTGTCAACGTGGCGCCGACATTCACGGTGGAGGTGCCGACGACGATCCGCGCCGGCAATGCTTTCAACATCAGCCTGCTGGCCACCGACCCCGGGCAAGACACGATCTCTCAGTGGCGCATCGACTGGGGCGATGGCACGCAATCGACGTTGGCCGGCACGGCGACCAGCGCCGACCACACCTACGCCGCGGCGCTGTCGGGGGCAGCCATCATCGTGCAGGCCTCCGACGAGGACGGCACCTGGACAGCACCGGCGATCACCCGCAATGTGCTGCCGAACAACACCACGGCCAACGACGCCCCGGTGGCCACCGCCGACAGTTTCACCACCCCGCGCGACACCGCCAAGGTGCTTGATGTGCTGGGCAACGACAGCGACCCCAACGGCGACGTGCTGTCGGCGGTGGTGGTTACCGGCCCGGCCCACGGCTTGCTGGTCGCCAACCCCGATGGCACCCTGACCTACACCCCGGCGCTCGACTACAGTGGCCCCGACTCGTTCACCTACCGTGCCACCGATGGCCTCGGACAAAGCGGCATCGTGACGGTCAGCCTCAACGTCACGCCGGTCAACCACCCACCGGTGCTGGCGGCAGTGGCCGATGCGAATGTCAATGAAGGCAGCACCTTCACGGTGAAGCTCGCCGCCACCGATGCAGATGCAGACGGGCTGACCTACGTGCTCGACGCTGCTCCGGCAGGCGCTGTCGTCGATGCGGCGGGCAACATCACCTGGACGGCGACCGACGGCCCGGCTTCGGTACTGTTCACTGCATACGCCGTCGACGCCCAAGGCGCATCGTCTGCCACCCGCAGCTTCACGGTCAACGTGGCCAATGTGGCGCCAACCCTCGCAGTCACTGTGCCCGCCGTGATCCGCGCCGGTGAAGCCTTCGCCATCGGCCTGCTGGCCAGCGACCCGGGCGCAGACACCGTCTCTCAGTGGCGCATCGATTGGGGCGATGGCACGCAGTCCACAGTGGCGGGTACGGCGACCAGCGCCGGCCACACTTATGCCGCAGCGCTGACGGGTGCGGCCATCACCGTGCAGGCCATCGACGAAGACGGCACCTGGACCGCCCCTGTGATCAACCGCGATGTGCTGCCGATCAGCACACCTGTCAACAACGCGCCGGTACTCGCCCCCGTGGCCAATGCCAACGTGCTCGAAGGCAGCACCTACACGGTGGCCCTGGCGGGTACCGATGCCGACGGCGATGCGCTGACCTATGTGCTCGACCAGGCACCGTCCGGCGCCAGCATTGACGCGGCGGGTGTGGTGCGCTGGAATGCCGTCAACGGTCCGGCGGTGGGCAACTTCACAGCCCGCGCGGTCGATGCGGCCGGCGCCTCTTCAGAGGCAGTCAGCTTCGTCGTCACCGTGGCCAACGTCGCCCCGGTGATCACCGTGTCGGCCCCGGCCACCGTGCGCGCCGGCACCCCGTTCACCCTGAGACTGTCAGCCACCGACCCGGGCGCTGACACCATCAGCCAGTGGCTCATCAATTGGGGTGACGGCACGCAGTCCAGCGTCGCAGGCGCCAGCGCCGGAGCTGCAGTCAACGCCAGCCACACCTACAGCGCCGCGCGGGCCGGCACCGGCATCGTGGTACGCGCCGTCGATGCCGATGGCACCTGGACGGCACCCACGGTGACACGCGACGTGCTGGCTGCTTCGCCGAATCCGTCACCGCGCCCTCGCATCGACGACGACGGCCGCGAGCGGCAGAAGGAGCGCGAGCGCGAATCCCGCGAACGCGACAGCGAGCGTGAGCGTGAGCGTGAGCGTGAGCGCAGCGACTCCGACAGCCGCCGCACCCGCATCGAGTCGCGCGACGGCGAGCGCAGTGACCGCCGCCTGGGCGTGGGCATGGTCGACCAGACCGCCCACCGTTCGAACCGCGTGCTCGCGGTGGTGGTCGCTGACGGCCGCCCGAGCACGACTGCCGACGGCAGCGCAGCGCTGACCGCCGAGGCGATGCAGGCGTTGATCGAATCCAATCCGACGGCCGCTGGTGTGCCCGGCCTGTCGTCCACGGAAGTCCTGCAGATCAACTCGATGGTGGCCACCGAGCGCGGCCTGCGGGTGCGCTTCAACCAGGCGCTGTCTGCCGCTGCCCTGCAAGCGCAGTCGGCCTCGGGTTCAGCCCTGCAGCTCATGCGTGGCGACCAGGTGGTGCCAGGCACGCTGGTGATCGACCCCGATGGTGAAGGTCTGCGCTTCGACACCGACGCGGGCGCCTTGCCGGCTGGCGAGTACCGCGTGCTGCTGCGCTCGGACTCCGGCGCCTTCGTCACCCCCACGGGAGCGCTGCTCGATGGCAACTACGACGGCCGTGCCGGTGGCGACTACCAGGGCCGCTTCACCGTGCCGGTTTCTGAACGCCTCGGGGCCGCGGAGTCGATCGGTGATCTGTCGTACGAAGCGCAGGCTACCCAGGACTACGCCGACATCTTTGCGGCGCTGTCGGGAGGTTGGGGTGGCGCGATGAGCGCTGCGCTCGGACCGCTTGCCAGCAGCCGTCGGCGGCGCGGTCGTGGTGCGGATCCAACCGTTCGTGTGGACGGTCTGGATCGGCTGCACACTGACGATCTGGGCTTTGCAGTGCAATCGGTGGTGCCGACCGCGCTGGCCGCTCAGACGGGCCGCACACGGGTTTCGGCGAATGACTGGGAGATTCGGCTTTGATGGTTGCTCTGACTCGGTTATCGACGCGCCCCGGTTGTGGCCTTCGTCTGCTCGCGGTGTGTCTGGCGCTCGGCAGCGCTGGCGCCTCCGCCCAGCAAGCCTCAAGCCCTGCCGCGACCCAGGCTCCCTCAGCCGCGTCATCCCGCGGCGCCGGCCTGAGCGCCATCCTCGAGCTGGCGCGCGCCAACGACGCGCAGTACGCGGCAGCAGTGGCAGCAACAGACGCCGGGCGGGAGAAGCTACCGCAAGCCCGCGCAGCGAACCTGCCCAGCATCAACGCCACTTACAACCCCAAGCGCAGCAACAACCGATCGTCGGAGTATTCGGGCGGGCGCACCTTCAGTGCAAACAGCGCCGCACTGACCGTCACCCAGGCGCTGATCCGGCCGGCCAACTGGGCGGGCACCGACCAGGCCGAATTGCAGGTGCAGCTCGCCGAGCAGCAACTGCAGCTGGCCGAGCAGGACCTGCTGCTGCGCGTGTCGCGCGGCTATTTCGATGTACTGCAGGCGCAGGACGATCTGGCCGCCGCCTCGGCACAGCAGGACGCGATGGTCCAGCAGCTCGCACAGACCAAGCGCAGCCTGGAGGTCGGCACGGTGCCGATCACCGATTTCAACGAGGCGCAGGGTCGCCACGACCTAGCCGTGGCGCAACGCATCGCCGCCGTCAATGAGCTGGAGTCGAAGAAGCGGGTGCTCGAGCGCTACATCGCGCAACCGCTTCCGGCGCTCGCCAGCCTGGGCGCGGCAGCCAGTGTGGATCAGCTCACGCCGGACATGCAGCGCCAGCTGGTGGCCGATGCGCCGAACAATGCATTGCAGGTGATCATTGCGCGCACCTCCACGCAGGTGGCCGAGAAGGAGATCAGCCGTCGCGAAGCGGGGCATTACCCGACGCTCGATCTGGTGGGCACGGTGCGCGATGACCGCAACCAGAACTACGGGCAGTTCGGCGGCAGCAACACGCGCGAAGCCAGCATCGGGGTCGAGTTGACGATCCCCATCTACCAGGGTGGCGCGGTGAGCTCTCGCACCCGCGAGGCGATCGCTGACCGCAACCGCGCGCTGCAGGAGCTGAGCGACGCCCAGCGGCAGGCCACGCTGGACGCGCAGCAGGCGCAGTTGGGGGTGCAGTCGGGCAGCGCCCTCACCCAGGCCTTGAAACAGGCGCTGATCTCGAGCGAGACGCAACTCAAGAGCACGCAGCGCGGCCTGCAGGTGGGCGTGCGCACCCGCGTGGACGTGCTCAACGCGGAGCAGCAGCTGTTTGCCACCCGCAAGGACCTGGCTGCTGCCCGCTACAAGACGCTGGTGGCGGCCTTGCAACTGAAGGCCGCAGCGGGCTCTCTGGCAGAAGCCGACCTCCGCGCGCTTGATGCGCTGCTGAACGATTGAGGGCCATACCGAGGGCGCTGTTGCAGGGAATGCGCGGCATCTTCCCGGTTCTGACCGCACCGGGCCGGTTCCCTGGGAGCCGACTATCGGGCATGCTTAGCCACCATGGCTGCAGTCATCGATAACGATCCGGACATTCCGACCGGCGACCCCTGGAGCGCACTGGCTCAGGCATTGACTGCCGACGCCTTGTGCCGCTCGTGGCTGGAAGTGCTGTGCCGCGATCTCGTCCATGCCGAAGCCGGACTGCTGCTGATGGCACAAGCCGATGGTGCCTACGCGCCCGTAGCGGCCCACCCGGCCGATCGCGACCTGAGCCACCTGCGCGAGATCGCCACCGAGGCGCTGAAAACCCGCGACGCCGCATTGCGGCGCGACGACCTCGGCCATGTACAGATGGCGTTCCCGCTGCTCAGCGGCGACCAGTTGCAAGGCGCGGTCGTGCTGGAGCTGGGTCGCGTCCAGCAGACCAGCGTGGACCAGGCCTTGAAGCTCGTCAACTGGGGCGCCGGCTGGCTGGTGGGCCTGCTGCACCAGCGGGAACTGGCGAAGCAGCGTCAGTGCCTGCAACAAGGCAGCTTCCTGCTCGATTCCCTGCTCGGCCTGCTGGCCGAGCGCTCGCCGCGCGAAGCGGCGCTGGCGCTGGTGAACCGACTCGGGCGTGAATTCGACAGTCCGCAGGTGCATCTGGCAGTGGCGCGAGGCCAGACACTGCAGTTGCTGGCGCTGAGTCATGCCGCCTGGTTCGACGAAAAGGCAGGCGTGCTGCGGCAAGCGATACAGGCGATGCACGAAGCGATGGATCAACGCCGGCGCATCGCCTGGCCGCCCAGCGACGAAGGGGCCGACGCCACCGTGACCGCGGCGCACCGGCGCTATGCCGAGGAAGCAGGCGCGCAGGCGCTGCTCAGTCTGCCATTGCTGCACGACGGCCGCGTCGCGGGCGTGTTGATGCTGGAGCACCGCACCGCCTTCACGCCAGCAGACATCGAATACCTCGAGAGCGTGGCCATCGGGCTGGCCCCGGCCCTGATGCTGCAGCGCGAGGCGCACGAAGGGGCGGTGATGCGCGCCCGGCGCACGGCCCGCCGCAGCATGGAAACAGTGCTCGGTCCGCGCTACCCGGCCATCAAGCTGGCGGCGGCAACACTTGGTGTCGTGCTGCTGATGCTCGCAGTGGTACCGGTGCCGTTTCGAATTTCGTCCCAGGCGCTGGTCGAAGGCTCGGTGCAGCGCGCAGCGGTCGCGCCATTCGAGGGCTATCTGCGCGAAGCACCGGTACGGGCTGGCGATGTGGTGAAGGCGGGCCAGGTGCTGGCCACGCTCGATGACCGCGACCTGAAGCTGGAGAAGGTGCGCTGGGAGTCGGAGCTGGAAGTCTCCCTGCGCAAGGAGCGCGAAGCGATGGCCAACGGCAATGCTGTCGAGCAGCGGCTCGCTGGCGCGCAGGCGAATCAGGCGCGTGCACAGATGGACCTGGCAGTGTCCAAGCTGGAACGCGTCAGCATCCTCGCGCCATTCGATGGCACGGTGGTCAAGGGCGACTTGACTCAACAGCTCGGCTCGCCGGTCGAACAGGGCAAGGTGCTCTTTGAGCTGGCGCCGCTGGACGCCTGGCGCGTGATCCTGAAAGTCGATGAGCGCGACATCGGCCATGTGAAGGTCGGTGCCGGAGGCGAGTTGGTGCTGGCCAGCCTCCCGGGTCAATCGTGGCCTTTCAGCGTCAAGAAGCTGACGCCGATCTCGGTCGCCGAGGATGGCCGCAACCACTTCCGCGTCGAGGCCGAACTCGGCCCGGGCGCGCCGCGTCTGCGGCCGAACATGGAAGGCGTGGGCAAGGTCGATGCTGGCCACGCCAGCCTGATGTGGATCTGGACACGCCCGCTGGTCGACTGGGTGCGTCTGACCTGGTGGAAGCTGCTGCCGTGAGGCAGTGCCCTGGCGCCAGATGAGCGGCCCGCTGCTGTCAGACAACTGGTACCGCATGCGGCAATTGCGGCCGCGGCTGCGCGGCCATGTTCGCATCCACCGCCACGAGTACCGCGGCGAGGTCTGGTACGTGATCGAAGATCGCATGGCGGCCAAGCACCAGCGCTTCAACTTCCAGGCCTATCGGGTGATCGACCTGATGGATGGCAACCGAAGCATGGACGACATCTGGGATGCGCTGTGCGCCGACCTGAGCGACGAGACACCGGCGCAGTCAGACGTGCTGCGACTGCTGTCGACGCTGCACGCGGCCGACCTCGTGCAGATGGATGTCACACCGGATGTGGCCGAGTTGCTGCATCGCCGTGGCAAGCAGGTCCGCAGCAAATGGATGGCGCGAGTGGGCAATCCGCTGGGCCTGCGCATCCCTCTGTTCGACCCCGATGGCCTGCTCCGCCGCATGGTGCACACCGCACGCCAATTCGCACGCCATGGCGGCCCCCTGCCCTGGGTGCTGACATGGCTCGCCGTCGTGCTGCCTGCGCTGCTGATGGTGCCAGCGCAGTGGTCACAGCTGTCGGTCCACTCCACCGATCAGCTGCTGGCGACCGACAACCTGCTGATGCTGGCGCTGCTGTTCCCGCTGGTGAAGCTGGTTCATGAATTCGGCCATGGGCTGGCCTGCAAGGCCTTCGGTGGCGATGTGCATGAATCAGGCGTCATGCTGCTGGTGCTTTACCCGGTGCCGTATGTCGATGCATCGAACGCCTCGACATTCGTCAACAAATGGCAGCGGGCCCTGGTGGGCGCTGCCGGCATGCTGGCCGAGCTGTTCGTGGCGGCGCTCGCCTTTTATGCCTGGCTGCTGCTGGAACCCGGCACACCGCGCGGCATCGCCTACAACGTGGCGGTGCTGACCAGTGTCACGACACTGTTCTTCAATGCCAACCCGCTGCTGCGCTTCGACGGCTACTACATCCTCATCGACATCATCGAAGCGCCGAACCTCGGCAGTCGCGCCAACCGCTACTGGCAATACCTGGCCGAACGCTTTGTGTTTGGCGTCAAGCGCACCGAAGCACCACAGGCCACACTGGGCGAGAAGCGCTGGTTCGTGCTGTATGCGCCGGTGTCGTATGTCTACCGCCTGATCATCTCTTTCTCGATCGCGCTGTTCGTGGCCACCCAGTTTTTCGTGGTCGGCGTCATGCTGGCGATCTGGACGGTGACGCAAAGCGTGATCTGGCCGCTGTTCAAGGCCATCAAGGCGCTGGTGACCGGGCCGCAGTATGCCGATCGGGGCCCCCGCGTTCGCGGCGTGATGGGCGCGGGACTCGTCCTCGTGGCGCTGCTGCTGTTCGTCGTGCCGCTGCCGCACCACACCATGGCCACGGGCGTGCTGTGGCTGCCCGAGCATGCGATCGTTCGTGCGGAAAGCTCAGGCTTCGTGCGCCAGTTGCTGGCCCAACCGGGATCCGAACTGGTTTCGGGCGCGGCGGTGGTCGACATGGTGGAGCCCGGTCTGGCCGCACGCATCGCGGTGCAGGAGGCCAAGGCCGATGAAGTGCGTGCGCAGTACGACGCCGCCTGGGGCCAGTCGCAGTCAAAGGCGCAGCAACTGGAGCAGCAACTGGCCCGCGAAACGGCCTCGCTTGAGCGCCTGCAGGACGACGCGCGGCGCCTGACCCTGCGCACGCATGCGGCAGGCACGCTGCTCGTTCAATCGCCGGAAGACCTGCCCGGGCGCTACCTGAAGCAAGGCGACGTGGTGGGCTACCTGCACACGCCGGATGAGCCTTTGGTCCGACTGGTGGTGCCGCAAAGCGAGGTCGACTCGGTGCGGCTGGACACCCGCGCGGTCGAGGTGCGGCTGGTACAGGACACTGCGCGGCTTTTCGAAGCGACGCTGGCGCGCAGCACGCCAGGCGCTGTGCACCAGTTGCCCAGCGCTGTCTTGGGCAGCAAGGGTGGTGGACCGGAGCAGACCGATCCACGCGACGACAAGGGGCTGACCACGCTGGAGTCGGTCTTCGAGTTCGAGTTGCTGCTGCCAGGGAACGTGCCTCACGACTTCCTGGGCAGCCGTGTGCATGTGCGCTTTGAGCACGAGCCCGAGCCGATCGCGTGGCGACTGGGTCGCTCGGTGCGGCGCCTGTTCCTGTCGCACTTCGACGCCTGAGCACACCGCGATGTCCACCGGACTGATGACGCCCTCGCTGCGACTCGCGCGCACCGCGTTTCCGGAACGCGAGGACAGGGCGGTTCACATGGCCGATCAATGGGCGCTCGGGGTCATGGCAGGCGCCCGCCGGCTGCTGGCGAGCAGCCCGGCGCGCGAGATCGCAGAACTCGAGCGCCTGATGGCACAGAGGGCAACCGAACTGGCCGCGCTGGACGATGCCAAGGTGGTCGCCCGACTGCGTGCCGCGGCCACGACCGCCTTGCAACACAAGCACCGAGCTGCGCTGCACGATGCGTTGCTGCTGGTGGCCGAAGCCGCATCCCGGTCACTGGGCATGCGTCCCTATCCAACCCAACTGGTGGGTGCTGCCACGTTGGTACGCGGGCGCCTCGCGGAAATGCAGACCGGCGAGGGCAAGACGCTGACCGCCGGTCTGGCCGCCTGCCTGATCGCCAGCGCCGGTGTGCCGGTGCATGTGGTCACGGTCAACGACTACCTGGCTGAACGAGACGCCGAGAAGCAAACTCCCCTGTTTGGCTTCGCCGGCCTGAGCGTGGGCGTGGTGATCCACGACAGGACACCCGACCAGAAGCGCGCCGCCTATGGCTGCGACATCGCCTACTGCACCGGCAAGGAGATGGTGTTCGACTATTTGCGCGACCGGGTCGCCGAGGGCGGCCGGGCCAGCGTGGCGCAACTGCGCGGGCGGCAACTCTTTGGCGCCTTGTCGACGCCGCCCGTGCTGCGCGGCCTGCATTACGCCATCGTCGACGAGGCCGACAGCATCCTGATCGACGAGGCACGCACACCGCTGATCCTCGCGGTGAAGGCCGGCCCGGTCGAGAACGCTGACGAGCTGCCGCGCGCCCTCGCACTGGCGGCCACGCTGACACCCGACGAGGATTTCCTGCTCGACGAATCGCGCCGCGAGGTACGGCTCACACGCACCGGCCGCGAACGCGTCACCGCAGCCACCACGGGCTGGGGTGGGCCGTGGCGCGCATTCCATGTGCGCGAGCACCTGATGACCCAGGCGCTGCGGGCGCAGCGGTTATTCCTGCGCGACCAGCACTACCTCATCGACAGCGAGGGCGCGGTGCAGATCATCGATGAGTACACCGGACGCGTGCTACCGGGGCGCACCTGGGAGCAGGGCCTGCACCAGATGATCGAGTGCAAGGAGGGCGTGGCCCTGTCCGAACGCACGCAGACACTCGCACGCATCACCTACCAGCGCTTCTTTGCGCGCTACCTGTGTCTGTCGGGCATGACCGGCACCGCGCGGGAAATGGCCGGTGAGCTGTCGGTGGTGTACCGCCTCGACACGGTGACGATACCGACCCATCGGCCCAGCGCCCGGCGCCGTCTGCCCGATGTGGTGTGCCGCAACGGCTCTGAGAAATGGCAGGCGGTGGCCGAGGAAGTCGCACGGCGACAGGCACGTGGTCAGCCGGTGCTGGTCGGCACGCGTTCGGTGGAGGCATCTGAAGCGCTGAGCCAGCGGCTGAATGCCATGGGCGTGCGCCATGCGGTGATCAACGCCCGCCAGGATGCCGGCGAGGCCGAGGTGGTGGTGCAGGCCGGGCAACGTGGCGCGGTCACGGTGGCCACCAACATGGCCGGCCGCGGGACCGACATCTCGCTCGGCGAGGGCGTCGAGGCACTTGGCGGCCTGTTCGTCATCCTGACCGAATACCATGAGTCTCCCCGCATCGACCGGCAACTGCTTGGTCGCTGCGCCCGCCAGGGACAGCCGGGCGAGTGCGTGGCGATGATTGCTATCGACGACGATCTGTTCACGCAGCACGGCGGCGCCTCACACGATGCCTTGTCTCGCTGGAGCCGGCTCCATGGCACAGTGCCTGCTGCGTGGGTGGTCCAATGTCGGAAAGCGGCCCAGTCCCGCGCCGAACGCATGCATGCCCGCACACGACGCGACACCTTGCGACAGGACCGCGAACTCGAGCGATCGATGGGGTTCTCCGGTGATCCCCTTTGAGCACTATCCCGATTCCGAGACCATGACATTTCACACCCTGCCTCGTCTGATCTGCGTCGTGATATGGACGGCTGTTGCAGTGACTCAGCCCGCCGATGCCGCACCCACCAGTGGCTATGCCTGCCTGATCGAGCCTTCGCAGCGCGTCGAGTTGCGCAGCGTGGTCGAAGGTCGCATCGATGCGATCAACGTGGACCGCGGAGCCGAGGTGCGCAAGGGGCAGGTACTGGTCGAACTCGAAAGTGCTGCCGACCGCGCGGCGCTCGATGCAGCACGCTACCGCGCGGTGATGGAAGGACAGCTGAAGTCCGCCGAGAGCCGTCGCCAGGCCGCCCAAACCAAGCTGACGCGCCGCGACAACCTCGTTCAGGAAAAATTCATCGCCGCCCAGGACCGTGACGACACCGCCGCCGAGCTGTCCCTGGCCGAGGCCAGCGTGGTCGAAGCACAGGACAACCGCCGGCTCGCCGAGCTGGAGCAGCGGCGGCTGCAGGAGACGCTCGAGCAGCGGCGCATCCGCAGCCCGATCAACGGCGTGGTGACCGATCGCCTGCAACACGTGGGTGAGATCGCGCAGGCAGGCGAGAGTGCTCGCGCGATCCTGAAGCTGGCACAGGTGAATCCGCTGCGCATCGACGTGGTGCTGCCGGTCGGGCTGTTCGGCAAGGTGAAGGTCGGCGCGCCCGCGAAGATCACGACCGAGGCACCCCTGCTGGGCCAGTACACCGCCGCGGTATCCGTGGTCGATCGGGTCGTCGATTCCGCCAGTGGCACCTTTCGAGCTCGCCTCGATCTGCCCAACCCCAAGGGAGACATCCCGGCCGGCGTGAAGTGCTCTGTGCAGTTCTGAACGGTCTTTTGCGCCCGGTCATTCCCTTCAGAGCACCTCGCGTCTCGTCATCTCCTCAACGCCACCACGCTTCTTCACGCTACCGACAGGAGCCTTCATGTCCAAGTTGATGTTCTATGAGCGCCCCATCGCGCTGAACCGCGAGCGACACGCCAGCCTGAAGCTGGCAGTGATGCCCGATCACTACCGCTTCGCGGCACGAACCAATGCCGTGCCGATCATGAGCACCGAGTTCGCCGACGCGGCACGCGACTACCCGATCGTCTTCGTCGGCGAAGAGGGAAAGGCCTTCAATGTCGCCGCACTCGTCGGCATGCGCGATCAGGAAAACCTGATGGTCGACGGGGACGGCCAGTGGGCCAAGGGTGTCTACGTGCCCGCCTTTGCGCGTCGCTACCCGTTCGTGCTGTCCAAGACCGACGACAGCGACAACCTGACGGTTTGCGTCGACGAGGTCTACCCCGGCCTCGGCCTCGAGCGAGGCGAGGCGCTTTTTGGGCCCGATGGCAAGGAGACAGCGTACCTGCAGCGGGTGCTCGAGTTCCTGCAGGCCTTCCACGGCGACGCCCAGCGCACGCTCGACTTCGCGACGCGGCTCGCAAAGCTGGGCTTGCTGGTGCCCAAGGTCATCAGCGTCGAGCGCCCGGGCGAGCCGGTGCAGACGCTGCGAGGCCTGTGGATCGTCGACGCTGCAAAGCTGCGCGGCATCGACGACGCGCGGGTGGTTGAATTGTTCCGCGACGGCTACCTGTCGTGGATCGAGGCACACCTCATCTCCCTCGGCAACTTCACGCGGTTACTGGCGAGAATGGAACGACCTGCAATAGCCACGAGCGTGCCCGCAGACGCGGCCGAGGGCAGTGGCACAACGCCTGGGAGTTTCGGCGGCGTCACTTCCGACCTGCACTAGCCTGTTTGGTGCCAGCGGCACCTTCCGAGCTCGCCTCGATCTGCCCAACCCCAAGGGAGACATCCCGGCCGGGGTCAAGTGCTCGGTGCAGTTCTAGTGCGGGGCGCCGATCTGTTCTCTACCTATCGTGCGAGTTGACATCCGGGTGTTGGCGCTCCCGGGTGTCAGCCATGGGTCGACAGGCTGGACACCCGTTGCCGGCCCATCACCGACATCCGCGGCTGTGAACTCGCTGCCCTGAAGCGGCCGCTCGGAGTCGTGGCGAGACCCGCAAAGAAGGCTTCGCAGCGGAGGGCTCACGCTGGTAGGCGTCCCTCGGGGCGACTGAGGCACAGCGCGCGGCTTCAGACGGAAGCCTGCAGGGTTTGCGGCCCCCGGACCAGCCGTCCCGGCAACAGGCCGCTTGGCACGCCAGCGCGCTGCACGACGGTACCGCTGACGACCGTGGCCGCATAGCCATCCGCACGTTGCACCAGGCGCCGCCCGCCGCTCGGCAAGTCGTAGGCCACCTCCGGGGCGTGGAGTTGCAGACGGTGCGGGTCGAACACGTTCAAGTCAGCCTTGTATCCCGCTGCAATCAACCCGCGGTCCAGAAGGCCGACTGCCCGCGCCGGATCGTGGCTGAGCCACTTCACGACCAACGGCAGCGACAGCCGCTCCCCGCGAGTGCGGTCGCGGACCCAATGTGTGAGCATGAACGTCGGATAACTCCCGTCGCAGATCGTCCCGCAGTGCGCACCGCCATCGCCCAACCCGAGCACGGCTCCGGGATGCCGCATCATGGCCAGCGAAGAGTCAAGCGAACCGTGCTCGTAGTTGCACAGCGTCACATAGAGGTTGTTGCGCCCGTCGCGCTCAAGCATCAGGTCGTAGGCAAGCTCTTCCGGTGTGACCCCCAGTCGGCGTGCGCGTGCGGCGATGCTCTGCTCGAACGGTTGTTCGTAGTCCGGTGGGTCGCCGAGCAGGAACATGTGGTCGAACTCGCGCGCCAGGCGCCCCAGAACAATGGTGGGATCGGGATCGGCCGACTCCGCCAGAATGCGCGCCCGCATCTCTGGTCGCTTCAGTGCTCGTATCTTTTCGTCGAAGGGCAATCGCGCGATGTCGACATAGGACGGGCAGGTATAGAAGGTGTTCAGTGTCAGTTCGTGGCCAAGCATCACGCCGATCGCCCGGCTCAGGACCTGCGCCTTGATAGGCAACCCGCCGGCAGTGGATTCAGCGGCCCAGTCGAGTACGTCGTTCCAGCGCAGCGTCATCGGGCCATAACTGCCTTCGAGCAGCGAAACGGACAGGGGCCGACCCGCGCTCTGAACCAACCGGCGCAACAGCGCAAAGGTCTGCTCGGGATCGTCGAAGTCGGTGATGAGTTGCATCGCCCCTTTGCCGGATGCCTTCAGGGCCAGAGCGAGGGAAATCAATTCGCCCTCTTCGGCCTCGAAGCTCGGCGTGGACTTCCCGTCTGCGGACCGGTGGAAGAACGTGCGTGAGGTTGAAAAGCCCATCGCGCCAGCGTCCATCGCTTCGCGGACGATGCCAGCCATCTGCTCCAGATCAGCCTCCGACGCGGCTTCTCTGTCTGCGCCACGCTGGCCCATCACGTAAACGCGCACAGGGGCGTGCGGCACATAGGCGCAGATGTCCATGTCGTAGCGCCGAGAGGACAAGAAATCGAGGTATTGCGGAAAGGTCTCCCAAGCCCACGGCAGGCCCTCCACCAGCACAGGATGTGGGATGTCCTCGACACCCTCCATCAAGCCGATGAGCATGTCGTGCTGATCGGGCCTGCACGGCGCGAAGCCGACGCCACAGTTGCCCATCACCACCGTGGTGACACCGTGGCTGGACGACGGCACAAGTCGATCTGCCCAGGTGGCTTGCCCGTCATAGTGTGTGTGGATGTCGACGAAGCCGGGTGTCACGACGAGACCGGTAGCGTCGATCTCCTGCCTTGCGGGACCTGCGACTTTCCCGACCTCTGCGATCTTCTCACCGTTGATGGCGATGTCTGCTTCGAACGGCTCACCGCCCGAGCCATCGATGACCCGGCCGCCGCGCACAACAAGATCGAAGACGGTTGCCAAGATAAAACCCCTTTCAAGGTGAATTCACCTCAAGACAGAGGCTGCACGGGCTGAGACAAATGCGCCACCGTTAGTGTGGGGTTGGGATCTTTGACCAGCCCCAACAAGCCGCATCGTGGCAAATGTTAGCCAGTGCGGACCTGAGGCGCATCGATTGTTGTGGGTCGCCCGCCGCAGCAAGTTGCGGGACCGGACTCGGTTGGTCGCAGTGGGCGGGCAAGGCGTCGTTCAGGCTTCGCTGCCGTTTTGGTCTCGCACCCAAATCCGCGGTTGAGAAGCGACTGGCGCAACGCCGCTTGAAGCAGTGCTATGTCGTCGTGGCCTCGTACATCACGTTGATCCGCGCAACGTACTTCGGCACCGGGCCTCGCACCGGGCAGCCCACGTGGAGCACCGATTGCGGCCCGAAGCCGTGGCGGAAGAACAGTGCCGAGCCCTTGGCCGGCCGCACGTCGTGGCTGCTGCCGTCTGGCCGATACAAGCGGGTGTTGCCGCCTTGCACACCGTCGTCGGGCCCGTTCAGGTACAGCAGCATCGTCAGGCAGGAGCGCATGTGCGCAGGCCACTGCAGCATGCAACGCCGTTCGGCGTCGAGCGAGAAGCCGGGCCAGTCGCCGTCGGTGTGGCGATTGAACACGTCGCCGTCGTCGTAGCGGTACATGTTCAGCCGCTCCGACAGGCGCGGGTGCAGCGTCAAGCCGTCGATGCTCGCCGGCAGCAGCGCGGCCATGCGCGCAAGCACAGGGCCGAGAAACTCGGGGTCAGCCACCCAGTGCACCGACTTGTTCATGCGCATGCCAGGCGGTGTCGCGATCCCGGGGGCTTCATCGCGGTAGCCGAATCGTTCGCTGGCTTCGACGACCGCATCGGCTTCGGCGGCCGTCAGCACGTTGCGGATCTCGAACGCGAGCAGCCCGCCGAGTTCGATGTCGTGTCGCTCAGGTCGCAACTCGCCATCGATGCGCAGCGCGAGCGGCGGTGGCGGCGTGACGAACCCATGGATCGGCGTGTCGGACACGATGCCGCCTTGGGGCAGCGAGCCGGGCAGCAACGCGACGGTGCGGTGCGCCGGCCATGTCGACACGGCGCTGTCGGCTGCAAGAGCGACCATCACCATGTCCCCACGTTCGGCATCGACGCCCATGGCTCGGCCGGCGCCAGCGCGCCGCTGGCCTGCAGCAATTCGACAGAGATGCCATCGGGCGAGCGCACGAACGCCATGCGACCGTCGCGCGGCGGGCGGCTGATGGTCACGCCGTGCGCCATCAAGCGTTCGCACGCGGCGTAGATGTCGTCGACCGCATACGCCATGTGGCCGAAGCTGCGGCTGGCGCTGTACGCCTCCGGATCCCAGTTGTACGTCAGCTCGAGCTCGGCCTCGGGCTGACCCGGCGCGGCGAGGTAGACCAGGGTGAAACGACCGACTGGCGCATCATGCCGGCGAGTCACTTCCAACCCGAGAGCGTCGCGGTAGAAACGCAATGATGCGTCGAGGTCGGTCACACGGACCATCGTGTGCAGATATTTCATGGGGCTGGATGAGAGAGTGGAGCCTCAATTCTGGGCGAATCCATCTTTCCTGCGGTGAAGCCGTCCTTCGCCCGCAAGGATTGGCGCAGGCACTTCGAGTGCTCCATATCAAGCAGGGTTTCGCGGCGGCACTGGGATTTGATAAGCGGAGCTTGTGTCACAAAGTGAGGGGATCATGAAGCGTTGACCAACGACAACCTTCATCCTCCACGCCCATTGCCCTGTGCCAGAGTCCAACCAGACACGCAACGCTGCCACAGTTGACGCCCCGACCGAGTCCATCGGCTGGCGCCTCGAAGACATCAATTTCACGGCGATCGACAGCGCACACCGCCAAGCCGACGAGCCGTTGCTCCTGCTGCTGATTGCATCGTCGTTCATCGAATCGGGCACGCATCTGTACGCCTCGAACCTGACGACGCACTTCGATGGCGATCGGGAGGTCACCACCTGGCTCACCGAGGAGTGGGAAGCCGAGGAACTGCAGCACGGTCTGGCCTTGCGCACCTATGTGACTCATGCGTGGCCATCCTTCGATTGGGAGCATGCCTACGCCGGATTCATCGCGGCCTTCGAGCCGCTGTGCACGATGGGCCGGCTGGAGCCGCGGCGCGGACTTGAGATGGTCGGACGCTGCGTGGTCGAAACATCGACGACCTCGCTGTACCGGGCCATCCAGGGACATGCCCGCGATCCTGTGTTGCGCGACCTGGTGCGGCGGATCGGCGACGACGAGGTCCGCCACTACAAGCACTTCCTCCGCTATTTCCGCCAGTTCCAGCAGCGCGAGCAGAGCAGCCGAATGGCGGTTCTCGGCGCCCTGGTTCGCCGTTCGCTTGAAATCGGACTGCGAGACACGGACAGCGGACTGCGCCATGCCTATGCCGGCCGCTACCGAGACACGGCCACGCCCCATCCGACATTCGAAGAAACCAGGCGCGCGGTCCGTGCGCTGCTGCGGCCGAACGTCCCTGTCGGTTTGGCGGGTGCCATGTGGCTGCGGCCGTTGCAGCTTGCACCCCGCGTCGAAGGGGCCGTCAGACGGCTTTTCGCCGGGGTTGCGAGGGCTTTGCTGTTCGTTGCTGCACCCCTGACCGCATCTCCTGCAGCCCCTGATGCCAATCGGCGCCCGCCCTCCAGCTAGGCTGCGATCGCACAAGCTGATCCGGTACGCGGCAAGTTGGGAGGCAAGGGGACGGTGCCGGGCTACTCGGGGTGTTGGGCGATCGAGCCGCCTTGACAGTGAGTTGGCAGTGAGACTCCGTGGCCCTTGCTCCCAATCCGCATCATGGCGCAATGTGCTCGTCGTGATCGGCAGATAAGCCCTTGAATAACGGCGCTGACCGCTTTATCGCCGGCCTGTGCGGTTCTGTCTGGCGGCCCCGAACCCGCCCGGCTCATTCACGCCGTCGGAACGCCAGCCAGCCCGCCACGATGGTGAAGCTCAGCACGATCAATGCGATGAACAGGAAGCCATGGGGGTTGTCGGCCATCGGGATACCGCCGACATTCATGCCCAGCAGACCGGCAATGATGTTGATCGGCAGCGCCAGCACGGTGACGACGGTCAGTGTGAACACGCTGCGGTTGGTCTGCTCACCGACCTGCGCTGCAATCTCCTCCTGCAAAAGCTTGATGCGCTCCTGGAGTGCTGCGAGGTCACGCAGCACCAGGGAAAACTCTTCGGTCGATTGCCGCAATTCATCCAGGTCGTTGTCGTTGATCCAGCGCGGCGGTTGCCGCAGCAGCCGGAACAGCGCGCCCGGTTCCGGGGCCAGCAGCCGCTGCAGCCTGACCAGCACGCGGCGCAACTTGCCCAGGTCGCCGCGCTTGTGCTGCAGCCGGCCCAGCAGCAGGCTGTCTTCGATGCCGTCGACCTGCAGCGTCGCGTCGCGCACGATCCTGACCAGCACGTCCCCCTGGTCGTTCATCAGATGGTTCAGCAACGCCATCGACGAGCCGAATCGGCAGCCGTCCTTGACCGCCTCGCGCAGCCGATCGATCGAGCGCAATGGGTGGCTGCGCGCACTGACGGCAATCCGCTCGTTGACCGTCATGAACAACGAGGCAATTTCCGACGGCTCGAACGAGAACTCGTAGGAGACATCGTTGATCACGGCGATCAGGTGGTCGGCGGCATCCTCGATGCGCGTCGATCGCGAACCGGCGTGCATCGCTTCGAAATACTCCGGCGCCAGCGGCAGGTTCTCCTGCATCCACGGCTCGGCCATGGCGTCGGTGAGATTGAAGTGCAGCCAGATGAAGGCGCCGGAGCGCTCTGCCTGCTCGGTGGCCAGCCACTGCAGCGCATCGTCAAGCGAGATCGGTCGACCTGGCGAGGCCGCATCGAAAAGGTAGCCGCAGATCAGCCCTTTCGGATCCGAGCCGTAGGTGGTCGCCATCTTGTTGTTCTCCAGTCGGTGAATCGTTGCGTCGAGGCCATTCACTGTGTACGCGGAACGTGACGCCTTTGTCACCATGCCTTCATCAGCGAAACATAAAGTGTGATGGTGGGTTGGATTCTCTTTGTCCAACACGCCTGAACTCATCCGGAAGTGCTGCCGCCATGGGCTGTTGTTCAATCGCCGGATCTCGCTCGCCAAGTGTTCGTCTGGCCGCCTGCATCGGTTGGGTCTTGATTGCCATCTTGTTGAGCGCTTGCTCGCCGCGCATGTTGATCGTGCAGAGCGCGGCCGACGAACTCGCGGGTCAGGGGCAGGCCCAGGAAGATGATCTGGTGCTCGCCCGGGAGGCCAGCGCCTTCTACCTGAAGCTGTCTGAATCGGTCCTGCGACAGACACCCGGCCATCTCAAGCTGGCCGAATCCGTGGCAGCGGGTTTCACGCAGTACGCCTTTGCCTTCGTGTCGTTCGAGGCAGATCGCATCGAGTCGACCGATGCCAAGGCCGCGCAGAAGCTGCGCGAGCGCGCAGCGCGGCTCTACCTGCGGGCTCACCGTCACGCCATGGCTGCGCTCGAGCAGCGCTCGCCCGGCTTTGCAACACGGCTGGCCAGCCCCGATGCGGCAAAGTGGCCGCGGATCGACGACAGCGAACTCGGCGTGGCGTACTGGGCCGCAGCCTCCTGGGGCGGTTTCATTGCGCTGTCGAAGGACAAACCGGAAGCCGTGGCCGACCTGCCACTGGCCGTGCGGCTGGCCCAGCTGGCCTGGAATCGAGATCCAGGAAGCGGGGACGGTGCACTGGCCAGCCTGATGGGGTCGTTCGAGTCGGCCCGGCCGGGGGGTGATCGCCGGCAGGCCGAGCGCTACTTCGACCAGGCCTTGGCCAGCAGCCGCGATCAACGCGCAGGCGTACTCGTCGCGAAGGCTGAGGCAATCGCGCAGCCTGCAGGCGATCGGGCCGCCTTCGAGGCGCTGTTGCGACAGGCCTTGCAAGCCAGCGCCGATCGACGCGACTTGTCCAACGTCGTCATGCGCGAACGGGCGCAATGGCTGCTCGACACGGCCGACGACCTGTTCTGACAGGCTACCCAATACCACCCTCCCCTTCCATCGAAAGCACCCATGCGCCAGCTCATCGCCATCGTCCTGTCCTGCGCGGCCCTGTTGCTTGGCAGCCCGGCGTCTGCGTCCGACAAGAAGCTGCGGATCGGCACCCTGGCTCCCAAGAATTCCCTGTACCACCGTGAGCTGCTGGGGCTCGGCGAGGTCTGGCGAACCGCACAGGGTGGCAACGCCAAGTACCTGGTCTACGCCGATGGCAGCCAGGGCGGTGAAGCCGAGATGGTGCGCCGCATGCGCATTGGCCAGTTGCAGGGTGCGCTGCTGTCGGTGGTCGGGCTGCGCGACATCGAGCCCTCGATCGCGGCATTGCAGAACATGCCCTTGCTCTTCAGGAGCTGGGACGAAGTTGATTACGTGCGCGACAAGATGCGCACGGCGATGGAGAAGAAGTTCATCGACAAGGGCTACGTGGTGCTCGCCTGGGGCGATGCCGGCTGGGTGCGCTTCTTCTCGAAGGACGCCGCCTTCCGGCCGGACGATTTCAAGAAGATGAAGTTCTTCGCCTGGGGCGGCGAGACCGAACAGCAGGACATCATGAAAAGCCTGGGCTACACGCCGGTGCCGCTGGAAACCAGCGACATCCTGCCGAGCATCCAGACCGGGATGATCAATGTGGTGCCATCGACGCCGTACTTCGCGTTGGCCAGCCAGATCTACAACACCGCCCCGAACATGCTGGACATCAACTGGGCGCCCATCGTCGGCGCGCTGGTGGTCACCCGCAAGGCCTGGGACGACATGACGCCGGCCGCACAGGACGCGCTGCGAAAGGCCAGCGAGAAGGCCGGCATGCAGATGCGCACGCAAGCTCGGCTGGAAGTCGATGAAGCCGTGGAGGCCATGAAGAAGCGCGGCCTCGTCGTCAACCGGCCCAACGCCGAGCAGATGCGGGAATGGAATGCGCTGGCCGAGGCGCTTTATCCGCGCATCCGCGGCGCGATGGTGCCCGCAGACACCTTCGATGAGGTCCTCGGCCTGCTGAAGGCTTACCGCGCCGGCAAGGCCCGCTGATGACGGCCACGCTGTCGACTGGCCGTCTCGGCGTGTGGGGGCGGTTCGATGAGGTGCTCGCCTCTGGCGCGCTGCTTCTGATGACATTGATCCCGTTGATCGAAGTCGCGTCGCGCCCGCTGATGGGCCATGGGGTCCACAACGCATCGGTGCTGGTTCAGCACCTGGGGCTGGTGCTGGCCATGTTCGGCGCGGTGGCGGCCGAGCGCCATGGGCACCTCACCACCTTGGGCAGCGGCCTCGGGACGTTCGGCGGGCCCGGTATGCGCGTGGTGGAGCAATGCTTTGCAAAAGGCAGTTCCGCAGTGATCTGCGGCCTGCTGGCACAGGCGAGCTGGCGCTTCGTGAGCAGTGAGTGGGAAGGCGGCCGCGAGCTGGCTTACGGCATTCCGGTGTGGTGGGTGCAGGCCACCATGCCGATCGGCTTTGTGCTCCTGGGCATGCGGCTGGGTGCGCGCTGCAGTGGCCCGTGGTGGTCGAGAGCAGTCTGCGCCATCGCGTTGCCCCTGGTCGGCTTCTGGGCGGCCCACCTGTTCGACGGCAGCAGCGTGCCGCTGTGGCCGTTGGCCCTGTGGCTGGTGGCCGTGCTGCTCACCGGCGCCCCGATCTTCGCGGTGCTGGGCGGGCTCGCCCTGGCACTGTTTGCGCAGGACGGTCAACCGCTGGCGTCGGTGCCACTCTCGCATTACCAGATCACCGTCAACCCGTCGCTGCCAGCCTTGCCGCTGTTCACGCTGGCCGGCCTGATCTTCGCGCGCACCGGCGCTGCTGGTCGGCTGGGGACCTTGTTCACGGCGGTGTGCGGCGGTGGTGTCACCGGCACGGTGGTGGCGACCGCAGTGCTGTGTTCCTGCTTCACCGCATTCACCGGCGGCAGCGGCGTGACGATCCTGGCGTTGGGCGGACTGCTGTTGCCGCTGCTGCGGCAAGCGGGCTACCCCGAGCAGCGGGGCATCAGCCTGGTGACCAGCGCCAGCGCGCTGGGTGTGCTGCTGGCGCCGTCGGTGCCGTTGATCATGTACGCAATCATCGCGCGCGTGCCGATCAACACGATGTTTCTGGCCGGGCTGGTGCCTGCGGTGGTGATGGTGGTCTGTCTGCTGATTTGCGGTGGCTTTCTGAGGCGCGGGGGGATCGCTGTCACCACCTCAGACAACTCGGTTCCGCTGGTCGCCGATCAAGGCACGTCGTCTGTCAGGTCGGCCGCATGGGCCGCGAAATGGGAAATTCTGGCGCCCGTGGTGGCGATCGGGTCGCTGATCAGCGGCCTGGCCACGCCCACGGAAAGCGCCGCCATCACCGCGGCCTACGCCATCCTGACGCAAGCACTGGCGCACCGTGAGTTGAGTCCCCGCGTGTTCGGCAAATGCCTGAACGACTGCGCGCAACTGATCGGCGGCGTGATGCTGATCCTGGGCATGGCCCTGGGGCTGACCAACTACCTGATCGACGCCGGCATCCCGGACGCCGCGATCGAATGGGTGCACAGCGTCATCCCGAACCGCTTCGTCTTCCTGCTCGCGCTCAACGTCTTCCTGTTCTTCGCAGGCGCGCTGATGGAAATCTTCGCGGCCATCGTCGTGCTGGTGCCGCTCCTGCTGCCGGTGGCCATGAGCTACGGCATCGACCCGGTGCACTTCGGCATCATCTTCCTGGCGAACATGGAAATGGGCTTTCTGTGCCCGCCAGCCGGCATGAACCTCTACTTCGCCTCTGCGATGTTCGGCAAGACCATCCGCTATGTCGCAGTCTCGGTCCTGCCTGCGCTGCTCGCCATATTCGTCGGCACGCTGATCATTTCCTGGTTGCCGCTGCTGGCCACCGGGCTGCCTGGGCTGCTGCTCGGAACGGGATGAATTCGGCCTCGCCCGGCTCCGTCCGACAGCGTACAGACGCGCGCGGCAATACGGCCGATAAACAGCGTCTTCGGCGCCTCGAAAGCCGCGCGCCGTTTCCACTGGAGGCCGATGAAGTCGCAAAGCCGCCGCCGCGCCTTCGCGCTGTGCGTGGCCCTCATCACAGCCGCGATGCTGGGTCTGAGCTGCAGCAGCCTGCCCAGCTTCGTGCCCGACCTCGCACACCGACCGACGCGGCCGGTGCCGCTGGAGGGTGCGAGCGGCCCGCTGTCCGCTGCCCAGAGCCGCGCCATCCTGCAGCGCCTGCAGCGCGGCGGTGACCCAACCGACATCTTCAGCCGCCATCTCGCGCTTGAAGAGGCCATCGTCGGCAGCCCGCTGACCACGGGCAACGCGGTGCGTCTGCTGCAGGACGGCCCCGCCACCTACCGCGCCATGCTCGGCGCCATCGCTGGGGCACGCGACCACATCAACATGGAGACCTACATCCTGGACGACGATGCCGTCGGCCGCCAGTTCGCCGAGGCTCTGCTGGCCAAGCAGGCGCAAGGCGTGCAGGTCAACCTGCTGCGCGACAGCGCGGGCACCTTCAGCACACCCGTTGCCTTCTTCCAGCGCCTCAGCGAGGCCGGCGTGCAGGTCCTCGAATTCAACCCGGTCAACCCGCTGACGGCGCGCGACGGCTGGCAATGGAACCAGCGCGACCACCGCAAGCTGCTCGTCGTCGATGGCCGCATCGCCTTTCTCGGCGGCATCAACATCAGCAGCGTCTACTCGGGCGGCTCCTTCGGCAAGGCCAGGCGAGTCGATCCCGACGCGGCGCTGGCCTGGCGCGACACCGACCTGCAGCTGGAAGGCCCGGTGGTGGCGGAGTTGCAGAAGCTCTTCCTGGCCGCATGGCACGGCCAGAACGGGCCACCGCTGCCGCCGCGTGACTACTTCCCAGCCTTGCAGGCGATGGGAACTCAGGTGGTGCGAGCCATCGGCAGTTCACCTGAAGAGGCATTCAGCCTGATCTACGCCACGCTGCTGTCGGCCATCGGCAGTGCCGAGACCAGTGTGCGCATCACCAACGCCTACTTCGCGCCCGACCCTCAGCTTCTGGAGGCGCTGGTGGCCGCCGCGGCGCGCGGCGTCGAGGTGACGTTGATCCTGCCGGGGCAGACCGACTCGTGGCTGGTCTTCCACGCCGGGCGCAGCCACTACGCGCGACTGCTGAAGGGCGGTGTCCGGATCTTCGAGCGTCGCGGCGTCGTGCTGCACTCGAAGACGGCACTGGTGGACGGGGTCTGGGCCACCGTCGGATCCACCAACCTCGACTGGCGCAGCTTCCTGCACAACCACGAACTCAACGCCGTCATGCTGGGCGCCGACTTCGGGCAACAGGTGCAGACCATGTTCGATCGCGACCTGGCAGCGTCGGATGCCATCGAACTCGCAGCATGGGAGCGTCGCAGCCCGGCCTTGCACATGCAGGAGTGGTTCGGCCGGCTGTGGGAATACTGGCTCTGACGCACCAGGCCCAGCAGGCACGCAGGGCGCGGCGAAAACCAAGTAGGTAGTGATCCCTGCGACATCACTTCGGCTGGCCTGCTTGTGAAGCTCGGGCTCAAGCGACGACAGCTTTGCGGCAAGCCAATCTCGTTGGCCTAGGCGCTCTATCGACCCGTTGCGGTCTTTCGCAGATCTGCCCCCACAGGCATCGGTCTGCGCGAGCGGAGGCTACCGGGTGACCGGCTCCGCTCATGTCCCCCGGGCCGGTTCACTGCCCTGGCGCTTCGGGTCAAGCCGATTCGGCCCTCCTCCTTTACTTCGCTGCGCCGGTCACCCGGCATCCCCCGCAGACAGCCACGGTTGTGTTCAACGGCCTTCAACCGCAACAGTGGCTCCC
>JAIXYO010000034.1 GCA_027490215.1 Rubrivivax sp.
CAGGTACTCGCCGCTGGTGGGTGTGTCGAGGCAGCCCAGGATGTTCATGGCGGTCGACTTGCCAGAGCCGCTGGGGCCCATGATGGCGACGAACTCGCCGGCCGCGATGCTCAGGTCGATCGCCTTCAACGCGATCAGCTCCGAGGCTCCGCTGCCATAGCGCTTGCTGACGCCGCGCAGTGCGATCAGCGGGGAACTCGCGCACTTGTCGCTCACTTGGCCGCCGTCTTCTGCGCGGTGATGACCTTCATGCCGGCTTTCAGGTCGCCACCGACGATCTCGGTCATGTGGCCGTCGCTGATGCCCGGCACGATCGCCACGGCGACCGGCGCGACGGCGGCATCCTGGCCGTCGCCGGGCAGCACCCAGACCTGGCGGGCACTGGCGGTGCTGGCCGTCTCGGCGGCGCCCTTGCGGCGCATCTCGGTCTTCGGAGGGCCAAAGCTCATCCCTGAAGCAATGCCCTTCTTCGCGTCGGCCGCGGCCACGCTGGGGGTGTAGCGCAAAGCCGCGTTGGGCACGAGCAGCACCGCGCTGCGTTGCGCGGCAATGATGGTGGCGGTGGCCGTCATGCCGGGGCGCAGACTGAGGTCCGCGTTGTCGACGTCCAGGTAGGTCAGGTAGGTGACGACGTTGTCGGTAATGGTCGAGCCGAAGCCGACGCGGGTGATGCGGGCCGGAAAGTTGCGCGTCGGGTAGGCACTGACGGTGAAGGTGGCCTGCTGGCCCAGCTTGACAAGACCCACATCGGCCTCGTCGACATAGACCCACACCCTCACCTTGGCCAGGTCTTCGGCCACGGTGAACAGCGTCACCGCCTGCAGAGAGGCCGCGACAGCGTTGCCGGGGTCCACCGCGCGCGTCAGCACCATGCCGTCATCAGGCGCCACGATCGAGGACTTGGAGAGGTTGATCAGGTCGGTGGACAGCGCCGCCTTCGCGTTCTTCACACCGGCCACCGCGCTGTCGGACGCGCCGGCAGAGCGGCTGAGCGTCGCGCGTGCCGTGTCGAGTTCGGTCTTCGCGGGCACCTGCCCGCCCGAGATGCGCGCGACCTCCTCCAGGCGAGCCAGCGTGGCGCGCGACTCGGCTTCGGTGGCAGCGCTCTGCGCCACCAGGGCCTGGGCGCCAGCCAGCGCGGCGCGCGAGCGCAAGACCTGATCGCGCAACTTGGCGGGGTCCAGCACCACCAGCACCTGGCCCTTCTTGACGACGTCGTTGACATCGACATTCACCTTGAGCACCGTGCCCGACAGTTCGCTGCCGATGTTGATGCTGCGCGTCGGCTGGATGGTGCCGTTGGCCGTCACGTTGAGCGTCAGGTCGCCTCGACCCACCACGGCCGTGACGTAGCTCGGCGCTGCCCGGGCGGCCCGACCGGCGTACCACCACCAGAAGCCGCCCGAGGCCAGCAAGACCGCGACGAAGGCGACCCACAGAACCGGTCGGCGATACCACGCTCGAGCGGCCGGTTCACCGAGCAGGTCGGCCAGACTGCTGCCAGGCTTGGCTGGCGCAGCAACAGCGGCAGCGGGCACAGGTGCTGGCGAAGCTGTCGCAATCACATCGGTGGCAGGGAGCGGATCGGTCATCGCATGTCGGCGCGCTGGTCGTCCTGCCAGCCGCCGCCGAGCGCCTTGAACAGTCGAACGTGGTCACCGCTGACATCGGCGCTGGCACTGGCCACGCCGTCCTGAGTGGCGAACTGGGTGCGTTGGGTTTCAAGCACCGTCTGGAAGTCGATCAGGCCGCTGCCGTAACGCTGGCGTGCCAGCGTGGAGGCATTCCCTGCGGCGACGGCAGCCAGGCGCAGGCTCGCCAGCCGAAGCCGGTTGTCGCGCAGGGCCACGAGGGTGTCCTCCACATCCTTCAGCGCACCGAGCACCGCGGCGCGGTACTGCTGCTGCGACTGCGCCAGCGCTGCCTGCTGCACGCGCACCTGCGCACGCAGCGCGCCGGCATCGAAGACTGGCAGCGTGACGCTCCCGAGCAGGTTGCCGAGCACCGACGTGCCATGGGTCAGCGCACCGGTGCTCGCCGCGCTCAGGCCCAGGGTGCCGCCGATCGCGAAGCTGGGCCAGCGCTGGGCCTCGGCCTGACCCACGCGGGCCAGCGCGGCGGCCACCTGGTACTCGGCGGCCCGCACGTCGGCACGCTGGCGCAGGGCCTGCGCGGGGATGCTGATGGCAAGACCCTCGCGCGCCCGCGGCACCGAGCTATCTGCAGCCCGCAGATCGACCCCTTGCGGCAGCGCCGCGGGTGGAAGTCCCGTCAGCACCGCCAGCGCATGCTGCGTCTGCAGGATGCTGGTCTGAAGCACGGGCAACTGCGCCCGGTTCTGCTCGACCGCCGCCCGCGCCTGTTCAGACTCCAGCGAGGTGACCAAACCGGCTTGCTGGCGCCACAAGGTGATCTGCAGCGTTTCTTCCTGGCTGGCGAGGTTGTCGCGTGCGATCGCCGAGCGCACCTGGGCTGTGCGCAGCAGGATGTAGTTCAAGGCCACCTCGGCGGCGATCTGCACCCGCACGTCCCCGAGGATTGCCTCGCTGGCATCGGCATTGGCTTCTTCTGCATTCACTGCGGCTCGCTGCGCGCCGAAGACATCGATCGCCCAGTTGGCATCGAGCCCCAGCTGGAAATTGCTGCCGGTGCTGTGGCCGCCCGCCATGCCATGCTGCGCCGAGGCCGAACTGCCGAGTGCCGGCCACAAGGAGGCTGCAGCCACATCCCGCAGGGCCTGTGCCTGGTGCAAGGCTGCCAGTGCCGCGCGGATGCTGGTGTTCGCGCGCAGGGCCTGCGTGACCAGCACAGCCAACTGCGGATCGTCGAAACGCTGCCACCAGGCCGCCAACGAAGCGTCATCGAGTTCGGCGGCACCAGCACCTGCCGCATCGGAGATCGACCACGCCGGCGGCACATCGACGCGGTCCGCAGGCTCGTCGAGCGGTGTCACCGCAGTGCAGGCGAGCAAGGGGCAAAGCAGCGAGAGCAGGCCAGCCCATGAAGCGAGGCGCCATCGATCGGCAAGGTCCGCCATGAGATGCCTTGGGTAACCCTGGCTCAGAGCGCCAGCGCCTCCTTGGTCAGATTCCAGGCCTGCCCCAGCTTGACGCCGCGGGCGTGCGACGTGCTTTGCAGATGCCTCACACGCGCGTCGAGCCTGGCCTTGACCTCACCAGTGGACTGGGCCCACTGGGCCTTGATCACCTCGGCCTTGGCATCGGCTTCCTGCTTCAGCGCGTCGGCCCGCTGCCGGGCACGCTGGACCAGCGCGTCGAGGCTGCGCTTCGCCGCGTCGCGTGTGGTCTCCAGCTTCGCCTTGGCCACGCCGCTGGCAGAGGCTGCTTCGGCTTCGAGCTCGGTGATTTCTGTCTTGAAGGCCGCGATGTCATGGTCGAACTGCGTCTCGGCCACTTCGGTACGGCTGCGCCGGAACACCTGGCCACCGACCGCTTCGATGGCGGCATCGACGGGAATGACCCACTCTTCCTCGACTTCGGCGACCACCGCCACCTTGCCGGGCTGCAGCGACCTCTCCGTCTCCTCGATGAAATCGAGGCTCACACCGGCCACCCAGAAGTCGCGCATGGCGCCGGCCACCGCGCCGGTGACCGCGCCGACCACCAAACCCAGGGGCCCGCCCAGCAGGCCGATCATGCTGCCGACGGCCAGGCCGACGCCCGCACCGACGGGGCCGGCATCCATCCCCTTCTTCAGGCTGACGACACCGTTCGCATCCCTGCCCAACACGGCGGCGGCGTAGAGCGTGATGTCGCCATCGGCGTGCAATTTGCGCAGGGCCTGCAGACCGGCATTGGCCGCAGTTTCGTTGTCGAAGATCGACACCAGCATCTTGTTCATGTCATGTTCCGTTGTGGTGGATGGAGCTTCAGCGGGACCGCCCCGGGATTCAGCCCACGGCGGTGTCGATCGATTTGCGCAGGCGGGCAGTGGCCGCGCTGACACTGGCCTCGAACTCTTTCCATCGAACCGCAGTGGCTTGCTTCAGCTCGGTCAGCTTGGCTTCTGCCGACTTCAGGTCGACTTGAAGTGCAGCAATCTGCAGATCGATGCGGGCCTTGGCATCGGTGGCGGCGGTGCCCGCCTTCTTCTCGAGTTCGCTCACCCGTGCCTTGCCTTCGGCGATGTCGCGGTCTGCCGCGGCGACGAAGCGCTCGCGGCGGGCAGTGTCATCGGCGTACGTGAACGTGGGCAGCGACTTGATGGTGTCCTTGGTCGCGCCGGGCATCACCAGCCGACCTGTCTGGTCCTGGATCTGCGTGACCGGAATGGCCACATCGTGGCGGCCGATGCCGATGAAGCCACCGGCGCCGACGATGACGTAGGAGACCTTCTTGTCGGGCGAAATGATCAGGTCCGCCACCTTGCCGATCTTCTGGCCGGTTTCGTTGTAGATGGTCTTGCCGAGCAGTGTCTTCTTGACGCTCCAGCCCGTGGCGATCTGCGTCGACTCGATGACGCTGATGCCGACCGTGGTGCTGCCACCCGCGACCTGTGCCGCAGCAGGTGAAGCCGCGGACACGGTCGAAGCCAGCACCAGAGTGGCCCAGGTCAGGCGGTGTTTGTGCTTGTTCATGATTCCATTCCTCGTGTGTGGGTCACGCCCACCCTGTGGTGGACGCTTGCTGAGGAAGGTTGTAGGGTCAGGGCGAAGGCGCGTCTGTTCGACAGCGCACGCCGCTCGCCCCGCACCGCAGGCGGCGTCGCCAACGAGGCGCGGCCACGCAGACCTATGCTCAAGCCCATGAATACTCGAATCAACGAGCTCCTGATCCAGATGGCCGCCCTTGAAGCCGAGCTGCGCAGCGCAGTGCACGATCAGGAAAGCCGCATGTTTTTTCAGCTCAATGGCAAGCGGGTCGAGTTCGAGCGCTCGGTCAGGCAGGCGCATCTCAAGCTGAAGAAGAACTTCTTTCGCTGGCTGGTGACCAACCGTCCGCAGAACCTGCTCACCGGGCCGCTGATCTACGGCATGGTGATCCCGCTGCTGATGCTCGATGCCTGCGTCAGCTTCTACCAGTGGGCGTGCTTTCCGATCTACGGCATCGCCAAGGTACGGCGAGCGGACTACCTGGTGTTCGACCGACGGCACCTGGGCTATCTGAATTTCATCGAGAAATTCCACTGCACCTATTGCGAGTACGGCAACGGGTTGATGGGCTACATGGCCGAGATCCTGGCGCGCACCGAACAGTACTTCTGCCCGATCAAGCATGCCCACAAGATCCTGGGCACGCATGCGCGCTACAACCGGTTTCTGGCCTATGGCGAAGCCGATGCCTACGAGGAAAAGCTGGAGGCGTATCGGAAGGCCCTGGGCAAGGCCGAGTGAGCCACGCCGCGGACGCCGTCACCGGGCGACGGCCAGGGTCCGTTGAACCCATTTGCGCAGTTCGCTGAACCACAGCACGCCACTGGCCATCGCGAGGCACACCGACCACTGGCCCAGCGACAACGGCGCCGTGCCGAAGGCCCGGTTGAGAAACGGCAAGTGCACCACCGCCACCTGCAGTGCCGCAGAAAGAATCACCGTGGCCCACAGCCAGCGGTTTGCAAACAGACCGTTGAACGCGCTGCGAGTCTCGGATCGAGCGCTGAAGCAGTTGAACAGCTGGGCCAGGACCAGGACCGTGAAGCCCGCAGTGCGCGCCACCGTCAGCGTCTCGTAGCCTTCGATCAGGCCGCCCGGCAGCAGCAGGTCGATCGTCAGCAGGCTGACCAGGGCCATCACGCAGCCGGTGGTCACGATGCCGAGCCACATGGGCGTGTCGATCATGCGGGCGCTGCGGCGACGCGGCGGGCGGGCCATCATGTCCTCGGCAATCGGGTCCACGCCCATGGCGAGCGCCGGCCCAGCATCCGTGATGAGGTTGATCCACAGGATCTGCGTGGCCAGCAGCGGCAGCACCAGCTCGCCGCCCGACACAGCACCGTCAGCCTTCAAGCCGATCACGCCGGCACCCAGCACACCCAGGAAGACCGTCAGCACCTCGCCCAGGTTCGACGACAGCAGGTAGCGAAGGAACTTGCGGATGTTGTCGAGCACGCCGCGACCCTCGCGAACCGCATCGACGATGGTGCCGAAGTTGTCGTCGGCCAGGATCATGCGGGCCGCTGCCTTCGTCACTTCAGTGCCGGTGATGCCCATGGCGATGCCGATGTCGGCGGCCTTCAGTGCCGGCGCATCGTTGACACCGTCGCCGGTCATCGCCACCACCTCGCCGCCATGCTGCAGCGCCTGGACGATGCGCAGCTTGTGCCGCGGGGCCACGCGCGCAAAGACCGACGTGCTGCGTACCGCTTCGGCAAAGGCTGTCTCTCCCAACGCATCGAGTGCATCGAGCTCGATGCCCGTGAGCGCCTTGGCCGGCCCGCCGCGCTTGCCGACGATGCCGAGATCGCTCGCGATGCGAAGCGCCGTGCGCGGATGGTCGCCCGTGATCATGATCACGCGGATGCCGGCGCCGTGTGCCTCGCGAATGGCCACCGCCACTTCCGCACGAGGCGGGTCGATGATGCCGACCGTGCCAACGTAGATCAGCCGACGCTCGAGGCCGGCGCGGGCACTTGGGCTCTCGCCCGAATCCAGGGGCCGGTAGGCGACGGCCAGCGTCCGCAGCGCCGCATCGGCGAGGGTGCCCACGTCAGCCAGGATGCGCTGCCGCATGGCGCTGTCGAGCGGCAAGGTGGCCGTGCCGATGCGCATCCGGTCGCACAGTGCCAGCAGCACTCCCGGTGCGCCCTTGGTGATCACGACCGGGGCGCCGCCATGGTCATGGTCGGCCTCGATGGTCGACATCATCTTTCGATCGGAGGTGAACGGGATCTCGCCGAGTCGCGAGAAGCGCTTCTCGCGCCGCGTGCTGGTGCCGAGCTTCAACTCAGCCACCAGGAACGCAGCCTCGGTAGGGTCACCCTGAACAACCCAATCACCGCCCGCTGTCTGCCGCAGGTTGGCGTTACCGGCCAGGCTGCCGCCGCCCAGGACCGTCACGGTCTCGTCGAACAGCGCGCCGGTGCGCAACGGCTTGCCGCTGTGCGCCACCTGGCCGTTGGGCGCATAGCCCACACCTGAAATGTCACTGGTGCCGGAGGCGGTGGCGACACGAACGATCGTCATCTCGGCGCGGGTCAAGGTGCCCGTCTTGTCGGTGGCGATGACGGAGGCCGCGCCCAGTGTCTCGACCGACAACAGCTTCTTGACGATCGCATGGCGCCGGGCCATCCGCTGCACACCGAGCGCCAGCACCACCGACAGGATGGCCGGCAGTCCCTCCGGCACGGCTGCGACGGCCAGCGAGACGCCCAGCAGCAGGACCCGGATGACGTCGGCAGCTGTGCGCACATGGTCAGTGATCAGGATGGTCGCCACCACGACCACCGCAATGACGATGGCAGCCACACCCAGCACCCGCCCGACGCGGGTCACCTCCACCTGCAGGGGCGTCGGCTGGTCGGGGGTCACTTCGAGCATGGAGGCAATCGCGCCGACTTCAGACTGCATGCCAATGGCCGTGACCACCGCGCGGCCGCTGCCCTGCGCCACGGAGGTGCCGTTGAAGACCATGTTCAGCCGGTCACCCAGGGCAGCCGGTGCTTTCAACGTGGCCGGGTGCTTCAGCACGGGCTCGCTCTCACCGGTCAGCGATGCCTCGAGCATGCGCAGATCGGCGGCCTCGGCCAGCCGCGCGTCGGCGCCCACGGCATCGCCCTCGCCCAGCACCAGCAGGTCGCCACGCACCAGCGCCACGCTGGGAATGCGCAGCAGCTGTCCGCCACGGATCACGCTGGAGCTCGCCTGCGTCATCCGCGCCAGGGCCGCCACGGCGCTTTGCGCCTTCGCTTCCTGCATCCATCCAATCAAGGCGTTGAGGGCCACGACGATGGCGATCACGATCGCATCCATCGGCCAGCCCTCTCGCCCCTCTGCAGCCCAGGCCGCCAGCGCCACCGCCGCAGCCACAAGCAGCAGGTACACCAGCGGATCGCGCAACTGCGCCAGGGCGCGGCGCCATGCCGGAACCTTGGGCGCTGCACGAAGTGAATTGGGGTCGTCCAGGGCGAGTCGGCTCGCAGCCGCCTGCGCGGTCAGCCCGGCACGCAGGTCTGTGCCGAGATCGGTGGCCACATCGCTGACGTCCTGCGTGCTCAGGTCGCCCGCTGTCGGCGGGAGCTCGGCGCTGCTGCTACTGCCAGCCATGGCGGCCGATGTCCTTCGGATTCGATTGCAAGGGCTGGGTCACCAGTTCGCTGTCCACGTTGTCGAACGGGATACCGGTCCGATAGATGCCATGAACCGAGCCTAGCCAGACACCGCCGCCTGCACCGTGCGGCAGCGAACACGGGCCCGACGATCGGAGGCGCCTGCGGCCGTTTGCGTTCGCTGTCGCACAGACCCCCCCGCGAGGACCGCCCATCCTGAGGTCTGCATTGCCGGCTTCGTGTCAGCACCTGCTGCCGCGTTGAAGGTGGTCCGGCATTTCCGATCGCCAGCGATCAATCTCAGAAGGACGGATTCATGGACATGACGACACACCGCGCCCGCATCACCGGCCCGATCTCCTACAAGGCGGGCAGCGGGCGCAAGCAGACGATTCCCATCGGCCCTTGTCTGGTCGAGGCGCTGGGCGGTCGCTGCATCGACATCATCTGGGGCGCGCGTGGCCAGAGCTCCGTGGCGCTGCCGGTCGAGGAGATCGAGGCGGCCCAGGACCACGGACACCTCGTGCTGCTGGATTAGGGCGCCGTGTGCGCAGACGAACAGACGCCCACCCAGCGGCAGCTCACGCTGCTCCTCCCATTCAACAGTCAGGAAAACCCACCATGAAAACCGACCGTCAGCTTCAGCAGGATGTCAGCGCCGAGCTCGAATGGGAACCCTCCGTCCATGCGGCGCACATCGGCGTGGAAGTCAGGGAAGGCGTCGTGACGCTGGCCGGCCAGGTCGACAGTTACGCCGAGAAGTGGAGCGCCGAGCGCGTGGCGCAGCGGGTGTCCGGCGTCAAGGCGATGGCCACCGAACTGACGGTGCACCTCACCAGCCTGAGCCAGCGCACCGACGCCAACATCGCAGCCTCGGTCGAGAACCTGCTGGAGTGGAGTGCCACGCTGCCTGCGGGCGTGATCAAGGTGATGGTCGAGGGCGGCTGGGTCACGCTGTCCGGCACTGTCGACTGGAAGTTCCAGAAGCAATCGGCAGCCGACAGCATCCGCCACCTGATGGGCGTCGTCGGCGTCAGCGATCAGATCACCATCAAGCCCTCGGTGTCAGCCACCGTGGTCAAGTCCGACATCGAAGCGGCACTGAAACGAGCCGCGCTGGCGGACGCCCATCAGATCGCCGTGACGGTGCATGGCACCGATGTCACGCTGTCGGGCACGGTGCACAACTGGGCCGAGCGTGAAACCGCTACCAACTCGGCCTGGCGCACTCCCGGCGTGCGCAATGTCGTCGACATGATGGTGCTCACCCCCTGAGACATCGCCCAGCCCCAGCCCCAGCACCAGCCCCAGCCCGAGCACGATCGACGGTCAGGCGATCAGCACCGCTGCCCCGTCGAATCGGCCTGCCCGGAGGTCGGCCAGCGCCTCGTTCGCCCGCTGCAAGGGGTAGCAGGTGATCTTGGTGACGATGCCCATGCTGGGCACCCGGCCGAGGAAGTCCAGCCCGTCCTGGCGGGTCAGGTTGGCCACCGACAGCAACTGACGTTCTTCCCAGAACAGGCTGTAGGGAAAGCTGGGAATGTCGCTCATGTGAATGCCGGCGCAGACCACCCGGCCACCCTTGCGCACCGCCCTCAGGGCCAGTGGCACCAGGCCACCGACGCTCGCGAACAGGATGGCGGCGTCCAGCGGGTGCGGTGGTGCTTCGTCGGACCCGCCGGCCCAATGGGCGCCGATGCTGCGCGCGAACGCCTGTGTCGCCAGGTCACCTGGCCGGGTGAAGGCGAACACCCGTCGGCCCTGTCCGATGGCCACCTGGGTCAGGATGTGCGCGGCAGCGCCAAAGCCGTACAGGCCCAGCGCCTTGCCCTCGCCTGCGATCACCAGGGCACGCCAGCCGATCAGCCCGGCGCACAGCAAGGGCGCGAGAGATTCGTCGCTGCCCTCCTCACCGAGCGGAAACGCGAAGCGCGCGTCGGCCACCACCGCCGTGGCGTAACCCCCATCGCGGGTGTAGCCAGTGAACAGCGGCCGGTCGCAAAGGTTCTCGCGCTGCATCTTGCAGAACGGGCAGACGCCACAGGTGCGCCCCAGCCACGGGATGCCCACGCGCTGACCCAT
Organism: Rubrivivax sp.; assembly: GCA_027490215.1. Taxonomy (GTDB): domain Bacteria; phylum Pseudomonadota; class Gammaproteobacteria; order Burkholderiales; family Burkholderiaceae_C; genus PBB1. The sequence goes on from JAIXYO010000034.1 coordinate 10,306, forward strand.
GGACAGCCCGACGACCCCTGCGCCCATCGCATCGATGCGACCGACGATCTCATGGCCCGGGATGATCGGCGTCTGCGGGTGGGGCAGCTCGGCATCGATGACATGCAGGTCGGTGCGGCAGACGCCACAGGCCGACACCTTCAGGCGAATGTCCCCTGGGCCGGGTTGCCGGTCCGGTAACTCGGTCCATTCCAGCGGGCTGCGCAAGCGCTTGAGCACCATCGCGTACATGAGCGTCGCGTGTCCTGGCCTTTCGCGCTCAGGCGGGTGCGTCGAGGTGCGCCGTTCGCACCAGCTTCTTGTTGACGAATTCCTGGATGCCGAGACTGCCCAGTTCACGGCCATAGCCCGATTGCTTGATGCCGCCGAAAGGCAGCTCGGCATCGGTCCAGTCGAGGTTGTTGACGAACATCATTCCGGTGTCGACGCGGCTGGCCACGCGCTGGCCGCGGGCCTCGTCGCGCGTCCAGACCGAGCCGCCAAGGCCGAAGTCGGAATCGTTGGCCAGCGCGATCGCCTCGTCCTCGGTCTTCACGCGGTAGAACGAGGCCACCGGGCCAAAGAACTCGTCGCGGTAGGCCGGGTTGTCGGGCGCGATGTCGGCAAGGATCGTCGCCTGCATGAAGGAGCCTGGTCGCTCGATGCGGTGGCCGCCCATCAGCAACGTGGCACCGGCCTTCACCGCCGCGTCGACCTGTGCCAGCAACTGAACCAGCGCGGATTCGCTGGACAGCGGGCCTTGCGTGGTCTTCGGATCCATCGGGTCGCCGGGCTTCAGCGCTTCCAGCGCCGTCCGGAACCTCGCCAGGAAGGGGTCGGCGATCCGTTCCAACACGATGAAGCGCTTGGCGGCGCAGCAGGTCTGACCGCCGTTGTACATGCGACCCCAGACGGCCCACGGAATGACCTTGTCCAGATCGGCGTCATCGAGCACGATGAAGGCGTCGCTGCCGCCGAGCTCCATCGACGACTTTTTGAGGTTGCGCCCGGCGCGGGCGGCAATGACGCGACCGGCCGCGCCACCACCCGTGAGCGCGACACCACGCACCCGCGAATCGTCGATGACACGATCGGACTGGTCGTGCGAGATCAGCAGGTTGGTGTAGGCACCCACCGGCGCGCCAGCGTCATGCAGCAGCTTCTCGAAGGCGACAGCACACTGCGGCACACAAGCAGCGTGCTTGACGACCAGCACATTGCCTGCCATCAGCTGCGCGCCGGCGACGCGGGCGAGTTGGTAGAACGGGAAATTCCAGGGCTCGACACAGAACAGCACGCCGAGCGGGCTGCATTCCATGTGCGCCTGGCCGACCCGCGGGTGCAGGAGCGTGGGAGCGAGGAAGTCCTCTGCACTCGCGGCGTAGTAGGCCAGGATGTCGGCGCTGAACCGGACCTCGCCGCGGGCTTCTTCGATGCGCTTGCCCATCTCCAGCGTGGCCAGTCGGGCAAAGTCATCGACATGCTTGTGCAGCAACCTGGCCGCCTTGTTCAGCACTGCTGCGCGTTCTGAAAATGCGATGTGCTTCCAGGTCTGGAAGCAGGTATGCGCCATGGCGAGGGCACTGTCGAGCTGTGCGTCGGTGAGGTAGTCGAAGCTCCTAGTCAGCTTGCCGTCGTTGGGGTTGACGCTTTGATAGGCCATGTCGATCTCCTGTAAGGCGGTTCAAGGCCGTCGTCGGACCATGCGCGACACAGCGCCATGGGTCTGTCTGTTCGCGCACATACGACACCATCACAAGTGCGTACCGTCGGCGCCAACGCGGCCGTCGTGTCGCCCCGGCTTGTGCCCCTCATGAGGAGTTGTGTGATGGCCGCATCCGATGACGCGAAGATGAACCACTTGCTGGCTGCGCTGCCAGAGGCCGACTGGCAACGCTGGCGACCGCAGCTCGAGGCGGTGGCCATGCCGCTCGGCCAGGTGGTGTATGAATCGGGCAGCGCGCTCAGCCACGTCTACTTTCCAACGACTGCCATCGTGTCGTTGCTCTATGTGATGGAAA
>JAIXYO010000055.1 GCA_027490215.1 Rubrivivax sp.
CGCAGCGGTCGCGCCCAGACCCGTCGCCAGTGCCACCGCGCCACCCAGACCGCCTTGCAGAACGCTGCGACGGTCAACTCCACTCTTTTCGATTTCCATCTTGGTTGCTCCTTTGATCAGAATTGACGGGTAACACGCAAGGCCAGCTGGCTGCTGCCCTTGAAGTAGCCGAACAGCTGGCTCTTCTCGCCGCTGAACTGCGTACCGTTGCTACCGTTGTCCCAGAAAATGTCGGCTTCCAGCTTGGCCAGCCACTTGTCGCCGAACGTCATCGTGACGCTAGGAATGGCGAAACCACCACCGTTCACTAGGTCGAAACCAACGGCAAAGCCTGGGTTGATTTCGTCGTTCTGGTAGTTCAACACCGTGAACATCGTCAGGATGGTGTCGTTCTCCTTGCGCTTGGTGCCCCAGAAGAACAGGCGAGCCAGATCGTCACTCTTCTTGAAATTCATGATCTGACGGCTGAAGATCTGAATCGAAGAGAACGAAGGACGGGTCGTGCCCAAGATATCTTCGAACTTCAGATTCTTGTCAGCCCGCAACATGGCGATGAGGAGGTCTTTCTCTTTGATACCGTTCAAACCGAGACCAGGATTACCGATGCCAATATTGCCCGGATTGAATGCACCGGTACCAACGTTGTAAGGCTGGTCGATGACATAGGCCAGCTCGGCACTAAGAACCGCGTCCAAAGCGTCGCTGTAGGCGCTGACCGTCGCGCCAATAACGTCAATGTTCGGATGAATGAAGTCACTGACCGAACCCTTTGCCTGGACACCCTTGTAAGCCGTACCTGGGGCACCTATCGCTGAGTTCACCACAGGATCACCAGCCGCTGCCTTCAAATAGGCGATGGAGTAGTTCACGCCTTCATACTCGCCTTGCCAACGGATACCGTAGGTCCACTTGTCTTGATCAGCGCCCTTGGTTTCGCAGTTCTGAACGGTGTTGATACGCGACGCATCGAATCCACGGTACGGCGCAAAGAACCAACGGCCGCCGCGGACGTCGTACGTATTACCGATGTCTTCGCAACGATCCATGCCAGGGCGCACGTAGGCCGCGATCAAACCATTGGCTTCCGGAACGCGAATCTTCGTCGACAACAAGATCAGCGGTTTACGCCATTCTTCATTTTCGCCTTCGAAGAACAGACGCCAGCTCAGGTTATAGCCGTGAACCACGTCCATCGCCTGGAAGAAGTCAGACTCACCCCAAACCAACTGCTGACGGCCGAACTTGACGGTGGTGCGATCGCCGATCGGAGCCTCGACCCAGAGTTCGCGGAAGTCGAAGTTGTTGTAGTTGTCGGTAATCGACTTTCCTCGACCCTGATAGAGAGCTGATGTGGAACCGGAGGCGTTAGTCTCCCGCATCTCCTCCAAGTCCTTGAGGTAATTGGTCTTGTACTCCTTGTCCAAACGGGCAATGGCTTTGAACTTGAGACCGTTCCAGGACACGTCGTTGTCCAGCAGGACAGATCCGCGGACCATCGAAAGCTTCCACTTCGCACGCCTATCGGTATTCGCGCCGAACGCCTTCTTGTACTCCTCTTGGTTTTCCAAATTCATGGAAAGCCAACCGCGCACGTAACCCGAAATAGCGTAATTGAAGTCGCCAGCACCTTTGGCGTCTTCCTGAGCCTGTACAGAAGTGTGTGCCATGACGCCAAGCGCCGCGGACACCGCGAGGCTCGGAAGCACTCGCTTGAACCTATCTAGTTTCTTCATGTCTCCATTCCTTCCGTTTTTGAACCACACATTAACCGTTCGGACCCAGCAGGAATTTCAATTTGAAACTCCCGCTGGAAACGGCAACCTTTACACCACCATGGCTGATTCCGCTTTTTCGATCGGATGAGCCTTGTTACCAACGATGAAGCCTGGGCGGAACACATAAACAATCGCCGGCATGATGAACAGTGCACTGAACGCCGAGATAGACAACCACAAGGCGATCAAGAGACCCATATCAGCTTGCAGACGCACCGATGAGAAGCTCCACAGACCCACGCTGGCGATCAGGGTCAAAGCAGTCACCAACACACCACGACCCGCGCTACGCAAGGCCTTGAGAATGGCCGCCTCGACATTCGAGGAGTGATGCAGTTCTTCACGAATACCGTCAACGATATAGAACGTGTAATCCACACCCAAACCGATACCCAACGCCACCACCGGCAAGGTGTTGATGTTCAAACCGATCTCAGCCCAGGCCATGTAGCTGAAGGTGATGGTGTTGGACAACATCACCGGGATCATGAAGAACACACCCGCCACGGTCGATCGATAAGTAAAGGTACAGCACACCACCAAGACCAGCAGAGCCAAAGCAATTGCTTCAATCTGCCCCGCGAGAATGACCTCGTTCACCGCAGCCAGAACCCCAACCAGACCACCTGCAAGCAGGTACTCTGCGTTCTTGATCGGATTCTGAGCTACATAGTCTTGCACGCGGGCAATGGCGGTTCTAATCGTTTCCCCTTTGTGGTCGCGGAAAAACAACGTCACGGCACCATTTTTTGCGTACTGGTCCTGGTAACGGTCCATGTCGCCTGGGTCGGAGCCCGCAACGAACATGTAGGTCAACTCGGCGTTTTCGTTGGCATCGTTACCCAACTCGCCGTACATGGGGTTGCCTTCACGAAGCGCCCGGCGAACCTGCGGCAGGATATCCGCCACAGAGATACTGCCGCCCACTTCTGGCTGAGACTCCATATAGCGCTGGAAATTGGTCATGCTCTGCAGCACTTCCGGCTCGCGCAACGAACCGTTTTCCTTGCCAGCGACCACCACGAACATGCGGTCAGAGCCCTGGAACTGCCGGTTGATCTCGGTGGCATCCGTGTTGTAGGACGAGTCAGGCCACAAGATCGGTGAGCCTGGATTTGCATCGCCCACCTTCAGGTTGAACGCGTACCAGCCTGAAGTAACAAAGACGAACAGTGTGAGACCGAGCACGGCGTAACGAGCCTTCGTCGTCACAATCTTGGCGCAGAGCGAAAGGATCGACTCCAACACTGGCCGGATGTTGATCGGGTGCACGAAGTGAACGCGTGGCTTGACCCATGACAGCATCACTGGCGTCATGATCAGTGCGCTGACGATGATGGAGAAAATCCAAACCGTACCGATGTAAGCGATCTTTTCCAGCATCGGAATGGGCGTCAGTGCAATCACCAGCACGCAACCAGCGTCGGCGACGATGGCCAGCATGCTTGGCTTGAACAGATTCTGTGCACTGGCAATTGCCGCAGCTGCTGAAGTCTTCGCACCGTTGACGATTTCGTCGTCGTACCTCGAAATCAACTGAACCGAGTTTGAAATGGCCTGAGCCGTGATCAGGAACGCCACCACGATCACCAACGGATCAAGGTGGAAGCCCATCACGTCTGCAGCGCCCAGCGCCCAGACCGCGCTGATGCTACCGGCCATCAACGGAAGCAATGTTCCGTGCCAGGTGCGCGTGATCAACAGCAGGATGATCACCAAAGAAGCAATGGCCGCGAAGAAGATCTGGATGGTCTCGTCGAGGTAGTAATTCACCCAGCCGTAGAGCACGGGCTCGCCAACGACGCGAATCTTGATGCCTTCTTCGGAAGCGTCCTTGACCAGGCCCATGATCTCGTTGAAGGCCTTGCTGTAGTCGATTTCACCATCGCGGAAGTCCGCGGTGATGAGCGTCGCCTTCAGGTCCATGGAAACGTAGGGCCCATAGATCAGCGCGTTGTTGAGGACGGCGGTCCTCAGCTTCGCCATGCCATCCTCGCCCTGGGGCAGATCGGGCCACATGATCGGCCTGGTTTCAACGCCTTCGGTCGACGCGCGAACTTCCTTGAGCTTCTTGGAAGCGATCGAGATGATCTGGAAGGTGTCGATGCCGTTGACCTGTTGAAGGCCGACCGTCATCTTCTGGACCTTGGAGAGGACCTTCTCATTGAAGATATCCCCCTTGTCCACTTCCACCATGATGGTGACCAGATTCGAACCACCGAAGGTGGATTTGTATTTCTGGTTGACGGCAACGTAGGGGTGATTCTTCGGAAGCAAGTCGCTGAATATGGTCTTGACTTCGATCTTGGTCGCCAGGAAGCCCATGAGCACCGTGAGAACGGCAACGATGAGCACGACCGCTTTCCTGTTTCTTATCAGGAAAGAGAACAAACTCTCAACTCCACTGAAGGTAGTATTTTTCACATCATTCTCCGTAGAATACTATTGACCGGCGATGGTTAGTTTTCCACCTTCCAGAATACCGAGATTCGCCCCAACCACATAATACTTCGCACCAGAGTTGACAATCTGAGTGCGCCAAGCAATATCGCCCTCGAAGATTTTGCCGACTGTCCAGTCCTTGGCCGCAGCATCCGAGGTGAGCTTGACGCCCTTGTCGCCGACCACAACCCATTTGTTTTCGTAGAAATGAGCGTCAAACAGATGCTCGCGGGTCATTTCCGGCACGAGAGTCCAGGTCAACCCACCGTCTGAAGTTGTCATCATCGTCCCCGCCAGACCGACGGCCACGCCATCGGTGTCGGTTCGGAAGTCAATGGACATCAAGCTGACCTTGTTCTCCAGCTCAACCGGGTTCCAGGTCGCTCCGCCATCAGTGCTCTTGAACATGGAACCGAACTCACCCACGACGAAGCCCGTTTGGCCGCGGAAGGTGACCGCATTCAAAGCGCTGTCCTTCTCAGGCAAGATTCGTGTGAAGGTGGCACCCTTGTCGTCAGAGCGGAAGAAGCCGCCGAACTCACCAACCGCCCAAGCCGTGTCGCCGAAAATGCGGACTCGCAGGAGCTTGTTGGGGTTATCTGACTTGGGAACGACAGAGGGCTTCCATTCCTTGCCGCCGTCGGTCGTATGAAACGCCAATCCGCGGTTGCCAACCACCACAGCCGTTTGGGCATCCCAGGCTGCAATTCCTTGCAGGTTTTCGATGGTCGCCACGTTTTGACGAGTCCATGTCTTGCCACCGTCTTCGGTGCGAACGACCTTTCCGCCGGTACCGACGGCCCAGGCGATTTGATCGGTTGGCGCAGTGACGCTGTAAAAGTTGTCGCGCCGCTCGATGGCTTTTGGCTCTACTTTTTTAATCTCCGTAGTGCCCTTTACGAAAAAGCCTGCGTAGAAGAGACCGCCGATGATTGCAATCGGAAGTAATGAAGTTAGAAAATTGAGCAGCTTCGCAAAGCCGCCTTCCGCTTTCTCTGCCTGTACAACCACCGTCAGCCTCCTTCTTGCGCCGCTTCCAATTAAGGGTCTGCGACACTTTTTTGATTAAGCAAAAATCAAATAAAAACCCAGACTCAAGACACAACATTCATGAGTGGGTGATTAATGACTACATAACAGACGCGAGCTGAATTCTCAACCAGCCGCACGCGCGAATCCCCTCGTCTTTTGGATGAAAGGATTGAGCAGCCAGAAAGGCCGCTTTTTCGGGCATCGGAAGACCGATCCGCTTCTTGTGGAACGTTTCGACATTTGATTCAAAGCAACCAGCAGTTCATCTGGGGCTGCCTGAGGCCCACCGCCCACGAGCGGGGCCATCATCACGAACACAGGACACGCCAGACGCAACACTGTGGACGTCGCAGCCCAAGACCCGAGCCGACGAACCAACTGTCACCATCTTTACGTCTCCACCTACAACCGCATGCTGATTGCCGCTTGCCAGTGGCAAACCAGCCATTCTTATCGATCAAATGCAGGGCATTCCGTGAGGACTGCACCAACTCCTGCCCTTGAGGGGCATCACAGTCAACCTATTGTTTTATAAAGTTTTTTTAAAACCTATAGGGTGTACCCCGAGTCTTTCTGACCCGTCCCGCTCGATCAGCTTCGGGGACCGCGCGGTGTGCGGCCAGCTGCGCCGGTTCGTAACGTATCGCTGTGCAACATCCCTCGGCGCGGAGCTGAGCCCAATGGCAAAGACTTCGCTTTCGGGCTGCGTGCGCATGCAGGTCACGCTCGTCCAGCGCCGGCAGGTCCGGGACTGAACCGCGCTCTGGCGTGACGCCTTGGCCCGATTCGAATCGAACGGCTCGGCTCAGTTGCGCCGGCAGAACCCGGATCTGCACGCCGCCTAGTGACTGATCATCCAGGGGCGCTTGCTTGGAAACGCCTTGGCGCCGTCAGGCGCTCGCACAGTCGCGCTGCGACGACTGCTGCCCGTCGTCGAGCAGCAACCGCAGCCGGTGGGATGCTTGAGTCGCGCGTAGTCCCGCGAGCTTTTGGGCTCATGTGAAGCGCGTTCGTTGATGTCGAACGCGCTCCGCATTTCCCCCGCCAGCAGGGCGAGCCGGGGCGCACTGACAAACACACGCGGCGACTCGTGAGAGCAGTCCGGGCACATGGCAGGTTCATTGCGCGCGGCCAGGCTGCGGAATGCATCAAAGCCGCCGCAAGAGGGGCAGTCGTAGTCATAGGTCGGCATGCGACGCTCCCGATCTGATCAGACGAGATCCGGCGACAGCGGCATGTCGATCGAGCCGTCGAGGTACTTCACGGGCCCAGCTGCATTCGGGTTGATGTCGAACTCGAAGATCTGAGTCGGCAGCCACAAGGTGGCGCATGCGTTGGGAATGTCGACCACCCCGCTGATGTGCCCTTGCACGGGTGCCGTGCCCAGGATCGAATGCGCCTGAGCTCGGGAATACCCGAACTTGGTCAGGTACTCGATGGCGTTCAGGCACGCCTGCCGGTAGGCCACGTGCACGTCCAGGTAGTGCTGCTTGCCCCACTCGTCGACCGAGATGCCCTCGAAGATCAGGTAGTCGTTGTAGGTTGGTGTGATCGGGCTGGGCTTGAAGATCGGATTCTTGATGCCGTACTTGGCCATGCCGCCCTTCAGCAGGCTGACGCGCATGTGCACCCAGCCCGCCATTTCGATGGCGCCGCAGAAGGTGATCTCGCCGTCGCCCTGGCTGAAGTGCAAGTCGCCAACGCTCAAGCCGGCACCGTCGACATAGACCGGGAAGAAGATCTTCGAGCCACGTGACAGATCCTTGATGTCGCAGTTGCCGCCATGCTCGCGCGGCGGTACGGTGCGCGCGCCCTCGGCGGCGGCCTTGGCTGCGGCATCGCCCTTGAGCTTGCCCATGTGGGCGGTTCCTGACGACGGCGGGACGGCCAGCGGCGGCACGCGGTTGGGGTCGGTCGCGATGAAATCGCCTTCGCGCTTGTTCCACATGTCCAGCATCGGCTTGTCGGGCAGGCAGCCGATGAGGCCAGGGTGAATCAAGCCGGCGAAGTTGACGCCTGGCACGTGGCGCGAGCTGGTGAACATGCCCTTGAAGTCCCAGATCGACTTCTGCGCTTGCGGGAAATGGTCCGTCAGGAAGCCGCCGCCGTTCTTCTTGCTGAAGAAGCCGTTGAAGCCCCAGAGGCTGTCGGGCTTGGCGCCGATGTCGAGCAACTCAACCACCAGCAGGTCGCCCGGCTCGGCGCCTTTCACACCCACCGGACCCGACAGGTAGTGCACCGTGGTCAGGTCGATGTCGCGTACATCGTCGGCGCTGTCGTTGTTCTTGATGAATCCGCCAGTCCAGTCGAAGGTTTCGAGAATGAAGTCGTCACCCGGCTTGACCCAGCAGGCCATCGGGATGTCCGGATGCCAGCGGTTGTGGATGTTCTCGTTGAGGGTGGGGGATTGGCTCAAATCCACCTTGATCAGGGTGTCGGTCACGGTTGGCTCCTGTGTGGTTTGTGTGGCGCGGAAAGGAAGAGGACGAAGCGGCGCTGATGCCTGGCGGGTTTCAAACGGAGAGGTATTGCTTGATGTGGGCGACGTCGGTGCCAGCACGCGTGGTCTCGTGGACCAGGCGGCCACCTTCGATGACGAACAGGCGGTCGGCGACATCCATCGCGAAACTCAGCACCTGTTCCGAGACGATGATCGTGATCTCGCGCATCTTGCGGATCTCGTTCAGCGCCTTGGCGATGTCCTTGATGATCGAGGGCTGGATGCCTTCGGTCGGTTCGTCGAGCAGCAGCACCTTCGGGTTGGTGACCAGGGCGCGCGCGATCGCGAGCTGCTGCTGCTGGCCGCCCGACAGGTTGCCGCCCTTGCGGTTGCGCATGTCGAACAGCACCGGGAACAGCGCATAGATCTCGTCGGGGATCCGCTTGTCCTTCGCGTTCTCGAGCCCGGTCTGGATGTTCTCGGTGACGCTCAGCGTCGAGAAGATCATCCGCCCCTGCGGCACGTAGGCGACCCCCTTGGCCACACGCTGGTAGCTCTCGTACTTGCTGATGTCCTGGCCGTCGACCTCGATCGAGCCGGACTTCAACGCCAGAATGCCGATGAGCGACTTGAACAGCGTGGTCTTGCCCATGCCGTTGCGGCCCATGATGGCCACGGTTTCGTTCTTGTTGGCGTGGAAGTCGATGCCATGCAGCGCTTCGCTCTGGCCGTAGCCGACATGCAGGTTGGTGACGTTGAGCATGGGAGTCCTTGTTCAGTGCCCGAGGGTCAGTGACCCAGATACACATCAATGACCTTGGGATCGTTCTGTACCTGGTCCATCGACCCTTCGGCCAGGATCTTTCCCTGGTGCATCACGGTGACCTTGTGGGCGATCTGCTTGACGAACTCCATGTCGTGCTCGATCACGATCACTGCGCGGTTGGCACAGATGCGCTTGAGCAGCTCGGCCGTCAACTCGCGCTCGCGGGCACTCATGCCGGCGATGGGCTCATCGAGCATCAGAAGCTCGGGTTCCTGCATCAGCAACATGCCGATTTCCAGCCACTGCTTCTGGCCATGCGAGAGCAATCCGGCTTCGGTCTCGAGCTTGTCGGCCAGGCCGATCTCCTCGGCCACCACCTGAACCTTGGCCTTGACCTCATCGGTGCACTTGAACGCGAGTGCGCCCAACACCGAGCGACCCTTCGGGTACGACACCTCGAGGTTCTGGAACACGCTCAGGTTCTCGTAGATCGATGGCGTCTGGAACTTGCGGCCGATGCCCAGTCGCACGCGCTTGTGCTCGGCCATCTTCGTCAGTTCGGTGTTCTTGAACTTGATGCTGCCGCCGCTCGCGCGGGTCTTGCCACAGATCAGGTCGAGCAGCGTGGTCTTGCCGGCGCCGTTCGGGCCGATGATCACGCGCAGCTCGTTCTTGTCGATGTAGAGCGTCAGCATGTCGATGGCCTTGAAGCCGTCGAACGACACGGTCAGGTCTTCCACGGCCAGGGCGAAATCGGTGTTGCTCATGGGTTGCTCCGATCCGTTCTCAGGCTTGTTGACCGTTCAGGCCGGGTGGCAACTTGCCGTCGTGGTCCTTCGGCGGCTTCGATGCAGGCCGGTCGGGATAGGCGTCATGGGCCGCAGCGATTCGCTCAGCATTCGTGCGGCGATCGCGCTGCCGGCGTGCCCACCACGGCTTGATCTTGTCCTCGACCAGGCCCGCCAACCCCATCGGGAAGGCCATGGTCACGCCGATGAACAGCGCGGCCATCAGGAAGAGCCACAGATCCGGGAAGCTTTCGGAGAACAACGTCTTGCCAGCATTGACGAGCAGCGCGCCGTAGACCGCGCCGACCAGGCTCATGCGCCCGCCCACTGCCGCATAGATCACCATCTCGATGGAGGGCACGATGCCCACGAAGCTGGGCGACATGAAACCCACCTGCAGTGCGAACAGCGCACCACCGATGCCGGACAAACCTGCGGCCAGGCAGAAGGTGAAGATCTTGAAATCGGCCACGTCGTAGCCGGAGAAACGCACCCGGTCTTCCTTGTCGCGCATGGCCAGCAGCAGCGTGCCGCACTTGCTTTTCTGCACCCAGCGGCACAGCAGGATGCTGGCGATCAGCAGGGCGACGCAGAGGAAGTACAGGATGTACTTCGCCTGGTCCGTGCGCGTGTCCCAGCCCAGCACCGTCTTCAGGTCGGTCATGCCGTTGACGCCGCCGGTGTAGCCCTGCTGTCCGATGATCAGCACCGTCACGATCAAGGACACCGCCTGCGTGATGATCGCGAAGTACACGCCACCGACACGCCGCTTGAACATCGCGTAGCTGATGATCCAGGCCAGCAGCATCGGCACCGCGATCACCAGGATCAGCGTCAGGGGCAGGCTCTTGAACGGCAGCCAGAAGGTGGGCAGTTCGGTGATCTGGTTCCAGTCCATGAAGTCCGGAATGCCCGGCGTCGACTGGATCTTGGTGGTGATGGGATCGCTCGCTTCGAGCTTCAGGAACATGGCCATCGCGTAGCCGCCCAGGCCGAAGAACACGCCCTGCCCCAGGCTCAGCACGCCGCCATAGCCCCACACCATCACGAGGCCCACCGCGACGAAGGCGTAGGTGAGGTACTTGCCGACCAGGTTCAACCGGAAGATGTCCAGGCTCAGCGGCAGCACCACCACCAGCAGGATCGACAGCAGGAGCAGTGGCCCGAGACCGGATCGTTTCAAGCCATTCATCAAGGTGTTCATTCAGCGGACTCCGGGAAACATCGATGCGTGTGGCAGCAGCAGGCTCATCGGCGCACCTTGACCGCGAAGAGGCCCTGTGGACGAATCATCAGGATCACGACGATCAACGACAGCGTCAGCACCTTGGCCATCGACCCGCTCATGAAGAACTCGGAGATCGATTGCGTCTGGGCGATCCCGAAGGCGGAAGCCACGGTGCCGAGCAGGCTGGCGGCGCCGCCAAACGTCACGACCAGGAACGCATCGACGATGTACAGCGAGCCCGAGGTCGGCCCGGTCGAGCCGATGGTGGTGAAGGCAGCTCCGGCAATGCCTGCGATGCCGCAACCAATGGCGAACGTCAGACGATCGGTCTTCTGGGTATTGATGCCGGTGGCATTGGCCATCGCCCGATTCGCCACCGTGGCGCGCACCCGCAGGCCCCAGCGGCTGCGATAGAGGGCCAGCATCACGGCGCCGGTGACAAACAGGGTCAGCGCGAGCACGAACATGCCGTTGATCGGAATGTCCAGCCCGGGGTGTGGCGACCAGGAGCCCAGCAGCCAGTCAGGCAATGTGGGGCTCACCTCTTTCGGGCCGATGAAGGAGCGGAAGCTCTGTTGCATCGCCAGGCTGATGCCCCAGGTGGCCAGCAGCGTGTCGAGCGGTCGCTTGTACAGATGCCGTATCAGCGACCACTCGACGAACCAGCCGACGATGAACGCGAACACGAAGGCCACGCCGATCGCAATCAGGAAGTAGTACGGCATGAAGCTCGGTGCGAGCTTCTCGGTCAGCGTCGACGCCAGGAAGATGGTGTAGGCGCCGATCGTCATGAACTCGCCGTGCGCCATGTTGATGACGCCCATCTGGCCGAAGATGATGGCCAGCCCGAGTCCCATCAACAGCAGCACGGCGAACAGGCTGAGGCCTGCGAAGCCTTGCATCGTGGCGATGTTGAGCATGTCGGAAAAGGTCATGGCGGTGGCTCACATGCGGATCAAAAAGAACCCTCTCCCGCCGGGAGAGGGGAACGGCTCAAACAATCGGAAACTTATTGATAGCCCTTGGGGAACGGATCCGGCTTGATCAGTTCAGGCGACTCGGCTACCACCTTGAAGGTGGCGTCGGGCTGACCCTGTGCGATGCGCGAGCGGCTCCACAGGTGGTGGTTCTCATCGAGCTTGACGTAGCCCTCCGGCGCCATCTTCAACTCGATGCCAGGAGATGCAGCAACCACCTTGTCGACGTCGAAGCTGCCGGCTTTCTCGACCGCTGCCTTCCACAGCCAGGCACCGAGGTAGGCGGCTTGCGTCACGTCACCGATCACCGAGGCCGGGCCGTACTTGGCCTTGAAGGCGGCGACGAACTTCTTGTTGTTCTCGTTGTCGAGCGACTGGAAGTACTTCATCGACGAGTAGAAGCCGGTGAAGTTTTCGCCGCCCACGCCGGTCATCTCGTCTTCCGTCACCGAGAGCGTCAGCAGGAGCTGCTTGTCGCCGGTGATGCCCGCGGCCTTGAGCTGCTTGTAGAACGCGACGTTGGAGCCGCCGACCACGGCCGCGAAGATGCAGTCGGGCTTGGCCACCTTGATCTTGTTGATCAGCGAGTTGAAGTTGGTGTTGCCCAGCGGGTAGTACTCCTCACCCACCACCTTGCCCAGCTTGCCCACCGTCTCGATGTGCTTGCGCGCGATCTTCATCGAGGTGCGCGGCCAGATGTAGTCGGAGCCGACGAGGAAGAAGGTCTTGGCTTTCTTCTCTTTCGAAGTCCAGTCCAGTCCGTACAGGATCTGCTGCGTGGCTTCCTGGCCGGTGTAGAACACGTTCTTGCTCTGCTCCAGGCCTTCGTAGAAGGTGGGGTAGTACAGCAGCCCGTTTTCCTTCTCGAAGACCGGCAGCACGGCCTTGCGGGAGGCGCTGGTCCAGCAGCCGAACACGGCGGCCACACGGTCATTGACCAGCAGCTTCTTGCTCTTCTCGGCGAAGGTCGGCCAGTCGGAGGCGCCGTCTTCCTTGATGACCTTGATCTTGCGGCCGAGGATGCCGCCCATGGCATTGATCTGATCGATCGCCAACTGCTCGGCCTGGATCGAGCCGGTTTCCGAGATCGCCATCGTGCCGGTGGCCGAGTGCAACTGGCCGACCGTGACTTCGGTGTCGGTGATCGCGAGCTTGGTGGTGTTGACCTTGGCGGTCGGATAGGTTTGCGCCATCGCCCAGCCGGGCACGGCAGCCACGGGCAGCGACGCGATGCCCTGGATCAGGCGGCGGCGGTTGACTGAGAGAGAGGATGAATCATCACGATCGTTCGACATGGGGGCTCCTGCGGTGGTCTCGAAGGCGGGGCGGATTGCACTTCGCTTGAGACGCATGGTGCTCAGGAACACGCGCAGGTCGAATACGTCAATCAACGTAGGCGGCAGTTCAGCAACGCCGTCAGCATCGAATCACGGTCCGTGAACTAAGCGGAACGTTTCTTGCCCGCCTTCCGGTGTGCACACCGAAACGATCCCACCCCCGCCCGCCTTGACTGCCGCCACGCAGAAGATCTTCCGCATCCGACGCGACTACAACGCCTGGGTGGCAGACGAGTCGATGGAGGACTACGCGCTTCGTTACACACCGCGCAGCTTTCGCAAGTGGTCGGAGCTGCGGGTGGCGAACACCGCGTTTGGTGCGGTGTCGTTCCTGGCGCTGGAGGCCATTGGCGGCGCCATCGCACTCAACTACGGCTTCACCAACGCGCTGTGGGCCATCCTGACGGTCGGACTGATCACCTTCCTGACCGGGCTGCCCATCAGCTACTACGCCGCCCGCTACGGCGTCGACATGGACCTGCTGACGCGAGGTGCCGGCTTCGGCTACCTGGGCTCGACCATCACCTCGCTGATCTACGCCAGCTTCACCTTCATCTTTTTCGCGCTGGAAGCGGCGATCATGGCGCTGGCGCTGCAGATGTTCTTCGACATCCCGATCGCCTGGTGCTACGTCATCAGCTCGCTGCTGATCATCCCGATGGTGGTGCGCGGCATCACGCTGATCTCCAAGCTGCAGATGTGGACGCAGCCGGTGTGGGGTGTGCTGCTGCTGCTTCCCTACCTCGCCATTTACTGGAAGAACCCGCAGGCGTACTCGGATTTCATGGGGTTGAGCGGCCGCACCTCGGGCAGCAGCGACTTCGATCCGCTCATGTTTGGTGCAGCGGCAACGGTGGCGTTCTCCTTGGTGGTGCAGATCGGCGAGCAGGTCGACTTCCTGCGCTTCCTGCCCGAAAAGACGGCGGCCAACCGCAGGCGCTGGTGGACCGCGGTGCTGATGGCGGGGCCCGGCTGGATCATCCCAGGCATGCTGAAGATGCTGGGCGGCGCGTTTCTCGCCTTCCTGGTGCTTCAGCTCGAGCTGCCGGCCGCCAAGGCGATCGAGCCGACACAGATGTATCTGGCCGCTTATGGCTACGTGTTCACCGATCCGGCCTGGGTGCTGGCCGCCACCGTCATCTTCGTCGTGGTGTCGCAGGTCAAGATCAATCTGACCAACGCCTATGCCGGCTCGCTGGCCTGGTCCAACTTCTTCGCGCGCTTGACGCACAGCCACCCGGGGCGCGTGGTGTGGCTGGTTTTCAACGTGCTGATCGCGGTGCTGCTGATGACGCTGGGCGTCTTTCAGGCGCTTGAAAAAGTACTCGGGCTGTACAGCAATGTCGCGATCGCCTGGGTGGGCGCGCTGGTGGCCGACCTGGTCATCAACAAGCCACTGGGGCTCAGCCCGAAGGGAATCGAATTCAAGCGGGCGCACCTCTACGACATCAACCCGGTGGGCCTGCTGTCCATGCTGCTGGCGGCGGCGCTCGCGGTGGTGGCCTATGCCGGCACGCTGGGGGAGCAGGCCGAGGCCTTCGCACCGTTCATCGCCCTCGTCACTGCAATGGGGCTGTCACCTCTGCTGGCGTGGTGGACAAAAGGCCGCTACTACATCGCGCGCCAACCACAGGTACTGGGCCAGCCTGGCCAGTTGCTGAAGTGCAGCGTCTGCGAGAACCGTTTCGAAGCCGAGGACATGGCGCACTGCCCCGCCTACAGCGCACCGATCTGCTCCTTGTGCTGCACGCTCGAATCACGTTGCCATGATCGATGCAAGAGTGGCTCACGTGCAGCCGAACAGGCCGAAGGTCTGCTGACCTCGCTGCTGCCCGCCTCGTTGTCGAACCGGGTGAACTTCCGCGTCGGCCATTACCTCGTGGTTGCGCTGTCGCTGTGCACATTGCTGGCGGTGGTGATGGCGATGGTCTACACGCAGGAGGTGGGGCCCGACCTCTCGAGCGACACGCAGGTGCTGCTGAAGTCGGCCTTCGTCAAGGTGTTCGCGATGCTCCTGCTGGTCGTCGCGGTGTGCAGTTGGTGGGTGGTTCTGGGTAGCGAAAGCCGCCGCCTGGCGCAGGAAGAGTCGAACCGGCAGAACCAGTTGCTGCAGCGGGAGATCGAGGCCCACTCGCGCACCGACGCAGCCCTGCAGGCAGCACGTGACGTGGCCGAGTCGGCCAATCAGGCGAAGACCCGCTATGTGGCCGGCATGACGCACGAGCTGCGCACGCCGCTCAACAGCATCCTCGGTTACTCGCAGATCCTGTTGAAGGACGAGGCGCTGGCGACCACGCCACGCGAAGCGGTGCAGACCATCCAGCGCAGCGGTGAGCACCTGCTGGCACTGATCGACGGCCTGCTCGATCTGGCGCGCATCGAGGCGGGCCGGCTGCAACTCGAACCGATGCCGCTGCACCTGCCGGACTTCCTCGACGAACTGGTGCGCATGGTCAGCCCGCAGGCCGAGGCGAAGGGGCTGGCTTTCGTCCACACCCGTGCCGGCCACCTGCCGACCTGGGTCAAGGCAGATGCGAAGCGCTTGCGTCAGATATTGATCAACCTGCTGGCCAATGCCGTGCGCTTCACCGACACCGGCACGGTCACCCTGCACGTCGATTCGCGCAAGCAGGTGGTTCGCTTCGACGTGGTCGACACCGGGGTCGGCGTGCTGCCGCAGGACCGCGAGCGCATCTTCCTGCCCTTCGAACGCGGCGCCGCCGGGCGTCGGCAAGGCGGCGAACCGGGCACCGGCCTCGGCCTGACGATCACCGCCCTGCTGACCTCGCTGATGGGCGGCGAACTGACACTCGCCAGCACCTCGGGCCAGGGCACCACCTTCAGCGTGCGGATCTACCTGACCGAAACCGCCGATCCGGGCCCGATGCGCGAGATACCGCGGCAGATCGTCGGCTACTTCGGCGAGCGGCGCACCCTGCTGGTCGTCGATGACCAGCCGGTGCAGCGGCAGATGCTGGCCGGCATGCTGATCCCGCTGGGCTTCGAAGTGCGCGAGGCAGCCAGCGGGGCCGAGTGCCTGGCCAGCCTTCACGAGACCGTGCCCGACGCCATCCTGCTCGACATCACGATGGACGACATGGACGGCTGGCAGGCGGCAACCAGGCTGCGTGCGGCGGGCTACACCGATGTCCCGATCATCATGGTCTCGGCCAATGTGTTCGAGAACCAGGTACAGCGGCTGCGCGCGGCGCAATGCCACGCCTTCGTGGCCAAGCCGGTGCTTGAATCGGAGCTGCTCGCCGCGCTGCATCGCACGCTCGGCCTGGAGTGGCGAGTGGCCGGCGCAACCAGCCTGACGATTGAAGGGATCGATCCCGCGTCGGCCGGACCGCTGGAACTGCCCGACCGTGTACGCACTGATTTACTGCGGCTCGCGCGCGTCGGCCATGTGCGCGGGCTCCAAACGGCGCTGGATGGGATCGCCGAAGCCGATCCGTCTCTGGCGGCCTCCTGCACCCGGCTTCGGGGCCTGGTCAGCCGCTTCGAGATGGACCGCCTGCAGACCCTGTTGATGGACGAAGCCGAACTGAACTGACCATGTCACCAGAACTTGCCTCACCCCCCATGCCACTGCAACCGCACACCGATCGCCCCGTGGTTCTCGTCGTCGACGACGCACCGAGCAGCCTCGGGGTGCTGTGCGACACGCTCGAAAGCGCCGGCTACACCGTGCTCGTTGCGGGCGACGGCGAAACGGCCCTGCAGCGGCTGGAGCTGGTGACCCCCGACGCGATCCTGCTTGACGGTCTGATGCCCGGTCTGTCGGGTTTCGACACCTGCCGCCGCATCAAGGAAACGCCCGCCTGGGCGCATGTGCCGGTGATCTTCATGACGGGGCTGTCGGAGACCTCGAACGTGGTCGAGGGCTTTGCATGTGGCGGCGTGGACTACGTCGTCAAGCCGCTGCGCGCGCAGGAGGTGCTGGCACGGCTGCACACCCACGCGCGCAACGCACGCATCACGCGGATGGCCCGCGATGCGGTCGATGTGGCCGGCCTGGGCGTGGTGTTCGTCGACGCCCTGGGCCGCATCGCCTGGCGTTCACCACAGGCGGCGGTGTGGCTGCAGGCGCTGGAAGACGGCAGCGGCGCGGGACGGTTGCCGACCGCGCTGCGCGCCGCACTCGATGTCGCGCTCGAAGGCGACAGCACGCAGGTCGTGCACACCCGCACCGATCCGCCGCTGTCGGTGCGCAACATGGGCACCGCCACCCTGGGCGAGACGATGCTGCTGCTCGAACTTCAGCGCGAGGGCACGCTGGCGGCCTCGCGGCTCAGCCACGCCGCGCTGACGCCGCGCGAGACGGAGGTGCTGTCCTGGCTGGCCAAGGGCAAGACCAACCGCGACATCGCCGACATCCTCGGCATGAGCCCACGCACGGTCAACAAGCACCTCGAGCATGTGTTCGAGAAGCTCGGTGTCGAGACCCGCGCTGCCGCAGCCGCCTTGGCCAGCGGCTGCCTGCCATGAGCCACACCGCCCGTGGCTGCCGGCCCTGACCCTCTTCTCGCACACGGCACCGACCGCTAGCATCCAACGATCCACGATTCACCCGAGCTTCCGATGGAACTGACCCCGCGCGAAAAAGACAAGCTGCTGATCTTCACCGCCGCGCTGTTGGCCGAACGCCGCCGCGCACGGGGACTCAAGCTGAACTACCCGGAGGCGGTGGCACTGATCAGCGCCGCGATCATGGAAGGCGCGCGCGACGGCAAGACGGTGGCCGACCTGATGAGCGACGGCAAGCTGGTGCTCACGCGCGCCGATGTGATGGACGGCGTGGCCGAACTGATCCCCGAGATCCAGATGGAAGCCACCTTCCCCGACGGCACCAAGCTGGTGACCGTGCACCAACCGATCACCTGAC
>JAIXYO010000059.1 GCA_027490215.1 Rubrivivax sp.
CCCATCGACATCACCGACGGCATCAAGGTCGAACTCGATGCGGTGCAGTTCGACTACCGACCCAGTGGATTCCGCGTGGTCGACAACGGGCACACGGTGCAGGTCAACGTGACGCCAGGCAACACCATCGAGGTGCTCGGCAGGCGCTACGAACTGGTGCAGTTCCACTTTCACCGGCCGTCCGAGGAACGCATCGACGGCAAGCCCTTCGACATGGTGGTTCACCTGCTCCACAAGAGCGCGGACGGCAAGCTGGCGATGGTGGCGGTACTGCTCGAGCGCGGCAGCGCGCAACCGGTGGTGCAAGCGGTATGGAACAACCTTCCGCTGGAGAAGGGCGACGAGGTGGCGGCCAAGAGCAAGATCGATCTGACCGAACTGCTGCCGAGCGACCGCCGCTACTTCACTTACATGGGCTCGCTGAGCACACCGCCATGCAAGGAAGGTGTGCTCTGGATGGTGATGAAGACGCCGGTGGCCATCTCGCCCGAGCAGTTGGCCATCTTCGCGCGGCTGTACCCGATGAATGCACGACCGGTCCAGCCCTTGCACGGTCGGATCATCAAGGAGTCGAACTGAACATGCACTCCCTCCGCTCGTCAACCACCCGCTGCACATGATGACCTATCTGTTGCGCGTGATCGGGCAGCTCCCTGTGGGACGCAAGCTGCTGCTGATCTACCTGCTGGACCTGACGGCGGTCATCTACATCTCCGGCATCCTGATCAACGAGAAGTACATCTCCATCGACTTCTCGCGCAAGGAGCTGGCGGGCAATGCCTACATCGCCGAGGTCCGCGATGTGCTGGTGGCGCTGCCGACACCGCTGCCGCCGGCGCCACTCAAGGTGGCTGCGACGGATCCCGCGCCTCGCCTCCACCTCGAGCGAGCCGACTGGGAGCCGCGGATCGCTGCGCTGCAGGCTGCCGAGACGGCCCATGGTGAAGGCATGAAATCTGCCGATGTCAGTGCCGCGTTCATCGGGGCCCTGCAGGTGGCCATGAACAAGCCGACTTTTGACGCTGGCGATCTGGCAGCCACCATGTCAGCGGGCCGAGAACTCCTGAGCCGCATCGGCAATCAGTCGAACCTGATCCTCGACCCCGACCTCGACAGCTACTACACGATGTCGATCGTGCTGCTGCGCCTGGCCGAGCTGCAGGATGTGCTGGCGCTGAACGCCTACAAGGCGGTCGAGCTGAAACAGGCCAGTCCCGATCAGCACAACCGTCTGCAGACCGAGTTGCTGATCCTGGAGGGCCGTCTGGATGCCGCCCTGTCTGGCACGATGTCCGACTATTCCGAAGCGCTCGCGGCCGGCACGCCGGTGCTGAGTGCCGCGATTGAACCGACGCGACAGAAGCTGGTCGATGCGATCCAGGCATTTCGTGCTGTGCAGACCCAACTCGACGCCACCGACGTCAACACCGTGCGAGCACTGATCTCTCAGCGGCATGCCCAGTCGCGCGCTGCCCTGCACGAGACCTGGCAAGCCGCTGCCGTGGGCCTTGACGGTGTCATCCAGGTGCGTGTCGATGGCCTGTTCACCCGCATGTGGATCCACCTCGGCACGGCGGCGGGCCTGCTGATGCTGATTCTCAGCATCGTCTACTTCGTGGCTCGCCAGATCGCGCTGCCGCTGCAACGGCTGGCAGGCGTCGCGGGGCGGGTCAGTGCCAGCGGCGATTACACCCTGCGCGCCTCCCACGACAGCCGTGACGAGATCGGCCAGCTGGTGGAGGCTTTCAACGGCATGCTGGGTGATCTGGACCGCGACCGCGCCGATCGTGAAGAGCTCGCCGCCTCGGCACGCGCCGAGGAGGCACAGCGCGCGCTGCTCGAATCGTTCCCGATGCCCTTGATCGTTACCTCGATCCCCGAGCATCGCGTGCTGCACGCCAACCGGCCGGCGCAGCCGTGGTTGCAGGATGCGAAGACCGACCCGTGGAGCCAGCGCCTCGAACCGCAGGCCCGCACCCGCTTTTTCTCCCGCCTCAGCGACCAGGAAGCCGTCGACGGCTTTGAGGTGCAGTGGCTGTCAGGCGACAAGCGGCCCGGCGCATCGCGCGGTCCGTGGGCATTGCTGTCGGCGCGGCGTCTTTCTTACCAGGGCCAGCCGGCGCTGCTGACGGTGTTCACGCCGATCGATCAGATCAAGCTGCTCGAACAGCGGCTGAAGCTCTGGGCCAAGGTCTTTGAGGCCTCGTCCGAGAGCATCATCATTTTTGATGTCGAGCGCCGCATCCTGACCGCCAACACGGCGTTCAGCCGTGATTCGGGCTGGGGAATCGAAGAGGTCGCTGGCCAGACGCCGGAGTTCCTTTATTCGTCTCGGCACGATGAAGACTTCTTCGAGATGCTGTGGCAGTCGACCATCATCCGCGGCATGTGGCAGGGTGAGGTCTGGCTCAAGCGCAAGACCGGCGAGTTCTACCCGACCTGGCTGATTGCCAATGCGGTGCGCGACAGCGATGGGCGCATCACACACTTCGTGGCTGCGGGCGCCGACATCACCGAGCACAAGGCCAGTGAAGAGCGCATCCATCACCTGGCGCACCACGATGTGCTGACCGATCTGCCGAACCGCTCGCTGTGCCTGGAGCGCTTGCGCATGGCCGTCGAGCAGGCCGGGCGCACTGGTGAGCACGTCGGCGTGGTTTTCATCGACCTTGACCGTTTCAAGAACATCAACGACTCGATGGGCCACCATGTCGGCGACGCGCTGTTGCGCTCGGTCTCCAAGCGGCTGCTGGCGGCGGTCCGCGCGGGCGACACCGTCAGCCGCCTCGGCGGAGACGAGTTTGTCGTCGTGCTCAACGGCGTGGGCAGTGTCGAGGAGATCGCCAGCATCGTCGATGAGCGGATGCTGCCGCTGGTGCGTGAGCCGCATGTGGTCGAGGGTGTGCAGTTGCATGTGTCGTGCAGTGCCGGCATGGCGGTCTACCCTCAGGACGGCCGTGACATCGACCACCTGATGCGACACGCCGATGCCGCGATGTACCAGGCCAAGTCGGGTGGCCGCGACCATGCGCTGTTCTTCACCCCTCAATTCCATGCCCAGGCGCAGGAGCGACTCGCCATCGAGAACGACCTGCGCGAGGTGGTGGCGCGCGGCGAATTGATGCTGCATTACCAGCCGCGGATCGAAGCGGCCAGCGGGCTCATCAGCGGCATGGAAGCCTTGGTCCGCTGGCAGCGTCCCGGCCACGGTCTGATGTCGCCCGCCATCTTCATTCCCATTGCGGAAGAGACTGGGCAGATCGTGCCGATCGGTGCCTGGATTTTCGGCGAGGCTTGCCGCCAGCACGCCGCCTGGCGCGATGCCGGTCTGGGCAGCATCCCGATCTCGGTCAACGTGTCCGTCGTCCAGCTTCGCGATCCGAGCTTGCCGACCCAGCTGCGCGAGATGATGGCCGAACACCACATCGATCCGTCGATGATCGAACTGGAGCTGACCGAAACCTTCCTGATGGAGAACGCGATCGTCACGGTGGACAGCCTGGAAAAGCTCAAGGATATTGGCGTCTCGCTGTCGATCGACGACTTCGGTACTGGCTATTCCAGCCTCAACTATCTGCACCAGTTCCCGATCGACAAGCTGAAGATCGACCAAAGCTTTGTGCGCGACATCCTCGAAGACCCGACCGACTGGGCGATCACCAAGGCCATCATCGGACTCGGTCACACACTCGGGTTGCGGGTCGTCGCTGAAGGTGTTGAACGGGCTCAAGAGGCCGAATGGTTGCGCGAAGCCGGCTGCGACGAGTTGCAGGGCTATCTGTTCAGCCGTCCCATGGCGGCGGACGCCGTTCGGGCGTGGCTCGCTGGTCAGTCGATTGCCAAGGTGACGTCCCCGCGTGGGCGTCTCAAGGCACTGTCGCAGCAGGAGCGCGCGCTCGCCCGGATCGCCTGAGCGCACGGACAGGTTTTGACTGGCTTCTACACTGCGCGCTTTGCGCAGGAGTGAGCCATGTCGTTGCTGGTGGCGGGTCTGTTGATCTTTCTGGGCGTGCACTCCACGTCGATCTTCGCGCCCGCATGGCGCAACGCCCAGTTCGCCTCGCGCGGTGAGGCGGTTTGGAAGGGTGGCTATGCGCTGCTGTCGCTGATTGGTTTCGCGCTGATCGTGCACGGCTATGGCATCGCCCGTGCCGCCCCGGTCGTGCTCTATGAGCCGCCGGCATTCCTGCGCCACATCGCCTGGACACTGATGCTGCCGGTGTTCCCCTTGCTGCTCGCCTCCAAGCTCCCCGGCCGCATCTCTGCCGTGACCAAGCACCCCATGCTGGTCGCCGTCAAGCTGTGGGCGCTGTCCCATCTGCTGGTCAATGGCACCTTGGCCTCGACGCTGCTCTTTGGCGCATTCCTCGCCTGGGCGGTTGCCGACCGCATTTCGCTCAAGCGGCGTCCGATCGCGCCGGCCGCGGGTCGTGCCACCACCGCCCCACCCAACCGCTTCAACGACGCGATCGCGGTCGTGGCGGGACTGGGTTTATATGCAGCCTTCCTCGGTGTGCTGCATCTGTGGCTGATCGGCGTATCGCCACGCTGATTCGAAGCCTTCGGCGCCACCGCGAAGGTCACGGAGCGTGATTTCTCACGCATCACTTTCAAAGACATCTTCAACTGCTTGTTTTTGAAGGAACTTTCGTTCCGACGTTTTGAAACATCGGCTAAGTCGTTGATTTGATTGGATTTATTTTGTATCCGCGTTGACCCAGGCGGATCCGATGCGCTAAAGTGGAACTTAGTGCATCTTTTTGGGTTTTTGTGGCAAATCTGGTGTTTCAGGGACCCGCGTCGCTGACCTTGGATACCAAGGGACGGTTGACCATGCCCGCACGCCACCTCACCGTATTGCGGGAGATGGGGCTGACCCAGCTCACCATCACCAGGCACCCTGACGGTCCGCTCATGGTGTTCCCCCGCCCGACCTGGGAAGCGTTCCGCGACCGGATCAATGCCTTGCCGATGGAGGCCGTGCGCTGGAAGCGGGTGTTCCTCGGCAACGCGATGGATGTCGAGATCGATGCCTCGTCGCGCATGCTGATCGCGCCAGAGTTGCGCAAGTCGGCCGGCCTGGACCGCGAGGTGATGCTGATCGGCATGGGCAACCACCTGGAACTGTGGGATGCCGCGCAGCATGCCGCCCACGAGGCTGAGGTAGTCCAAGGCGACATGCCGGACTCGCTCAAGGGCTTCACCTTCTGAGCGGGATGTCGATGAACGCTCCCGTGCTCGCCACCGCGCACATCACCGTCTTGCTGGGCGAGGCCGTCGATGCCTTGCTGGGTGATGTGTCCGACGAGGCCGATGGGGTGCTGAACGGCACCTACGTTGACGGCACCTTTGGGCGCGGCGGCCATTCACGGGCCCTGTTGCAGCGCCTCGGCGAACGTGCTCGCGTGATCGCCATCGACCGTGACCCACAGGCGGTTGCGGCCGCTGCTGCCGATCCTGGACTGGCCGACCCGCGCTTCTCGATCCACCACACCAGCTTCGGCCAACTCGTGCCTACCTTGGCTGCGGCCGGAGTCACGCGCATCGATGGCCTGCTGCTGGATCTGGGCGTGTCGTCGCCACAAATCGACACGCCAGAACGCGGTTTCAGCTTTCGCTTCGACGGCCCGCTGGACATGCGGATGGACACAACCCGGGGCGAAAGCGCCGCGGACTTTCTGGCCCGCGCCGACGAGCGCCACATTGCGGAGGTGATTCGTGACTATGGGGAAGAACGGTTTGCTGTACAGGTTGCAAAGGCGCTTGTTGCTCGGCGCGAAAGCGGGAACCCAGTTCGAACCACAAGGGAACTTTCCGAAGTCGTGGCTGGTGCGGTCAAAACCCGCGAGCCGGGCCAGAACCCTGCAACGCGCACATTTCAGGCGCTTCGGATTTTTGTCAATGCCGAGCTTGAGGAGCTCGAACAAGGCCTGAACGCCGCTCTGGATCTGCTGGCGCCGGGCGGCCGTCTGGTGGTGATCAGCTTCCACTCGCTCGAAGACCGCATCGTCAAGACCTTCATCGCGCGTGAAAGCAAGGCGGTGTTCGATCGACGTGCGCCATTCGCGCCGGAAGTGGCGATGCGTTTGCGCTCGCTCGGTCGCGTCAAACCCGGCGAGACCGAGCTGCGTGCCAACCCGCGTGCCAGATCAGCGGTGATGCGGATAGCCGAGCGCACCGACGCGCCCGCTCCTGCTGCCGCTTCGATGGGGGGCAAGCGGTGACGCGCCTGAACCTGCTCCTGCTGTTGGCGCTGCTGGTGAGCAGCGTCTACCTGGTGCGCGTGTCGTACGACGAGCGGCGCCTGTATGCCGCACTTGACCGCGCGCGCAACGAGCAGCGTCAGCTGGAAACCGAGCATGGCCGCCTGCAGGCCGAGCAGCAGGCTCAGGCCACGCCGGCCCGCATCGACAAGACCGCGCGCGACAAGTTGCGCATGGTGCCGGCCACCTCGGCCATCATGAAGCAGGTTGTCGTGTCGGCAGCGCCCACTGCCTCGCAAGGACGGCCATGAGCAGCGGCCGCCGTCCAGAGCGTTCCACGACGCGGTCTGCCGCCAGTGCGCGTGGCCTGAACTACGCGAGCAGCCCATTGCTCGCGTCGCGCACGCCGGCCTCTCGCTCCAAGCTGTTGGTGGCGATGGTCGGTCTGGGATTTCTGGTGCTGCTGGGTCGTGCGGTTTATGTGCAGGCGATCGGCACGGATTTCTATCAGAAGCAGGGCGAGATCCGCTACGCCCGCACGCTGGATCTGTCGGCCAGCCGTGGTCGCATCCTCGACCGCAATGGTCAACTGATGGCGGCCAGCGTTCCGGCGCCGTCGCTCTGGGCGATCCCGAAGGACTTCAAGGCAGAGCCGTCAGAACGGGCTCGTCTGGCCCGCCTGCTGGGCATGACGCCCGCACAGCTGGAAGACCGGCTCGACGGCAGCGCGAACTTTGTGTGGCTGCGGCGGCAGGTCGATGACACCCTGGCCAAGGACGTGCTTTCCCTCGGCTTGCCAGGGATCCACAAGGTGCGCGAATTCCGGCGACAGTACCCTGAAGGCGAGGCGGCTGCGCATGTGGTCGGCTTCACCAACATCGAAGACCGCGGGCAGGAAGGCATCGAACTCGCGTTCCAGAAGGACCTCGTGGGGCGCAACGGCAGCCGGCGCGTCATCAAGGACCGCATTGGCCGCGTCGTGGAGGACATCGGCGACAGCGTGGCACCGGTCGATGGCCGAGACATCCAGTTGTCGATCGACTCGAAGCTGCAGTATTTCGCCTATCGGCGCCTGCGCGACGCCGTGCTCGAGAACAAGGCCAAGGCGGGCAGTGTGGTCGTGCTCGACGCGCAGTCCGGCGAGGTGCTGGCATTGGCCAACTACCCGAGCTATGCGCCGTCGGACCGCCGCAACCTCAGCGGCAACCAGTTACGCAACCGTGCGCTCACCGACACGTTCGAGCCGGGCTCGACCGTCAAGCCGCTGATTGCGGCGTGGGCCTTGGAGACTGGCCGTGTCAAGCCTGACACCGTGATTCACACCGCACCAGGTCGCATGTCGCTGGGGCCCTTCACCGTGCGTGACACCCATCCGCATGGCGACATGACGGTGTCCGAGGTGATCCAGAAGTCCAGCAACATCGGTGCCATCCGGATGGGCCTGATGTTCCAGCCACGCGAGATGTGGGATCTGTACGCCAGCGTCGGATTCGGGCAGAAGCCACAGATTGGATTTCCCGGGGTGGTCGGCGGGCGTCTGAAGTCGCAGAAGCAACTCGACGAGATCACCCGCGCCACGATGAGCTATGGCTACGGCTTGTCGGCCTCGCTGTTCCAGATCGCCCATGCCTACACCGTGTTCGCACACGACGGTGAGTACATCCCGGTGACGATGATGAAGAGCGACAGCCCCGAAGGTGCCGCCAAGGTCGGTGGCGTGCGGGTCATTTCGCCGCAGACGGCTCAGACGATGCGGCAGATGCTGAGCCTGGCCGCCGGTCCCGGCGGCACTGCACCGAAGGCGCAGACACCCGGCTACTCGGTCGGCGGCAAGTCGGGCACCGCCTATGCGCACGCGGGCAAGGGCTACGACACGAAGAAGTACCGCTCGTGGTTCGTCGGACTTTCGCCGATCAAGGACCCGCGCATCATCGTCGCCGTGATGGTGGATGAACCCACCGCTGGCAAGTGGTACGGCGGCGAGGTGGCCGCACCGGTCTTCAGCGACCTGGTGCAGCACACCTTGCGCATGCTGGGAGTGCCACCTGACCTCGATGTGAAGACACAGATCGTCGCGCGCAATGCGCCAGCGGAAGACGAGAGCTTCTGATGGCGCTGCAGCAACTTGGCTCGGTCCCTGCGGCGCTGTCCTGGCTGGTGCGTCGGGGTGCACGTGGTCTGGTGACTGACAGCCGCCGGCTCGAACCTGGCGATGCCTTCATTGCCTGGCCCGGTCTCGTGCACGATGGCCGGCAGCACGTCAAGCCAGCGCTGACGGCGGGCGCTGCGGCCTGTGTGATCGAGGCCGATGGCGCGGAGGTGATGGGTTTCGATGACCTGCGCATCGCGGCCATGGATGGCCTGAAGGCCAACGCTGGCCCTCTGGCCAGCGCATTCTTCGGTGCGCCCAGCGAGCGTCTGTCGGTGATCGCCATCACGGGCACCAACGGCAAGACGTCGACGGCCTGGTGGACAGCGCAGGCCTTGTCGGCGCTGGGCCGGCGTTGCGGCATGGTCGGCACGCTCGGGGTGGGTGCGGTGCCAGGCCCCGAAGGCGCGGTGGCACTGGTGCCCACGGGCTTGACCACGCCGGACCCGGTCACGCTGCAGCGCGCCTTCAAGCGATTTGCCGACGAGGGCTTCGCCGCCTGCGCCATTGAAGCCTCGTCGATCGGCCTGGTCGAGGAGCGGCTGTCGGGCACACACATCGATGTGGCGGTGTTCACCAATTTCTCTCAGGACCACCTCGATTTCCACGGCTCGATGGAAGCCTATTGGCAGGCCAAGGTCGGGCTGTTCGACTGGCCGGGGCTGCGGGCAGCGGTGCTGAACGTCGATGACACCCATGGCCTGCTGCTGCAGGAGCGACTGACCGACACCGCGCCCGATCTGTGGACCTATGCCGCGACCACTGACGCCCCGGCGCGGTTGCGCGCGCGTGACATCCACTATCTGGGCGATGGGCTCGCGTTTGAACTGGTTGAGGCGGGGGCACCGCCGGTGTCGCTGCGCAGCGGGCTGCTCGGCGACTACAACGTCTCCAATCTGCTGGCGGTGGTCGCCACGCTGCGCGCCCTGGGCGTGACACTGTCCGACGCGGCACGCGCCTGCACCTTGCTGACATCGGTGCCAGGTCGCATGCAGCGCGTGGCGAGTTCGGCCGCACAGCCCGAAGTGCTGGTGGACTACGCCCACACGCCGGATGCGCTGGAGAAGGTCTTGCGTGCGCTTGCGCCCCTGGCTGCAAGCCGTGGCGGTGCACTGTGGTGCGTGTTCGGCTGCGGTGGCAACCGCGACAGCAGCAAACGACCGCTGATGGGTGCGATGGCGCAGCGTCACGCGCAGTGGACGGTTGTCACCAGCGACAACCCACGTGGCGAGGTGCCCGGCGCGATCATTGGCGCCATCGTCGCTGGCATGGCCGAGCGGCCTGCACCACAGATCATTGAAGACCGTCGCGAGGCCATCGCCTGGGCGATCCATCAGGCGCAGCCGAGCGATGTGGTGCTCATCGCCGGCAAGGGCCATGAGGACTACCAGGAGATCGCCGGGGTCCGGCATCCGTTCGATGATGTCGCCGAGGCCCGTGTGGCCCTTCAGGCGAGAGCAGCCGCGGGAGTCGCCGCATGATGACGCTGGCGCAAGCACAAGCGCTGCTGCCAGGTTCGCGCCGGGTCGGTGATGCCACCACAGCGGTGCTGCGGGTCCACAGCGACACCCGCAGCCTGCGTGCGGGCGATCTGTTCGTCGCGCTGCGGGGTGAGCGCTTCGATGCGCATGAGTTCCTGGCGCAGGCTCGGGCCTCGGGCGCAGTGGCCGCGCTGGCCGAGCGAGGTCTTGCCGAGGCGGGTTTGCCCGGTCTGGAAGTGGCGGACACACGCGCCGCGCTCGGCACCCTGGCCGCTGGCTGGCGGCGTGGTATCGAGTTGCCGCTGATCGCCGTCACTGGCAGCAACGGCAAGACCACGGTGACGCAGATGATCGCGGCCATCCTGCGGGCCTGGCAGGGCGAGGGCGCGTTCTCGACCGAGGGCAATTTCAACAACGACATCGGCGTGCCGTTGACCTTGCTGCGCCTTCGACCCGGTCAGCATCGGGCCGCCGTGGTCGAACTCGGCATGAACCACCCGGGCGAGATCGCACAGCTGGCCGCGATGGCAGCACCGACCGTTGCGCTGGTCAACAACGCCCAGCGCGAGCACCAGGAGTTCATGGCCAGCGTGGAGGCGGTGGCGCGCGAGAACGGCAGCGTGATCGCGTCGCTTGGGGCTGACGGGGTGGCAGTCTTCCCGGCCGACGAGGTTCATGCGCCGTTGTGGCGCGCACTGGCCGGAGAGCGCCGCGTGATCACCTTTGCGCTGGGCGCGGTGGCTGCCGCCGATGTCACCGCGCAGGCCCAGTGGGCGGGTGACCACTGGAAGGTCTTGCTCCACACCCCCGCCGGCGAGGCGACACTGGCACTGCACATCGCCGGTCAGCACAACGTCAAGAACGCGCTGGCGGCCACCGCTTGCGCACTGGCTGCCGGTTGCCCGCTGGTGGCGATCGTCCGCGGCCTCGAAGCCTTCACAGCCGTCAAGGGCCGTTCGCATGCCAGCAGCTTCGAGCGTGGGGGCCAGCGTGTCACCGTGGTCGATGACAGCTACAACGCCAATCCCGACTCGGTGCGTGCCGCGATCGAGGTGCTTGCCGGTCTGCCCGCGCCGCGCTGGCTGGTGCTCGGCGACATGGGCGAGGTCGGCGACCAAGGCGCTGCGTTTCACCAGGAAGTGGGCGCCTTTGCGCGCAGCGCGGGCGTCGAATCACTGTGGACCGCCGGTCCGCTGTGTGTGCACGCAGCCGCCTCGTACGGCGCTGCGGCCCGTCATTTCGAGTCAGTCGAGGCGCTGCTGGCCGCATTGCCCGAGGCGCCAGCCGCCGCTTCGGTGCTGGTCAAGGGTTCGCGTTTCATGAAGATGGAGCGAGTGGTCGCCGCGCTGAAGTCGGCGTCTTCTGCGGCGTCTGTCGCACCGACCGGGGCTGCCCATGCTGCTTAGCCTCGCGAGTTGGCTGCAGACGCTGTCGCCGGAGTTCGGCTACTTCCGCGTGTTCCAGTACATCACCTTCCGCGCGGTGATGGCCGCGATGACGGCGCTGCTGATCGGCCTGGCTTTCGGCCCGTGGGTCATTCGCCGCCTGACCGCATTGAAGATCGGCCAGCCAATCCGCGAGTACGGCGTTCAGCAGCACATTGCCAAGTCGGGCACGCCGACGATGGGCGGCGTGCTGATCCTGATCGGCATCACCGTGTCCACGCTGTTGTGGTTCGACTGGTCGAATCGCTTCGTCTGGATCGTGCTGCTGGTGACGCTGGGCTTCGGCGCGATCGGCTGGGCCGACGACTGGCGCAAGGTGGTCGACAAGAACCCCGAGGGCATGCGCTCGCGCGACAAGTTCTTCTGGCAGACCCTGGTCGGGCTGGTGGCGGCGTTCTACCTGGCGTTCAGCGTCAGCGAGACCTCGAACCTGCGCGTGTTCGAACTGTTCCTGCGCTGGGTGCAGAGCGGCTTCTCGAATGACCTGCCACCTGCAGCCGACCTGATCGTGCCCTTCTTCAAGACCATCAGCTATCCGCTGGGTGTCTACGGCTTCATTGCGCTGACCTGGTTTGTCATCGTCGGTGCCAGCAATGCGGTGAACCTCACCGATGGCCTCGATGGTCTGGCGATCATGCCGGTGGTGCTGGTGGCTTCGGCACTGGGTGTGTTCGCTTACGTCACTGGCAACGCCTACTTCAGCAAGTACCTGCTGTTCCCGCACATCCCGGGCAGCGGCGAACTGCTGGTGTTCTGTGCGGCGACAGCTGGCGCGGGGCTCGCCTTTCTGTGGTTCAACGCGCACCCCGCTCAGGTGTTCATGGGTGACGTCGGCGCGCTGGCGCTGGGCGGTGCGCTGGGCACCATCGCGGTCATCACGCGCCAGGAGATCGTGCTCGGCATCATGGGAGGCGTGTTCGTCGTTGAAGCGCTGTCGGTGATGCTGCAGGTGAGCTGGTTCAAGTACACCCGCAAGCGCTATGGCACCGGTCAGCGCATCCTGAAGATGGCACCGCTGCACCACCATTTCGAGAAGTCGGGCTGGAAGGAAACGCAGGTCGTCGTGCGCTTCTGGATCATCACGATGCTGCTGTGTCTGGTCGGGCTGGCCAGCCTGAAGCTGCGGTGAGCGAGGTGCAACGATGAAGCATCTCCAAGGTCTCACGGTGCTGGTGCTGGGTCTGGGTGACTCCGGTCTCGCGATGGCGCGCTGGAGCGCGCGCTGCGGCGCGGCGGTGCGTGTCTGGGATTCGCGCGAATCGCCACCGCAGGCCGCGATGCTGGCCGCACAGGTGCCGCAGGCGCTGCTGCTGAAGGGTGAGCTGAACCCCGCCGCATTCGATGGCGTGCAACTCGTGTTGAAGAGCCCGGGTCTGTCGCCGACCGACGCGCGCATCGCCGCACCGCTGAACACTGCCATCGAGCAGGGTGTGTTGATGCAAGGCGAGCTTGATCTGTTCGCACGCGCATTGGCCGACCTGCAAGCCGAGCGTGGCTACGCACCGAAGGTGCTGGCCATCACCGGCACCAATGGCAAGACCACGACCACCGCGATGACGGCGCTGCTGGTCGAGCGCGCGGGCCAGCGTGTCACAGTCGCCGGCAACATCGGCCCGACGATGCTGCAGACGCTGGCCGATGCGCTCGACGGCGAGCCTGAGGCCCTGCCGCAAGTCTGGGTGCTCGAACTCAGCAGCTTCCAGCTCGATGGTGTCCGCGGATTCGAACCGGATGCGGCAGCGGTGCTGAACATCACCGAAGACCACCTCGACTGGCACGGGTCGATGGCCCACTACGCCGAGGCCAAGTCGCGCATCTGGGGCCGCGAGGCAGTGATGGTGGTCAACCGCGACGATGCCCGCGTCGTCGCACTGGCACAGGCCGCACAACCGCAAGCACCCACTGCCAAGGCGAGCGCGAAAACCCGCCCGCCGGCCGTGGTGCCGCGCACCATCGTGTGCTTCGGGCTCGATGCGCCGCAGCACCCGGGCGACTTCGGTCTGATCACCGAGAACGGCATGGCCTGGCTGGTGCGAGCGCTCGAAGCCGACGACAGCTTTCCGCGCAAGCGGCTTCGAGCGGGTAGCGTGGTCGAATCCGAAGACCTGCACATCCAGCGACTGATGCCCGCCGATGCATTGCGGGTGCGCGGACGGCACAATGCCGCCAACGCGCTGGCTGCGCTGGCGCTGGCCACGGCGATCGGCTGCCCGTTGGCGCCGATGCTGCACGGCCTGCGCGACTACGCCGGCGAGCCGCACCGTGTCGCTTACGTGGCGACCATCGATGGCGTCGACGCCTACGACGACAGCAAGGGCACCAACGTCGGCGCGACCGTCGCGGCACTGGACGGCCTGGGCGCTGACCGAGCGCCGTCGAAGCTGGTCGTGATCCTGGGCGGAGACGGCAAGGGCCAGGACTTCTCTCCGCTGACCGAACCGTTGCGACGCCATGCGCGTGCGGTGGCGACGCTGGGCCGCGATGCGGCGCTGATCGAGGCAGCGCTTGTGTCGATCGACGCGCTGACGATGCGGCGCCATGCCACGCTCGAGGCCGCCACGCGCTGGTCGTTCGAGCAAGCTCGCCAGGGCGATGCGGTGCTGCTGAGCCCGGCCTGCGCCAGCCTCGACATGTTCCGCAACTATGCCCACCGCGCCGAAGTGTTCGTCGATGAAGTGCGGGCGATCGCAGCCGATGCGGGGGTGGCCGCATGAGCGCGGCGGGTCGACCGGTGAGCGGCGTGCTGCAGTCCTTGCGTATCGACGCGCTGAAGGCGCGTTTGATGGGCCTGTGGCCGCGCGATGCGTCCGAAGGCGGTGCCCTGCCAGTGCGCGACTGGATCAATGTGACCTCGGGCAGCCCGACGCGCGTGCTGGCCTTCGATCAGGCGCTCCTGTGCGTGGTCGTGGGGCTGCTGGCGCTGGGGGTCGTGATGGTCTACAGCGCATCGATCGCGATGTCAGACAACCCTCGCTTCTCGTTCTACACACCGACCTACTTCCTGTCACGACATGTGCTGTCGCTGTGCATCGCCTGCGTGGCCGCGTTGATCGTCGTGCAGGTGCCGGTCAGTGTCTGGGAGGCGGCGGCGCCCTGGATCTTTGTCGCGGCCCTGTTTCTGCTCGTGGTGGTGCTGATTCCGGCCGTCAGCGGCCAGGGCGTCAAAGGCGCGCGGCGCTGGTTGCCTTTGGGCTTCATGACCTTCCAGCCGTCTGAACTGGCCAAGCTGGCGATGGCGATGTATGCCGCCGGCTACATGGTGCGCAAGATGGATGCGCGCGAAAACTTCTGGCAGGCGGTGCTACCGATGGCCTTCGCGGTGGCGGTCGTCGGTCTGCTGCTGCTGGCCGAGCCGGACATGGGCGCCTTCCTGGTCATCGCGACGATCGCGATGGGCATCCTGTTCCTGGGTGGTGTCAACGGCCGGATGTTCCTGCTGATCACCGCCGTGCTGATCGGCGCCTTCGTGCTGATGATCACGCTGAGCGAGTGGCGGCGCGAACGCATCTTCGCGTACCTGGACCCTTGGGACGAGAAGTACACCCTGGGCAAGGCCTATCAGCTCTCGCATTCGCTGATCGCCTTCGGGCGCGGCGAAATCTTCGGCCAGGGTCTGGGCGCAAGCGTCGAGAAGCTGCACTACCTGCCCGAGGCGCACACCGACTTCCTGCTCGCGGTGATCGGCGAAGAACTCGGCCTGGTCGGTGTTGCCTGCGTCATCGTCGCCTTCTTCTGGCTGTCGCGCCGGCTTTTCTATATCGGCCGCCAGGCGATCGCACTCGACCGTGTGTACGCGGGTCTGTATGCGCAGGGCATCGGCCTGTGGATGGGCGGCCAGGCCTTCATCAACATGGGTGTGAATCTGGGCGTACTGCCCACCAAGGGACTGACCCTGCCGCTGATGAGCTATGGCGGCTCGGCGATCCTGATGAACATGATTGCCTTGGCCATCGTGGCGCGGGTTGATATCGAGAATCGGCAGTTGATGCGGGGAGGGCGGGCATGAAGACTTGGCTGCCTTTCGATGGACCGCGCCGGGGTTTCGTCCCGGCGGCCGAGTCACTTTTTTCTGCGGGGCCAGAAAAAAGTAACCAAAAAAGAGGCCCTCGAACACCAGCCATCTGGCCTGCCCGCTTCGGCTACACGCCTACTTCAACGGCTCTGGCCCGAGAACACTCTCCGAACTACGGCCCCGGTTACCTCGCTCAGGTTCAAACATTCGCTATCGCTACGCCTCGACCCTTCGGGTCCTCGGGGGGAGTTCTTGTGCCAGAGCCGTGGTGGTCAGCCTCTGGCCGAAGCGAGCTCGCCA
>JAIXYO010000029.1 GCA_027490215.1 Rubrivivax sp.
GTAGATCTGCCCCACTTCGACGTACAGCGGGAAGGTGACGTCGTGGCGCTGGAACTCGAAGTACTCGGAGGACAGCAGATGGCGGATGTTGTTGCGGCTGCCGGTGAAGAGGTTGTCGACGCACAGCACGTCGCGCTGGTCCTTGACCAGCCTGTCGCAAAGGTGAGAACCAAGGAAGCCGGCACCGCCGGTGACCATCACTGTGTCGTTCATTGCAGGCGCTTTCTCAGGGGAATCGGGAATCGAGGGGCATGGCGAATCGCCGTCCGCGGCAGGCGGCTGGACGCATGCGCCTCGCGCGACGCGGCGATACACAGCCCGGCAAACAACCAGGCGTAGGCGTTGATCGAGCCATTGCCGGTGATCTGGCCCGCGAAGATCGTGACGCCAGCGAATGCATAGAGCATCACCGGCAGCGGGTCGGCGCTGCGACGCGTCGCCCGCATTGCGGCGAAGCCGAGCCACACGACAAACGCCATTCGAAATGCGATGTAGCCCAACCCGAAGATGGGCCCGAGGTCGACCATCTGTCGCGACAGATCGGCCTCAACCAGCCAGCCTGGCTTGATGCCGTCGACCTCGGCGTTGAGGATGATGCTGGCGTTTCCGCCATAGCCGATGCCGTAACCCAGCAAGGGCACGTCGCCGATGAACCGAACGAAGTCGACCATGCCCAGCGCGGAGCGGAAGAGGATGCCAGCGTCGCCGCCCTCGGAGTCGGCCGCCGCATTCCAGCGCGACATGAAGGTGGCAAAGCCTTCAGGAAAAACGATCGGATACAGGATCGCCGCCGCGACGACCAGCGCTGCGGGAAGAAACACCGCCTTGGCCTTGAGCGCGGCATTCTTCGACACCAGCGCCACGCTGATGGCCGCCAACCCCACGATCGCGCAATGCAGCATCGCCCCACGGCTGCCGCTGAGCGCCAGGCAAGTCAACACGCCGCACGCTGTCACCGCAAAGAAAACCAACCCTGATTGCTTTCTGGGCAACAGCAACATGGCCAACAGGAGCGCGAAGGCGCTGGCAATGAACTGCTGCTGGCCGGCCGGCGCAGTGAAGGTGCCGGTGGTTCGGATGCGATCAAGCGTGATGCCCACGCTCTTGAACTGCAGTGCCTGCTCTTCGGCCACGCCCACGTTGATGGGGGCATTGGGTGGAGAGGCAAACTGCGCCAGCACCAGAGCTCCGATAGGAATTGCCAGCAGCAGCGTGATGCGAGCGAACAGCAGCAGATCGGCTCGGCGGAACTGCGCGCCGATCAAAAAAGCCAGCGGCAGGTAGAAGAAATAGGCTCGCCAGCCATACACGCCCAGCAGCAACCGGATGTTGTCCACGCCGAACACGCCCGTTTGCATGAAAAACAGCAATACACCGAACACGCACATGAACAGGCTGAGTGCAAAGAATCCCCGGTTGGGCGGCCACAGCGCGAATCGCGTGGCAAGGATGTAGGCGTACAGCAGGAACGGATCTCGGACGAAGAAAATGTACTGCCCGAGCTGTGGCGCGATGTATTTGCGGATGGCGCCTTCGAAGATCGCCAGCAGGTAGATCAGCAACACCGTCCAGACCAGGCGCTTGCGAGCACGCTCGCGCGCCGGGCTCAGCGCCCCCACCGAAGGGCGACCGACGGCCGACGCCCGCGCCGCCTCAGACAGCTCTCGCGGCGCTCTGCGTGGCAGCGGTGCGGCAAGCATCGGTGATCACCTGAAGATAGTCGCGTGCAACGCGATCGGGCGTGTGTCGTTCGAGGTGCGAGGCCGCCTTTGCGCGATAGCACTCCATGGCTGTCGAATCGCCAAGCAGCTGTTCGATGCCAAGGGCCAGCGCTTCGCTGTCGCCACGCGGCACGACGCGACCGCAATCGCCGACCGCATCAGGCAACCCGCCGCTTCGCGCGACCAGCGGCACGCAGCCGCAGGCCAGCGCCTCGAGCACGACAACGCCGAACGGTTCTTCCCACATGGAAGGCACAACCAGCAACTGATGTGCATTCAACAGGGCGACCAGATCCGAGCCAGTTTGGCGACCGACGAATTCGATCTGATCGGCAAGGCCAAGCGCCGCGGCGCGACAGCGCAATGCAATGAGTTCAGGGCCATCACCAATGACCGTCAGACCAACCTGACGACCGCGCTTTGCCAGCAGCACCAACGCGTCGATCAGCAGGTCGACTCCCTTGTCGCTGACCAGTCGGCCGACAAAGACCAACTCGCGTTCGCGGGAAGCGCCATCCATTCGCCTGAACAAATCGTCGGCATACGGATTGGGCACCAACGCACACGGCACGGTCAGACTGTCGGCGACCGCCTGACTGACCGCAATGTGGCGTGCCTGCGGCAGCACCCATCGCTTGATTCGTGCCGCCAAACCGCTGGTCGGGATCCAGGTGTGGTGTGCAACCACCCAGGGCCGGCGAAGCAGAGCCTGCGGCCAGGCGAAGCGCAGGCTGATGTTGTTGTGGAAGACCACGTCGGCCCAACGCACAAGCGCGAACAGACGCAGCGCCGACGGTCGGCGAACCACCTCGAAGTCGTCGGTGTCGGGTACGCCGCTGGCGGTCTGTGTCACCAGCACCACCTGATGTCCCGCACGTTGGAAGCGCTCGGCCAGCAGCGCCGACACGGTTTCGATACCCCCGATCGACGGACGAAACGGGACCGAGCAAAACAGGATGTTCATGGCGCGGTCTGTCGAAAGGGATTGAGAGGTGTCCACACGTACGGAAGCTGGCAACCCTCCCCGGGGAAGCTAAACCGACTACGCCAATGTAGCGATCAAATATTGCGGTATCGAGTCAGCGTCCGAGCGGAGACATCAACGCCATTTCGCAGATCAGCCACGGCGAGCGCATGCCCCCCACCCCCACCCTGTCAATAGTGCCCGGTGACGCAGGCAATCTTGTCGTCCAGGCCGGCAGCTGGGCTGCCCTCCGAACAGCGCAGCAACATGCAGAGCTGATCGCCATCGGGGGAGCCCTTTATCCCAATCAATCGGGCCAGCCCGGCCAATGCGCTCAGTCCCCGTCGCGACGTTGGGCTGGACCCGTCCAGCGGGTACCCCCAGATCTCAGCGATCTCAAAACCGTATCGCTTGAGCAGGCGGGCAAATGGGAACCTGAAAACCGGGTAGAGGTGCGTCGGGTCGCCGAGCTGGTCGAACTGCTTCAACTGTCCAAGCAGCAGCAAGCGAAGCTTTGCTTCGACAGAGTGCACGTTGGGAGTCGTCAGGAGAAAGTGGCCCGACGGTCTGAGCGTTCTGCGGATTGCTCCCAACAGGGCGCCAGGATTCTCCATGTGCTCGATCACTTCCACGGCAAGCGCAAGGTCCACCGATTGGTCGGCGACGGGGAGCAGCGGGCCATCAAGATCCACAGAATGAAAGCCGATGCCAGCCACGTCTCTGGGAGGCGAGATGTCCAAGCCGGTCAACTGACGATAGCCACGATCCCGCAATTGGACGAGCAGTGCTCCTGTTCCACAGCCCACATCCAGAATGACGCCATCCCTGTCTGGCAGCGCCTTGAGCACATGACTGATCACGTGCGCGTGAAGTCCGTTGTTGGCACGCTCTGAAAGTTCCATGCTTGTTTGCGGTGTGAATGTTCAGTTTGACGCTATCAGGCATTCGTGACAGGGCATCAAGCTCCAGTCATTGACAGTGCCGGCCCAAGCATCGAACCGTCACAAAGCCTGCCTACGATTCCTCCATGCCCGACGCGCCCATGCCACGCACCCTGGTGGTGAATTTCAATTCGCCCGAATTGAACCAATTGGCGCTGGCGCTGGCCGGCTGCAATGGCTTGCAGGCGTATGTTCGGCCCTATGTGAACAAGCAGCGTGGTTGGGAACGGGCCTTGTCAGCCCTGCCGCTGGCGGGTCGCGCCTATTCCCGCACCTTCGGTAGGCGGTTGATGAGCGACCCCCGGCTGGCGGCACTCACGCACGAGGCCGGCGTGTGGCCCGACCTCTGCGCCGCAAGCATCGGCAGGCTGCATCTGCTGCCGCCGCACACCCGCCATCGCTGGACGAACCGGTTGGTAATGTCGGTACGCGAAGCGGTGGCGCAATCGGCCTGCAAGCATGTGCAGGACGCCGACTGCATCGTGGGTTACGAAGGGTTTGCGCTGCCGGCGTTCGAAGCCGCGCGGTCGCTCGGCGGCCGCTCGGCGGTGCTGAACTACCCCGTGGCCCACCACCGCCAGCGGCGCCGGGTGCGGCTGGAAGAGAACGAGCGCGAGCCCGAGTTCGCGGTGACCTGGCCAGGCTTCAATGACTGGCCCGAAGGCCACGAAGAACGGCTCGACGAGGAAATTCGATTGGCGGACGCGGTGCTGGTCGGCTCTGGCTATGTGGCCGACAGCTTCGTCGCCGAAGGCATAGAACGCTCGAAGATGCGCGTGGTGCCCTATGGCGTCGACCTTCGAACCTTTACTCCGGCATCACCCGCGGGTAAGCGACCGTCAGACAGGTTCAACGTGATCTACGCCGGGCAGCTGACCCAGCGCAAGGGCATCGCCTACCTGCTGCGCGGCTACCGCCAGTTCGCCCGCCCCGACTCACAGCTGACGATGGTCGGAAGCATCGTCGGCAGCGATGCGCCGCTGCAACCATTCGCAGACCTGTTCGAGCACATCCCTCACCAGACCCGGCCTGCCCTCGCCGAGCGCTACCGGCAAAGCGATGTGTTCGTGCTGCCGACGCTGATCGAAGGCATGCCGCTGGTGGTGCTCGAAGCGATGGCCTGTGGTCTGCCGGTGATCGTGACGGCCAACGGCCCGGGCGATATCGTGCGCGACGGCATCGATGGCTTCGTGATTCCCGAACGCGATGCCGACGCCGTCTGCGACCGGCTCGAGCGCCTGTACCGGGACCCCGAGATGCGTAGAGAGATGGGGCAACAGGCAGCGCAACGCGCCCGCGAATTCGGATGGGAGGCGTACGCCGCAAAAGCCCGCCGGGTACTGGCGGATCTGGGCGGCGCTACGGAGGTCTGCAACTTCCGTTTCGTCGGTGTCTGATGTGATTCGCCGGAATGTGCTCTGGGCGTTGTCCGGCGCTGGTACAGCCCTGTTTGCCATCGCGATGCCAGCAGCCGCCCAGGCTCCCGCGAACAGCAGTGACCAGACGACGCAGAGCATCCCTTGGACATTCAACCTGCCACGGAGCTCGATAACCAGCGCCGGCGTCTTTGACAGCAGCGGCCGCCTGCTGCGCACGCTGTGGCGTGCCGAGGAATTGCCGGCCGGCCCGGGTCAGCGGACATGGGACGGGCGCGACGACCGAGGACAACCGGTGGCGGCCCAGGACATCGAGATCCGGCTCGTCCATCACCGTTTGTCTTATGTCTGGGAAGGCGTGATCGGCAACAGCAGTAGTGCCTTCGGTGGACCACAACTGCACAAGGCATTTCTGCCGCCTACCAGCATCGCCATTCAGGCCAACCGAGCGTTCTACACGGTGGGCTACAACGAGATGCAAACGGGATTGCACGGCTTCATGTTGTCCACTCCCAACCAGAACACGCGCCCGCTGGCTTCGAAGGATCCCTTTGCTGGGATGGGGTTGGTCGCGGCGGACTCAAGCCGGCTGTATTGGGCCAACACCGGCGGCCTGTCGCACACCAGCTTCATTGGCGTTCTCGATCTCGACACCGCGCGCGCCGCGACGTTCTCAGCCGGTGAGTCGGTGTGCCTGAACCGTTGGCCGAACTCGACGAGTTGCTATCCGGACCAGAGCTATGCCAGCGCCATCGACGTGAACACTGAGGCGGTCGATGCGCCCACCGGCCTCGCGGTGCAGCGCAACGGTCGCGTGCT
This sequence comes from Rubrivivax sp., assembly GCA_027490215.1. Classification (GTDB taxonomy): domain Bacteria; phylum Pseudomonadota; class Gammaproteobacteria; order Burkholderiales; family Burkholderiaceae_C; genus PBB1. The sequence continues at coordinate 5,822 of JAIXYO010000029.1, forward strand.
CGCCGTGGCACATGGCGGGCGCAACCTGATCCGCCTTTACGACAAGACCAGCGGTGCGCTGCTGCGAGAGATGTCGGTCCCGTTGAATGCAAAGGCCCTGAACCAGTTGGCGATGTCGTCTGGCGGCGACCTGTGGGTCGCCTCTGCCAGCAGCGTGCAGCGCTACACCAACCTGGAACGCGGCCCGGTGGTCACCACAACGATCAGCGGATTGGCACGGCCACTGGCACTGGCGACAACGCCCGGCACAGACGACGGTGTTTGGATCGCAGATGGCGGCGCCAGTCAGCAACTCAAGCGTTACGACGCCCAGGGCCAGTTGCTCATCACACTGGGCGCCCTGGGCGGCTATGCCGACGATCCCGCCGTGCACACCGGCAAGCTGTGCTTCCAGGCCCGCGAGGGCGGAGAGCAGACCGCGCTGGCGGCTGCACCGGACGGCAGCGTGTGGGTGGTCGACACCTGCAACAACCGCATGCTGCGGCTGTTGACCGATGCTGCAAACGCCGGACGCAGCGATGCGCAGATCGCCTACCTTCCGGCGGTCTACACCGCGACCGTCGATCACGCCAAGCCGCGCCGCGTGTTCGCGAACTTCCTGGAGTTCGACGTTGACAACACCGCCCCATTGGCGCCCGGCCGCTCGTGGAAGCTGGTGCGCAACTGGCTGGCCGGCTTGCCCACTGCCTTAAAGGACGACCGTGCATCCCGCGGGGCTTGGGGTGGCTTCTTGACAGTAGAGACGCTGTCCAACGGTCGCACCTACGGCGTCGTGCAGGCGCAGGGTCGGCAGGTGATCGTGGAACTGCCGGCCGCAGGGCCCTTGCGCGTGGTCAAGTCGCTGGCAGCCCCTTTTCCCGGCACCACGCCCAAAGTCATGTACGAGAACGGTGACCTCGGTTATGCGCTGACAGGACCCAGCACGCAATCGGCGATGCGATTGCCACTCACCGGGTTCGACAGCTCAGGCGATCCGGTCTGGTCAACCGAACCGATCAAGCTGGCCAGCGTGCCCACACTGCCCGGCACTCCCTACTACCGCGGCGCGTTCAGTGGCATGCCGCCGCGCTTTCCCGTGACCTCATCAGGGCGGGTGATCTACTTCGACCAATCGGTCATGGGCAACGAAGGCTTTCACCTTGGCGCCGCGGCCATGAATAGCAGCCAGTGGCTGTGGCAGGCCAGTCCCAGCGGTGCGCTGGACGGCAAGGGCAGCTTCCAGACCAAGGCCATCGATGGATCGACAACCTACGGCGGCAACGCGGTGTGGGCGCACGGGAGGCACATCGTCTATGGCTACCACGGCGAGTTTTACAAGGACATGCAGACCGGCAAGGTCGGACAAGCCAACCAGTTCATGCACTTCGATGAATCGGGGTTGTTCCTCGGACAGTTCGGCCAACCATCGACGCGCCCCTCGGATGCGTTGCAGACCGGTCTGAGCGGCAACGCCTTCAGCCCGACGCTGGTGCGCGACGGCACCCGGCTGTACCTCTATCACAACGACGAATCGAGCCATGGCGGGGTGCACCGCTGGCGCATCGAAGGCTGGGACGACATCGGCGACCTGCGGGGCAGCGGCCCGATCGGCAGCACGATCGTGCTGCGCTGAACGGCCCCAGAATCAGTCCGGGGACCTGGCTGCCACCAGCATCGACCGCGCGAACATCGGAATGCGGCCGACGGTCTGGAAATGCAGATCCTGCAACTCGAACTCCGAGATCAACTGCGTCAAGGTAGCGCGCGAAAAAAACTTCACACGGCCATCGTCGAGCAGCGGATCCCATCGCGCATCAAAGCGGCCTGTCAGCGCGAGTGCGAGGTTCTTGGCGTAGCCGTAGTAGGCGCAGGTCACCACCAACAAGCCCCCGGGCTTCAGTGCGGCGAGCGCCGTTTCGATCATCCTTCGCGGCAGCGTCACATGGTCGATCAGATCGATCGCAACCACGGCATCGAAGCGCTGCGACAGGCCTGGTGGCAGCGCCTGCATCACATCCATGGCCTGGAAGCGAACCGACGGTCGCTGCACTTGCGCCTGCTGCAGCACCGCCTCGTTGTGGTCGACACCCAGCACCTCAAAGCCACACCGCACCAGCGACTGGGTGAACCAGCCGTTGCCGCAGCCCAGGTCGAGCACCGTGTGTGAGCCAGCCTTCGCCAGCTGCTCGACGATCGGCCGCGTCACATGCGCGTGAATGCTGCGCGGGCCATCGTGGAATCCGGAATCTGTGGTCGAGTCGGGCCAAGCATGCACCGGGGCCGCATCGGGCGACGCCACCCGATCGGCGCTCATCGCCGCTTCCTCGCTCGAATCATGCGCGCTGGCACGCCGCCGTAGACGGTCCAGGCCTCGAGATCGTGCGTCGCAACGCCAGCCAGGCCGAGCACGGCGCCCTCGCCCACGTTCACGCCGGCGCACACCACCGCGCGCGCGCAGATCCATGCATACGGGCCGATCGTGATGGGCGCACTGACCATCGGAAACGCCGGGTCGTCGATGTCGTGGGTCGCACCGCATAGATAGGCGTCCTGCGACACGACGCAGTGCGAACCGAGGTGCATGGGGGCGGGGTTGTAGACCACCACGCCGTCGGCGATGCCAACGGCGTCTTCGCACACGAGGTTCCACGGCGCCCAGATGCGTGCCCGTGGGTAGATGTGGCAGTGCGGACCCAGACGGGCGCCAAACAAGCGCAGCACCGCCGCCCGCCAGGCGTGACAAGGGCGCGGCGAAAACCGCACCAGCAGAAGACAAGCCACCGCCCAAAGCGCTCGGGCCGCGCGGTTACCCAGCGACAGGCTGGGCTTCAGGTAGGGGTCTTCGGACGGTGTCGTCGCAGGGCCGGGAATCACGATGGGAACGGGCGAGGACGCGACAGGCATGGAGCGCTGAAATTCAGTCTGGAGAGAATCGATCGGTCGACTGAGCGATATGCGGAACGGTTGAGAGTACGTTCTCAATGTGTCTGAGTCTTGACATGGGCGCGGCATGGCTTGGCCACGCCAATGTCACAAAGCGCGACTAACCTATCCCGTTGCATGCGGTTTGGCATGTGCACACGGCGCCAGCAAGCGGCATGATCAGCTCCTCGGTTTCTCCCGGTTCGATGCCGCAGACCCCCGCACCGGTGTGGCAGGTGCCCAAGGCGCAGTGGCTCGTGGTCGCACTGGTCGGCTTGGCCCTGATTGCGGCCTTCCTGCCAGGGCTGCGCATCATGGTCGCCAATTGGGAGATGGTCGAGGAGTACAGCTACGGCTACTTCATCCCGCTGATCTCGGGCTTTCTGATCTGGCAGAAAAGCGACCAACTTCGCCAGATCGAATTGCGCGGGTCATGGGCCGGCTTGCTTTTTGTCGGCGTAGGCCTTCTGCTGGGTGTGATCGGGGAACTCAGCGCCATTCGATTGTTCGGCCAGTACGGCTTCATCATTGCGCTGGTCGGCCTGTCGGTGGGCTTCATCGGCTGGCGTGGCACGCGGATGATTGCAGGGCCGTTGGCCATCCTGCTGTTCATGATCCCTCTGCCGCAGTTCGTGCTGCGCGAGCTCTCGCAGCATTTGCAACTGGTGTCGTCGGAACTCGGCGTCGGCCTGATCCGGCTGTTCGGCATCAGTGTGTTCCTCGAAGGCAACGTGATCGACCTCGGCAGCTACAAGCTGCAGGTGGTCGAAGCCTGCAACGGGCTGCGCTACCTGTTCCCGTTGATGGTGCTCGGCGTTCTGGCGGCCTATTTCTTTCAGGGTGCAATGTGGAAGCGGGTGCTGATCGTGCTGTCGACGATCCCGATGACCGTCGTCATCAACAGCCTGCGCATCGGGCTGATCGGTGTCACCGTCGAGCACTGGGGGCCGGCGATGGCCGAAGGGCTGCTGCACGACCTGGAAGGCTGGTTCATGTTCATGGTCTGCATGCTGCTTCTGGTCGGCGAGATGGCGTTGCTGGCACGTGTGGGCGGACGGCCGCAGTCATTGCGCGCGGTGTTCGGCATGGAGGTGCCGGAGCCCGTGGCCGCCGGAACGCCGATCCGGTACCACCGCTTTCCGACCCCGATGCTGGTCGGTGGGCTGCTCCTGTTGAGCGTGTGGCTGATCGCGCTGTGGTCGCCGCAAGGCCCGCAGATTCAACCGCAACGCACGCCCTATTCACAGTTCTCGATGCACCTGCCCGGCGACTGGGTCGGCCAGCCCGACCAGCTCGATCGCGATGTACTGGCCACGTTGGCGGTTGACGACTACCTGCTGGTCAACTACAGGCGTGACGGCGAGCCATTCATCAATCTCTATAGCGCGTATTACGCCAGCCAGAGCAGCGGCGCGTCGTCCCATTCGCCTCGCACCTGCATGCCCGGTGGCGGCTGGAATATCGATCAGATTGCGGATACCGTCTTGACGCTTGCCGGAGGCGCAGGCTCGATGACGGTCAACCGCGCCATCATCCAGAAGGGCGATCAGCGCCAGCTGGTGTATTACTGGTTCGATCAGCGCGGGCGTGTGCTCACCAATGAGTTCGACGTCAAGTGGTACATCCTTCGCGACGCCATCCTTCGAAACCGAACGGACGGTGCGCTGATGCGGCTGGTAACGCCGGTCGCCCCCACCGAAGACATCGCTCGCGCCGATCAGCGCCTGACTGGTTTTCTCAGCACCATCGCACCGCGGCTGCGCGAGCACGTGCCCGGCTGAGCCCTTTCCCTGGACAGCAGAACATGAACATTCCACACACCCTCCGAGCCCTCGTACTCAGCACCGCCGTGGCCCTGCTGGTTGGCTGCAGCAGCAAAGAGGAGCGCATGCAGTCCAGTCTGGTCAAAGCTGCGGACTACGTGCGCAATTCCGACTGGGACAAGGCCAACGTCGAGATTCGCAATGTGCTGCAGATCGACCCGAAGAATGCGCAGGCGTACTTCATCTCGGGCCAGGTTGCCGATGGCAAGCGCGAGTTCCAGCGTGCCTACGGCAGCTACCTGAAGGCCATCGAGCTCAAGCCTGACCACCTGGAAGCCAAGGTCGGCCTGGCGCGCATCTACCTGCTCGCCGGCGAGATCGAGAAATCTGACAAGTCTGTCGCCGAGGTACTGGCCGTCGACGCGAAGAACCTCGGGGCACGCACCATCCAGGCCGCCTTGATGGCGCGCAGGAACGACGTGCCCGGTGCCATCGCACAGGCGAAGGCGCTGATCGCCGAGCAAGCCGCTGCACCGGTCGAAGCCAGCATGCTGCTTGCAGGTCTGTACACCAGCCAGGGCAAGACAGCCGAAGCGCTGGCGGTCATCGAAAGCGCACTGAAGGGCGACCCGAAGAACCCGTCGCTGATGCAGGTCGCCGCGCAAATCGCCGGCTCCTCGACCGATTCAGCGATGTTTCAAAAGGCGGTTGCCTATTTGCGCCAATCGGCCGAGCAGTCACCCAAGAACATCGACTTGTGGAACGCCTGGGCGCTGCACCATACCCGTCACAACGAGCTCGACCTGGCCGAGTCGGTGCTGCGCGCCTCGGTGAAAGCAGAGCCCGAGGACAGCCAGCGCCAGCTGGTGCTGCTCGACTTCCTGTCGTCGCGTCGCGGTCGGGATGTGGCCGAGAAGGAGTTTCTCGCGGCCATCGCCGACAAACCGAAGGACACGGTACTGCGCTTCGGGCTGGTCAACCTGTACCGCGCCTCCGATCGTGCCAGTGACGCGCGCCGCGTCCTGCAGGACATCATCGACCTCGACAAGTTGGCGCCGGCATCCATGGTGGCACGCGATCAACTGGCTGCCGACTGGCTTTCGCAGGGCAAGGTTGCGCAGGCACGCACACTGGTCGCCGAGGTGCTCGCGGCCAACCCGCGCGACGGCGCCGCGCTGTTGCTGCGCGGGCGCATGCTGCTCGCAGACGGCAAGGCCAATGACGCCATCATCGACCTGCGCGCCGCTGCGAAAGACCAGCCTGGCTCGCCCGAGGTGGTCAGTCTGCTGGCTGCGGCCCACCGCAAGGCCGGTGAGCCCCAGTTGGCGCGCGAGGTGCTGAGCGATGCGGTGAAGTTCAAGCCCGACAACGCCGAACTGCGCCTGCTGCTCGCCGCTGACATGGCCGATGCGAAGGAATACCAGGCCGCCCACAACGAGATCGACAGTGCCCTCAAGTCCGCGCCGCAGAACCTGCGCGCCTATGACTTCAAGGCGCAGCTCGCGCTGGTGCAAAAAGACATGGCCGGTGCCGAGAAAACCTTTGTTTCGCTGAAGAACCAGTACCCGCAGAACCCGGTGGGCTTCCTGAAGCTCGGCCGCCTGTATGCGGACCAGAAGAAGTACGACGCCGCCCTGAAGGAATATGACGCCGCCGTCAGTCTGGCGCCGTCATCACCCGAGCCGGTGCTCTGGGGCATCGGCGTGCTGATCGCGCAACGCCGCTTCGATGAGGCCAACGCCCGCATCGATGCGATGACCCAACGCGAGCCGAAGAACGTGATGCCCTACCAGCTGCGCGGCGAAGTGGCGGTGGCACGCGCCGATCTGCCACAGGCCGAGTCGGCCTATCGAAAGATGATTGCGTTCGCACCCACTGTTCCCGCGGGCTACCTCAGCCTGGCCCGTGTCAAGGCGTCGCAAAACGACATCAGCGCAGCGGTCAACGTGCTCGAAGAAGGCGAGAAGGCGATTCCCGCCGACCTGTCGATCCCCGCCACCCGTGCCGAATGGTTATCGCGCGTCGGCCGACAGGATGACGCGATCGCCCTCTACGAAGAGCTGGTCAAGCGGGCGCCTGAGGAAGACAGCTACGCCAACAACCTCGCCTACCTGCTGACCCAGTTCAAGGGCGACAAGGCGAGCCTCGAGCGTGCATTGACGCTGACTCAACGATTCAAGGAATCCAGCAACCCAAGTTATCTCGACAGCCTGGGCTGGACCCACTACAAGCTGGCTCAGTATGCCGAGGCTGTGCCCGTGCTCGAACGTGCCTTGCAACAGGCACCGGACGCGCCCTTGTTGCAATTGCACCTGGGCCTGGCGCTGCACAAGAACGGCGAAGCCGAGCGGTCGCGTGAGTTGCTGAAGAAGGCCCTGGACAGCAAGATCACCTCCCCCGAACACGATGAAGCGAAATTGCTGATCGCGCAGAAGTGAGTTGACCGGTGGCGCACCGCGCAGGGAGCCCGCTGCGCGACGTGTTGTGGCGTTCGGTGGCGTTCATCGCCGTGTTCATGCTGCTGCAAGCCGCCTGGGAAGCTGCACGTGGCAGCTGGATCGAGCGACTGTGGGTGCACGAGCTGACGGTGCGCAGTGCCACCGGGCTCATCAACTGGCTGACCCCGGACGTGGGCGCGTTACCGCAAGGCACGCGCATCGTCGCACCCGGCGGGGGGCTGAATGTTCTGTTCGGCTGTGAAGGCACCGACGTCGTGTTCCTGCTGACCGCCGCATTCATGGCGTTCGCGCTGCCGTGGCGTTCGCGGCTGGCCGGCCTTGCGGCGGGACTGGTCTGGGTGTTCGTGCTGAACCAGTGGCGCATCGTCGGGCTCTTCTATTCGTTTCGTGCCGATCGAGAGTTGTTCGATCTGGTGCATACGACCGCCGCACCGCTGCTGATGATCGTTTTGACTGGCTTGTTCTTCCACCTGTGGCTGCGTTACTCAGCCCGCAGCACGCCCAGCGACGGCGGCGGATCATGATGACTGCGCCTCAGCATGCCGCCAGCAGTGCGACGCATATCGCGCTACGGCTGGTGCTGGCGACCGCGCTGGTGCTGACGGCGGCGTACTTTTTCTCGCGTGATGCGGTGCGGCTGCTGATGCCGATGCTGGAGTCGGCGCTGAGCTCTGTCGCCAGCGACTACAAGATCCTGCGCTTCGATTTCTTCGACGAACGCAACAACACCTCGATCGGCGCGATCGTTCGGCTCGAGCACACGCTGGTGCTGGGTGGCCGCGCGATCGTGCCCGACGGGCAATCGGTGATGGGCGTGGGTGCAACCATCGGCACCGTGCTCCAACCGGTGTGCGTGGCGATGGTGCTGGTGCTGGCCTGGCCTGCGCACTGGCGCGAGATGCTGCTGCGCCTGTTGATCATCGCACCGCTGCTCACGGCGGTGTTGCTGGTCGATACCCCACTGTCGATGGCTGCTTGGCTGTGGGACGTGCAGCTGCGCATGCACGAGCCCGGCCGCGCCTCGCCGCTGGTGTGGTGGAACGTGTTCCTCAACGGGGGCGGCCGGTTGGCGCTGGGGCTGATCGCCGCGGCGCTGTCCATCGCGCTGGCGCGGCGCCTGGTGCACCCATCAACTCTGGTTCGGTGATGTGGCGCCGAATCGCCCTCGCCGCGCTGCTGCTGTCTGCAGCCATGCACAGCTTCGCCGCGCCCTTGCCCGACGAGCTGTTGCTCACGGTGCGCAACGTAGGCGCGGTGGACGTGATCGTCGAGCTCGACGCCAGCGCCATCGACCGCAGTGCTGCCACGCGCCGTGCGCGGCTGCCACGGCGCATCGACGACGACGCCGCCCTGGCGAGCCTCGCCGGCCGATACCGCAGGCTGAAAGACCAGACGATGCGTCCGCTGCAAGGCCCCGACATCGACGAACGGCTCGATTACAGCCACCTGCCGATGCGTGCCATGCACGTGCGATCGGAAGCAGCGCTGCGTGCGCTGGCCGTAGCGCCCGGTGTGCGAGCCCTTTACCCCGACGTCGAGCACCGCACGGTGCTGGCCGAATCGCTGCCGCAGACCGGCCAACCCGCAGTCGCAGCGGCGGGCTACGGCGGCAACGGCGCCACGGTCGCGGTGATCGACAACGGCATCGACCGCGACCAGACCGCGTTCGGTGGCTGCACCGCGGTCGGCGTGCCGGCGAGCTGCCGGGTCGTCGTAGAACAGACCTTCGCAACCGCACCAGCCACCGACAGCCGCCACGGTACCAACGTCGCGGCGATCGTCGCCGGCGTGGCGCCGCAGGCTCGAATCGCGGCGCTCAATGTGTTCGAGGACACCGGGGGCGCCTACACCAGCAGCATCCTTTCGGCGATCAACTGGGCGATTGCCAACCGAAGCGCGTACGGCATCGTGGCGATCAACATGAGCCTGGGTGACACGAGCCGTAACGCGGCGCAGTGCACCAGCAGCAGTTACACGACCCCGATCGCCAATGCCCGCGCGGCCGGCATCCACGTGGTCGTGTCAGCGGGCAATGCAGGCTACGTCAACGGCGCCTTCTCAGCCGGACTTGCGAGCCCCGCCTGCACGCCCGGCGCGGTGTCGGTCGGCGCGGTCTATGACGCCAATGTCGGCGGCCTGATCTGGGGCAGTTCGCCCAACCAGTGCACCGACAACACGAGCCGGGCCGACCAGATCACTTGCTTCTCGATGAGCAGCACCTACCTGTCGCTGCTGGCGCCGGGCGCACTGATCAGCGCCGGTGGTTTCGCCCTGGGCGGCACCTCGCAGGCGGCGCCGCACGTGGCCGGTGCGCTGGCGGTGCTGCGCTCGGCGTTCGCCGGCGAGACGCTCGCGGCGGCCGAGTCACGCCTCACTGCCAACGGCACCCCGATCTTCGACAGCAGGATCAACCGCAGCTTTCCGCGCTTGAACCTCGCAGCCGCGGCGCGTCCGGCCAACGACGATTTCGCCGCTGCGACAGTGCTGTCGGGCACGAGCGGATCGGCAGGTGGCAGCAACCGGCTCGCCACACTGCAATCGGGCGAACCGGTGCCGGCCGGCAGCGGTGGCAGCTCGGTGTGGTGGACATGGACCGCGGCTGCGGCCGGGCAGGTGAGCCTGAGCACGGCGGGCAGCAGCTTCGATACCCGCCTGGACGTCTACACCGGTGCTGCGGTCAGCGGTCTGAGCGCGGTCGCCGCGAACGACAACGCCGATACCGGCACGACGAGCTCGTCGCTGCGCTTTCAGGCTGCGGCGGGGCTGACCTATCGGATCGCGGTCAGTGGCGTCGGCGGCGCATCGGGCAATGTCGCTCTCGGCTGGTCGCTCAACACCGCCGCCCAGGCCAATCTCTCGGTGGCGCTGACGGGCCCAGGCAGCGCGCTGCCGGGCAGCGTGGTTGTCTACACATTGATAGTGGCGAACGCGGGGCCGCAGTCGGCGACCGGGGTCGTAGCGACGGTCTCGCTGCCCGCCGGGCTGTCGGTGGACAGCATCGCCGAGGGCTGCGTTGCGCAGCCCGGGTCAGTGGTCTGCAGCGTCGGCGAACTGGCCGCCGCAGCGCAGACCCAGTTCTCGATCGCCCTCCTGGTCGACAGCCTGACGGGACCGGTCAGCCTGAGCGCGAGCCTGGACGCTGACCTGCCCGACCCGGTGACGGGCGACAACACCACCAGCACCCCGCTCGACCCGGCTGCCAGCGGCGAAGGCGATATCCCGACGCTGCCCGAATGGGCACTGCTGCTGCTCGGTGGCTGGCTCCTCGCGCGCATCGCGGCAGGAGATCGGCAAAAACATGCAAGGGCTCACCGCAGTTGAACGCGATCGGCCGCGCGCGGGGCGGTGGCCGATCCAGCCCCGCGCCCGCGTCAGGTGGGGGACACCGCCACCGGCTGCTCGATCGAGGTACTGATTTGTGCCAGCTGTTCAAGGACGGCGCGCGCGCAGACCAGCGCTTTCAGCGCCTCATCCACGCGTTCGCTTTCTGCAGGTGCGGCCGACTGCGCACGCACGTGCTGTTCCAGCCAGGCCAGTTGTTCGGCGATCAACGAGAACTCTTCAATGTGGGTCATGGGAACCTCGAAAGAAACAAGGCTGAGCGGTCACTCAAGCTGCCACCGCAGTTCGCTTGCGGGCGCCCTTGATGCCGACAAGCACGCCCAGACCGCCCAGAAACAGCGGCAACGCCGCAGGCAATGGCACGGCGTTGGCAATGACCGTACCGCCGTATGACCCCGGTGAAGCAAGCGTGCCGCGAATATCCAGCTTGTAATTGCCAGCGAGCAACGGCGAAGCCGGAATCAGCGCCACCGATGAGGTGAAGCCAGGGCCAGCCGGGGTCACGGTGAGCCACGACACAAGCGGCGATCCTGAACCCGGATTCGTGCTGAGCCTGACCTGAAGGTTCGAAATCCCGAACGTGGGCGGCGCACTCGGCGTGGTTGCTCCGAAATCGAAAGTCGTAGTGATGCTTCCCAACAGGGCATCACCGGTCAGGGTGAAGATCCAGGTGTCGAGAAAGTTGTAGGTGATCGGGCCCACGGTGGTTGTGGTCCCAGTCGTTACCGCCGTATTGCTGAACGCAGCAGTCGCAGGTGGTGTGATCGAGCCCAAGGAGCCGACGAAGTCGGCATGTGCCAACCCGGAGCCGCCCAATGCAGCGGCCAGACACAAAGGACGCAAGTAAGCATTCATGGCACGACTCCCAGGAGTGGAGGGACAAGGTAACGGGTGTGGTGTGCCTACTGTGACCCCGCGTGATGACAGGCTCACGCGCAACTGCGTGTGGATCGATGATCCGAACGAGCCAGCCTCTCCCCCCACCCGGCTAGTCTGATGCGGAAGGGTTGCCGCCTCGGTAGCCCGCTCGTGAACCCTAAATCAGTCGCCGGTACCACGGCACCTTGCGTGCCTTGTCGGCACCTGAGAGCACGCCCTTCTCGGTCTGCCGTGCCTGGCTCATGACCGTGCCGATCAGGTTGAACGGCGCCAGCAATTCGGCCATGCTCTCCATGTCCTGGATCGAGGTCGTGTGCTCCTCCACCACCACCAGCGTGGTGTCGACCTGCGGCAGGAAGGCCAGCGCATCGGCTGTGTCGAGCAGCGGTGGCAGGTCGACGATGATGTAGCGGTCGGCGTAGCGATGCTTCATCTCGGAGATCAGCTTCTGCGCCAGCTTGGTCGCCAGCAACTCGGCCGAGTTCAGCACGGCCTGCTGCCCGGCTGGCAACAACACGAAGCGCGCAAGACCCGGGTTGACCAGCAGTTCGGAGATCGGCGCCCCATTCATCAGGTAGTCACTCAAGCCACGCACACCATCGAGGCCGAACATCGATTGCAGGCCGCCGCCACCCAGATCGGCATCGACCAGCAGCACCGCCGAGTCGTAGTCGGCCGCAATCGTCAGCGCCAGGTTGACGGCAGTCAGCGACTTGCCCTCGATGCGCCTGGGGCTGGTGACCGCCAGCAGCTTGTGGCCGTCGGCACGCAAGCGTTGCAGCACCTGGTTGCGCAGCATCTTGAACGACTCGGACAGCACCGAGCGGTCCGGCTTCACAACGCCGTGCGTGCGTTGGAGCCGCACCAGTGCATCGGCCATGACCTGCGTCGTCGAATACTCGATGTGCAGCGGCGCGCTGCGCGCCTCTGTCTCGGCCGCCTGCGGCAGGCCCTTGACGACATGCACATTGGCACCGTGACCGGCGCTGGACTCATCCATGCCGGAAGGAGTTTCGTTCTGGAACTTCATCGGCACCTTCATTGGGTGAGCCGCCGCAACAAGCCGTACCAGGCGATATCGATCGGCATCACGACATGATGAAAGGCCGCCAGCCCCACGCCGATCAGTACCAGCACACCGGTGGCGACGATCCAACGCAGCCGTGAACGGCGGCGCAACAGCACCGGGCTCGGCAGCGCCGGCAGCACCGCCAGCATCGGCACCTGCATCACGCGGACCACATCACGGGCGCTGTGCACCGTCTGATCGATCGTCTCGCGCAGCGCGGCGGCGCCAATGCCACCAGCCAGCGCGAGCATCACGCCCATCATCAGGATCAGGCCGCGGTTCGGGCGGTACGGCTTCTCCGGAAAGATCGGTGGCTCGATCAGGGTGAAGCGCTCGGCCTTGCGACCGCGCTCAAGCTGTTCGGCTACCTGGGCCTGCATCTGCTTGTCGCGCAACTCGCGAAAGCGGCCCCGCGAGCTGTCGAGGTCGCGCGCCAGTTCCAGATACTCCCGCTCAACCTCCGGCGATTGACTGACCCGCAGGTCCAGCAGTTCGAGCTTGCCGCGCATTTCGCGGCGCTCGCTGCGCAGCGACTCGATCTGCGCAGTGGTGGTTTCGATCTGCGACTTGAGGTTCAGATACACAGGGTTGTCGGGCTTGCGGGTACGCACGGCCTCGTTGGCCCGGACTTCTGGAGCAACAGCGTTGGTGCGCAGCGCCGTGTCAAGTGTCTCGATCGCGCGCTTGATTTGCACGACATCCGGGTGGTCTTCACCGTACTTCTGTCGCAACAGCGAGAGCTGCTGCTGCAGCTGCAGCAGCTTGTTCGAGCGATCGGTCGCGTCGTCCTGCAGGCCAGTTTCGACCTTCAGCGTCGCGATCTCGCGGCGCAGGCGCTTCACGTCCGGATGGTCGTCGCTGTAGATGCCGGTCAGGCTGGTCAGCTGAAGCTGCAGAGACTTCAGTCGGTCTTCGGGTTCGAGGATAGTGCCGCCATTGCCGAGGACAGGTGCGGAGGGCTTGGTGTCGGCCAGTTGGCCCTCCAGGGCCAACTTTCGTTCCTCCAGGAAGGTGATCTCGCGTTCGATGCGCTGGACCTCGGCACTGACACGCTCACTGCCCATCTGATTGGACAAGCTCAGGTCGGGCGTTCTCCCCTGGTTGCGCGCCTTGAAAGCAGCGAGATTCTGTTCGCTCTCCGAGATGTGTTCGGTGACGCGCGCCAGTTCCTCGTCCAGGAACAGCGTGGTCTCGGCGGCTTTCTGCTGCCGGTTCTTGACGTTCTCGTTCAGGTACAGGGTGGTGAGTTCGTTGGCGATCTTCTGGGCGTTGGCAGCCACCTCGCTGTCGTAGGATAGGCTGAAGGCGATCGTCGATTTCACCGGCGAGCCGCTGCGCCGGTCGGTTACTTCGGCGCTGATCGGCGTCAGCTTGATGTCGCGCCGCATGCGGTCGAGGATTTCCTCGCTGGTTTCCTTCTGGCGCGCGTTGCCGTAGAGACCGTACTTGTCGACCAGGTCGAGCAGTGTCGACCGCGTCATGACCTGCTGGCTGATGACCTGAATGCGTTCGTCGGCAAAGCTGGTGACGGTGGAGCGCACGAACTCCTGCGGGATCTCCTGCTCCTTGATCAGGATCGTCGCGGTCGACCGGTACACCGGGGGCAGCGCGACGGCGACGATTGCAGCGATGACGAACAGCACGGCGAACACCAGGCTGATCAGGCCCCGCCGCCGGCGCAGGATGCCGAGGTAGTCGCCGAGGGACTTGCCCGTATCGAGTCCGGCATCGCTGCCAGGGTAGAGGTCTTGCGCAACGGCTGACATGACGTTCCTTAACGCGACGCTTGGAAGGTGGGCCAGGCGTAACTCAGCGCAACGCTGATGCTGTTCGACCGCGCCTTGCCACCACCCCCGACGTTGTCCGCCTGGGTCCATTGGTAGTTCGACTGCAGGCTGAAATCGCGAGACAGTTGCCTGGACAGCGACATGCCCAGTGTCCTGCGCTGCGCCCCCTGGTTAGCGACAGACGTCTGGCCCGTCGAACGTGACAGGCCAAAGCTCATCGCCCCATTGAGCGTCTCGGAAAAACTGTGGCTCAAGCCCAGGTTAAAGGTCTTGCTCTTGACCACCCCGTCCGCACCACTGGGGGACTGTTGGCTGCTCGAGGAGAACGAAAAAGACGATGACTCTCCGAGCTGATAACGGTAGCTCGCACCGTAGCTCAGGCCGGTGCCTGAAGTCTTGGCCTGGTCGCGGATCTGGATCAGCGGCACCAGGCCCAGCTGGCACAGCACCAGATCCGTCGGGCAAGCAAAGCGAATCCGCGGCGAGCTGCTGTCGGTCTGATAGACGCCCAATTGAAGCGACGCGCTGCTGCGCTCGCCCAACACACGGGATGCGCTGACGCTGACCTCATTGGTCGACGAGGTGGTGTCCGCGGCAGCTCTGCGATAGTCGGAATGGCTCGTCTGCACCGACACGGTATCGACCTCGGTGACCGCATACGACAGTCCGGCAGACACCGAGGTGTTGCGGAAACTGTTGCTGCTGGCAACAGCGGCTGAGCTCTGCTGGCCGTAGCTGGTCTGCGAGGTGTTCACCTGGGTGTTCGCGCTGAGCCGCTCGGTCAGCGCGCGAGCCCAGCTGGCCGACACGCTGGTGGTGCGGCGCAGGCCCGGGTTGACCGTCACGTCGGCGTTTTGCACCGTGTTGTTGAAGTCCTGGGCGTATCGCACCGACGCGGTCAAGGTGTTCAAGTCGTCATTGAACGACTGTGTCAGACCGACACTGCCGTCGAGGCGGTCATTGCCACGACGGCCCCATTGCTGCAACGCAGTGACACTCGCGTTCAGCAGCGTGGCCGAGTTTTCGGCCCGGCGCGATGCGCCGACGGTGGTCGACAAGGCGAGGGTCTTCACGATTCCGGGCGAACGCGGTAGCAGGGAAATGTTGTCATTCGCTTCGACGCTGACATTGGAGCTGCTCTCGATCGAATAACTCTCGGCAAGTGCCGCGCTCGGCATGCCGAGCCACGCGAGCACCACGCCGCAAAGCAGCGCGACACCACGGGAAACCTCACGGACTCGATCACAGCCACCAGCGTTCACGGCACCAGCAGCACGTCTCCGCTTTTCAGCGTGATGTTCTGCGACAGGTCCCCGCCCTTGCGGATGCGGGAATACTCGAACGGAATGGACACCGTCTTGCCGTCGACCTTGCGGATGATCCGGATGTCGTCTTCCGACGCGAACGGCGTCATGCCGCCGGCGATGCTGAGTGCCTGCAACACATCGATGTTGCGGCCGGTCTGGATATCGCCGGGCTTGTTGACACGGCCGATCACATAGACGCGATAACTCGCCACGCGCACCACCGACACCGTGACCACCGGCTCGGGGATGAATTTCTCAAGGCGCTTGACCAGTTCGTCGCGCACCTGCGAGGCAGTCTTGCCGGCGACGATGAAGTCGCCCGCCAGCGGAAACGAGATGCCACCGTCGGGGCGCACCAGCGCTGCGGATTTCAGCGTCTCGTCTTTCCATACCGAGATGTCCAGCGCGTCTTCCGGCCCGATCACGTAGGCTGGATCGGTGATGACCACCCCGCCTGTCAAGTCCACGCGTTCTTCCCCTTTCGGGGATGCACCGCCGGACACGGTTGGCAAGCTGGAACAAGCGGCAAGCAGGCTGAGGCTGAACGTCGCGGCAATCACGCGAAGCGGGATCGAGCGCGGGACGAACTTCAGTGCGCACAAGGGGATCATTTCGCTGGGGTCACCTGTTGGCGGAAGGGGCGGCAGGCGTTGGCGAGGCGGATGGGGTAAAGCGCTCGGCATCGGCTCGGTCGCGGTACTCCTGGACGAGGTTGAACATCTGCACGTCGCCGAGCCCCAGCACCGGCTCGCGCTGCGTCAGCACGTCCTTGACCGTTTTGCCGCGGTAGCGATCGAGCAGCTCACCGCTGAGGCGGATCAGCTTCGTGTTCTTGGAAGTGCACTCGGTGACCTGCGTGACCTGTTCGTCATGCTTGCGCTGGAGCGTCGCCTGCTGCTCGTCGCGCAGCCGGGTGTAGGCCACCAGTTCACGTGCCTTCAGGGCGGCCGCTTCTTCATGATTGCGCTTTTCATCGGCAAGCTGCTTGTCGAGTGCGGAGACATTGGCAGCCAGCTGCGCGCGCGTAGCGTCCGATGACTTGAGGCTTTCACTCCCCTTGCGCAATGCGGCCGTCAGCTTCGTGACCTGCTCGGTCTGCTCGAGCAATTGCTTCTCGACTTCGGCCTTGGCGGACTCGGCCTTGGCCTTGGCATCCTGCGCCTCCTGCAGCTGTTGCTGCAGGTTCTGAAGCTGGAGTTGAAGTCGGCGTGTCGCCTTGTCGGTGGTCTGCGCAGACGCGCTGACAGACAGGACCAAGGCCAGCAGGCCAAGCAGGATCGGGCGCGTCACGTTCATGGTGCGACGACCCTCAGAACTTGACGCTCAGGTCGAACTGGAACACGTCGATCGACAGCGGCGCGCCCGAAATCGAATCGCCGCTGAAGTAGCGAACTGCCGCCGAGATGTTCTTGCCCAGGCCGTAGCTGCCGCTGAGGATGTAGCCACGCGCATCCGTGCCGCCGAGGCGGAAATCACTGTCGGTGAACGCGTCAAGCAGGGCATCGCGCTCGACACGCTTGTAGCCTGCAAACACCTGCCAGTCATGCATGGCCTTGAGCTCTGCGTCGCCAAACGCCACCCGCAGGTGGTAGGCATTGACCTCCGCGTCGACATTGGTGCCGACACGCTGGCTCACTGCTGCCCGATCGAAGCCGAAGTTGTGAACATAGTCAGCCGTGACGATCACCCGCTTGCCGGCGATCGACGGCAGGTCGACCTGACCGGTCAGGTTCAGCAGCTGGTAGTCGGAGGCCAGGCCGAGCAATGGCCGGGCCAGATCGGACGAGATGTTGTAGTAGGTGTTGCCCTTCTGGGCAAACGCCGGCGCGGTGAACTCGTTCACCGTCGAGCCGGTTGGGCTCGTCTTGCCCCGCAGGTTGGAGTAGTGGAAATAGGCCAGACCCAGCTTGGCACCCATGGTCCGCGGCGATGCGGCCAGCGTGGCGCCGATCTGCCCGCCGAACAACCACTTGTCGGCAGAGGCCAACTCGACTTCCTGGATCGGCAGTGCCGCCAGCGTGGCGAAGCCGCTGATGTCGGAAGTGATCTTCGGCGTCCATTGCAGGGCCACGCCATCGAAGCTCAGGTCGTTGGCCCACATCAGGTCGGTGCCGAACCAGGGGTTGGCCATGCGCCCGGCCACGGCGCTGTAGTCACCCAGGCGGTAGCGGATGTACGCCCGATCGATCAGCACGGTAAAGCGGTTGTTGTAGGTGCCCAGCGTCTGGTTCGACGACAGCGGATCGGTCGCGCTGCCGGTGGTCAGCCGCACACCACCCGACCAGTTCCCGTCGATCTTCGCCGTCAGGCCGAGGCGGGCACGAAACCGAAAACGTTCGCGGTCTTCAGACGTGTTCGCCAGAGCGAGCGCGCGTGTGCGGTTGGTGTCGGTGATGCTGATCTGCGGTGCGTTGCCGTTGGCGAAGCGATCGAGCTGCGTTCGAAATCGCAGGTCACCGTCCCATTGCAGCTTGCGCACCCAGGCGGGCACCGAACCTGGTCCGGTCCAGCCTTCGCGGAACGCCTGTGCGGCCAGCTCGAGCCGAATTTCATCCTTCAATTCCTTGCGCACGAACTCGGGGATGTAAGGCACGCGCACCGTGGCTGGCGCAGGCTGGGTGGCGCCCTTCGCTGCATTGCCTGCCGGCGTCGGCGCGGCAGCCCATGCAGGCGCGGCGGGAGACGCGGCTGCCGCTCCGGAGGGAGGCGCCACCGGCGCCACACCTGCTTCGCTCAGCAAGGCATTGCCCGCCTCGCGAGCCAGGACCCCTTGTGCGACGAGCTGAGAGATCAGTTTGGACATCGTCGCGCGCACCTTGTCGACTTCGGACTCCTGGGCGAAGGCCGGCGACGCGACACAGGTGGTCACGGCCAGTGCTGCGGCGATATGGTGCGAGGCGAACTTCAAGCGGTGTCGTGACATGAGAACGAGGGGGAAGATGGATCGTGTCGGATGCATGGTCGGCGCGGTCAGGAGCGGTTACTGAGCCGCAATTGCATCGGGCGCATGGAACTGGGCGGGATGTCTTTGAGCGGGGTCATGTCGAGCAGCGTCAACTGGATCAGGTCATCGACCTTGGGGTTGCCGGAGCCGCTGACGATGTCGGCCTTCTGCACTCGCCCGTCATCGCCGAGCCAGATCTTGACGACCACCCTGAACTCTTCCTTCAGGACCTTGCGGTTGCGCGACAAGGCTTCATGGAACTGGCGCTGCAGCAAGCCCGAGTAATACGCGCCACCTCCGCCGCCAGTGGTCAGGAAATCGCGACCGCCCTTGTTGCCCGCCAGCCCGAAACCGTCGGAACCGGCGCCGCCTTCCGCATCAACACCGAGCGGCTTGTCCGACGCGGGCTTGTCGTCGGCCGCCTTCGGTTCATCGGGCTTGGGCTCGTCCTTCGGCTGATCGATCTTGACTTCTTCCTTCACCTTCGGCGGCTCGGGCAGCTTTTCGGGCGGCTTGGGCGGCGGCGGTGGTGGCGGCTGCTTGATCAGTGCGACCTGTCGTATGCCGGATGGCTTGGCCGTTGGCCCCGAAAGGAACTTCATCAGCAGCAGCGCCGCAACAACGAGCAGCGCCAAGCCGCCGAGCGCAAACGCAGCCGTCTTAAGCGAGGAGCGGCGGGGCTCCGTATCGTCGTCGTAGTCGTCCATCGTCGGTCGCCCGCGCGCCGCGGCGCGCTACTTCACCAGGCGCTGGGTGACCAGGCCGAGTTGGGTGATGTCGAGCCGTCCCATGAGGTCGAGCACATCGACGACCTTTTCGTAGTGAACTTTCGCGTCGCCCTTGATGACCACCGGGAAGCTCGGATTCACCGCCTTCAGCTGACGAAGGCGGTCTTCGAGCTCCTGCATGCTCACCGGGTAGGTGTCGAGGTAGATCTGACCGTCGTCGCGAATGGTGATGGCCTTGGTCTGCGGTTTTGCCAGGCTCGGTGCAGCACTCGCCTTCGGCAGATTGACCTTGATCCCCTGAACCGAAGCGGTGGTCATGATGATGAAGATCACCAGCAGCACATAGCTGAGGTCGAGCATCGGCACGACGTTGATCTCGTCGTAGGGCTTGCCACCGGCTTGCATCTTCATGGTGTGGGCCTCAGACCGAGTGGTTCTCGGCGATGCGAGTGATGAACTCGTCGACGAACACCTGCATGTCCGAGGTCAGCTCGGAGATCTTGCTCTGCAGGTAGTTGTAGCCAAAGAGACAGGGAATGGCGACAGCCAGACCAGCCACGGTGGCGACCAGCGCCGCGGCGATGCCCGGAGCAATGGCGTTCACATTCACGTCGCCTGCCGCAGCAATGGCGGCGAAGGTGATCATCACACCCACCACCGTGCCAAGCAGACCCAGGAAGGGGCCACCGGCGATCGATATGGTGAGCACCACCATCTGGGAGTTGAGACGCTGCAGTTCGCGCACGAGTCGTGCATCAATGGTCGCGCGGATCGCATTGAGCGAGGGATCGGTGAGCGTCGGGGCGCGCCCCTCCTCCGCATAGACGGAAAAGCGTTTCCGCAATTCGTGGGCGCCGGCGGCATACAGGCGATAAAGCGAGGAGTTCCGGTAGGCCTTGGCCGCGGCCTTCTCGGCCTTCTCCACGGCGGCGTCCTGTTCGCCGGGTTGGATCGAATTCACCAGCTTCTCGAACTGGGCCTTGAAAAGCTCGTTGTCCTTGGCCGCCTTGTTCACGAGCATGGCCTTGGTGAACATCACCCAGAAGCTGAGTACGAACATCACGCCCAGGATCGCGATGACCACCCAGCCGTCGATCGTCACTGCGTCGAGCAAGATCTTCAGGTACGAGGGGCCGGTGTCACCCTCACCATCGCCTTCGGCCGGGCCATAGACCACCAGCTTCTGATCCTGACCCTGCGATTGCGCAGCGGTCTTGATCCAGTCGGCGGAGCGCGCCGTGGTCGACACCTGCAGCTCGTCGATCTCGCCCTTGAAGCCCTTGCCGATGACAGCGCCACCGCTCAGGTCAGCCACGGCGCCAGCAGCTTTGGCGACCTCCTGCCCGTTCAGATACATCGTCAGCCCGTCTTTCACCACGATGGCGACATGCTGCCAGGCACCAGGAACGAGCGGCGCCGAAGCGGTGGCGGTCAGCGTGCCCGACTGCGCCTCCAGCTTGCCGCCGCGCATCGTGATCGACAGCGGTGCTGCGCCTTCGGTCTGGGTGTAGACCGGCGCATCGGCTGCGTCGGTCGGCTTGATCCAGAAAGACAGCGACAGCCCGTTGGCCCCCGACTTCAAAGAAGGCGTCGACGGCAGCGCCAATTCGGCAGTGCCATCGAACGAGAGCGCGCCGCCAATCAGACCGGCGCCAATGGCCTTGGCCGTTGAGCTCGCGGCGTGGTTCGCGTTGGCAGTGGAATCCTGCGGCAGCGTCTCGCGCTCGTTGAAGTGATAGATCAGCCCCTGCGCGGCGTCGTAGCTGCCCTTGACGTCATCGCCTGCGGCCGCATCGGGGTTGCCGTAATAGAGCCAGATGAAGGCGTCCTTGGCACCCGGCTCGAGCTTCGGCACCTGCACCCAGACGAACGCGAGTTCATTCAGGCCATCGAACTTCTCGATGTGGTACTTCAGCGGCGTCTTGTCGTCGCTGGCGATGAATCGCAGGTCGGTGCCATCGGGCTTGGCTTCCAGGAATTGAAAGTTGCCCGTGTGGAGCCGGATCAACACGGCAGGCGAATCGACCGCCGAGGTGATGGCCAGGCCATCAGCAGCCGTGTTCAGACCAATCTTGACGCGCTGCGTCCAGTCGGGATTCCATGCGGCGTGGGACAAGCCCGCCATCATCAGGGTCGTCAGCATGACGACCAGCATTGCGATTTTTTTCATGACTGGCGGGAACGACTGTTTCTTATGAACAACATTTTTCATGACAGGCGGAAACGACTGTTTCTGATTAACAACGGTCGACCTTAGCCAGCGTTTGTTTCAGCGCTGTGAATCGTGACCTGCGACCAGCGCACTCTAGGTGACAGTGCGGATGTCAGCGGCGTGAAGTCGATATGACGAAATCGTGTCGTACAAACGCTTCGTGGCCGCCTTCATGCGGAAGTGGCGCTCGTAACAATCAGCTGCGTGCTGACGCATTGCGGCACGGCTCTCTGGGTCCATGTTCAGCCAACCCGTCAGCGTCTCGAGGGTACCCCCCAGGGTGTCGCTGCCAACGAGGCCGGCTCCGTCTGCGAGGATCTCCCGCCAGATGTTGATCTTGTCGGAAATCAGCACCGGCAAGCCAGACGCCAGCGCTTCGGCCACGGCGATGCCGAAGTTCTCTTGATGCGAGGGCAGCGCAAAAACCTCTGCCGCTTTCAGGGCCGACCACTTGGCCTTGCCCTGGAGCATGCCGGTCCAAGTGATCCGATCGGCCACGCCCAGCTCGGCCGCCATTCTTTCCAGGCCCGCGCGGGTTTGTGCGGCATCATCGGGCCCGGCCATCACCAGGTGCAGGTTCGGCTCGCTCTTCGCCAGCATGGCAAAGGCCTGGATCAACAGGTCACAGCCCTTCTTGGGATGGATGCGGCCCAGGAACAGGATGTTGCGCCTTCCGCGAGTGGCCGGCCATGCCGCCCAGAATGTCTCGGGATCGGCGAGCGCAGCGGTGTCGCTGATCTCAGTGCCGTAGCCAACCACGGCTTCACGCACCCGGTACATCGGCGAGAAGGTCTGGCGCGCCAGACGCGCCTCGTCTTCGGCCGTGAACAGCAGCGCTGCAGCATCGCGCAGCACCCGGTACTCGGCCCATGGCCAGTAAAGCAACTTCTTCAGGTGCTTCAGCGGGTACTCACGCCGGAACCAGGGGTCGAGCATGCCATGCGGGAACACGAAGTAGGGTATGCCTGTGCCCTGGAGCGCGTTGCGGGTCGCCAGACCGTGCCACTGCCAGAGTCCGTGGATAACCACTGCGTCGTACTCATGCCCGTGCTTCCGCAGCCAGGGAGTCAGCTCTGGGGTGTAGCCGTAGGTGCCCCTTCCCGGGCCGACAGCGTGGGTCACGGTCGGGAAGTCCAACAGCCAGGGTTCGCCCGGCGCATCGAGCGTCAGCACTTCCTGGTCCTGCCCCAACTCGCGCGAGGCAATAGCGATCTGCCGCAGGCCCTCGGCTGGTCCGCCGTTGACCGGATTGAGCGATCGGATGATGTTCAGCAGTCGCATCGATGCTTCCGCTGACTCATTTCACGAAACAGTCCTTCTGCTGCTCCTTGCAGTTCTTGTCGCCAAAGCCCAGCACCTCGACGGTCAGGATGGTCGGCTTCTGCATTCCATCGGCGGAGGCTGCCTTGGCGGCAGCGGCGGCGGCCTTGCCGGCCTCGTCGGCCGAGTTGCCGCCCGACTGGGTATTGCTGCCACTGGTGGCCACGCTGGAGGCCAGGCTGCCTGCCACACTGACCGGCACGCCAACCGCTGGCCCACCCGAGGAAATGTTGCTGGCGTTGAGGACCGCTTGCGCATCCACGAAGATGGCGCCGCCCGAGCGGATGCCGGCCTCCCCGGCGTCGACCACCCCTGCCAGCGTGATCAATGTCGTGGACCCGGCACTCGGTGCTGTCAGCGGCCCGAGTCCGTCGGGATCGGACGTCAGGGTCTGGATGCCGCTGCCGGCGGCGCTCGCCGGCAACGTGTAGGTGAAGCCCACGACGACCGGCTCGGTGGCCCCCTCGGGCGTCACCAGGATCGGTGTTCGCGTCGGTGGCGGGGTGCTCAGCGAGGTCAGCGCACCGCGCCCAGCATCGATGTTGGCGTCGGTGCTGAGGATGAGGATGTCACCGCCCTGGGCCGTGAGCACCTTACCCTGGTTGATGCTGAAGTTGCCACCCACCACGCCGCGAATCCCGCCCCCTGCATTGGTGAGCACGCCAATCGTTCGGCCTTCACCTGGCGTCGTCAGGCCCACCACGATCTTGCCATTCGGCGCCCACAACTCGATACCGCCGCCTGCGTAGCTCTGAATGGACGTCAGGTAGCTGCTGATGTCGCCCTGAGCGACAGACGCCTGCGGAATGGCCTCCGCGATGACACTCTTGAATACATCCGCGTAGACCACGCGGACCGGGTCTAATGTCAGTGGAAGCGGAACGCCATTGCCCAGACGCAGCTGGTATTCGTCGAGCACGCGCGGGTATTTCCGGTCAAGTTCCGCGTAGGCGAGATAGGCCGATCCGCCCTGCGTGCCCGACACCAGGTCGGCCACCGAGCCAGCAGCAAGGATGGCCTGCCTGTTGCTCTCGCCGTTGAGCAAGGCGTACAAGCTCTCCACCTGTGGCCGGAGGGCTGCCCCACCAAGAGGCAGCGCCTTCGGCCCACCCAGAGGCGAGCTTGCGGCTTGCTGATAGGTCGCCAGCAGTTGCGGGTACTCGGATGCGAGCGCGGTGAAGGGCGCGTAGGCAGGGTCCACTGCGGCCAGCTCGGCCACGCTGTTTGCCGACAGCACCCTGGCCTGCTGCGGGTCGGTATCAAGCAGCCGGAACAGCTTGAACACGTCGGGGTTGCTGGCGCTGATGCCAGTGATCTTGGCGTACGTGGCGTCGAGCTTGGCGAGATCCACATTGCCAGTGGCGCCCGCAATCAGCGTCACCAGCGCGCCTTTATCGCTGCCGAGGCTCGGGTTGAACACATTGCCCGTGGAGACCACCCCGCCCAGACGCGAGCTGCCACGCACGATGTCAGCAGAGCCCAGGTCAACGTTGCGTCCGGCCTGGACGACAAGGCGTCCGGGACCGGCAATCTCAATGCCCGCTGGCCGCACGTCGCCAACCTCGGCCCGCACGACGCTCACATCGGAGCTGTTCAGGTTCTGCAGAAGCAAGGCCACATTGCCGATGTCCCGTCCTGCACTGACCCGGCTTACGGCCGGCAGGGACATCGTCACCGTATTGCTGGTACTCGACCCCACATCGCCGGTCAGCGCCTGGAGGTCGAACACATAGCCGTCCACGGGGCTCCGGTTCACCAGTCTGCCCTCGCTAGCAGCCGGGAGCAAGGCCGAACCCGACAAGCTGCGCGGGCCTCGTGACGGTTGCGCCACGCCAGGTACTGCCGAGGGAAGTCGATCCGAAGCCGAGAAAGCGAGGTCGCGCAGCGAGCCCTGGGCCAACGCGGAAACTTGCGCCGATGCCGATGGGAAGGACACGATGCCTTCGAAGCTGTCGTTCGAGATGTCACCCTCGAACGCCGCAGCTCGGATTGACGCAGGATAGGCGCCCGCCCCGCTCAGCTGAGTGCTGGTCAGGGCCTGCGAAGGCACGACAGTCCGCGCTGCGGCGAGCTGGCTACCGAGGACGATATCTCCCGACTTGGCGGTCACGTCCACGGCACTGTTGCCGGAATAGCTGAAGAATGTCCTCACGCTGGAGCCGGTCCCGGCAAAGCTCGGGCCGCAGGCGAGGCAGTTGGCCGGGAGGCCGGCCGAGGTCCGGTCCTCGGCGCGGGAGTTGTTCATCCACACCGCAGTGGGATCGTTCACGCTCTGCAGTGCGACTGTGCCGCCGGCCTCCACTTGCAGGGTCGCCTCGGCAGGCACGTCGCCGCTGCTGGTCCCCTGCAGGTAAAGCTGCGTACGGGCACCCGAACCCACCGCACCACCGGCTTCGATGCGTCCCGTTCCGCGCCCGACCAGGTAGGAACCGCCCTTGACGTCGCCGCCTGCCGTGACGCGAAGGTCGCCGCCTCCCTGCACGTCCAGCACCGTGCCACTGCCCTGCACCACGTTCCGACCGCTGGTCGGCAGCATGGCCGAGAGACCGTCCACGTTTCGGCCCGCCGCGAGCTGGATATCACCGCCGCCGAGGGTGCCAACGCCCTGCTGGAAGTTCGGTCGGTAAGCCCACCAATCCGCATTGGCCGTTCCGCTGGTACTGGTGCGCGGCCGGCGCAGCCACTCGGTGATCCACTGGTTGGAGTTGCCCACTGCATCGCGGCCGGCCGCAATCGAGATGCTGCCGCCCTCCTTCGCCCAGCGGTTGTTGCCGTTCGCCTCGGTGTCGGCCGCCCCGATCTTGCCAGCGGTGTAGACCACGCTTCGCAGCGCATCCATCCGGAAATCCGCTGCCGCGGCGATTTCGATGCTGCCGGTCCCCGTGCGCACCTTGCCGCCGTCGGTGCTGATGGTGACATTGCCACTGGATGCCCCGGCTCCGCCCTCAAGTGCCTGGGCCGTCAGCGATCGTTGGGTCGCCAGCGGATTGGCGGCACCCAGGTCGGCCCCGCCAACCAGCCGAAGGTTCCAGCTGTCGCCGGCCAACAGGTTGTCGTTCGGGTTGCCGAGCGCTCGGCTCACCGTCAGGTCACCTGCGGCACGCAGCGAAAGGGTACCCGTCCGGCCGATCGTCGCTGCGCCGCTGGCGCCGGCTGCCAGCCACTGGCTCGTGGTCAAGTCCCACGGCTGCGCCAAGGTCAAATTGCCCTGGGCCTGAATTTCGGTCGCTCCTCGTACGCTCGCCCGCACATCGCCCTTGAGGCCAGCCATGAGCGCAGGGTTGGCAGCTGCAATGAAGGCGGCGTGATTGGCGGCGTAGCTGGCAATGCTGGAGGCGCTGATGCTGCCGGCAGCCTGGTAAACCCGCTGGGCCTGCAGCGCCACGTCGGCTGCGGTGCCATTGCCGCCCCGCACACCGCGCACCGTACCAGCCAGCGCCACTGGCGCCACCACGTTGGCGGCGTTGCGGGCCACGGTGAAGGTGACGCTGCCGGTCCGGCCCTTGACGCCGGGCCTGACGTCGATCTCGGACGCTGCATCGAAGCTCAGTGCTCCACTGGTCGTGGACAGGCGCACCTGCCCGCCGTGGGCCGCAGGTGCCTGCGCTGAAGCGTTCGTGCTGGTGCCGTCGGCCCACACCCGGGCGCCCGTCAGCGCCAGGCCGTTGGCCGCCCAGACATCTACCTTGGCGCCGCCATCCACCGTGCGTGCGTTCAGGGTGCCCTCGATGTCGATGCGGCCGGCGTCTGCCGCCAGACTGATCTCGCGCGCGGTCACCATGTCGGTGCTCTGAACGCGCAGGTCGCCACTGCGAACCCGGATATCGCGGCGCGCATTGAAGCCACCGTCATTCAAGGCTGTGTTGATGTCGCTGAATTCAGCCAGCGTGCCCGCATCAAGCTCAAAGCGGCCGCCGGCTCCGCCCGCTTCGGCGCCGCCACGCAGCGATCCGTCCAGCGCGAGGGTCTGCGCCGCGACCTGCACGCTGCCGGCACTGCCGCCAGCCACGCCGCGCACATCGACGACTGCCCCGTCGGCGATCGCCACGGCACCTGCATCGGAGGCCAGATCCACCCGGCCCGCACCGGCAACCACCTGTTTGCCGTTGTAGTTCTTCGCCACACCGCGCACATCGAGCATGGCGCCCGCACCAAGCATCACGCTGCCCGTGTCAGCTTCACTGCCTTTCGCGGCGATCGCGATCTCGCCCGATCGGGCCTGGATCGTCGTCGTGACATCGACACTGCGACCTTCGAGTGTCAAGCGCCCACCAGCCGCCTGACTGTCGGTCACCGCCGTGCCGCTGCCACCCACCGACTTCTCGACAGTCATCGCCCGGTAGTCCGCTGTGCCCGAGCGGCCGTCGACGGCCTGCCAGGTCTGCTTTGCGCCTGCGGCCACTCCGACGCGAGGCGCCTGGAGAGTCCAGTCCGCAGCCACCTGCAGACTGCCTTGGTCTTCACCTCTGATTTCGCTGGCTGCGGTGGTGGTCACCGAAGCAAATCCGCTGATGGTCTTGTCGCCCTGGCCGAGGATCAGGCGCTCGGCACTGACCTTCAGTTCGCCAACCGACTCGGTCGACGCCAAGGGCGCGGTCGACCCGGTGTTGACAAGCCTGACCTCGCGCGCCGCAATCGTCGGCGCCGACGGCCCCACGCCTGTCACCGCCAGACCGCGCAGCGCGTTGGCGTCCAGCGTCAGCCTGCCGAGGTCCGTGCTGCCGAGCACCGCGGAGCCGAACAGGTCGATGCCGTCGTAGCCCTTGATCGTCAACGAATCGACCGACGTCAGGGCGAGCAAGTTGGCATTGGACAGCGCCAGCCCGCTGTCAAGGCCGGCGATCCCGTCGATCTGGCCCAGACTTACCTGTGAAGAGGCCAGCGACAGATCGCCACCGACCCGTTTGGTCTGGTTGTTGACCATCGTCGAGCGGCCCACCAGCAGATTGCCCTGCGAACGGGTGCTGCTCGTCGCATCGAGCAGCAGGGCACCGTCGGCCTGGAGCGTGGCGCCTTGCGCGACGCTGATGGTGCCAACCGAACGGTTGGTCGAGCCGCCGCGGTCCACTTCAGCTTGCGGGCCGCTGGAGAGTCTCAGCAGCGCACCACCGGACTCCGTGCGGTAGGTCGGCGTTTCGCCAACGGCGGCCACACCTGCGCCCGTGATCAGGCTGCCTTCGCGAACCTCGATGTCTTCGCTGGCGGCAATCAGCAATTCCGGGGCACGCAGTTCGGTCGCGGCCTGATTGGCCACCAGCACCCTGCTGGCGCCGGTCGTGATCTGCGTCGAGCCGTCGGCGTTGTCGCTGCGGCGGCCACCGATCAGAACGCTGCCGCCGATGCGCGAGATGCCGCCGGCGCTAACCTGCAGGTAGTCGGCGTCGATACCGGCCTGCCCCACTGCATCGACCACCGCAATGCGGTCGGCGCTCAGATCGACCGTCGCGGAGCGACCCGTGCGGGTGCCCGTCGCGCCGGTCACCGCTCCCGCCTGCGTCCGGAAGCTGCCATCGAGCGTGAGCGCGGACACGTCGGCGATGGTCAGTCGGCCCGCATCGATCGGAAGCCGCGGGACGGGCTTGCGGTCGCGCGTGGCCGCATCGGCAAAGAAGGCTGAATCCGACAAGGTGTAGTCTGACTCGCGCAGCGCATCGGAGCCGGGGCGAACCAGCACGCCGACGGTGGTGGACTCGCGCACGTTCGTTCCGGCCGCGGTGCGGTATCCCGCCACCACCGTTTGTCCGTTGAGCAATGGCGTCGTCTGGCCGGGCTTCATGTTGCTGAAGGTACTGCCGGTCTGCAGCTGTACCAGGAAGGCGCCCGGCACCAGGGCATAGCGCCCCGGCAGCAGTACGTACTCGCCCTCGGGCACGACGGCGCCGGCGCCGATGTAGAGGCTGTTGTAGACGCTCGTGTCTCGACTGGCCGTCTGAGGCCCAAAGCCAAGGTCCTGGCGCGAGGCAATGTCGGTATCTACCGGTAGGCTGCCGAGCCTGGACTTCGGAATGATCGCGAAGGTATTTGGCTTCAGCAGCGTGTCGGTCGCCCCCCCGGCGCCAGGAACGAACTCGATGGCCTGCACTTCGCCGCCGCCCGCGAGGTTGACAGTGGCTTGCGGCCGAACGTCCACCTCCCGGCCCGAGAGTTCAATGCCTTTGTTCACCGTGCTCGGCTGCGTCAAGGTGCTTCTGGATGATCCGTCGTCCGCATACACCCAAGTGATGCCCGACGACGTCGTGCCCAGCGGTACGGTCAGACCATCGGCCGATACCGAGCTCAGGCTGCCGGGTGCCAACTCGAGCCGGGACTGAGCGCTCAGGCGCAGTTCGCCCTGGGGTGCTTTCAGCGTGCCGCCCTGCTCGATGGTGTCGGCCTTGAGCGTCAGCCTGC
Source organism: Rubrivivax sp. (assembly GCA_027490215.1). Classification (GTDB taxonomy): domain Bacteria; phylum Pseudomonadota; class Gammaproteobacteria; order Burkholderiales; family Burkholderiaceae_C; genus PBB1. The sequence goes on from JAIXYO010000029.1 coordinate 34,923, forward strand.
CGCCCGCGGAGTAGACGTCTGCAACCTCCCGGCCGCTTTGAGCCACCCTGATCACACCGCCGGGGATCACGGTCCCCGACGGCTGGTCGACGACGTTGAAGGAGAAATCGGTCCGTGTGCTGGGATAGACCTGTGAAGCCGTCAAGGACAGATTCCCCGCCGTCGTGAGACCCCCCACCGTGCCGGGGGCACCGTCGATCCTTCGGCCCGACAGCTGAATGTCGCCCTGCGCCAACAGGCGCGTCTCGGCGACGCCGTTCACGCTGGTGGAACCGAACAGATCAATACGCTCTGCCAGCACGGTGAGCAGCCCGCCACCCCCTCGCGTGGCCAGCACCGGCGAAATGCTGTTGGGCTCCACCTCGAAAGACACGCCTTGGAAAACCCGTGGCCCCAGAGACTGCCCGATTTCCACGTCAGCTGCCGCCACATTCACCTGCGCACCGTTGTACACATCGATCAGCGGAGCATCGAGCCGCACCCCGCGCTCGAATGCCAGCGTCGCGTCGGTGTCGAAGCGGATGCTGTTCTCGGCGAGCAGCCGCAGCTTGTCGAAGCCGGCCTGCTGCAGTGCGTCGACCGAGATCGCCGCATCCACGAAACCCGCTTTGGCAGCGGGCAAAGTGCTAGGCTGTGTGATCACGATTCGCCGTTCTTCTGGCTGTGTGGTGCGGCCGTTCGGCGTCGTCAATTCCAGCGCGAAGCTGCCCCCGGCACTGGTCGCGGAAGCCTTGGCCGCCGATATCGTGCCCTCGAGCCTCGCCGTCTCCTGGCTCTTGACCACGAGCGTGCCCGCATTGCCGTCGAGCCGCCGCTGCGACGTGCCCGACGCTCGTGACGGATCGACGTCGTCCACCATCTGCGACACGCCACTGAGATCGAGCCGAGAGCCTGCCGTCACGAGGATGCCCGCGTTGACCGATTCCAGCGCAATCGTGCCGGCACCCACCACAGCGCCTTGCACCAGCCCGTTGTCGTTCGGACTGGGCACGAAGGTCCCTGCCACGGAAATCTCCGCGGACGATCCGAGCGTCAAGTCGGGTATCTTGAAGAAACCATTGCCCGCCAGCCGCAGGGCCACGTTCCCTCCCGGGGCGCTGATGCGGCCATCGATCAGCATGCCGTCACTGGCCGTCAGGGTCACGCGGCCACGCGGGTCGGTGGTGATCGACGCGTCGGCGGCGAGGCCGAGTGTGGCCGGCGTGATGCCCGCGCCGGTCGTAGTCGTGGCCAGTGTCAGGTTGGCCGCTTGGCGAAGGTGGTCTGGACGGCGTTCGACGCGGCTCACCGATGCCAGATCGCCGCCGGTCGTCAGTGCCAACGCCGCCACCGGGTCGATCACGAGATTCTTCTGCGACACCACCAGGTCAGCTCCAGCACGGATCTCAATGCCCTCGCTGCTGCTGATCTGGAAACTGGCGAAGCCGTACTGCGCGAACAATTCGGGAGACAGGCGCGTGGTGTTGGCCGGCAGCGTGCCATTGGCGCCAAGCGCGTCGATCACGACGCGCGGCGTGCCGATGTTCAACGATCCGCCGTTGCCGGGCGCAATGCCATTCAGATCGGCCTGCAGCCAGTCGGAACTCAGGTCCGCGGACAGGGCATTGGTCAGGCTGATCGAACCGCCGTTGCCACCGGTCACGCGGCGACTGCGATCGAGCGCGGCACCCCCGCCGACGTCGAGCGTCGAGCCCCGCTCCAGGCGCGTGGTCGAATCAACAGGCCCGGCAATCGTGATGCTGCCGCCATTCAAGGTGGAGCTGGTGCTGCCATTTGCATTCAAGAGTCCAGTCGGCAGCACATCACCCACGTAGGAACCGTCTGCACTGGCTGTGTTGACCCACACCCCATTCGTCGACAGTGTCGCGCCGCTGCGAATCGTGGTGCCGAAGCTCTGCGCCGTATCGATCGGTGCAACGGTTCGTTGGGGCCGCAACGCGATCTGGCCGGCTGGCATATCGATCGAGCCGGCCACCTCGAGCGTCGGCGCACGCAGCAGCAGCGACGAGCCCGGCGCTCCTTCGATGCTCACGCCGCCAGGCACGAAGACCTTGCCGTTGGAGTTGACTTCCACGCTGCCGAAGGCGGTCTGCTGCAACGTGTTGGCGGCGACGACCGTGGAAGCGCCGAACAGCTGGCTGGCGGCCAGCCTGACCTGGTCCTTCTGCGACTGGCTCAAGGCGGTGTCGATGCCGAAGCCCGCTCCAAGGGTATCGACCGCGGTCTGGCCGAAGCTCACGTTGCCGATGCGTTGCCCTTCGACAAAGTCGGTGCCCTCGTTGTTCAGGCTGCCAATCTTGAGCGTGGCGCCGCGCGGCGCACGCGCGAGCTGGTTCGGCCCCACGGTGGAGCCGCCCTTCAGGGTGCCGTCCAGTACCAGCCCGGCGCCCGAGTTCACGAGGATGCTGCCGCCGGCCTTGCCTTCTACATAGGCCGCTTCCCGCGGCGCCAGTCCGTAAAGCAGACCCTGGTGGGCGACGGTCTGCCCCCACCGGTCATAGGTCTTCGTGAAGGTGTCTGCCACGGCCGTGTACGAACGGTCCTTGGCTGCCGTGCCGATGTCGTACAGCCTGCCATCGTTACCCAGCAGCCGCGACGTATCTACCGCCCCGGCCGCATAACGGTAGCCACCGCCCGAGGCATCCAGCGTCGCGCCCGCGCGCTGGATCACTGCCCCACCAGAGTTCACGCTGAGCTCGCCGCCGACAGCCGTCTTCTCGCTGACCGTGCGCGCTTTGCTGTTGATGTACCCGGTGAGGTCAAAGATCGGGTTGGACCTGCGCAGATCCACGGTCACAGTGGCGCCGCGCAGCACGCCGTTCTTCTGGTCTGGTGAGTCCTTCAATTCGTTGGAGGTCACGCGGAAAGTCAGCAGGTTGCTTTCGGCCGCGAGGTCGGCCCAGTTGCCGGCCACGCTGGTGACGCTCCCCTCACCGAGGTACACGCGGGCCGACGACGGGTCTGAAGCGTCTACCGCGTTCAGTGCGATGCGCCCGCCGGCCGCCTTCACTGCACCGTGGTTCTCGATCCGCCCGCCGTCGACCTGGATCACGCCACGCCGAGCGGCGAAGCTTTCGCTCTCCGGAATGGAACTACGGTCGCGAGTGTCTGGCAGCACCTCGGTCACGCTGCCGCGTCCGAAACTCACCGTGCCAGCCTGTGCCGCGGCCGTGGCCGTGGCCTGGCTTCGGGCCTGCAGGTAGATGGAGCCGTTGGCCTGCACAGCGGTGTTGGCCGACACGCGGCCGTCCTGGTTGACAGCCAGCCCAGCCAGGGTCACGTTGCCGCGATCTGCGCTGATCGTGCCCAGGTTGCGGATCAGGCTGCTCAGGTTGACAGAACTCCCCTCGGGCGCCTCCACCTCCACCCGCAGGCCCCGAAGCGTCGTGTCGCTGTCGTCGGGCAGGGCGAAGTAAACCTTGCCACCTGCCGCCAGGATCACCTGCCCGTCGGGTGCAGTGATCAGCGCATTCTGGTTCTCGATGCGCGGCGCCACCAGGATGATGGAGCCGCCGGGCCGGGCCTCCAGGCTCGGAAGAGGGGCCGTGCCTGAACCGCCCAGGGTGATGCTGCCTGGGGGCAGACTGCCGGGCAGGGTGTTGCCCTGAGCGTCGTAGCCGCCGGCGAAGGCGGGCGTGGTGAGGCCACCGGTGGTGATCGCACCACTGTTGAAGCGGTCGTTGCTGATGTTGAGCGTGGAGGCCACCAGCGACTGCATGTTGATCTGCGCGCCGCGGTCGAACAGGATGCCGTTCTGGTTGATCAGCAGCACCTGCCCGTTGGCCGAGATGCGGCCCTGGATGACGCTCGGGTCGGCGCTGTAGATGCGGTTGAGCACCGAGGCCGTGGAACTGGGCTGGTTGAAGCGCACCTCGCTGTCGCGGGACACATTGAACGAATTCCAGTCGAGGATGGCCCGCTGCGTGGCCTGGTTGATGGTCAGCGTCGGGCGGGCGCTACCCGGTGTGGGGGCCTGAAACGTAGCCTGGCCCGAGACCACGCCACGCAGCACCGGCAACGTGCCCGGCGGCAGCGCCTTGGTCTGCGCCCGCGCCTGCGGCAGGTAGCTCAGCAGGCCCAGCGCGGCCAGCACCAGCAGGCTGCAACTGGTGGTGGCACGCGGAAAGCGAAGGGACAGGGCCTGGAGCTTGGTGGATTTCATGGCAAGGTATGTTTACCCCCGACTTGAGCCGCAATAGCTCACACGGGCCGGAGTTATCTCGAAAGATTGTCCGAAGTTTTCGTGACACTTCGCCCCGCCTGCACCCACCGGGTTGAGGGGTTGACCTGGGACTCGGTGCTACCTGTGATCGGGCCGAAGGTGGCGCCGATATCGATGCCCTGCTGGCCGGGCTGCAACACCTGGCGGAGAAACCGGATGTCGTCCTCGAACCAGTCTTGTTGCTCCAGCAGCATGTAGGTCGTGATCTTGTTGAGGTCGTCGGGAACGACGATCCGAACCCCGTCGACGACGGCTGATGGTGAATGGGGCGCTCATGGCCTTGAATAAGGGGGGGTTGGAACTGCGCAGGCTTCGCGCATGTAAAAAGGCCAGCACCCGTTAGGGCGCTGGCCTCACGCTGTTCCCACCACCCGAAGGGGAGTGGGAAACAGGATGCTGATTCCGATTAGAACGGAGCCTTCGGAGCCTGGCAGTTATCGATCGCAGATCCGCCGACGAGGCGGTTCCACGGGTTCACAGGCGTGGCGCCGGTGAAGTCGGGAGTGCCACCTGTCGTGAACGAAGCCATCAGACCCGACTTGCCGAAGGTCTGGTCGGAGCCGTTGATCAGGTTGATGATCGTCGGGTTCTTGATATCGCTCTTGAAGCGGGTCAGGAAAGCCGCGTAGCCCAGAGCGGTGGCCGTCGGCAGGGTGGCACCCGTACGGGTGTTGATCGAGGCATCGGTGTAGAACTGGTACTTGCCCGCAGCCACATCGGCGTGGATCGGCGCATTGCCGTCCACCTTGACGAAGCGCCAGCCGCTCGCGCCCGGCTTGACCTCGCCGGTCTGCATGCCGATCGCACCGCGCAATTGCGTCTGGTGGTTGTTCATGCAGGTCGACACGTCGCCGCCGCCGGAGCCCGCGAACACCGCTGGAGCGGTCGGATCAGCACTGTCAGCCAGATTGCAGACTGCCGCCGCGTCACCCGTGGTGGTGCCGCTATCGGGCGTCACGAATGGGTCCACCGTACCGCCCGGGCAGCTCTTGAATGCCGGCTGGCCATTGCCAGTGCGCGCCACCAAGGCTTCAAAGGTCTTCTGCGTACCCGACGAATCCACGCGGCGAGCCACGTAGATGGTGTCGTTCGCGAGGCCTGATGTCACGCCGATACCGGCCCAGGTCTGGCCGGCAGCGGTAAAGGCCGAAGTGAGCTGCCCGCGGGTGAGCGAGGGCATGCAGTCCAGCGTATCCAAGCCGACGCAGCCGGCAGCCAGGTTACCGATCTTCGGAACCGCAGTGGCGAGTTGCTGCGTCTGCAGGGCATTGCGGATGTTGGTGGTCACCGGCACGCCGAAGATCAACGCGCTCAGCGGCTCTGAGGCCAGGTTGGTCGTGGTGTTGGTGAAGAAGCCCGGCTCGACGTCTGACAGCCCGATGTACGACACGCGACCGGAGGTCAGCAACGTGCTGGTGGCGGAGGTCGCCAAGGCGCCGCTGGTAGCAACGGTGTTGCAGACCACGTTGACGTAGGTCGCCAGGGGGCCGGTGCCATCGAAATCAACCGTGCTGGTGGCAGCGTTGGTACCGGTACAGGCCGGTGCGGTGGCCAGCTTGGCGAGGTCCAGGAAGGCCAGGGTCGAAGCCAGGTTCACCGGGTCCACACCGGCGCCGGAGCCGCCAACCGAGTACTTGTAGATGGCGAGCTTGGTCTTGGCCGGGACCGTGACTGGCAGGTTGATCTGGCCTGCGCCGGCGCCGACGTCGGGGGTGCAGAAGAACACCACATTGTTGGTCGTCAGCTGGTAACGGTGCAGCGATCCAGCGGTGCAATACGAGAGGGCAGAGCCCAGCACGCCATTGTCCTGCGCGGTCGCACCGGAGATGCGGATGTTGAACGTGTCGCCAGTGACCTCATCGGTGTTCGTGTACGAGCTGGCAGGCAGCGCGAAGGCCGAGGCCGAAGCGAGTGCGCCGCAAATCACGCCGACGGCTTGGGAAATCTTTGAGAGTTTCATGGAGGTGTCCTCAGAAGGATTGAAGGTGTAGATAGATCTGTCAGTCATGGCTCCGCCCTGCACCGGGGAACTCGCGTTCCCCGGTGAACAAGGCAGGAGAGAGCCTCAGGACGAGGCGGGCAGCGTCAGGCCTGCGCGGCGGCCTTGCGGCGGCGGATCATGCCGCCCAGACCCACCAGACCAGCGCCCATCAGCCAAGCGGCAGCAGGCAACGGCACAGCACTGACGGGGGCCAGAGCCGTGTAAGTGAAATCGCCGTTGCTGGCCAACTGCACCGTAGCCAAACCATTAACGTTGCTGAAGATTTGCTGGTTTGCCGCAGACCCGTTTGCCGTGTTGCCAGACCACGTCCAGTAGTACAGGTTGGCTTCCGAGCCGATTGCAGTGGTCAGGCCAGTCTGGTTGATGTAGTTGCCGTTCGCAGAGGCCAACTGCCCCACATTGAATGTGCCCGTCGTGGACAGGCCGAATCCGGCGTCGTTGAAGCCTGTCGTGGCAATCGTTCCCGCATTCACGGCGCTGTTGGTCACCGTGGTGGGGCTGACGTTTTCGTCGATGGCTGCCACCAGCCGGCGACGGTTGCCAGTCGTGTTCGAACTGGTATCAGCTGCGATCACGGTCCATTTGACATTCGCCTTGCCGGTGAGCCAAGAGGAGAAGGAGGCATCCGCAAAGCTGGTTGTCGTCGTCTTGTCGAGCAGCAGACCCGTTGCCGGCGTCTTGTCGAAGGTCGCGCCCCCTGTGACTTCGTTTGCTTGGGTGATTGATGAGCCGCTGTTCGGCAGGAAAGTGTTGAGGGTGAAGCCGGTGTCCCTCAGGTAGTAGTCACCGGTGACGGTATCGAAAGCAAGCACGGCAAACGTGCCGCTTGCGCTTGATTGGAATGCTGCGTTGGCGCTGCCGGCAGCGACGAGCGCAGCGGCGATGGCCAGAGTCTTGAGATTGAATTTCATGTGAAGTCTCTCCTGGGTTGAATTAGAAAAATGTCTGTCAAGCAAGGAGCTTGGGTTGGAAAGCCCTTGATCTCCCCTATCAGGCAAGCCCGACCTCAATCTGCCTTGCTGATGTCGTTACTTTAGAAATCCAGCGTGTCGTGCGTGTGTGCGTGATCGCTGACTTCGTAGCTCGTTTGGCCTAGTCCTTGCGCTGGAATCCAGGAACCCAGCGCACGCCTAGAACCGCCCTTACACCGCAGGAGAATAGGCCGGCAGCGTGACATGGGCACGTAGCTCAGGGGCTGCATTCATAGCCCGTACGGACTAGGCCTTAGGGGTGGTCCGGCGCTGAGGGCCGCTCAATCAGGTCGAAGCTCAACCCACGGTGCCCGACGCGCCGATCCGCAGTGGCGCAGGCAGCTGACCAGCGCGCGCGCGCGCAACCATGGCCTCGTAGGCAGATTCGATATGGCGAGCCAGTCGCGGAGTGTCGAACAGCGGTGCCTTGGCGCGGTTCGAGGCGAGGCGCTGCCGCAGACCGCCCAGCAGCGCCGGTTCTCGCGCCAGCCGCAGCGCCAGCGCCTCGTAATCCGCGAGCGAGTGCGTGATGAGCTCAGGCAACCCCACGGCCGACAGCAAGCTGGCACCCACCCGGCTGGGGAAGGTGTCGCCAGTGCAGGTGAGCACCGGCAGGCCGGCCCACAACGCATCGCTGCCGGTGGTGTGGGCGTTGTAGGGCCAGGTGTCGAGGAAGAGGTCGGCCAGTCGGATGCGCGCAAGGTGCCGCTCAAGCGGCCAGAAAGGTGCCATGACGATGCGCCCGGATTCGATGCCATGGTCGCGGCAATGACCGGCCAGGTTGAGAGCGGCTTCGGGCACCCACCCAAAGAACCAGAGCACGCTACCCGGTACCTGCTTCAGCAACCGCGCCCAGACCGCGAAGACCTGCGGCGTGAGCTTGTAGGTGTTGTTGAAGCAGCAGAAGACGAAGCCGGTGTCGGGAAGTCCGACGTCGCGCCGCGTCAGCACGTCCGGGCTGATGCTGCGCTGCCGATCGTTGGGCTGGTAGCAATCGGGCAACGTGACAATGGCCTCGCTGTAGTGGGCGTGGCTGCTTTCCGGGATCACCAGACGGTCGGCGACGAGGTAATCCATGAACGGCGCACCCATGGTGCCGGGAAATCCGAGGTAGTTCACCTGCACCGGCGCCGGCCGCAGGCTGAACAGGTCGGTGCGCATATGGCCAAAGAAGCCATTGAGATTGACCAGCACATCGATACCCCGCTCGCGCACCGCTTGGGCTGCGGGAAGGGCCTCGAGCCTGGCAATGGGCACCAGTGCGTCCACCGCCGCCTCGATGCGCCGGCGCAAGAGGCTGCCGTCGTCGTGGCCATTGTCAAAGGCCACCACCTCAAAGCGGCTGTGATCGTGCAGTTCGAGCAGCTCGGTGATGAGGATGGATGTGGCCTGGTGGCGGAACTCGCCGGAGACATAGCCGATGCAGATCTTGTCGCGGCCACGGGCATGCACGACGGGCGGCGGCATTTCGGACGCGCGGTCCGGAAAGGAACTGCGGATGAAGGTCTCTGCCGCCCGGCGCGCCGTGGCCGGCGAAGTGCACCAGCCTTGCAGGCCGAAGGGTGACGCGGCGGTCCGGCCGGCGTCGACTTCGGCCTGCACGCGCTGGCAGAGAGAATCGAACTGCAGCCAGTCGCAGATCATCATCTTGCAGTGCAGCATGTGCCCGGCAGCAAATGGCGCGTCCGGCCAGACCTGCCAGAGCCGCTCGTACACCAGCGCGGCGTCTTCGTAGCGGTGCAAGTGCTGCATCACCTGGGCAAAGTTGTTCAGCGCCAGGCGGTGGGCAGGATCGGCCTGCAGGGCTCGCCGAAAGCTCTCGAGCGCGGCGTCGTACTGTTCCAGGCCGCGCTGCACAGCACCCAGTTCGTTCCAAGCCTCGGCGTGCTCAGGGATCTGCTGCAGCGTCTGCTCCCACACGACAAGCGTCTCTTCAGGCGTGCGCCCGTGCGTCAGTGCCGCCGCGCGGGCCATGTGAGTCGCCGCATCCTGCGGGCGCAGCGCCCTGGCGCGGTCAGCGGCAGTGAGGGCCGCATCGGGACGACCCATCATCAGCTCGGCGCGAGAGAGATTGAGCCAGGCGTCGGCATGCTGCGCGTCGGCCGCCAGTGCCTTGCGGAGCCATTGCAGACCTTCTTCAAGCTCGCCTCGACCCAGTGCGATCAAACCCAGGCCGTGGAGCGCGACGAAATTCCGCGGAGCCAAGCCCAGCACCTTGCGATAGCCAGCTTCGGCCTCAGTCAACCTATCGGCTTCATGCAGAGCCTGCGCGGGGATCAGCTCCGCGAGGACACTGGCAGAGAGGTCCCTGGCGTGGATCCCGCTCATGCCGGCTCCGCCTGGGCGCTCGGCGCAACCTCGACGCGCCGCCTCGCCCAAGCTTCGTCGAGCGCCGCCTCGAAAGCTCGTGCGAAGCCGATGGCGTCGAACAGTTCGCTGGACTGCAGAAGCTGGCGCGATCCAGCGCGCCACACGGCCAGTTCCTGAGTATCAGCGGCTAGGCGCGCTGCGGCGCAGGCAAACGCCTCATCGGAGTCGGCCAGCCAATCCGGGCGCCCAATGGCGCCCAGCACTGAAGCCCCCATCCGCGAGGTGTGGGTGGCACCGCGGCGGCTGATGACCGGCACACCCATCCACAGCGCTTCACATGTGGTGGTGGCGCCGTTGTAGGGAAAAGTGTCGAGTGCGATGTCGATCTGGTTGTAGAGGTCAAGGTGGCCGTTCTTGTCGGCCATCCAGGCCACAAGCTGCAGGCGATCGGCGTGGATACCGCGCTCGGCCATGAAGTCCACGATGCTGGCGCTGTTGCTGGCTTGCGCCATGGCGGTGGCCTTCAGCAGAAGGCGCGAGCCAGGCACAGCGTTCATCGCTGCGGCCCACAGCGCCAGGGTGTGGTCTGTGACCTTGGCAATGTTATTGAATGATCCGAAGGTGATGTGCCCCCTGGCCAGCACTGGCGGTGGTGCGAGTGGCGTGGGAGTGTCGGGCCGGTAACAGAACATGCTGCGAGTCAGCCGCAACGGCCGGTCGTGCGGCAGCGCCGGCTGGTCGCCTGGGTCATCAGGATTCAGCGGCTGGCCGGGATCGATCGCAGTGTCGGTGATGCGGAAATCCATGGCCGGCACCCCGCTGATCGTGGGGTAGCCGAGGTAGGCCACCTGGACTGGCGCGGCGCCCTTGGCGAACATGAGAAAGCGGGTGTGCGCCGTGTGGCCTGACAGGTCGACGAGCACGTCGATCTCGTCGGCCACGATTCGGCGGCGCAGAGCATCGTCGGACAGGCCATCGCAGGCGACCCACCTGTCGGCGCACGCCTTGAAGCGTTCGGTCACCGGATCGACGCGCGGGTTGGTGTGGTAACAAAAGACCTCGAAACGCTCCTTGTCGTGCCGTTCGATGAGGCCTGCGGTGAAGAACGAGACGGAGTGCCGCACGAAGTCGCCCGAGACATATCCGACCCGCAGCCGGGCCGGTCGCGACTCTCCAGCCGGGCGCTGTGGCCGCTCGGGTGCAGCTGGCAAGCGGCTTGCAAGCTCGGCGTGAGCATCTGCGATCGCACGAGGGTCTTCATGCAGGTAATTCATGCCAAGCAGCAGCGACGAGTAGGCGTCTGGGCGACGACCGCTCATCTCAATGCCTTCGCGGCAGTGCGCGAGAGACTCTTCCAGCCGGCGCATCTGCATCAGTGTCGAGCCAAGACTGAGCAACGCATTGGCATCTCGGTCGAGGGCGAGCGCCTTCTCGGACCAGTCGAGCGCGACATCCACCTCGCCATCGCGTGTGAGCAGCCAAGCCAGCGCCCTCATCACCGGCGCCTGAGGCGGGTTGGCTTCCAGCCACTTCTTGTAGGTCTCGCGCGCCAGGCGTGTGTCGCCAATGCCGGTGAGCGCAGCCCCCAGTCGAAGGCAGCACTCCAAATCGGTGGGGTCGAGTGTGAGCGTTTCGGTGTAAGCCGCGAGCGCTTCTCGGTGGCGGCCAGCCCGTTCAAGCAGCACGCCATAGTTGCGGTGCAGCGTGGCATTTTTCACGTCCAGCGCCACCGCGCGGCCGACAGCGTCCAGGCTGTCCTCGTCAGGCCTTTCGTCGAAAGTCTCCGCTGCCTTCTTCTCGGCACGCAAGGCCAGTGCGTTCGACAGGTTGGCGAAGGCGGACACCATGCGAGGCTGCAGGCGCAGCGCCGCCTCGTAGAGATCGATCGCCTCGTCGATACGCTCCTGGTTCTTCAGCACGATGCCCAGGCTGACCATCGCCTCGACGTAGCTTGGCGCGAGTGCCAGGGCTTGCCGGTAGGCGGCCTCGGCAGCCGCGAGGTCGCCCAGGGCCTTCAGCGCGCGACCCAGCGTGAACTGGTAGCGCGCATCGCCAGGCCGCGCCGCCACCGCTTGCCGAGCGTGCGGCAGGGCGTCTGCCGCCTGCTCACGCATCAGCGCCGAGATGGCCAGCAGGTTGCTTGCCTCCGGGTTCAGATCTGCATGGCCAAGCGCCATCTGCAGCAGACGACCGGCCTTGTCGTGCTCGCCTGCGACCAGCAACTGTTGTGCTTCGACCAGAAGCATCGGGCCGACAGATGGCCGGGCCTGAAGCCTCAGCGGCGCCAGTGGGGCGACCGGGCGCGCGGTTTTGCGTGGTTTGGCCATGGGGCTGATGCCGGGCTAGAACTCGATCACGCCGCTGACCTGGAGCCGCAGGTCGCCCTTATTCGTCCTTCCGGAGTCGTGCAGCGCCCACCCGAGATCGAGCGAGACGCTGGCCGCGTCGCGCGCCTTCAGGCGCAGGCCCAAGCCGGTGCCGAAGAGCCGGAAGTTGGAAGTCTGCCCCGGCAGCGGATCGTTGAGCCACAGCGCCGCGCCATCGAAGAAGGCATGGGTGCGCAGGTCGCCCAGCCAGGGGCTCCAGGTCGCGGGCGCCAGGTTGTCCGAGCGCAGCTCCAGGCTGCCGCGCAAGGCCTTGTCGCCAACTTGGGTGGCTTCAAGGTAGCCGCGCACGCTGTCCACGCCGCCGGCCACGAACTGCTCGTTGCTGATCAGCGGCTGATCGGTCAGCTGGCCTTCGATCTTTCCGAAGAGGGTGAGGCCGTTGCCCAGGTTATGGGTGCGCGCCGCGTCGAGCTTGAGGATGGCGAAATTGCTCTGCGCCTTGAAGCGCTTGTCCTCGAACTGCCGCTCCTTGCTGGCCAGTCCGCGGATGGCGAAGGTGATGCCGCCGCCGAACTGCCAGTAGCCGCTCTTGTCGCTCAGCGTTGAGGAGTAGGCGGCGCTGAAGGGCAGGTAGCTGATGGGCGTGTCGAAGCCCTGGTCGGCGCCGAACAGGGTTTTTTCCTTGAAGTCCTTGTAGTCGACGCCGAGCGTGACCGAGTGCGACATCGTGTCGGTGCCTTCCAGCAGGATGATGCTGCGCAGCCCGTAGATGTTGCCGATACCGAACACCGAGGTGCCGGCCACGCTGGAGACGGTATTGCTGTCCGAGCGGATGACCGAGGCGATGAGCAGGCCCGATCCCGTAGGGACGGTGTAGGTGCCAGAGAACACCTTCACCTCGTCGGTGTCTTCCGGAGATACCTGCACCTGCACGCCAATGCTGTGCTCGAGCTGCCACAGGTTGTCGTAGCGCAGCGAGGCCTGCAGGCGGCTCTTGGTGGTGTCGGCGCTGTAGCGGTTGTTGAGCTCCAGGCTCCCGTGCAGCGGAGACTTGTCTTCGACCGTCAAATCGACTTCGGTGGTGCCGGGCGCCTTGCCCGGGCGCAGCAATGGCGTGACGCGGCGGTCGGCCGAGCGGTTGACGGTGGCGAGTTGCTCGGTCACCACATTGAAATTGGGCACCGTGCCTTCGGCCAGCGCAGGCACCTTGTCGAGGATGCGGCCTTGCGAGTAGTACTGCGCGCCCACCACGCGAAGCCGTGACACCGGCGCCTGCAATACCTGCAGGGTCACCACGCCGTCGGTGATGCGTTGCTCGGGCGTGTCGACCACCACCGTGCCGTAGCCCGCATTGCGGTAAGCGGCCTCGAGCGCGACACGGGCCGATTCGACGTCGGCAACCGTGCGTTGCTCCCCCAGGAACGGATAGACCGCGCGCTCTATGCGCTCAGGGGGCAACACCGAGTTGCCTTCGACGCGGTACTCGAACACGTCGAAGCGAGGCGTGGGAGGGTCTGCGGGCGGATCTGCCTGTGCGTGCACGCCGAAAGCGATGGACAGCAACAGGAAAGCAGCGAGACGTCGCCAGGCTGACGGCGACGGAAATCCATGACGACGGGAAACGGCCATTAATGCATTATTTCGTCACATCGTGACAATTCGTCGAGGCCAAGCGGCAGAGGGGCTACCGCGAGGCCCCCGATTTGGGCACCGTGATCGCTGCCACCGTATCGGCCGCGCTCGGCGCAACGAATCGCCATTCCTGATACGAGGTCGACGAAGGCGCCGGAAACCCGGCGACCACGAAGGCGCGCGGATAAGGCTTGCGATCAGACAGGCTGTGCACGCCGACGATGCCACCGTCCGGCAAGCGGATCAGCCCCCATTTCGAGTCGCCGGTCATCGGGTCGACATAGAGGCGGCGCAAGTGGTGTCGCGGGGTGATGCTGCGGTCATCGCGCAGCAGGTCTTCGAGCTGGCGTGGATAAGTGAGCACGGGATCCGTCGAACGCGCCCGATAGCTTTCGATGGCAGCGGCGAACTGACGGCCCATGAAGACCAGTTCGCGCTCGGCATCGCGCTGCGCCGCGATATTCCACACCACGCTGGCCGCGGAGGCAGTGATCCCCAGCACGCTGATGAGGAACAGCACCCCGAGGTAGGTGAAGCCCCTGGGGCGCGCTCTGGTGGTGCTCAGATGCATGGCCTCAAGCGCGCTTGCGGCGCCAGACAGCGCCGAGCGCGACAAGCCCCGAGCCGAACAACAGTGCGGATGCCGGCACAGGCACAGCCGAGACTGCGTCGTAGTCGTAGCGGACCGTGAATGATCCATCAGCCACCGCCGAGCCGCCGAAGAACAGGCCCGGTACTGACGTACCGCCATAGGTGCCGCCCGTGCTGCTCGCCGTGAACAGCGCGCTGCCCCCACCCACGCCGATGTAGGAGGCGAAGTTCACTGGCAACACATTGACCGAGTTGGAGGCGCTTACAGAAATCCCCGGGAACGAGCTGATCGGGAAACCCGGTGTCGCGGTACCGCTTGCCAACAAGGCGGTGGCGACCGCGGTGACTGAGGTCGCATCCGGCGTGCTTGATGTCACCGTGACCGGTATCGCCGCGAATGCGTTGGTGAAGCCCTGCGACGTGCTGAGGTTGTTGAAGACGTCAATGCGGCCAACGATGTTCGACGCCAGCGACAGGGTCACGCCATTCAGCGTCCCCAGGCTGCTGTTGAACAGTGGAACGGAAAACGTCGTCGAAAACGGCGTCGGATTCGACGCGAGAACGGTGCTGTGTTCGACAAACGCGGCGCTGGCACCACCGGCGCACAGCGCCAGGCTTCCAGCGAAAACGATCGATCGGATGTTCATTCGGCTCTTTCGCAAGGATGTCGGGGATGCCACGGCGGAAAGGTGGACGCGTTTCATGCGGGAACGGCTCCGCCGAAGCCTGGTGATCGGTCGCGTGCGGGCGCAGGCTTGCCCGCCCTGCTACCACCGCCCGTCATTCCGGTGATGCGCGTGCCCGCCAACCCCAGCAGACCCATCACAAACAGCCAAATGGCCGGCGGCAGCGGCACAGCCGAGACCGGAGCGCCATTGGTTTGCGACAACGGGAGCACCGCCACCCTGAATTCGGCGAGATCGAACGAGTCGCCTCGCTTTTGGGCGTTCACTGCGGCCATCAAATTCCACAAAGAGATGTCCAGGCCGCGGCGCAGGCTTCCTGACAGCGGATAGCGAGGCACCGCATGCGAGGGCACGAACTTCGGCAACGCGAAGGCGGCAATGAACGAAATGCGCGGCACCGATGCGGACCTCAAGGACTGGCTGGCGATGGGCGCCAGAAAGTCTGGAAGCTTCAGTGCTTCGTGGCCTTGCGTGCTGCTCACGCTGACCATGGATGCGGCCGACACGGCGGGCATCAGCACGAGCGCTGCCATCACGACGAGAAGACGGGTCTTGACCGTATTGAACATGTGAAACCTTGATGGATCGGATCAACCGGCCGCGCGCGCCGGACCCCGAAGCGGGTCCGGCGCACGCGGCCTTCGATCTTTAAATGGCCGATCTCGACGAACTGTTCGAGCCGGCATACCCCTCTAACACTGCCTCGATTTGCTTGCGCTTCTGGCCGGCATGACCGACCCGAAGTAGCAGCGCCTCCTCAAGCAAGGCGATGGCCTCCTGATTGACCGACCGGCGGTTTTCGAAAGCCTCGCGGCTGATCAAGTCCTTCACCACCCGCGGCATCTTCTTGATGAACAAATCAACATCCACAGCGTTTCTCCACGAAAGCGTTGATAAATGGCACCACACCGTTACCTAGCCCCCACCCAAGAGATGGCAAAGGAATACTAGAACGGCACCATGACGACACCAAGAAGATAACTCGGCACTAACGACCCGAAATAGCTAGTCCGGGGCCGGTGGTGTTTCAGTTCGGGAATGCCAATGGATCAGGGCCTGCCGATGCCAGCGGAACGGATTCCGGTGACACCGACAGGCCCTGGGCCGGTCAGCAGGAGGAGCGCTTCAGCGCATCGTCAGTCGGGGTGCAGGATGCCCAGGCTCATGGCACGCGAGATGGCATGCGTGCGGGTGTTCGAGTCGAGCTTGCGCAGGATCGCCTGGATGTGGTTCTTGATCGTCCAGGGGCTGCAGCTCAGCAGCTCGGCAATTTCGGAATTGGTCTTGCCGCTCTTGATGAGGTTGAGGATCTCTTCCTGCCTGGGCGTGACCAGGCGACCCGAGCGCTGCGTATTGGAGCCGGCGGCTTCGCGTTCGGCGGCCAGCACTCGCAGGAAAGCACTGTGCAGGTGCGGCACCAGCAACTCGATGATGTAGCCCAGGCGTTCGTCGAGTTGTCCCGACAGCCGCGAGAACACATAGAAAGCCTCGTACTTGCCGCGCGTACCCCTCACCAGTTGCGCGGCCAGGTTCTTCAACTCGTTGCCGCGCACCAGCGTCAGCAGTTCGTCATCTGCCGACTTGCCGCTGGCGAAGGGACAGAAGATGACGCTGGATCGGTTGCCTTCCGCGACAGCCATCAGCCGCGGCATCAAGCCGGTCATCGGGTCGGCGACGATGTCGAAGTGTTCCTGCCGGAAGTACCGGCTGGCGGTGAATCGATGCACTGACATGCCCTGTCGGGAGCCATCTTCGATGCCGCAGATCAGGATTTCATGAGGGATCAGCGCCTGAACAGAACTTTGGCTCCAGACAAAGAACTGTTGTCGGCTCGACACCAGGAACGACGCCTCGACCGCATCTGCGTATCGGCCGCGATCGGCGTCATTCAGCCTGGGGGTTTCACTCACGTTGGAACATCCTCGTATACACATGCGCAGCGCGAGCGAGGAACGTCACGCATTGGCACTTTGTGTAAGTCCCTGACGGTAAACGTCGATAGTGACAGTTTGTTGATTAACGGCACCCCCGGATCGCGCCGTTAGCGGCACGTCAATCACCAGCTTTCATAAGGTTCGCCATCGAGGCTGTTGCCGGGCGCTCCGCTGCGCACGTCGTACACGCCTTCGCGCACTTCACCTTCCGGCGGTGGCAAGGTGATCCAGGTCGATGAGCTTTCGGTGATGGGGTCTGGCGGGACGCTGCGCAGATAGCGCTTTTCCGCCAGTTCGTCCAGGGTCTGCGGATAGCGGCCACGATCCGCGAGGTACTTGTCGATCGCGTCGCGCATGATGTGAAGGTCCTGCTTCAGCACCGCTTCGCGGCTGCGTTCAACGCTGTTGAAATAGCGCGGCAAGGCCAGCGTCAGCAGGGTCGCGATGATGGACATCACCACCATCAACTCGATCAGGGTGAAGCCCGTTGTGCGGGTCAACCGCGTCGACCTGAGATGCACGCTGCTCACCACTCACGGTACGGCCGACCGCCGATGCTGGTCTTCGGCGACAGCGAATACACATCGAACACATCGGGGCCGGGCTGTGGGTTGCTGGCGTCGCTTTCGTAGCTGCGCAGGCCCCATGACGCATCTGCCGGCAGTGCCGGATCGGCCATCGGATCGCGTGGCAGGCGCCTCATGAAGTAGAGCTTCTTCGCCTGTGGGCTGCCGGCATCGGGCACACCCTCGACCAATGCGCTCAGCGTCGGCGGGTAGCCCGACGCGTCGGCAGCCTTCGCAATGCGCCCGGTGTCGGCTGCCACCTTGTAGGCATCGATCGCCTCCCGGATCTGCCGCAACGCACTGCGCAATTCCTGCTCCTGAGTGCGCTGAACCGCCAGGCTGGCAAGACTCATCGCACCACCGGCCAGCATCGCCAGGATGGCGACGGTGATCAACAACTCGATCAGCGTGAAGCCACGAGCGCGGGGGGCCAGGGCGCGCCGATTGGCAGCTCGACCGTCGGAGATGGCGAGCGATGTCATGGCGAAGTGGGAGGTGGCGGCGGTGGCACATCGGGCACCGGCTCTGGCTCTGGCGTTTGAACTTGCTCAGTGTTCTGTGCATCGCTTGTGCGACGCGCGCCACCGCCCGCCGGCATCGCCAACTTTCCTGCACCCTGAATGCGCAGTGGCAGTGCGCCGACCGCGGCCTCGGTACCACCCAGGTGCTCATTGCGATCAGGCGTGGCAATGGCCAGGTTGCGCACCACACGCGGCGTGATGAGCAGCACGATCTCGGTCTTGCTGCGGTCGTTCTTCTCGCTGGAGAACAAGCGACCGAGCACCGGCAAGTCGATCAACCAGGGCAGACCGGTCGCCGCCTGGCGGTCTTCGTCGCTGATCAGCCCGGCCAGGGCCTGGGTTTCGCCATCCTTCAGGCGCAGCGTGGTGGTCGCGAGGCGGGTGCCGATCTGGTAAGTCAGGCCACCCGAACGGCTGCGCACTTCACGCACGATGTTGCTGACTTCCAGGTTGACCTTGACGCCGACCTCGTTGTCGAGGAACACGTTCGGCTCGACGTCCAGCTTCAGTCCGACATCCAGGTAAGTCACCGATTCGGAGACACCGACGTTGGCTGTGGCGGTGGTGGTGATCACCGGCACGCGATCGCCGATCAGGATCTGCGCCTTCTCGCGGTTACGCACCCGGATGCGCGGGTTGGCGAGGATGTTGGTGTCACCGTTCTCGGCGCGCAGGTTCACAGACGGGTTGTCGATGCCGATGCTGGAGCCGCGGATACCGCGCAGCCGATTCGCCGTCAACTGCGTGGTCGTCAGCGTGTTGTTCTGCACCGTGGTGTTGCCGGTGGCGGTGGACACCACCGTCGCCGGGTTCTGCACGATGTTCAGCAGCGTGAACTTGCCCGGCGGTTCGACGCCGATCTCCGTCAAGCGCGAGCGCTTGACTTCCAGCACTTCGACATCGAGCAGCACTTCCGGCTGGGCCAGGTCCTGCTGCGCGATCAGCTTGCCGGCCAGCGCGATCGCGTTGGGCGTGTCTCGCATCGTGAGGCTGTTGAGCTTTTCGTCCGCGTACAAGTCCTTGGTCTTGAGCACGGTCTTGAGCATCGTGAACACCGTCTTGGCTTCGGCGTTCGCCAGGTAGAAGGTCTTGACGCTCAAGTCCAGATAGTCCTTTTGCTTGGCGGCGGTGTTCGGGTAGATCAGCACCGTGTTGTCGTTGAGCACCTTGCGCTCGAGCTGGTTGGTGACGGTGAGCACGCCCACCACGTCATCGATGCTGAGGTTGGCCACCGACAAGGTGACCTTGATGTCGGGCTTCACTTCGCGATCGAACACGAAATTGATGCCGGTGGTGCGCGACAGCGCGTCGAACACCGCCTTCAGGTTCGCGTCGCGGAAGTCGAGCGTGACGGGCTTGCGCAGGCTGGCTTTCAGCGCGGGCGGCAGCACCTCGGCAGATCGTCCGGCCTGTTCATCAATCTGGCGCTTCAAGGCCAGCGCACGCACATGGGTCGGGTTCTCGGACAGCACCTGGCGCAGGCGCTGCATCGCCTCGTCACGCCGGTCCTGTGCGATCAGCGATTGCGCCTCATCGACACGCTGCTGCTGGCGGCGCAGCGACTCCACTTCGTCCAGACCCGTTCGCCCGCGCAGGTTGCCAGCATCGAGGCCAAGGACCCGGCGGTAAAGCACGGCAGCGTCTTCCAGCTGGCCACCGTCGCGCAGGCCATCGGCCTTGACCAGCAGCTGGCCGATCTGTGTTTCGCGCTGGCGAATCACCAGCATCCGGTACTGTCGGTTGTCAGGTTCGAGGCCGATGCCCTTCTCGATCTGCGACAGGCCCTCCTCGACCTGGCCCTTGTCGATCAGCTGCTGGCCCTGGCGCACGAATTCGCTGCCTGGTGCGCAGGCGGTCAGCGCGACAACGACGATCAAGGCGAGGCAGCCTCCGGTGATCGAGCGCCCGCGTGAAGGTGGACTGCGCAGCATGCTCATCTGCCGCTCCGGAAGGTGACGGTCAGGCTCTCGTTGAGCGGAAGGTAGGTCAACGTCATGTTCTTCTCATTCATCTGCTCGACGCGATAGACCGCATCGACGGTGTCGCCGGCCTTGACGGGCAGGACGCGGTCGCCCTGGGTGAAAAATGTGGTGCGCACGCCCTCTTCCGACAGGCCGCCCAGGTACGCATAGGGGAATGGCGGTGCGACAGGATCCGGTGGCCGCTCGGCGGCAACCTTGGCAGCAGGCGGTTGCCACGACACTGCGTCGAACAAGGTCGTCGGCGTTGCGCTGTCGTCATCGGCATCTTCGGCCAGTGAGCGCTGCCGCGCGTCGAGCCGGCCGAGCTGCACGCCAACGGCCGAGGCGTCGGGCGCGGCATTCGATGCCGTGTCGCGCGACTTGGCACGCAGGCGGGTCGGCGATTTCGCGCTGGGCTCGACCACCTCGGCGTCGTCGCCCATCAGCGCGACCACGCGCTCACCGATCAAGGCACTGCCGACGACCACGATCATGATGGCAATGCGCTTGCGCGCGGGGCTCAGCTCGGCCATCGCGTCCTGCTCAGTTCGTAGTGGCCGCGGCGACGCTCGCCGAGCCCACCACCGCCACACTGGCCGACGAGGTCGGGGGCTTGGTCAGGAAAAGCACGAAGCGCAGCTGCGCGTCGAGCAGCGGCGATTTCGGATCGCTGCGGCGCAGGCTCACTTCATCGAGTGCCAAACCTGGCATTTCGCGCAGCGCATCGTGGCTGAACCGGCGCAGCGCTCGGTAATCGGCCTTGATCGGCAGCAGGATCGAATAGCGCGCCAAGGGCTCGGCGGTCTCGCTGGACAGCTTGAACTCGGCCTGGTCGAGGACGAATCCCCGCCGCTGCGCGGCCGCCTGCAGGCGTGCCACTGATGGCGCAATCGTGCGCTCGCCCGCAAAGCGCTGCTCGAACAGGACCAGCTGCTGCTGTGGCGTCGAATCGGCTGCTGGGGTCGACGCCGTGCGCGCCGCAGCGCGTTGCGCCAGCAGATCGCTCTCGGCATCGAGTTGCTGCGCTTCGGTATGCATGGGTTCGATCAGGGCCCAGGCGGAGACCACACAGAGAAACCCGAGTGCGAGCCCGACCCAGCCTGGCAGGCCGATGCCACGCAGCCATTGCGCGCCCTGCCAGCGCGCCCGAGTCAGGGCTGTCGCCATGTTGCCGCCAAGGTGAACGAGACCACCGACACGCCATCGCGCACGGACGTGCTGTAGCCCAGCAGGTGAACTTGCCGCAGCGCAGGCTGGGCGGCCATGCGCTCCACATACGACAGAAGCTCGCCCATCGAACGCGCTTCACCTGCCAGACGCAGGGTCCGGTCGCGCGCGTTCGGCGTCAGGGACAGCACACCGAGCCCGCGCGCATCGGCGGCCTCGACCGCCTGGAACAAATCAGCCCAGGGCACCGAGAGCTGATCGATCACCGCATTGGCGCGCCGGATCGCGGCCAGCGTCGCCGCGTCGGGCGGCACGAACTTGCGCTGCGGACTGTCGGCCCTCAAGCGGCCCTGCAGATGCTCATGTCGGCTTTGCGCCAGCTCCCAGGTCTGGTCGGCTCGGCTGTAGGCCTCGGATGTCAGAACAACCACGGGCACGGCCACCGCCAGCACCAGCCAGCCGAGCCATCGCACGCGCGAGGCTGGCGGTTGCGCAAAGTCGAGCTGCAATGCGGCGGTCGTCATGCCGTCACAACCTTGGGCATGGCCGCGGGGAGCGGCGCCGTTGAGGCCGGGCCTGATGGCGTCAGATCAACGAACGACCAAGAGGATGCGTCGCCTTGATGCGACGGCAGTGGAACCGAGTCCGACCCCGAACGCACGACATAGACGGCACAGGGGGGCGCCTCCATGCCCAGCGCGAACCATTCACGATCGAGCGTGTCCGACAGGTCGAGCGCAGACGACGGAACTCGCTTCACCAGCAGTGGCTCGGTCGGTGACTGCAGCAGCAGCGTTGTCGAGACGGCGTCGAGGGACACAAACCAGTGCAGGCCCGCCGACATCGTGTGGCGCGCGAGGTTGTAGCTTTGCATCAGAGCCGGTTGCACGCTCGCGAGAGTCAGGCGACGCGCTTTCGACTGCGCAGTGAGCTGGTCGAGCACAGCGGTGTCGATGGCGCACGCCAACGTCGCGGCGCCGTACCGGGTCGCATGCTGTCGGACCGTCCAGCCGCGTGCCGCGTCGCCATAGGCTTCAAGGAAGCATTGCTCGGCCAGCAGTTGGCGCTGTGCCGGGCGGCTCAGTTCGTCGCGCCATGGCACGATCCGATAGCGCACGCCCTCACCCGCCAAGATGCAGGTGAGTCGGGTGCCAGCAGGCAGCGCCAACGCGTCAAGCTGCTGTTCGATGCCTTCTGGTCGCGGGTCGGTGAGTCGCAACTCGACCGCAGACCGCCGGCCTGTCGGCAGCAGGGCGCGCAGGCGATCAGGCAACGAGCGTGACACGGTTGACCTCGTCCAGCGTAGTGAGCCCGTCCAGGAACAGTTCGACCGCCGCATCACGCAGGAAGCGCGTGCCATTGCGCCGCGCCGCCTCCTTGATTTGCCGCACCGGCGCGCGGGCGACGATCAACTCGCGCAGCGCGTCGTCGAGCATCAGCAGCTCACCAACCGCCTTGCGCCCCTTGAAGCCGGTGCCGCGACACTTGCCACAGCCGCGGCCCGCTTTCAGCACACGGCCCTCGATGCGTACCGGGTCGATCAGCGCCTCTTGCAATGCTTGTTCGCCAACCGTCACCGGCTCGCTGCAGTGCACGCAGTTGACGCGCACCAGCCGCTGCGCCAGCACGCCGGTCAGCGCCGACACGAAGCTGTACGGGTCGACATCCATGTGTGTGAAACGGCCGATCACGTCGAACACGTTGTTGGCGTGCACGGTCGACAGCACCAGGTGACCGGTCAGTGCGGCCTGGATGGCGATCTGCGCGGTTTCGGGGTCGCGGATCTCGCCGACCATGATGCGGTCCGGGTCGTGACGCAGGATGGAGCGCAACCCCCGCGCGAAGGTCAACCCCTTCTTCTCGTTGACCGGGATCTGCAGCACCCCTTGCAGCTGGTACTCGACCGGGTCTTCGATCGTGATGATCTTGTCGTGGCCGTGGTTGATTTCCGAGATCGCGGCATACAACGTCGTTGTCTTGCCGCTCCCTGTGGGCCCGGTCACCAGCAGCAGTCCGTACGGGTCGCGTGCCATCCGTCGAAACGCCGTCAACGTCGCCTCGTCGAAGCCCAGAACGTCCAGGCGCAGCCCGGACACCTGGTCGGCCAGCGATTGCTTGTCGAGCACCCGCACCACCGCGTCCTCGCCATGGATGCTGGGCATGATCGACACCCGGAAATCGATCTCGCGACCGAGTGCCTTGACGCGGAAGCGCCCGTCCTGCGGCACGCGGCGCTCGGCGATGTCGAGTTCGGACATCACCTTCAGGCGCGACAGCACCTGCTCGGCGAGTTCGCGGCCGTCGATCGCGCCGACCTGTGTCAGCGTGCCGTCGAGCCGGTACTTGATGACCAGGCCATTCAGGTTTGACTCGACGTGGATGTCACTGACACCGCTCTTCAGCGCGTCATACAGCGTGGAGTGCACCAGCTTGACGACAACGCTGGTGCCTTCGCCGATCGAGCGGATCGAGAGGTCTTCGAGATCGCCGCTGCTGGCCTGCGCGCCCTCCCGGGTGGGCAGCGCGGTGTCGATCGCGCGCATCGACTCTTCATGGCGCGACAGGAAGGCCGCGATGTCGTCGGCAGCGGCGAGGCGAATCTCGTGCGGTGCGGCCAAGCGCTCGACACACCAGGCCTGCAGGCCGTTGTCGAACGGGTCTGAAATGACGACGATGAGTTCGCTGTTGTCGCGAAACGCGAGGCAACCGCGTTTGGCCGCATCGCCATAGCCGATCAAGTCAAATGCCGGCGTCAGCTTCGACAGCGAGCCACTGCCAAGCACCTCATGCTGCATGCGGCGACCCAGCGCCTGCAGCAGCAAATCGGGCGATAGCGTCAACTCGTCCTGCAATACCGCACAAACGCTTTGCTGGCCTTGTGCTGCACGCGAACGGGCAGCGCGAATGACCGCCGGCGTCAGCAGCGCCACGGCGGCTTCCAGCTCGAGCTGAGGCTCGGTGAGCGAGTTCATTGGATGCTGCCCGCCAGCTCGAAGATCGGCGCGTACATCAACAGCACCACCACACCAATGACCAGACCGATCGCGATCATCAGCAGCGGCTCGAACAGGCGAATGAACCAGTCGATCGCCTGCGCGATGTCCTCTTCGTGGAAGCTGGCCGTTCGCTCCAGCATCTCGCCCATCTGGCCGGTGCGCTCGGCCACGCGCAGCAGGCGCAGCGATACCGCGGTGGTGAGGCCGTGGGTCTCGAACGCGGCGGAAATCGAGCGGCCTTCACCGATGTCGCGGCGTGCAGCAGCCAATGCGCCATGCAGCGTCACCGGCAACAGGCCGGTCACCATGTCGAGGGCGACGAGGATCGGGATGCCCGCCTGCAGCAACATGCCCAGTGCGCGGTAGAAGCGCGCCAGCTGGTAGACCCGAACGATCTCGCCGATGCGGGGAATGCGCTGGATCTGCTGGGCCACTGCCAGCCGCACCCGGGGGCGGCCCGACGCGTAAGCGCAGGCCACGGCGAGCAAGGCCGCACCGCCCAGCAGCTCGAGCCAGTGCGCGTTCGCGAACTGGCCCCACTGCAGCAACAGGCGAGACATCAGCGGAATGCGATCCCCGAGGTCCTGGAACACCAGGCTGAACCGCGGCACCACATACAACAGCAGGAACGCGATCACCAGCGATCCCACACCAAGGATCATGGCGGGGTAGATGGCCGCCCCGACGACGCGCTTGCGCAGCAGATCGGCCTGGGCACGGTAAACAATGAAGCGCTCGATGGCTTCGGTGAGTGCGCCGGTTTTTTCGTTGGCGCGCACGCTGGCCACATACAACGGCGGAAACATCGCCGGTTGCGCCTCGAGCGCCGCCGAAAGCGACAGACCAACCTTCAACTGGTCATGCAGGCGTACCAGCACCTGCTTGGCTTCACCGCGGCTTTCGCGATCGGCGAGGGTCTCGATCGCCTCGACCACTGACAAACCTGCCCGCAGCAGGATCAGCAGGCTTTGATTGAACTGCAGCAGTGGAAAGTCAGGCGCCTTGCGCCAAGCGACAGGCCCCGGGCCTTTCGCAGCCTTGATCGCGACAACGGCATATCCCTGTGCCTCGGCCTGACGCCGCGCGTCGGCAGGGTTGCTGGCGTCCAGCGTGATGGACACCGCTTGCGTGCGACGTATGGCGCTGATGGCGTACTGCATCGGAGGCAAGTGCGGGGGCGCGCAGGCACATCACCAGCTGGTGATGTCGGCGTCGAGGCCATCGCCGCCCGGACGCCCGTCGCGGCCGGTCGAACTGATGTCGACATCACCGTGCTCGCCAGGCGAGACGTAAACGTAAGGGTGACCCCAGGGGTCCAGTGGCAGCGTCTTTTCCAGGTACGGGCCATCCCATTTGGCAACGGTGGCGGGCTTGCTCACCAGTGCCTGCAAGCCCTGCTCGGTGGAGGGGAAACGACCCACGTCGAGTCGGTACTGCTGCAGCGCCTTCTCGAAGCCGACGATCTGCGCTCGCGTGGTCTTGACCTCGGATTTGCCGACTTGGGAGAAATACTTGGGACCGACGTAGGCGGCCAGCAGCCCGATGATGACCATGACGACCAACAGTTCGAGCAGCGTAAATCCGCGGTGAGAGCGGACGTGGTTCATGGCAATGGCAGTCTCGTTCGTTGAGCAGCCTTGCAGTGTGACAAGCGAATGTGACGCTCAAGTGAACCCGCCGCTGGAGCCGCCATGCAGAGCTCAGCGCCAGCTCGCCAGGAGCTGTCGATCAGTCATGAACCGAAGGGAGGGCGTATGTTGGCGCAGCTGCGTGACGCGACGGTGTCATTGGGAATGATCCGGACGTACCAGTCCCGCGTGACCGCTGCCCGGCCGCAGGACAAAGGGAAACGGAATCAAAGCCGCTGTCCTACACCACCACCGTGTCGCCGAATTCACACTTTCTACAGGCGTAGAACAACCCAAACTCTCTTGGCACCCCATGAAAAAGACCATTGCACTTCTCGTCGCCGTCGCAGCGATGTCCTCATCCCACGCAGAAACCAGCATTGGCGTGTCGATCGGCATCAACCAACCAGGCGTGTATGGCCGCATCAACATCGGCGATGTGCCGAGGCCCGCTCTGGTTTACGCGCAGCCAGTGATCATTGCGCAGCCGACGATCCCCTACGAACGCCGACCGATCTACCTGTATGTGCCGCCACAGCATCAGCAGGATTGGCGCCGCTACTGCGGCCGCTACAGCGCCTGCGGACAGCCGGTCTACTTTGTGCAGGACCAATGGGTGCGTGATCGCTACCAGCAAGAGCACCCCGGCTGGGACCGTGGACGCAAACGCGGCTGGGACAAGCATGACGACCGTGGTGACGATCGCGGCCGCGGCAATGGACGTGGCAACGGCAAAGACCATCGCGGTCGCGACCACTGATCGACAGAGCGCCGGCGGTCATCGACTATCCTCAGGCGATCCCGCCGACCTCCCAAGGCCTTGATATTCAAGGCCTTTTTTCTGTGTCCGACACCCTGAACCTGCCCAATCCGCGCCATGCGGCGCGTCTGCCTGCGAACATTGGCAAAGCCCAGTTCGAGCGCATCCGCCAGGCGGCTTACAGGCTTCCACAGGTCGTGAAGCCGGGCGACTTCATTGCCGAGCGCAGTGCGGGCTTCGAGGAACACCTCGACAAGCTCGGGCTGGTGCTGCTGCAAAAGCCGGTGGCAGGCGCGCGCCCCAGCCGCTGGATTGCGCCCGAGCTGATGGACAGCGCGCTGGCTCACCTCGATGCGGTTGGCAACGGGCCCGATGTGCGTGCGCTGATGCTGGAACGCACCGCGGCACTGGAGGCCATGGGCGTGTCGCGCAACGCCGGCGTGTGGACACGGCTGATCAGCCACGCGCTGACGCTGGCGGAAGCAGGCTGGAAAGCGCCGGTGCTGTTTCGGGTACCGGTCGATGCCACGGCCGTTTGGGCCTTCTACCGCGACGGTGACAAGGCCACGCTGCTGGCTGCGCTGGGCGCACCACCGCCCTATGCGCATGCGGCGGAGCTGATCGTGCACCTCGACGACCTGGTGGCACGCAGCCGCGCGTTCAAGCCGCATCACCTCGAATCGCTGCTGCCGCGCCTGCAGTCTGAATGCGCGACGCCACAGCCCCTGTCTGATTTGAAGGCAGCGCTGTTGCGCGCACAGGACCGCTGGGAACACCGGGCCGCCGAGCTCGACACGATCGAAGGCCTGAACAGCGAGCTGGCCTTTCAGGGTTATCCCGATACCTTCGAGAAAGCACGACGCCTGCAACGCAGCGTCACGCTCTACGTCGGCCCGCCGAACAGCGGCAAGACCCACGCAGCGTTCGAGCGTCTGGCGCAGGCTCATGATGGCGCTTACCTGGCGCCGCTGCGTTTGCTGGCGCTGGAAGGCCGCGACCGGCTGGTCGGCCGCGGCGTGCCGTGCTCGCTGCTGACCGGCGAGGAAAACGTGCCGGCCGATGGCGCGAGGGTGGTGTCCAGCACCATCGAGATGGTGGGCACCAACAAACCCATCGATGTGGCCGTGATCGACGAGGCGCAGATGATCTTCGATCCGTCGCGCGGCTGGGCCTGGACGCAGGCCATCGTCGCGGTGCCGGCCAACGAGGTCATCATCATTTGCTCGGCGTATGCGGTGCCGGCGATCGAGAACCTGCTGGGTCTCTGCGGCGAGCGCTGCACCGTGCGGCATTTCGACCGCAAGCAGCACGTTGATCTGCTGCCGCAGCCGGTCCCGATCTCGGCATTGAAGCTGGGCGACGCGGTGGTCGCATTCAGCCGCCGCGACGTGCTGACGCTGCGCGATCAGATCGCTGCCAACGGTCATCCGGTGTCGGTGATCTATGGCGCGCTGCCGCCCGAAGTGCGGCGCCGGGAGGCCGAGCGCTTCGCGACGGGCGAGTCGCACATCCTGGTCGCCACCGACGCGATCGGCATGGGGCTGAACCTGCCGATTCGACGCGTGCTGTTCAGCACGATGACCAAGTTCGACGGCACGGCTGATCGACCGCTCAATGAATCGGAGGTGCACCAGATTGCCGGCCGCGCCGGGCGCTTCGGCATCCACGAAGAAGGCTTCGTCGGCGTGCTGAAGGATGCGGAGCCCCAGGCCGCGCGGATGCTGAAAGAGTTGCTGCCAAAGACACCCCGCGCGCCACATGACTTCAAGGCGCCCGTGGCACCGAACGGCTGGCATGTCGACACCATCGCCTCACGCCTGCACAAGACCAAGCTGCGCGAAGTGCTGGGCGTGTTCGTCGAGCAGTTGAAGCTCGATGACGCACATTTCGCGGTGGCCGAACTTGACCAGATGCTCGATCTGGCCGAACAGCTCGACCGCTGCGCGCCGGGCCTGACGCTGAAGGAGCGCTTCACCTACGCACAGGCCCCGGTCGACACCCGCACCGACACGCAAGTGCAGGAGTTTCTCGACTGGACCAGCAGCCACGCGCTGACCGGCCACGCCGGCACCCCGTGGTTCCTGAAAGACGTCGATGGTCACAGCCGCCTCGATCGGATGGAACAGGCCCTGCGCGCCGTCACGCTGTGGCTCTGGCTTGATCTGCGCTTCCCTGGCGTCTACGGCCACCTCGACGCGGTACTCGAATTGCGGCGCCAGCTCAACGACGGCATCGAGCAGCAGCTGAAGGGCAAGCGGCCGCTGGCGCAGGTGCGGCACCGGGCACCGCACAGAGCCCCCCGATGAAACCCCCTGCCCGCCTTCAACCGCTGATCGACGAAGGCCTGATCGACAGCGTCGTTCGGCAACTGATGAGCGGCAAGGAGGCGATGGTGTTCGTGGTGCGCTGCGGCGACGACACGCGCTGCGCGAAGGTCTACAAGGAAGCCACGCAGCGCAGTTTCCGGCAGGCGGTCGACTACACCGAGAACCGCAAGGTCAAGAACTCGCGCCAGGCGCGCGCGATGGCCAAGGGCACGCGCTACGGCCGCGAATCCCAGGAAGCCGCCTGGCAAAGCGCCGAGGTCGATGCGTTGTACCGGTTGGCTGCGGCTGGCGTGCGGGTGCCCAAGCCGTACAACTTCCACGACGGCGTGCTGCTGATGGAGCTGGTGACCGATGCCGACGGCGACGCCGCTCCACGCCTGAACGACGTGGCCTTCACGCCCGAGGACGCGCGAGCGCACCATGCGAGCCTGCTGGTCGAGGTCGTGCGGATGCTGTGCGCCGGCGTCGTGCACGGCGACCTGTCGGAATTCAACATCCTGCTGGCCGCCGACGGGCCGGTGATCATCGACCTGCCACAGGCCATCGATGCCGCCGGCAACAACCACGCACCGCGCATGCTGCTGCGCGATGTGGCCAACCTGCGCCACTTCTTCGGCCGCTACGCCCCCGAGTTGCTGAACACCCAGTTCGGGCCGGAGATCTGGGCGCTGTACGAACGCGGCGCGCTGACCCCGGAAATCGTGCTCACCGGCCGCTACGAACACCAGCTGGGTGCGATCGACCTGAGCGGTGTCATGCGCGAGATCGATGCCGCCCGGGATGAGGAAGCCGCGCGCCAAATGCGCATGAGCGCGGCGCCCTGACCTGTCTGGAGCCGCTCAGATCACGTGTTTCAGGAAGTGGGAGCCGCTGTTCATGAAGTTGAACGTGTGCAGCCCCAGATCATCGGCGAGGTCGCAGTAAGCCTTGATGCCACGCACGCTGTTGCCGCGCGCATCGAGCCGGGGTGAGTAGGTACCGATGCCCAACTGTCGATTGACCACACCGAGGATGCCGCCGCCGACGCCGCTCTTGGCCGGGATGCCGACGCGAAACATCCATTCGCCGGCATAGTCGTACATGCCGCAGGTGGCCATCACCGACAGGACATCCTGCACGCTGGCCATCTCGAACACGTTTTCCTTGGTCAGCGGGTTGACGCCGAGGTTGGCCAGCGTGGCGCCCATCATCGCAAGGTCGCGTGCGGTGACGCGCACCGAGCATTGCAGGAAATACAGCTCCAGCGTCTGCATGTTGGTCGCCGGGTCCATGCGATCGAAGTTGGTGACCAGCCAGGCCAGCGCGCGGTTGCGGTGACCGGTTTCGGCCTCCGAGGCATAGACCGTTTCATCGACGGTCAGTTCGCGGCCTGCCGCCGCGCTGAAGCAGCGCAGGAGCCTGGCGCGCCGTTCGGCGAGATCGGCACCTTGGATGAAGCCGGCGGTGGTGATCGCCCCGGCGTTGACCATCGGGTTGAAGGCGCGGTTGCTGGCATCCAGCGCGATGGAATTGAAGGCGTCCCCGCTGGGCTCGATCCCGACGCGCTCCAGCACCTTGTCGCGCCCGTGAACCGACAGGGCGTGCGCGTAGACCAGCGCCTTCGAACAAGACTGGATGGTGAACTCGACCTGGCTGTCGCCAACCTCAAAGACGTCGCCCCGGGTCGAGACGATGCAGATGCCGAAATGATCGGGATTCGCCAGCTTGAGCGCCGGGATGTAGGAAGCGACCGCTCCGTCATCGACATGCCGGTGGCGGGCGTGGACCACCTCCAGCAGATCCTGAATCACGGAACCATCGGAACGAGGCTTGAGCATGAGATGCAGGCGGCTTGCGCACAGACTTGGGGCATGGCTGAAGGTGGACGCAAAACATATGCCACCGGCCCCGGTCACTCAGCCAGGCGGCAGCTGCGCTGGTGTGCTCGCGGCGGCATCCACCTGCGACTTCGGGCCGCGAACGAACAGCTCGTCCAACCTGAAACGCCCCGCCTTGCGCGCCACGCTCAGCAGCTTCAGGAACACCAGCGCGGTGATGAACGCGTCGCCAGCGGCGGTGTGGCGGTCGTGCGGCAGCACACCGAAGCGGGCACACAGCGCGTCGAGCGAATAGTCCTGCTGCGCCGGGTCGTCCGCTTTGGACATCAGCGCGTCGAGTTCCAGCGTGAGGTCCATCGTGTCGATGTAGCGGTTGCGCAGCGCGAGACCAAAGTGGCGCTCGCAGGCGGCGTCGAGCATGTCGATGTCGAAGCCAATGTGGTGGCCGACGATGATGCCGTCGCCCAGGTAGGCCAGAAATTCCAGCAGCGCCTCAGGCTCGTTCGCGCCGCTTTGCGCTTCGTCGCGGGTGATGCCATGCACCGTCACCGACGACTGGTTGTGCTCGATCTTGAGCAGCGCATCGAAGACATCAGAAAGATCGATCTGCCCCTCGTTGACGGCGACAGCACCGATCGTGATGATGCGGTCGCGGCGCAGGTCGAGCCCGGTGGTCTCGCAATCCAGCACGACGAAGCGCACCGACGTGGCCCGGGCGCTGTCATCACGCGGCGTGCCGAACGCGCGTCGGTACACGTCGATCACCCCTGCAGAGTTCAACGCGGGAGCATCCATCGCGACGGCTTGGCGGTCAATTCCAGCAGGGTCTGGATCGATTTGAAGCTGGTCTTGAGCAGCCGCTGATCAAGCTTGCTGAGCTGCCCCGGCGCGATCAGCGGGCTGCCAACGGGGTGCTTGAGCGCGGCCAGCGTGGCATGGCGCGACACGATGCGAAACGCCGCCGATGCTTCGCGGAACACCTCGGCCTCATCGGGCAGGGTGCGCGCGGCCAGATCGAGCCGCTGCAACGTGGTCTTGGCCTGCAGATTCCCGGCCGCCAGCGCGTAGACGCGTGCCGCATCGACGAGTGGCACCAGGGCGGTCACGCCGAGATCGAGCGTGTCGGTGTGCGCGCCGTCGGCGTCGATCACCAGACCCTGGAAAAACGTCATCGGCGGCAAATGATCCAGCGTGTCGTTGGCGAGGACGGGTATGAACTGCGGGCTCGCCGCCATCGCCTGCGCGATGCCGTCTTCCAGCGTGCCAGCCAGGTCGGCATCGCCGAACAGCACCTGCAC
This sequence comes from Rubrivivax sp., assembly GCA_027490215.1. Classification (GTDB taxonomy): domain Bacteria; phylum Pseudomonadota; class Gammaproteobacteria; order Burkholderiales; family Burkholderiaceae_C; genus PBB1. The sequence goes on from JAIXYO010000029.1 coordinate 66,639, forward strand.
ATCGAACAAGCGCCTTGCCGCATACACATCGTTTTCAACCGGGTTGGCGATCACCCTGTCGAAGAATGCCCGCCACTGCGACTGCGACCCGCAGCGCGGCACCGCCTGTTCGTGCGCGGACAAGCGAGGCGGAACCAGGCCGCACTCCGCGAGCAAATGCGCGATGCGCGCTTCGACACGGCAGACATGCGCGGCCACCTCGGCTGCGCTGCCAGCGGCCGGGTCGCGGTAGATGAGGCCAATCTCGGGCCGCGCCGGATCGACATCCTCGCTGCGGCCGGCGCTGCCGAACAGCAGCCAGCAGGCGGGGACATCGAGCGTTGACTCGTGCGCCAGCGCCGCCCGCACGACAGCTTCTGCAAAGGCACGATCCCAGGCGCTGGACAGTTCGGCGACACGGTCATGCGCCTGCTCGCCGGTCCACGCGGCGACCTTCAGCGCGCGGGCTTGCCGCAGCCACAGCCGCCACGATGCCGGGGTGCGGGCTTCCAGCAATTCATGCTGCAACAGCACCGGGTTGCAGCCGAGCAGCAAGGACAGGTCGGCAGCGGTCAGCAGGCCCTGCACCGGCGTGGCCGACGTGCCGTCTGGCGTGATGACGAGGTGCGACACGCGCTGCGCCAGCATCTGCGCAAGATACTGATGCGCCATCCGCGCAGGCGGCGCGGTGGCGTAGCGTGCCGACATCACATCGGCGCAGGTGTCCGCCGCGTGGCCGGCATCGGCCCAGCGCGCCCGAAGCTCGCGTTCGGTGACAACACCGAGCGCAGCACCCGAGGTATCGACCACTGCAATCGCGGTGGCAAGCTGGTGCATCGTCTGGCGCAACACCTCGGCCAGTGGCTGCGCCGGCCGGGCGAGTTGCAGGCGATCGGCCAGAAAGTCAGCCGTCGGGCCTGCGACGTCGAGCCAGGACGCAGCCGTCAGCGAGCGCGCCCGCGGGACCTCAGACAGGCCCTCGTGATGCGCTCGCAGCGAGGCGTGCGAGGCCAGAAACTCGGCCAGCGCCGGATACCGATTCCACAGCGCCTTGACCGCCGCCGCATCGAGCGCATACAGGATCACATCGGAGGTGGTTTTGGCTGAGCGCGCATAGGTGGCCCGATCCAGCAGACCGTCGAGGCCCAGAAGGTCCCCGGCTCCCAGCAGGTCTTGCAGGTGCGAACCAGCGGGCGACTCGTCGGTGATTTCGACCGTGCCTTGCTGGATGACCCAGCAGCAGGCCCTGGTCGCCTTGCCCTGGCGAAAGACGAACTCGTCCGACTCGTGGAACAACACCTTGCCGCTGGCAGCCAGGGCCAGCAGGTCGTCGTGCTCGATCGCGTCGAACGGCGGCGACTCCCTCAGGAAATCAGCCACCCGGTAGCGGATCAGGGAGGTTTTCATGCGCGGCTGCAAGAATAGCGGGCATGAACGACATGCTCATCAGGCTTTACGCAATGCCTGCTCAGCCAGAGGCGCAGCTGCGGGCCCCCGACCTGGTGGTTCGCAAACCCATCGGTTGCGAGCATGAGCAGATCGTGGCTTGGGTCGAGGAGCAGTTCGGCGCGGGGTGGGCCAGCGAAGCCCGGGTGGCGCTGCAGAACCGACCGGTCAGCTTGCTGGTGGCGGTGCAATGCGGGCAGCCGATCGGCTTCGTCTGCTACGACGCCACCGCACGCGGCTACGTCGGCCCGATTGGCGTGCAGGCTTCAGCACGAGGCACGGGCATCGGTGCCGCATTGCTGCGCGACGCGCTGGCAGAGATGCGCACCGTGGGCTATGGCTATGCGATCGCCGGCGCGGTCGGCGCGGTCGAGTTCTTTCGCGGGGTGGCTGGCGCCACTGAAATCATCGATTCCACGCCCGGCCTGTACGCAGGCCGGGTGCAGGAACGCCACTGACCCTCAGGGGCGGGCTCGAGGCCAAGGGCTCAGCCGGGAGTGCTGGCGGCGCAGCCTGCTGGCAAGGGCGCCGGCAACCGGCTTGCTTCGGGCGCCATCACGCGCAGTGCGCCGAGCAGTTTCGCACCGGCCCTGCCACTTGGCATCCAGCCCTGCGCCGCCTCCTCAGACGCGATCGCCGCACGTGTGCGAGGACCGTCACGGCCATCGGCGGTGACGTCACAGTGGCCCCGGCGCAGCAGCAGCGTCTGCAGTTCGACGAATTCAGCACGTGACAAGGCGGGATCGTCGGTGGGCCAGGCCGTGCGTGGCGCCGGGTCGCCGCGCAGCCGGTCGGCCAGCAGACCGATGGCCAGCGCATAGGCGTCGGCACGGTTGTACCGCCACGCGGCCTGGAAGTTGCGCGTGACCAACCAGGCGGGACCGTCGATTCCGGCAGGCATCAGCAGTGCGGTGCGGGTGTCGGCGTGCCAGGGCGACCCTGTGCTGGGCTCGGTCGGCAACAGCGCGCTGCCATCGATGCGCCGCACGCCGGCTGCCGCCCACTGCGCCACACCACGGCACAAAGGGGCTGGAGCCGAGGACTCCAGGCAGCCATGGTCGCGCTCGAGTGCATTCCATGACGGCGCGACATCCCGCGGCACACGCACCTCGATACCCCACGGCAGGCCGACCACCCACCCCAGGCCGTTCAGATAGCGCGCCGTGGTCGCGAGCGCGTCCGGCACGCTCGCGACGATGTCGATGTCGCCCGAGCCATCGCCGTCGTCCATGTTCTTCAGGAACGTACCGGGCATGAACTGCGTCAGCCCGAAGGCACCGGCCCAGGAACCGCGGAAGGTGTCCGGTCGCACCAGCCCTTCTTGCAGCAGGTACAGCGCCGAGAAGAAATGCGCCTTGCGCTCGCGGCTTGCCAGGTTCAGGCAGGCGCGACTCAAGGTCGCGTCGACCACCGGATAGCGGCCGGCCACCCGACCGTAGTCGGTCTCGACACCGAACACCGCGACTGCGGTCGCTGCATCGACACCATGGCGATTCGCGATCTCGGCCAATGGCGCGGCCTGCCGCTGCAGCACGTCGCGTCCGTCGGCCTCGCGCTTGGCATCGACCAGGCGCGCGAGGTAGTCCCAGATCGGCAGCTTGAATTCAGGCTGCGTCGCACTGGACTGTTCGATCAGCGGACGCAGGTCTTCGACGGACCTGGTGTAGCGATCAAAGCTGTCTGCACGCACGGGGGGTTGCGTCGGCAATTCAAGGCGCAAGGCCTGCAGGCAGCCGGCCAGGTCAGGGGAAGTTTGTGCCTGCGCGCCAAAAAGGACCGCAAAAGCGAGAACCAGGCCGCAGCACCAGCGGAGATCGAGGCTTGCCGGCACTTTGGCAGCCGGCCGATAATCGTCATGTTGCATTCGGTGACCGTACTCCAGCGGACATGCACCGCCATCCCATTCCATGCTTTCCAAACGACTGATTCTGCTGTGCGCCTCGACCACCCTGTTGGGCGCCTGCGTTGCCCCCCCCGTCAAACCGCCCCCGCCCAGTGCCCCACCGGAGCCGGTCAAGGTCGAAGCGCCGGCGGCTCCTCCTGTACTTCAACCGCCCTCCACACCTCAGCAGGCACAGAAGCTCGCGATGGCTGCCGCCGACCTGCTGGAAACCGGCAATGAAGAGCAGGCCAAGGCCGAATTGCAGCGTGTGCTGGCCGGCGACCCGAGCAACAAGCTGGCGCAGAACCTGTTGCGCCAGATCACCGCAGACCCGGTCGCCCTGCTCGGCCGTGAATCCTTCCAATACACCGTTCGAGCGAACGAGACCTTGTCGCGTATCGCCGGTCGATTCCTGGGCGACATCTACGCGTTCTACATCCTGGCTCGCTACAACGACATCAAGATTCCGCGGCAGGTTTCTGGCGGTCAGGTGATCCGCATACCGGGCAAGGCACCACCGCCCGGTACGCTTGACGCCGAGCCGCGGCGCACCGACAAGCCAGCCGCCGGTGCACCCACCCCACCCGCAGCACCGACCCCACCGGCAGCACCGGCAGTGGCGGAGCCCAGTACCTGGGAGAAGGCACTGACCAGTGCCGACGCCGCCGAGAAGCGTGGCGACCTGGAGCGTGCCTACAACGACTACCGCACGGCCACCGGAGGCGAGCTGAGCACCGAGGCCTTGGCCAAGGCGGAGTCTCTGCGCCGTCGGCTCGTGCAGCGCTACACCGTGAACGCACGCAGCGCGTTTGCCAAGCAGGACCTCGACGGTGCGATCCGCCATTGGGATCGCGTTCTGCAACTCGACCCCAGCAATGACACCGCCCGGCTGGAACAGCAGAAAGCCCGCGCACTGAAGGAAAAGATCAAGTCGCTGAAGTGAAGTGAAAGACCCGGACTCGCGGGTCCCTCGCTAGCGCCTCTTCGCGTCGACTGCTTTCTGTGCGGCCGCGGCCCGCAATTGCTTCAGCCGCTCGGCAACGCGCGCATCGCTGGCATCCAGGCGCAGGCTTTTCTCGAGCAAGGCGATGGCGCCAGGCGTGTCGCGCGCTGCCAGCACATCATCGGCCTTGCGCTCATACAGATCCGCCAGCATGTTGCGCGCCGCGCGGTCGTTTCGGTCGGCGGCGATGCGCCGCTCCAGCAGGCCGATCGCGCTGTCGATCTCACCCTGTCTCGCCAGGATCGCCGCATGCTCCAGTTCGTTTCGGTCGGCCCCCGCCGAGGCCACCTTGTCGTTCGGACTCATCGCTTCGTTACCGCGGCGAGCCAGCGTCAGGCGTGACAGCCGGCCAAGCTGCTGGCGTTTCACCCGCTCACGCTCGATGCTGCGCAAGGCATCTGCAGCGGGCAATGAATCCGGCTGCAGCGCGAGCACGCCCAGGTAGGCCTGCGTCGCCGACTCGAGGTCGCCGCGACGCTGTGCCTGTGCCGCACGAGGCAAGCGCTCGGCCACGGCCACATTGATCTGGCGGCGTGTTTCAGCCAGTGCGTCCCGGTACTCGCGCGACTCGGGGCGCAGAACAGTCAGCACTTCCCAGGCAACAGCTGCATCGGCCAGATGGCCCTGACGCTGCGCGGTACTGGCCCGATCCCGGTACTGCTGCTCGAACGCAGAGAAAGCGGCCGTCGATGCACCGGTTGCCGCGTCGGGAGTGGCGCCCGGAGGGAGCCGTGGCGCCGCACAGCCAGCCAGCGCGCCAACGCATAGCCATGCGACAAGACGCCTCATGGTGCAACGCCACCGCGACTGATTTGCAACTTGGCCTTGAACGCGTCAATGTCCATATCGCCAAAGATCATGGTGCGACGCAGCATCAGCGGCATCGCGAAAAACGCATTCCCGCCAGGCGTCACCGTGACCCCGAGCTGGTACTGCTGACGCGTCAGTGCGTCCAGCACCGCCTCATTGGCGTCCCCGAAGGGATAGGCGTACTGCCTGACCGGACTCGACAGCCGACGTTCGAGCAGTTCGCGCGGCGCACGCGCCTCGGCATCGAGGCTCTGCCGGTATTGCTCGTCGGTTTCGCCGGGCAGCCGCTCGATCAGGTTGCGATGGGTCTTGGAATGGGCCTGGATATCCACCAGGCCAGAGGTCTTCAACTCGGTGAGCTGAGACCAGCTCAGCCCGTCGCCAGCGCCAATGAAATCCGAATACACGAACAACGTCGCCGGGAAGCCGTTCTTGCGCAACAGTGGCAGCGCATAGCGGTGCACCGACTCGTAGCCGTCGTCCATCGTGATCACGACAGAACGCTTCGGCAGCGCCTCTCGACCCTGCAGAAAACCAAGCAGTTGCGACAGTCGAATCACCCGGTAATCGTTGCGCGCCAGCCAGTCGAGCTGGGCGGCGAAGTTGGCCGGCGACACCGACATCTTGTTGCTTGCGCCGCCGAAACGGTGATAGCAGAGGATCGGCACCGTCTGGTAGCGGTCGTCCTGCACGCCAATCGGGTTGACCGGCTTCAGCGGCACCACCAGTGGCTGATCGGTCACCGCGCGGCTCAGCTGATTGAAGTCGCTGATCACCCAATCGCGCTCCTCGTCGCCGAGAAACTGCAAGGCAATCGAACGCAGCGTGTCATCCCGTCCAGGACGGTAGATCAGCAGGCGATCGCTGCGCGCGATCACCGCACCGGCAGACCGTTCTGGACTCGCCGGCGCATCAGATGGCCCGGGCGGCGAGCTCGAACAGCCAGCCAGCAAGGCCACCGCGACAGCGGCGAGGATGTGGAACAAGCTCCTAGGACGCATCGGTTGAGCCACCTTCTCGCGCTGTGCCAGCGGTGGCACTGGCCGGGAGGGGGTAGGCAGTCGGCGTCGGCGGTGAGATCGTGCCGCCGTCAAGCCCCCCTGTCTGCCGGTCAGCAAGGGCCTGCGCCATCTGATCGAAACCCATATACAGCAGGCCGAATTCATCCTTGCGGTGCTCGGCGATGCGGTGATCGAAACGGCCTTTGGCGATTTCCTGCATCGACTCGCCGAGCAGCTTGATGGGCTGCGCAAACCAGTTCACGACAAAGTACATCGCCACCGCCACCGCCAGCACCGTCACCACCACCAGGGCCACCATCAGTGCGATCGACAGGCGTGCCACGGCCAGCAGCGGCCGCTCTGGCACACCGAGCGCCACCGTGCCAACCCGCTTGCCCTGGAAAGTGATCGGCGCTTCAAAACCGAGCACCGGCTCACCATCGGCCGTGAACCGCGAAACTGCCACGCCGCCCTTGCGCTCGTCGAGCGATTCACTCGCCGGCGCTCGGTAGGTCTGGCCAACGTCGTCACCGCTTGTGGCGCGGACCACTCCCTCGCGGTCGATCACCTTCACGCCCTGGAAATCCTTGGCCTTCATGATCTCCTGGATAGCGACTTCCACTGCCACCCAGTCCTCTGACAGCGCCGACACCGCGTTCTGCGCCGCAATGAAACGCGCGAGCGAGGCGCCGGAATCGGTGGCCTGGCTGATCATCGCCGCATACTGGCGCTGCGTGATCACGGTCGCAGTCAGCGCCATCACGACGGCCACGATCAAGGCCATCGTCGCGGCCCACTTGACGCGCAACGGCACGATCCGCTGCCGACTTTTCTCCAGTTCGGCGGCATCGATCTCGGCCAGCACCTTGGTCAACGCTTCGGCCAGCTCCTTGCCGCTGCGGTAGCGACGATCGGGCGACTTCGCGAGACAGCGTGCGACGATGCGACGCACCGCCGCCGGCACCTCGGGGCGCAGCTGTTCTATCGGCTTCGGATCGGCGCTGGTGATCTGCATCGCCAGCGAGACCAGGCTGTCGCCCTTGAAGGGCCGCTGGCCGGTGAGCATCTGGTAGAGCACGATGCCGGCAGAAAAAAGGTCTGATCGGCCGTCGAGGCGCTCGCCCTTGGCCTGTTCCGGCGACATGTATTGCGGCGTACCCAGGATGTCGCCCACCCGGGTGCGCTGTTCGGAACCTGCCGACTCGATGTGCGCGATGCCGAAGTCAGTGACCTTCACCGTCTTCGTTCCCCGGACCTGCATGATGTTGCCGGGCTTGATGTCGCGGTGCACGATGCCACGCGAGTGGGCATAGTCGAGTGCTCGCGCCAGTTGGACACCCATCACCACCACGTCGCGTATCGGCTGCGCCGGGTCACTGGCAATCACCTCGCTGAGGGTCTGCCCGTCGAGCAGTTCCATGGCCATGTAGGGTCGACCATCGATTTCGCCGACATCGTGCACGGTGACGATGTTCGGGTGCGACAAACCGCCGGCAGCACGTGCCTCGCTGAGGAAGCGCGCTCGGTACTCAGGCTCTTCGCACAGCGACGCATGCAGGAACTTGATCGCCACATCGCGCCCGATGCCCGGGTCGTGCGCCTTGAACACGGTGGCCATGCCACCACGGCCCAGCCGCTCGTGAATGCGATAGCGCCCCACCTGCTGCAGTGTCTCGCCGTCGGCGGCCGCCCGGCCCGGCAGCGTCGCACCTGCTTCAATCGCCGACTCGCCGGCGGGGCTCAGCTTCGCGGGATCGTGCTGCGTGAGCCGCGTGGGCGCATCAGCGTCGGAAATCGCTGGCGACACGGAGGACGATCCTTCAGCAGGCTGCGCAGACATCGATTCGAGCTCCCGGTGAACTTGGCGGGCGGTGCGGCCATCGCACCCGCGACAACCGGCGCACAACCCCTTACATTCACCATTCTGGCATCGGTTTTGCAACGAGTATCCAGGCCAAGGCCCGCCGCTTGTGCAGGTTCTGGCCGCTTGTAGAGAGTAGAAGGCTCAACGTGAAAAGCAGCCCCCCTTCTGGTATCGACCTGACATCGGACCAGACACTTCTGACCATTACTCTGTCCAGCATTGCACCGCAGCTGCCGCCAGAGAAGCGCGAGCACTTTCTGGTCGCGGTCGAAGGCAGCCAGAAAGGTCGCAGGCTGCGCTTCGGTCTGGAGCCGATCACCATCGGCCGGAAGATGGTCTGCGAATTCGTCCTGCCCGACGCCGAGGTGTCAGGGCGGCATTGCCAGGTCAGCGCGCTGGCCGGCGAGGTGGATGCGGTCGTGATTGACCTGCAATCGACCAACGGCTGCTACGTTGATGGCAAACGAGTGCGCGAGGAAAGCCGCCTGCCCAGTGGCGGCCTGCTGCAACTCGGCGCCAATGTGCTCAAGCACGAATACCGCCTCGAAAGCGAACTCGAACAGGCCCTGGAACTGGATCGCGATCTCGAGAAAGCCAGCAGCTATGTGCAGGCACTGCTGCCCGCACCGATCCGCGACGGCCCGGTGCGCACGGACTGGTTCTTCATGCCGTCGACCAAGCTCGGTGGCGACGCCTTCGGTTACCAGCAACTCGACGAACACACTTTCGCCGGCTATGTGGTCGACGTGTCGGGCCATGGTGCAGGCTCAGCCATGCACAGCGTTTCGGTGATGAACGTGCTTCGCCAGCGAGCCTTGCCGAACACCGATTTCCGCGTTCCGGAGCAGGTGCTGGCCCGGCTGAACTCGATGTTCCAGATGGAAAGCCATGGCGGGATGTACTTCTCGATCTGGTACGGCGTCTACGAACCATTGACACGGCGGCTGCGCTACGCGTCGGCCGGCCACCACCCGTCCTACCTCGCCCAGCCCTCACGCCAGGAGATGGTGCCGCTGCAGACCCGAAACCTGATGATCGGAGCGATGCCCGAGGCAAAGTTCGTCTCCGACAGCATCCAGGTTCAGCCGGGCAGCCTGTTGTACGTGTTCAGCGATGGTGTCTTCGAGGTCGTGACCAAGGAGGGCACGCAATGGGGCCTGCAGGACTTCCTGCCATTGCTGCGGCGTCCGGCAGTGGCGGGCTTGGGCGAACCCGAGCGGCTGTACCGGGCGGTTCAGGAAGTTGCCCGCCCTGGCGCGCTGGACGACGATTTCTCGATGCTGGTCGTCACGTTCGTGTAACCACACTGCCATACTCTTGTCACTCGAATCCCGACAAAGCCCACGCACAGACTGCGGACGTCGACTCCCCCCACCCGCCTCAAGGAATCTCAGACATGGACATGGACATCAGCGAGTTGGACGGCAACGTGACATGCATTCGGCTCGTCGGACGCCTGGACTCACCGGGTGTCGATCGCATCGAAATCCGCTTCACGGCCGCGCTGGCGGCGCTCGGACGGCCGGCCGTCGTCGACTTGTCGCAGGTCAGTTTTCTGGCATCGATGGGCATCCGGATGTTCATCTCCAGCGCACGGGCATTGCACGTGAAGGGCGCCAAGGTGGTGTTGTTCGGGGCCTCGGAGATGGTGCAGAGCGTGCTCGACCATGTGGCGCTTGATCAGATCATCCCTCTGGCTGCGACGCAGGCAGAGGCAATCGCCAAACTTCGCGCCTGACCCGCAGCGCGAACGTTTCAACACGGCGCACGGCCGCCCGAGATGACCGACATGGCATTGACGCCTGCCGCCTCCGACGGCGATGGTGCCGGCGCCCGCCTGCTGCTGCTACTGGCGAACCGCCGCGATGCGCTGGACGAGGCTCGCATTCAGGTCATCGAGTGGCTGGAACGCCACTCGCCGGCGCCAAAACTGGTCTTCAACGTCGAGCTGATACTCGAGGAGACCTTGATGAACGTGATCTGGCACGCCCATCCCGATCACGCCGAGCATCTGATTCGACTCGAGTTGGAGTTGGATGCCGACGATGTCGTGATGTGCTTCGAGGACGACGGCGTGCCTTTCAACCCGCTGCAGGCAACGCCCCCGGTGCCGCCGACGTCGCTCGACGACGCAGTGCCTGGCGGACTGGGCTTGCTTCTGGTGAGAAAGTGCGCCCGGTCCGTCACCTACCAGCGGGTGGACGGGAACAACCGCCTGACCGTGCGGGTCGCCAGGCACTGAAGCCGGCCCGGCGCCTGACTGCAGCGCCGCGTTTGACCTGTATCAGAATCCACCGCCAGCAAGGCTGTCGAGGCGATCAACCTGGATCGGCCTGCTCGCCTGAAACACTGAAACAAGGGTCCACGTGATGAAGATGTTTCCAGTAGCCGCCACGCTGGCGGCGCTTGCCGTGCTGCCGCTTCCGGAAGCGCAGGCGCAAACATCCGCTGCAGAAGCACAGGTCAATGCCCTCGAGAACCTGTTTGGCAAGCAAGCAGGATTCCGCAGGGCGCACGCCAAGGGCCTGTGCGCCAGCGGCTACTTCGTGGGCAACACGGTAGGCCGCGCGCTGTCGAGCGCGTCTGTGTTCAGCGGTGACAGGATCCCGGTGATCGCGCGCTTCTCGGTCGGCGGCGGCAACCCGGGCGCCAGCGACAAGGGCAGATCGGTGCGCGGTCTGGCCTTGCAGTTCACCCTGCCCAAGGGCGAGCAATGGCTGACGGCCAACATCTCGGCACCGATGTCCTTCATCAGCAAGCCACAGCAGTTCGCGCCGTTCATGGCTGCGCGTCAGCTGGATCCTGCCACCGGCAAACCCGACCCGATCAACCTGAAGCTGTTTACCGAACTGAACCCCGAGACGATCCGCCAAGCCGCCTACCTCGCGAAGGCAGCGGTGCCGGCCAGTTATGGCTCGGCGAATTACTGGGGCGTCAACGCCTTCGAATTCATCAACGCCAAGGGCGGCAGCCAGTTCGTGCGCTGGCAGTTTGTGCCGGAAGCAGGGACGCTCGGCTTGACAGACGAGCAGATCCAGTCGCTGCCCCACGACTTCCTGGGCGATGAGTTGCGAGCACGCGTCGCCAAGGCACCAGTGGTCTTCGACTACAAGGTGCAACTCGCCGAAGCGGGCGATGCGCTGACCGACCCGACCCAGGTCTGGCCCGACAGTCGCTTGGTGGTGCCGGCGGGCAAGCTGTACATCGACAAGGTCGAAGCGGCTGGAGCAGGCGCCTGCGACAAGATCACCTTCAACCCGCTGGTGCTGCCCAAGGGCATCAAGCCATCAGGCGACCCGGTCCTGCTGGCGCGCACTTCAGCCTATGGCCTTTCGCTCAGCCGTCGGCTAGGCGAAGCGGCGAAGTAAGCCGTGAGCGCCGGATCAAAGTCGCGCTGGCGAAAGTCAGCGGACTTTTTCATTCCACAATGAAGCGCGGCAATCACATCGTTTTTTGGCGAATCCTGGTGCCAAGGATCCGGCCAGCATGCGAGTCTGCTGGATAAGCCCGAGCGCATCACGCCATACGCCTGCGACCACGAAGCAACGCCGCCCCTGAGGACCCCACGACATGTCGACGTTTGGAGCATCGTTGTCCGATGAGAGCGCGAAATTCATCGCACACCCGGTGGTTTTGAAGGGCGTGACGCGAACCTACAGGCTCGACGCGGTAGACGTGCCGGCACTGACCGACATCAACCTCGTGATACTGCCGAACCGCTTCACCGTGATCTCGGGGCCTTCAGGCAGCGGCAAGACCACCTTGCTGAACCTGATCGGCTGCATTGACCGGGCAGACCAGGGCTCGATCATGGTCGGTGGCAAGCCGGTACAGACGATGGACGACGACACGCTGTCGGACTTCCGCGCGCGCCAGCTGGGCTTCGTATTCCAGAACTTCAACCTGCTGCAGGTGCTGACCGCCTACGAGAACGTCGAATACCCGCTGTTGCTGAACGGCGTGCCGGCGGCGCTTCGGCGCAGCCGCGTCACCACGTTGCTGGAATCGGTTGGCCTGGCAGACCGCGCGAACAACCGACCGGGTCAGCTTTCAGGCGGACAGCGGCAGCGGGTGGCGATCGCCCGCGCGCTGGCGCTGCGACCACAACTGGTGCTGGCCGATGAACCCACCGCCAACCTCGACAGCAAGACCGGCAGCGAAATCATCGCGCTGATGCGCGAGATGCAGAAGCGCCACAGGGTGTCCTTCATCTTCTCGTCGCACGACCCGAAGGTGCTGGATGCCGCCGACGACGCTGTACACATCCAGGACGGCCGCATCACCTCGATCGAACGGCGACTGGCGATGGCGGAGTCACGCACATGAACACGATCTCGCTGGCCCGGCGCCATCTGATGTACCTGTCAACGGCCGTGGTGGCGTTGTTCACCGGTGTGGGCCAGATGCCATCGGCACATGCCAGCGCTGAAGCACAGGCCATCCTTGCCGCCAGCGACGCGGTGCGCAATCCGTCGCGATCGTTCGCCGTCACGGTGAATCTGATCGAGTACCGCAGTGCCAAGCAAACCGACAACAACACACTGTCGGTGTATTCGAAGGCCGACAGCAACAGCGGGCAGTACCGCAGCCTGATCCGTTTCGCTGCGCCGGTGCGAGATGTCAACAAGCTGATGCTGAAGAACGGCAACGACTTGTGGTTCTTCGACCCGGCCAGTCAGGCGAGCATTCGGCTGTCACCGCAGCAGCGACTGCTGGGCCAGGCCTCCAACGGCGACGTGGTCACAGTCAACATGGCCAAGGACTATGTGGCCGAGTTGGGCGGCGAGGAAGACACCATGGATGGAGAACGCGTGGCGCGCCGCTGCCACAAGCTGCTGTTGGCCGCCGCATCGCCTGATGTGACTTACCACCGCGTCGAGATGTGGGTCGAAACCGGAACTGCGCGGCCCGTCAAGGCACGCTTCTTCGCCGAGAGCGGCCACCTGCTGAAAACCGCCTTCTATCGCAAGTTCCAGTCTCAGTTGGGTCGGGAGCGGCCTACTGAAGTCGTCATCATCGACGGGCTCGACCCGGCCTGGGTCACCGTCATGCGTTACAGCGATTACGCTTGGCGTGACGTGCCAGAAGCCTGGCTCCAACGCGATTACCTACCGCGCTTCAAACCGGAGTGACCATGCGCTGCCACACTGTCTTGTCCACCCTGCTGATGTGCAGCGCGCTGTCCGCACCTGCCACACATGCTGCTGAACTCCCTGACGCGCTGCCCAGCGACCTCGACGCCCTGTCGCTCGCAGACAAGGCGCCTACCGAGCCGCAGGCGGTGGCCCGGCCCTGGCGACTGTTCGTCGAGGGCAATCTGCGGCGCACCTCGATCGACGATCCCGACTCACGCTACGAGTCCAACCGCGCTTCGATCGACGGGCGCATCGACGCATCGCTGGCGCCTGGCATCCGAGGCGTGTTTTCGAACCGACTGGATTTGCGCCACAGCAATCGCCCGGGCGTCGATGGGGACGTCAACACGGTGCGAGAAGCCTATCTGAGCTGGGCGCCGACCGACCACCAGATCATCGACCTCGGTCGAGTCAATGTGCGTCATGGCGCTGCGTACGGCTACAACCCGACCGACTGGTTCAAGGACGGCGCGGTGCGATCCATCGTCTCACTGGACCCTGCCGTGTTGCGGGAGAACCGTCAGGGCACGGTCGTTCTGCAGGGCCAGCACCTCTGGAGCGGTGGATCGCTGAGAGCGGCCTACTCGCCGAATCTCGGCGACAAGCCCAACCCGGGGACGTTCTCACTGAACGTGGGGGCAACCAACCCTCACCACCGCTGGCTGCTGGCGGGCAGCACCAAGTTCAGCGATAAGCTGAACGCGGAGGTGCTGCTGTACGGCGGTCAGGGCACGCACGAGCAACTGGGGCTGAATCTCTCAGGCCTGGTCGGCGATGCCACCGTGGTGTTTGGCGAATTCAGCATCGGCAAAGGGCCTTCGCTGATCGCGAAATCGCAGGATCTCGACGCCGACTCGCGCTATCGCAGTCGCGCTGCCGTCGGCTTGACCTACACCACTGCGTTCAACCTCAGCCTGACAGCCGAGGCCGAGTACAACGACGCGGGTCCGACGCGTCGCCAGTGGCGCGCACTGCCGGGGTTGAACCCGCTGGGTCAGTTGAGTTTTCTCGCGACCAGCCAGACGCTGCAGGACCTGCCCGCACGCAGCGCAGGCTTTGTTTACGCCACATGGAAGGACGCGCTGGTGCGCCGCCTGGATCTCTCGGCCTTCGTGCGGCGCGAGAACGAAACCCGCAGTCGCGTGCAGTGGCTGGAGGCTCGCTACCACTGGGACCGGGTCGATCTGGTGGCTCAATGGCAACAGTTCTCCGGCTCACGTCAATCCATTTTCGGCAGCGTCCCGCAAAGCCGCACCATCGAGCTGGCGCTACGGTTCTACCTGTGATGGGCGACAGGCGTTGCACACCCTGACCGCGAAGGGCCACGCCTTGATGACCGCCCCTTCGGACTGCGACTCCGCCAACGCTCCGCTGGCGCAAGAGGCTCGGCTGCTGGTGGCGCTACTGCGCACTTCCCGCCTGTTCTTGCTGTTTGCCGAGCCAGGGGCTGACAAGTCCGCATTCCTGCAATCGTCCTTGTTACCGCTGCTGCAGCGACGGGTGAGTGACCAGCCAACTGCGGCGCCGCAGCGCGAAACAGGGGTCGTGGTGCCGTTTCCCGATCGACGAAAGCGCGGCGACGCAACGCGTCGCAAGCGCGAGGTGGTGGTGGTGTTCGACGACTGGTCTGGCGCACCGCTGGCGGCCCTGCACACAGCTCTCCAGCTGACAGCCGCTCCAGGGGATCCGTGGGTGCCCAAATCCGCACCGCCGTTGTCAGAAGGCATTTGCGCGCTGAGCGAGCGTTTCGACATCCAGTTCATCGTCATCCTCGATCGATTCGAGGAGTTCTTGCGCCTGCCCGCGCAGCGTGACGGCATCACCGAATTCACCGATGCGTTGGTCGAGGCACTGAATGCCACTCAGTTGCCGGCCAGCTTCCTGCTGTCCATGAGCGAGGACGCGCGACCGTCCTTGGCCGGCTTGCGCCGCCGCATTCCTGGCTTCGACGACTTCTCATTGAAGCTGCCGGCGGTCGTCGCCGCAGTCAAGCCAACGCCGGCTCAGCCCGAAGCTGCACGCAGTCACCACGTCTCACCGCTCGCGACCGCTGAGTCGACACCGACAGCGATCAAGCCACCAACGCGCTCGCGCGCTCCAATCAAGACGCAGGACGTGTATGCACTGATCGAACACACCCTGATCCGCACGGCCAGCGACAACGATTGCGAACCGTTCCAAGGCAGTCAGCCCGGCGCCCTCGCACCTGACAGGGTCACGCCCCCGCCAGCGTTCAAATTGCGCAGGCCCAAGAGAGCGAAGCGCTCGAAATGGCCAGAAGAGTTCAAGGCCGAACCTGCCGCCCCGCCCCCTGAGACGCCGCGCCGGCGCCAGCCCCCGAAGCCCACGCTGATCGGGCGCTGCAAGGCACTGCTTTCCCGCTGGTGGGGATCGCGACGCCAGACCGACTGAAACGTCTACCGCTCACAGATGAATACAGCCAGATGCAAGCAAATGCGTCCGGTTCGCCACACAACTCACGAATCACACCGGCCAAGTCGAAACCGGCCATGCGAAACTTGTTGACCTATCCTTGAATCGGTCATGGCACATGAATCCTGAGTCTCCCATCATCGCGGTCGTCGGCCTGGGTTACGTTGGCCTGCCGCTGGCGGTCGAGTTTGGTAAACGCTTTCCGACCATCGGCTTCGATCTGTCGTCACGCAAGGTGGAAGCCTATCGCCGCTTCGAGGATCCAACCGGCGAAGTCTCCTCGGAGCAGCTACGCGCAGCCACGCTGCTGAACTGCACCACCGATGGCGCGGCATTGAAGGACGCCGACTTCATCGTCGTTGCCGTGCCCACACCCATCGATGACGCGCGCCGCCCCGATTTCTTTCCCCTCGTCAGCAGTTCGGAGACCGTCGGCCGCCACATGAAGCGCGGGGCGATCGTCGTCTATGAATCCACGGTGTACCCCGGCGCGACCGAAGAAATCTGCGTGCCGGTGCTCGAGAAGTTCTCCGGCCTGAAGTGGAAGCAGGACTTCAACATCGGCTACTCGCCCGAGCGCATCAACCCAGGCGACAAGCTGCGCACACTGACGAAGATCGTCAAGCTGGTGTCGGGCGACACACCGGAAACGCTGGCGGTGGTGCAGAAGCTGTACGGCGACATCATCGATGCCGGCGTCTACCCGGCCAGCAGCATCCGCGTTGCTGAAGCGGCCAAGGTGATCGAAAACACCCAGCGCGACCTGAACATCGCGCTGATGAACGAGCTGTCGCTGATCTTCAACCGCATGGGCATCGACACGCTCGAGGTGCTGGAGGCGGCAGGTACCAAGTGGAACTTCCTGCCCTTCAGACCCGGCTTGGTCGGTGGCCATTGCATCGGCGTCGACCCGTATTACCTGACGCACAAGGCCGAAATGCTGGGCTACCAGCCGCAGGTGATCCTGGCCGGTCGGCGCATCAACGACAGCATGGGCAAGTACGTTGCCGAACAAACGGTCAAGCGAATGATCGCTGCCGGTCAGGCGGTGAAAGATGCCGACATCATCGTGCTCGGCATGACCTTCAAGGAAGACTGCCCGGACCTGCGCAACAGCAAGGTCATCGACGTGATCCGCGAGTTGCAGTCGTACGGCGTGAAGGTGCATGTGCACGACCCGCTGGCCGACAACGAGGAATGTCAGCACGAGTACGGCATCGGCCTGACCGAATGGGATGCGTTGCCGCAGGCGTCGGCGATCATCGCCGCCGTGGCGCATCAGCCTTACAAGCAAATGGGCGTGTCGAAACTGCTCGGAAAACTGAAGTCCGGAGGGGTGTTCGCTGATGTGAAATCGGTCTACGACCCGGCTGCGGTGGCGCAGGCAGGCCACGAACTGTGGAGGCTGTGACGACCTATCGGGCGTTGCAATCCGCGCTGCGGGCAGCGCCGAGGACCTGGTTAGTCACCGGAGTGGCCGGCTTCATCGGGTCCAACCTGCTGGAAGCCCTGCTGATGCTTGATCAGCGGGTGATCGGCCTGGACAACTTTGCCACCGGGCATCAGCACAACCTCGATGAGGTCGAGGGGCTGGTCGGCACACAACGGTGGGCACGATTCAAGTTCATCCAGGGCGACATCCGCCAATCGACAGACTGCCAGGCAGCCTGTGACGGCGTCGATGTCGTGCTCCATCAAGCGGCACTCGGCAGCGTACCCCGCTCACTCGCCGACCCGGTGACCACCAACGCGGTCAACATCGATGGCTTTCTGAACATGCTCGTCGCCGCACGCGACGCCAAGGTACAGCGCTTTGTCTATGCCGCCAGCAGTTCGACCTATGGTGACCACCCTGCACTGCCCAAGGTCGAAGACCGCATCGGTGCCCCGCTGTCACCTTATGCAGTGACCAAGCTGGTCAACGAGCTCTATGCCGACGTATTTGCCCGTGCTTACGGGATGCAGAGCATCGGCCTGCGCTACTTCAATGTGTTCGGCCCCCGGCAAGACCCGAATGGCGCGTATGCAGCAGTGATTCCGAAATGGATTACCGCGCTGATCGCTGGCCACTCAGTGCAGATCAACGGCGACGGGCACACCAGCCGCGATTTCTGTTTCATCGCCAACGCGGTGCAGGCCAACCTGCTGGCGGCCTGCACGCAACGTGATGACGCCATCAACCAGATCTACAACGTGGCGGTCGGAGACCGAACGACTCTGAACGAGTTGTTTGCGCTGCTGCGTGAGCACCTCCTCCCGACCATTCCGCAGTTGTGCGACGTGCAGCCGGTGCACGGCGACTTCCGGCCCGGTGACGTGCTGCATTCCCAGGCCGACATCGGCAAGGCCGCCGATCTGCTCGGCTATCGGCCCACGCACCGTGTCAATGAAGGACTGGCGCAGGCCATGCCCTGGTACATGTCGCACGCCGAGCGAGCAAACGCTGCACCATCGCCCAACCCTTGATCACACGGGTGCCGCGTCGCCCCCAGGGTGACTGCCAATGGAACGACGCGGCCTGGTGACCTCCACCGCACACAGCATGAGGAGCAACATCAGGAAGGCGACGCGCGGGACATCCATCACACTGCTCACCAGCCCCACGCACCAGCAGCCGCAAAGCGAAGCCATCAGGAACGGAGCGATCGGCGAGCCGCTGCCCGCGGCATCGAACAACCGCCGCAGGATCCATCCCATGCACAGCACGAACGCGAGCAACGCGAGAACCCCGCGTTCGATCAGCAGTTCGAGGTACAGGTTGTCGATGTGCCACGGCACGTAGTAGCCCTGCGCTGCAGGGAACCAGCCGGCCAGCCCCCCCGCGAAGTCGCGGTGGGTCAGCATCTCGACGCGGTCAGGTCCGACCAGGCTCAGGTTGTCGAGTTCGGCCACGCCGCCTTCGTTGACCACCGCGATCGAGAACACGCCCATGCGCGGGGCCCAGGCCAGACCGGGGTCAAGCCGCGGCCCGCGCAGACGCATGACGACATGGCGCCATGTCGCTCCGGCCGCAGCCACCTGCACCCACCCCCACTGACAACGCCTCGGGTAAAGCAGATGCATCTCGCACAGCCGGACGGACACGTCGGCATCCACCGTCGAGCGGATATCGAACGCGACCTCATGCGGACGCACGGGGTGCAGCGCCACCCGCTGGGTCAAGGTCATGAGGCCGTACTGATCGAGCGGTGCCTTCGAGCCAGACAGCACGACTGATCCGGACGATTGCTCGGGACTGGGTGGCACGAACCGAACGTCGCCTGGAAACGAACGTTCCGGGGTCGCCTGCGAATAAGCTGCAGGCAGGCGCCCGAGGCCGATCCCGAACGCCCAATCGGTCGGGTCTCGCAGCAAGCCCAAGCCGGCCTGCCAGTGTTCCAGCCGCCCTCCCAGGTCGCGCTCGCTGGCGGCCATGCGT
The DNA here is from genome assembly GCA_027490215.1 of Rubrivivax sp. Taxonomy (GTDB): domain Bacteria; phylum Pseudomonadota; class Gammaproteobacteria; order Burkholderiales; family Burkholderiaceae_C; genus PBB1. The sequence goes on from JAIXYO010000029.1 coordinate 85,610, forward strand.
TCACGCATGAACGAGCCCAGTCCGAGTACTGCCACCACCTCGAGCGCCAGCGCGAGAGCCAGGCCCCAGCCCGCCACAACACGCCAGCGGATGTGCGGCAGACGCTTGCGTCGAAGCAACAGCGCCAGCAACACCAGCGAGCCGCCCACCGCCCCATAAACACCGCGTGAAAACGTGGTCATGCAGGCGTACCCGGTGAGCAGCGCCAAGGGGGCCACCGCGGCCCAGCGCAGGGGCGTGCGAGCGGTCCACAACCCCCACGCGACGAACGGCGTGGCCAGCGCCAGGTAGACATCGATCGCCGCACCGCCGACGTGCATCTCCCAGAACAGTGCGGTCGTGCGGTAGCGGGTCGAGAAATCCCACAGGCCTGTGTAGGCCAGCCGCTCCCACACCACCGCCAGCATGACCACAGTCAGGCCCACCAGCATGCCCGCTCCGAGGCGCCGCGCAGCGGCGTCCGCGTCTTGCTCTATCTGCATGCGCAGCAGCGGCCAGATCAGCGCGGCATACAAAACGGGCTTGAAGACGCGCCAGCTGTTCAGCGGATCGGTGTAGCTCTGGAACCAGTGAAAAGACCCGTCACCAGCCACCGACAGGCCGTGCACGAGGGCCACGACAGTGAAGATGCCGAACACGATCGCCAAGCCGGCAACCACCCAATCAATGCGCGCAGCGCGTGATCCGATGTCTGGGTTGCGCGGAGTCGGAGTCAGCGCCATGCGCCCATAACACCCTGCCACCACACCCCACAGCAGCAGGTCGAACTCCTCGAACACGACCCAGCCAGTCCACGGCGCGAAGCTCAGCAGCGGCAGCACCGCCGGCACCACGAACAGCCAGAAGCTGGAACGCCACGCGACCAGAGCGCACCACAGAACGAACGCCGCGGTGACGGTGACAGGCGCCAACGGGTGCTGGCTGGCAAGCGCCGCCCCGATGGTAAATGCCGCTGCTGCAGGCATGGAAATCAACGCTGACACACCGCATCTTAGACGCTGGATCTCATCGCCCCTTGCGGCTGCAGCAATCAGGCCTGCGCGGTTGGGCCTGCCGTTGAAGCCACAATTCCAAGGTGAAGATCCCACCCGCCGACCTTTCCAGGAGCCATCCGCAGGCCGATGCTTCGCGCGCCGAACGGTCGCCCGACGTCAGTCGGCCTGGTCGAGAGAAAAGCCCGTACCAACAAAGCACGCAACACGAAGGCCGTTCAGCTGGCCGCTGGTGGCTGCTGCTCGGGGCGCTGGTGTATTCGGTGTTCGTTGTCTACGGCAGCCTGGTGCCGCTGAGGTTTCAGGCCGTGCCTTTCGATCAGGCGCTGGAGAACTTTCGATCGATCCGCTACCTGCAACTCGGCATCGCCTCGCGGGCCGACTGGGTGGCCAACATCCTGCTGTTCATACCGCTCGGCTTTCTGTGGACGGGCGTGGCGTGGCCTCAGCGTCATCTGTTCTGGCGTGCGGTCGTCTCAGTCATGGTGCTGCTGGCGGCCTGCGGCCTCAGCCTGTCGATCGAATTCATCCAGCAATACTTTCCGCCGCGCACCGTATCGCTCAACGACATCATTGCAGAGACGGCTGGCGCCACCATTGGCATCTCTGCTTGGTGGGCGCTAGGGCGTCCGATGCTGAGCTGGCTGCAAGCGCTGCCGCTGGTGCGCGGCACGGCCAACACGGCCCAGCGGCTGCTGGTCGTCTACCTCGTGGTGCTGTTTGGCTACAACCTGATGCCGCTGGACCTGACGATCAGTCCGGTCGAGCTGTATCGCAAATGGCGCGAAGGCAAGGTGATCTTTCTCCCGTTCGCCACACCTTATGCGGACAACGCGCAGCGCATCTACGACCTCATCACCGACATCGCGATCTGGATACCCGCCGCCGTGCTGTGGCGGCTGGCCTTCCACAAGTCACGGATGCAGACGTGGCTGTCGTCGGTGATCGCTGCCGGCGTGCTCGAACTGCTGCAACTGTTCGTCTACAGCCGGGTCAGCGACAGCACCGACGTGTTCACCGCAGCGCTCGGAGCGGCCATCGGCGTGACCCTGGCGCGATCGACGCCACTCGCAAGCTCGCACCACAACACGCGGACATTGGCATCCGGCGCGCTGCGCTGGGCGCTGGGCGTCGCCTGCTGGATGATGGTGCTGGCAGCGGTGTTCTGGTACCCGTTCGATTTCAATCTTGACCGCTCATTCCTGCGCGACAGGCTGGCCGGCTTGCAGCGGGTGCCCTTCGAGGCCTACTACTTTGGTACGGAGTTCCGTGCGCTCACCGAGGTGCTGCGCAAGTCCTTGTTCATGGCGCCACTGGGCTTCCTGCTCTACAGACTAGGGTGCCATCTGCCTCAGACCTGGCCACGCGGAGTGGTCCACGGCAGTCTGCTGCTCGTGATATTCACCTGTGCGGTCACCATTGAAGCTGGGCAGATCGCGCTGCCCAGCAAGAACGCTGACTTCACCGATGGCGTACTGGAATTCATCGGAGGTGCACTCGGCTACTTCGGTAGCCTCTTGGTGGCTGAACGCCTGCAGACACCAACCAGCGGGGCACAACGCCGTGGCTAAGCCGCTGCTGACCGCCTACCTGTCGGCGTGGCTGGCACTGAGCGCCTATCTGGTACTCGGCGCACTTGCACGCGGGGTGCCTGCAACCTGGGTGGCTGTGTGGGTCGCCGAACTGGCACTGCTTGCCGCTGCACCGCGATGGCCGCTGCTGGCGGTAGCAAGCTACCTGCTGATGCAGTACGGCGTATCGAGTCATGGCTCGCTGCACGACATTTTGCTTTCGATGCGGATGGTGGACGGTGTTGCCGGACTGACACTGGCCGCCTGGGCCCTGTGGCGACGCAGCACGTCAACCGTCCGCGTCCCCATGCCGAGAATGGCTGTTGCACTGTTTGGTTGGATTGCCATCTGCATCGCCGTGGCCGTCGCCGACGGGCTGCCTTACGGTCTCTTTGCGCGTCATGATCCTTCGGCATTCTTCCAGGCTGCCGTTCTGCTGGTCGTCGTCGCCGACACACTGCGCACCCGGCGCGAGATGGCCTGGGTCAGCCTGCTGCTGGCCAGCATCGTGATCGCACGCGCCGTGCTGCAAGCGCCGGGAGGTATTCACCTGGAGAGCTACCTCGCCACGCTGGCGGTGGTGTGCATCCCGCTGGTATTGATCGGCGCGACGACGTCTCCCGATATCAGCCGGCGCGCCGTGTTCTGGCTGCTGGCTACCGCGTTGGCAGTGGTCCTGGTCATAGGTCAGAACCGCGCGGCCGCCGTCGCTGCGGCAGCTGCTGTGCTGGTCTTCGCGCTGCAAACGGCATGGCGTCCGCAACGGCCCCGCCGTGCCGTGCTTGCGCTGCCCGTTGTGCTGCTGGCGATAGCGGCTTGGTTGCTATCGAGCGATTACGCTGCGCGCTTCCGATCGCTTTGGGACGCGCAGAACCATGCTGGAGCAACGCTGGACCGGGCCACGGCATCGGAGCGACTCACACTTTGGCGTGCCGGCTGGGACATGGCGATAGACCACCCGGTGTTCGGTGTCGGACCCGGCAACTATCCGGTGATGCTGTCGATGTACCGGCCGGGCATGGACCCCCTGGCTGCACATAGCAACTACGTGCAGATGCTGGCCGAGACAGGATTTGTAGGGCTGACGCTGTACCTGGCCGTCTTCGGCAGCTTGCTGGTCGCGTTGGGCCGGGCCGCGCGCGACAGCGAAGCGGCTCCCGTCGCACGGCTGCTGCAGGTCTCGCTGGTCGCCTACCTGGCCGGCGGCGCTTTCAACAGCCGACACGATTTCGTGCTGGCCTATGTGATCGCGGGCTGGGCATGCGCCGTGGCGGCGGCGTCGAGGCGAAAGGCATGAACTCCTCCATTCGCCCGACCGGCCTGTTCCCGAGCGAGCAGCAAGAAAGTCGCTTGGCGAGTTCGCCACGCCTGCCCGGCCTCGATGGCCTGCGTGCCATGGCTTGCCTGATGGTGTTCTTCGTTCATTTCGGCCAACTCACCGCGCTGAAAGGCGAATGGGGGCCCTTCGATCTGGCTCGATGGCTGGCGAACGGCAACGTGGGTGTGGCGCTTTTCTTCTCGCTCAGCGGTTTCCTGCTCAGCTTGCCTTTCTGGAAGGCAAGACAGTCGAGCGCACCCCCTCCGTCCACAGGACGCTTCTACGCGTACCGAGCCGCACGCATCCTGCCTGCGTACTTCGTCTGCCTGGCGAGCATGGTCGTCGCGAACAAGCACTGGCAAGAACAGGACGGCTGGCAGGACATCCTGATGCATGTGTTGATGCTTTTCAACTTCGTTGAAGCCTACACGCTGAGCATCAACCCGCCGTTCTGGACACTGGCTGTCGAGTTCCAGTTCTACCTGCTGCTGCCGCTGCTGTTCCTGCTGCTCCGCCCTTGCGGCCAGCGGCTCGCAGTCGGATTGCTGCTGTTGCTGGGCTGCGCTGCCTACATGACACACCTTGCGCGCATGCCTGCTGACGGTTCCGCATCGGCAGCGACGACTTACTCTCTGCTGGCGCATCTGCCTCACTTCCTGCTGGGCATGGTGACCGGCTACCTGCTGGTGTCCCGCACCGCTGGAACACTGAAAGCCAGCCGCACGCACGATGCCCTGCTGGTGATGGTGCTGCTACTTCTGGGGCTGATCCTGTCGACACCGCTGGACGACCTGCTGCAAATACCTGCGGGGCGCTACAACCTGCCGTTCGTACCCCTGCTGCTGTGCCTGCTGATTTTGTTGGTCCCGACGACTCGATTCGGCCGCGCAGCTTTCGAGAGTGCTCCGCTGCGTGGCATCGGAACCGTGTCGTATGGCGTCTACCTGTATCACCTGCCTGTGCAGCACGTCACGGCCCGACTGATGAAGCACGAATCGATGCCCGCAGGCGAACACTGGCTGATCTTCGGCGGCATCAGTCTGATCATCACGCTGCTGGTAGCAGCCTTGTCCTATGTGCTCGTCGAGCGCCCCCTGCTTCGCTTCGTACACGGATCGGGCCGCCACCGGTGAATAGAGTCTGGCGCCCCACACAAGTCCAGCGCCGCAGCGTTTGCCTGGGCGCCGCGATCGGCTGGCTCGCGCCGGCGGTCTTCGCCCAGTCAGCTGGGCGCACACTCACCGTTGGCCCCGAAAAGCGTTTGCGCACCCTGCGGGATGCAGTGAACGCGGCCTCCAGCGGCGACGTCATAGAGCTTGAGCCTGGCGAATACCACGGCGATGCGGCGGTCGTTGCGCTCCCGCATCTGACGATACGCGGCCTGGGTTCGGGTGCGGTTCTTCATGCCGATGGCCGACACGCCGAAGGCAAGGCGATGCTGGTCGTGCGGGGTGATGTGGTGCTCGAGAACCTCGAGTTCCGCGGTGCCCGCGTGCCCGCAGGAAACGGCGCGGGCATCCGCTTCGAGCGTGGCCGACTCGTTGTGCGGCGCTGCCGCTTCTTCGACAACGAAATGGGCATCCTGACAGCCAACGAGGCAGACATGATGCTGGACATCGTGGACTGCGAATTCGGCGCTGCGCCACGGCACGAAGGGCTGTTGCATCACCTGTTGTACGTGGGCGCCATTGGTGCCTTCAGCATTCAGGGCAGCCGATTCAGCGGCGGCTGGAGAGGCCATCTGCTGAAGTCCCGAGCGCTGCACAACCGCGTGCTCAACAACCGGCTCGACGACCGCCCTGCAGGTGAAGCGTCCTACGAACTCGAGTTCCCGAATGGAAGTCACAACATCGTCGTGGGCAACGTCATTGCCCAGAGCGCCCTCACGCAGAACCCGGATCTGCTCAGCATGGGCGCCGAAGCACGAGACGGCATGACCGGCAGCCTGGTGCTGCAGAACAACACGTTCATCAACGCCGCCGGTCCCAATGCGCGCTTCGTCCAGGTCTGGACTGAACGATTGGCGGGCGAGGTGCCGGTCCGCATGGTCAACAACCGGTTCGTTGGACCGGGACAACTGCATCTGCCACCGCCCTGGGATGGCGGTGGCAACCGGCGGCTGGCGCTCGATGGCCCACACTCTCCGCCAGACTGACCGATCGGTCAGCCCCACTCCACACCGGAAACAGTGACATCACTCACGCCCCGCTGTCGAATCCACGCGGGCAGGTCACGTGCCGCTCAGTACCATAGCGAGGACTGTGATGCGCGGTGGCGATGGCGCTGATCGCTCACAGCACCCACGATGCATTCCATGAGCGAAGCCACGACTGATTCCCCGAACCGCTTCGCCGCATCCACTCTGACCTCGGGTGCGCCGCGATTCAGCGATGCGCAACTGGACCATCTGGCGCGGTCACAGGGACCGTCCGCGGCTTGGCGGGCGGCCCTTGCGCGAGGGGCTTGCGCCGCAGCGGCCAGCGCCGACGGCGACTTTGCGGTGGGTCTTCATGATGATCAGGGCCGGACTTTCCTGGCGGTCGACCGCTTTGCCGTGCACTCGATCTGCTACCGACTGATCGACGGGCGGCTGCATTTCTCGTCCCGAGCGGACGATCTGGCGGCATTGCCACCACGGGCCGAGATCGATCCTCAGGCCATTTTTGACTATCTGTATTTCCATGTCATCCCGTCGCCGAGAACGATTTTTCGCGACGTGTTCCGACTGCCTGCCGCGCACTGTGCGTGGTTCGAGCACGGAAAACTCACTGTGCTCCCGTACTGGGTGCCGCGGTTCGACGAAGTCGCACGGCCCGACTTCAAGGAACTGGCCAGCGAGTTCCGCCACTTGTTGAAGGGCGCGGTCTCCACGCAACTCGACGGCGGCAAGGCGGCGTGCTTTCTCAGCGGAGGAACCGACAGTTCCACCATTGCAGGAATGATCGGCGAAGCAGCGGGACGACCGGCGGCCACCTACTCGATCGGGTTCCAGGCCGAGGGCTACGACGAGATGGAATTTGCCCGCATCGCGGCCAAGCGATTCGGCACGGAGCACCACGAGTACTACGTCACACCCGACGATCTGGTGCGCAGCATTCCGGCCGTGGCCGCGCACTACGACCAACCATTCGGCAACTCTTCTGCGCTTCCGGCCTTCTACTGCGCGCAGATGGCTCGAACGGATGGCGTCACCAAGTTGCTGGCGGGTGATGGCGGGGACGAACTGTTCGGCGGCAATTCACGCTATGCCAAGCAGCGTGTCTTCGGTTGGTACGACAACGTCCCGACCGCGCTGCGTGGCGGTGTGCTCGAGCCCTTGCTGGAGCGCACAGCGCTCGGTGCCTTGCCCCTGGCAAGCAAGGGCCGCAGTTACGTCGAGCAGGCCAAGGTGCCGCTGCCCGACCGCATGCAGATGTACAACCTGCTGCTGCGCATGGGACCAAAGCAGGTATTCACAGAGGATTTCTTGGCTCAGGTGGACGAGGCCGATCCATTGCGCCAGCAGCGCGCCGTGTGGCAGCAGGCACAGGGCGCCAGCCCGCTCAACCGCATGCTCGCATTCGACTGGCGCTACACGCTCGCCGAAGCTGACCTGCCCAAGGTGACGGGAACAACGGCGCTGGCGGGCATGGCGGTGGGTTTCCCGTTCCTGGACCGCGCACTGCTCGAGTTTTCGATGCGGCTGCCCACAGACTACAAGCTAAACGGGTTGAAGCTTCGCTGGTTCTTCAAGGAGGCGTTGCGGGGGTTCCTGCCGGACGAGATCATCACGAAGAAGAAGCAGGGGTTCGGGCTGCCGTTTGGCGTGTGGGCCAATCGACACGATGGTCTGCGCCAGCTGGCGACTGATTCATTGCACAGCCTGGCGGCGCGCGGCATCGTGCAGCAGGACTTCATCACCACGCTACTCGAAGACCACCTCCCCGCACACCCTGGCTACTATGGCGAGATGGTGTGGATCCTGATGATGCTGGAGCAATGGCTTCAGCATGAAGCACCCGAACGTGGTTTTCACTGACAGGATCCAGGTCAGCACCTAGAATTTTTCTGCGGTCCCCCCTACCCCTCGATAGCAGGTCTAACCCATCATGATCAGCAATCAGTCGATCCGGCGCTCAACCGCAGTCATTCTCATCGGGCTTACCTTGGGCATTCACGCCGGCGACGCCTTCGCCGATGAAGCCAACGGATGGTCACCCGACGCGCTTGAGCTCAGAGTTCTGCCAAGGTACTGTCAGGCACAGTTTCTGAATCTTGCACCTCCGCAAGTCACGCCGATGAGCCTCTGCGGCAACTACGCGAATCACCTGTGCCCCGGCATGGTTTTGGTTAATCGGGCCAGCAAGCTGTCCATTCCCAAGCATCTGCGAAAGCGCATCGCCAAGATGGCACGCGGTGAGATCGACTACACAAAAAAGTACATCAATCCAAGTTGCCCGCTGGCATCCGATCTGGCGGTGACCGACGCAAGGCTGCGGAACCTGGAGATATTCCTGAAGTAGTCAACGCCGACTCCGTCGCCGAGTCGACACACGAGTCGCCGATTTGTTCGCCCATTAGCGAGTGGTGGCATCTTTCGTCGCCGTGCTGATCTGCCCTGCCGCACCGGCCGCTGCGATGGTCCGGGTCCACCTCATGAGGCCGAGGGTGGCGTAAACATGGCCAGGAAGCTGCTCTGGACGACGCACGCAGCCTGTCGGAGCGGGCCGTCAGCGCAAGCCAGGCCACTTGCGATTCCGTGCAAATGTCGCGAGGTGGTTCAGCGCCGATCTGAGGCGCCCGATGCACACGATCGGGCTCTGGAAAGTCGAGTAGTGCCGTTGGAATAGCGTGTAGTGCGCTTCGATGTCGTCGAAGACGCTGTACGAGAGGCCCAGGTCGGTGTGGCTGCGGACACGGCGATGCGGCGTGCGGGTCATCAGCGGCGCAATGGCTTTCGTGTAAGCGATAGGCCCCGTGACCCTCAGCACACCGGGCTTCCCCGTCCCCTGCAAAGCAGGCAGGTAAAGATCGATGTTTCGACACACCTGCCTCAGTACTGCCTTGAGAAAGGGATGTCCTGGGCTGGCCGCAATGAACCACTGCTGAAACTCGCCGCCGAAGGGCGCCGTCTCGGGATACTGCCCCCAGTCCAGGCATCTGTCCTCACCGCAGTCGCCCCACTGACCGAGCAAGAAAGTGTCGCTGGGTGCGATGACTTCACACAGCGGCCGCGTCACGGCGGTCTTGATGTCGAGATACACCCCGCCGCGCGCGAAGATCAGCAGGTATCGAAAGAGATCGGCACGCGCAGCACCGTACTCCGCGGAGATGGATAAGTAACGCCGCAGCATCCGGGCGCCGTAATGCGCGCCGATGAACTGAACGATGTCCTCGTCGCTGTAGCGCTGGTAGTGCCAGCCCTGGGCGTTCAGCAGATTTCGATCGACCGACTCGGCCAGACGCGATGGAAGTTCTCGCGTGGGATAGGTCTGAAAGAGCAAACGCGGAATCATGTCTGTAGCCTGAAAGCTCAATGCTCATCACGAACGGCGAGTCCTGCGGGCAGAGTCTGGTGGCCTAGCGGAACAAGCGCGAACGTGCGCGGGCCCAGAGGCCTTGAGGAGGTTGTGTGACCCTGGTCAGCCTGCGGTGAGCTTCGCCAATCTCATTCAGCAGCCCCAGCGCAAAGCTGGCCGCAGGTGCATTGCGGCCTGGAACGAAGTCCGCCATGGCCTGGCGTGCGATGTCGAGAAAGCCTTGTGCATAGGCGTCGGCCGAGAAGCGCGCAATCACCGTCTGGCGGCCGGCCTCACCGAGGCGCGATGCCAAGGCGGCATCCGTCAGGACGTTCATGACGGCACGGGCACAGGCCGTTTCGTCGCCCAGCGGCACCAACAGGCCGTCGGTCCCGCTGCGGATGCATTCGCGCAGCCCGACGCAGTCCATGGAGACGACGGGCACCCGTTGTGACATCGCCTCGAGAGACGTCAGCGGATGCCCCTCGAAGAGGGCGGTGGAGAGAAAGAGATCGCACTGCGCCAGCAACGCCGGCACATCCGACCTCGGCCCCAGCACGAACAGCCTGCCATTCATCGCGGGATCACGGGCCTGCTCCAGCAAGCCGGCATGCAGGTCCGCATCTTCGGCCGGCCCCGCAATTGCGAAGGCGACCGTCGGGTGCTGTGCGATGACTGCGCGCGCTACCCGCGCGAATGTCGCGAAATCTTTCTGCACCGAAATGCGCCCTACCCCCAGGACGACAGGCACGTCGTCCTTCAGCCCCAGGCCGGCACGCAGCCCACTGGCAGGCTGTGCCGCGCGCACATCCAGATCTGCGACATCAACTCCGTTGAACAACGTGGCGACCTTCTGCGGCGGCACATGAGGTACGAGGCTGGCCCGAACATCGTCCGAAACGCCGATCACCCGGCTGCCAAGGCCGTCGAGCAGCCACGCATAACCTTCGGGAGCCATGAATCGTTCGTACCGCGCCAGATCGACCTCGAACGGCGCGTGGATGTGCCAGATGACCGGCACCCCCACACGCGCAGCCGCGATCGCCGCATCGAGCAGGTGCCCCGTGTTCAGATGGACCACATCCACCTTCCAGTCACGCAGCCAGGACTCGATTTCGGACGCTCGCACGGAGGCTCGGCTCAGGTAGGCAAGTTCCGCCATCGGCGTCGGCCCGCTGCAGCACCCGAGTTCGGTGACGTGATACGAGACCCCGGCTTCATCCAGCGCTAACGTGACGTCGCCCACCCGAGGCACGATGGCAACCACCTCCTCGCCACGTCGGCGCAGTGCACGCAAAAGCGTCAGCGTCGTGCGGTCGACGCCGTTCAGCAGGTTGGCATGGTGGAAAACATGAAGGATCTTCACGGCACAGACCGCCTTTTGTCGGCCAGCGCGGGCGACGAGAACTCACCGGGATCGGGGCTGTACACGTGACCGTGTCTGTTGAGTTGCATGCAGCGCGCGGCAACAACCGTGGAAACACCGGAACTGCATTCCATGACCGTGCGCGGCACGGTTGCGAACAGTTTATTGGCCATGTGCAGCAGGAAACCGGGAGAGCCCGCCCATCCGCGCATCAGAGGCAAGGGGTCGGGCAACCCGAGCCGCTGCTCCGGAGCGTTCAGGCACTGCAGTCGCCGGAACAGCGACAGCGTCTCGCGCTCGGTCTCGGCAAGATCGTCGACCATGCGGCGACTGTCCTCGACAAGGCGGAAACCAGCATGGTGGACCTTTCGCACTTTGTGCAGTGTGAGCAAGGTGGCAGCGAGGATGGCAAGCAGAGCTAACGCCATCAACGAATAGGGCAGTTGCAGCATGCGCTGATTCTGACTCCGGAGGTTGTGCGGGGCAGGCCGCACGGCAGCAAGTGCGGAGCAATTCCGCCATAGTGCTCAAAAACACGACGTCGCACGATTTGTGCACGAAGTCATGGGCCCATGGTCACGCAGTCCGACTTCGACCCTGGGAATTCATTTCCTTTTGCAGGCCCGATGGCGCCACACCAGGAGCAACATCGCACCGGATTCTTTGCTGGCACGAAACATCGCCGGAAGCATCGGATGCTTCATCGCCCGTCCCGGCTGCAAGATCCTCGAGAAGACTTTGCAACGAAGGGACCGGCGACCCGACGTCCTGAGTGGCTGGAGTTCGTCAAGGACTACGACATCGTCGATGCCTTGACCCGGTCTCACGTCGGCGCTCGGCTGCGCAGCAAACTTCAGAAACTGACAGCCGTCCGCACTTGAGCCGCCCGCGATCACCGGCGAAACTCGGTCAGGAACGCACGGCAAGCATGAAAACCAACGAGCAGAACAGCGCCTGAGCGCACGAATACCTTCATAGAATCGATCGACTCATCAGTCGAGGCCAGTCGCCGGGCCATCGAAACTACGTGCCAACGCAACTGCTCCAGTACCGCGAACTCATCCTCGCGCTTGCCGTCAAGAACATCACGCTGCGTTACAAGCAGGCCTACTTCGGTGTGGCCTGGGTCATCCTGCAGCCACTGATGATGATGGGCATCTTCATGCTGGTGCGTGCCTTCATCGGGATCGACAGTGGAGGCACGCCCTATCCGGCACTGGCCTTTGCCGCACTGCTGGTATGGAAGCTGTTCCAGGACACTGCCAGCGATGGCGTGAACTCCATCGTGGGCAATGCGCACCTGATCCGGAAGATCTATTTCCCTCGAGAAGTTTTTCCACTCACCGCGGCCGTGACCAAGGTGGTCGAATTTGGCATCAATTTCGCCGTGCTGCTGGGCTTGATGGCCTGGTACGGGCTGGTACCCACCGCCCAGATCCTTTGGGTCCCGGTGCTGATGCTGTACGCCGTCGTGGCGGCCTGGGCCATCGCGTTTGCCGGGTCTGCCATCAATGTGCAGTACCGCGACGTGGGAGCGGCATTGCCGACGCTGCTGGCACTGCTGATGTATGCGTCGCCCATCATCTACCCCATGCAACTGGTACGTCAGAGGCTGATCGAACAGCAGGCTGCCGGGGATTGGTCGGATGCGTTGTTCCTGCTCTTCACCGCCAACCCCGTTGCAGGCATGGTGGATGCGTTCCAGCGTGTCACGCTGATGGGGCTTCCGCCCGACATGTCCGTCATCTGGCCTGGACTCGTGGTCACGCTGGTGGCTCTCGTCCCGAGCTATTGGCTGTTCAAGCGCGCCGAGGCCCGTTTCGCGGATCTCATCTAGCCCCATGTCGCTCCATCCAGTCATCGAAGTCCAGCACCTGAGCAAGAAGTTCAGGATCGGCAGCCACACCAGCCTGCGAGAGACGCTGGCACAGCAGTGGGGCCGCATCAGCGGCTCCGCAAGTGCAAGCCGTTCCCACGAATTCACGGCACTCGAGGACGTGAACTTCAGCGTCGCCGAAGGCGAGGTGCTGGGCATCATCGGCCACAACGGCGCCGGCAAGAGCACCCTGCTCAAGCTGCTCGCGGGCATCTCTGCGCCCAGTTCGGGCACGGTGCGCGTGCGCGGGAAAATCGCACCGCTGATCGAAGTCGGGGCCGGGCTGGTGGGCGAGCTCACCGGACGAGAGAACATTTTTCTCAACGGGACGATCCTCGGCATGAAGCGCAGCGAGATCGTGCGCAAGCTGGACGAGATCGTCGCCTTCGCCGAGCTTGAGTCGTTCATCGACACGCCCCTCAAGCGCTACAGCTCGGGCATGCAGGTTCGACTGGGTTTTGCCATCGCCACGGCCGTGGATTCAAAGATCGTGATCGTCGACGAGGTGCTGGCGGTGGGCGACATCGCCTTCCAGCGCAAGTGCTACGACCGCATGCAGGACCTCATCTACAAACAGGGGCGAACGATCCTTTTCGTTTCCCACAATGTCAAGGAAATCGAACGCCTGAGCAACCGGGTGCTGTTACTGGACCATGGCCGCGTGGCGGCACTGGGCGAACCGGAATCCGTGTGCAACCTGTACTTCGAGCAAAGCCATCGGAAGATCATCGAACAGGGTGGTGGGACGGACCGCCGCAACACGCATGTGCAAGCGAGTGGCGAAGTGGCCCTGGAGTCGATCGAACTGCTCGATGCCACAGGCTCGGCCACCGACACCACCGCGTACGGCAGGCCCTGCACTTTCCGCATCACGTTGCAAATTAACGAGCCGATCGAGCAGTTGGAGATCGAGTTCGGCATCCACACCATGGAATCGCTGCGGCTGACCACCTGCACGTCGCTGCCGGCCTTGCCGCTGCCTCAGGTCCAGGCTGGCCGGCACGTTTTCCATTGCCAACTCAAGCGAATGCCGCTGCTGCCCGGCGTCTACGGCGTGCGCATGCATGTGGGAGTCGGCGTAGCCAACCATGGCGTCTACTACGGCGAGCACCTGGCTCGCTTCGCGGTGCGCGCCGACGAGGTTTCCATCGCTCCTGTGGTGAGGCAGGGTTATGTCGAGCTCGAGACCGCCTGGTTTGCTGCCAGTTGATGCATCCGTGAGTGCCCTGCCGCCAGCGACGACGGGCGGTCTGGGTCCGCGTGTCAGCGTGCTGATGCCCGTCTACAACTCGGCGCCCTGTCTTGCCGAGGCGATCGACAGCGTCCTGGCGCAGACCTACAGCGACTTCGAATTCGTCATCGTCGACGATGGCAGTAGCGACGACAGCCCGAGGATCCTGCGCGACTATGCGGCTCAGGACAGCCGCATCCGGGTGATCACGCAGAGGAACGGCGGCATCGGTGCCGCGATGAAGACACTGATAGACGAATCTCGCGCCGAATTGGTCATCTTCATCGACGCGGATGATGTCATGGTGGCAGAGCGCGTGGCGGTGCAGGTCGCCTATCTCGACGCGCACCCTGAACTGTCTGCCGTGGGATCGCAATGGTTCATGGCTTCCGAGAAGATGGAGCCGCTGATCATCGACACGCATTCGACGGATCCGGACGTTTCCTTCGTGTTTTCGTTTGCCTATCAGGCCATACACAACCCGACAGTGTGTGTGCGCCGCTCGGCATTGACCGACGTTGGAGGCTGGGATACGAACGAGCCGATTTCCGGCGACACGGCCCTCTATGCACGGATGGCACTGTCTGGGCATCGCTATGCCTCGGCGCCTTTTGTCCTCTTTTTGTGGCGCCGCTCTCCTATGGGAGTCACGCACGGCCGCGCGCTAGCGCAGACGAGACGAGCCGACTATTTGCGCAAGGCGGCCTTTTCCGAGTTGGCGTCCAGGCAGCCGCAGCGAGCGGAATTTGTTGCGAAGTCCATCCTGCAGACCTGCCCTGCGGGCACCTGGTTCGACGAAAAGCTGCGCTCGTTGACAGGCCAAGCGGATCGCAGCTACCTGATCGATGCCCTCCCACCCGACGACTCGCCCGAAGCCCGCCTGAAGCGACTGATCTATCGGTGGTTCGATGCGCCGGAGTCGCACTCGGTCGAACTCGAGCAGGAGCTTCGTCGGCAGGGCCAATCCATCTACGCGGAACTGCTGGCGCTGAACGACGGGCGAGCTGGGCCGGCGATGGTCGGGCGAATACAACCGGTCGCCCGGCGTGCGCCACAGCCTGCGACCGGCGAAGCCGGGTTGACGGTCTATCTTCCGTTCGACGGCAACGAGATCGATCTCTCCGAGCGACTCGCATGCCTCCAGGCCTCTGGGCGGCCGCTGAAGCCCTGCGTGTTCGCGCTCATGAACGTCGCGCCAGAAGCGCTGCAACGCATGAGGAGCTTGTGTGCAGACCATCGCGCTGCAACATTGAGCACTGAACTGGGCTGGTCTGGCAACCTGCGACAGGCCGATTCGGCCACGGTGGCCTACCTGCTGCCCGGACAGCGCTTCGACCCCGGCGCCTTCGCCGCAGCCGTCGACGTGGTGACCTCCGGTCGCGCCTCGATCGCCTGCGCCGCGCTGATGTACGTCTACCCGTACGCGCAGTTCCAAGACGCACCGGGCATCGAACCGAAGCCGACCCGCTCCAGATCGATGAGCACGCTCGCCGGGCAGCGACGCCTCTCACTGACAAGTTTCGTGCACCGTGCCGATGTGCTGGAGGATTGTCCATTGCCGCTCCATAAGCTCGGCGATGCTGGGGCGGAAGAAGCGCTGCAATGGTTCCTGACCCATCATTCGGGAGTGCAGGTGGTCGACGGCCTGCATCAGCTGCAAGTGCCCGACACCGCCATCCGCGACAACGTGCTGCCTCAGTTCCATCGTCACCTGGTTCGGAACGCCTTTGAGGGCGGTCTGGCGGTCGGCGAAACACATGCTGCGTCGCGGCTGTCGCCCGAAGCAACGCACGAGGTGGTGCGTTTGCTCAGTCAACGCCACCTCCACGGCCAGCTGTTGCTCCACCCCACCAACGCGCAGCGCATCGTGAATGCGTACGGCAGCGCCCCCCTGGCCTGCCTGGCCACGCGTCTGGGCCGGGATCTGATGCGTGGCTATCCGATGCAGTTGCGGACGGCCCTGACCGACCACGGACACGCCCGGTGGGCCAGCGTCTGTCAACTGGCGGTCCCCTGCGTCCGACTAGGGGGACGGGTGCGGGGCCGCCTCGTCGGACGCGTCGGCCGGGCATGAACTGCGGGCGTCCGAACCCACTGAGTGAGAGCCCGGGATGACCATCAACCGCCGGCTCGACCCCTTCACGGAACGCCTGCATCGACAGCCCCCGCAGCACGGACCGGTGATGCTGATGTATCACGCCGTGCTGCCGACCGCGCAGCGACCGCGCTGGCCCTGGGCAGTCGCATTCGGACACTTCGTGCGTCAGCTGGACTTCCTGCGAGAGCAGGGATACGCCACCCCCACGGTTTCCGAGTTGCTTGCCGATCCGGCCCGCTACACCGGTCGGACGGCATTGATCACGTTCGACGACGGGTACGTGGACAACCTGGATGCCGCTTCCGCGCTGGTGCACCGGGGCATGCGGGCGACGTGGTACGTGGTTTCCGGATCGATCGGATGCGCACCGCAATGGCCATTCGACGGGCGACCCGACGAAAGGTTGATGGACGCGGCGGAACTGCATGGCCTGCTCGAAGCCGGCATGGAAATTGGTTCGCACTCGGTTACCCACCGCCGCCTCACCGAGCTGGACCCGGAGTCGCGTCGGCTCGAGCTGGTCGACTCCAAAGCCTCCCTGGAACAGATGCTGGGAACTGAAGTCCGGAGTTTCGCCTACCCCTACGGCGCGTTCAGTGACGAATGCGCACGCGACGTTCAACGTGCCGGCTACCGCAGTGCGTGCACAACCTTGCCGGGTTGGGCGCTGCGCGATCGCGACGCCTATCAAATGCGTCGACTGACGGTTTTCAACAGCGACTCCATCTCGACCCTGGCCCGCAAACTCAGCCTGGGTTCGCACGACGTCGGCTGGGGGCACATGGCGCGATACGCGTGGCGCAGTCTACGCACAGCGTCAGCGTAGATGACAGCCCCACCCACGGTGTCCATCGTGATGCCCTGCTTCAATGCACGGCGTCATCTGCCGGCCAGCGTTGGTAGCGTTCTGGCGCAGTCGTCTACAGACTGGGAGCTTGTTGCCGTTGATGATGGTTCGCAAGATGGCACGCTGGAATGGCTCCAGGCTCAGACCGACCCGCGCATCCGTTGGATCACCCAGACCAACCAAGGCGTCAGCGCGGCCCGAAATGCCGGCATCGCCGTCGCACGCGGACAATTTCTGGCCTTCCTGGACGCGGACGACACCTGGAGTCCCGAGTTCCTGCATCGGATGCTGCAAGGACTCGAGGAGCGGCCGGACGCGGTGCTGGCATATTGCGGCTGGCAAAACATCGGGCTGGCCGGCGGCAAGGGAGAGCCGTACGTACCGCCAGATCACGAGACCGCCGACAAGCAGAAGCGACTTTTTGCGGCCTGCCTGTGGCCGATCCACGGGGCGCTGGTTCGGCGCACGGCGGTCGTCAACGCAGGCGGCTTCAACCCGGCATTGAAGAACGCTGAAGACTATGCGCTGTGGCTGACCGTCGCAGCGCATGCACCCATGGTTCGCGTGCCGGAGGTGCTGGCTTTTTATCATTTTCACGGCGGTGCGCAGGCGTCGGCCCACAAGGCTCGGGCGGCATTGCACTTCCTGCGGGCACAAATTGCCTACCTTGCAACACATCCAGAATTTGCCCGGGCCTTGGGGCGCGGCACCGCCCGTACACTGACACTGGGCACCCTGCTGAGGCGGGGATACGAGTGCTACTGGAGCAACGAGTTGGCCGAGTCACGAGTCATCTTCAGGGCGGTGATGAAGCATGGCTACGGGACTCGGGGCGACTGGCTTTACATGCTCCCAGCCCTGCTGCCGCTGCGCTGGCATCGGAGGGTGATCGACATGCTGAGGTCGAGACGGAACAACGACACCTGACGAAGCCATGACCAGTTTCAATCCCGCACCGCGGGTCGTGGTGGCGTTCTGCACATTCAATCGCGCCGCGCGACTGCCTGCGCTGGTAGCAGCCCTGCGCGAACAGCGTTGTGACGAGCCGTTCGAGTTGCTCGTCGTCGACAACAACAGCTCCGACGAAACGCAGGACGTGCTGCAACGTCTGATCGCCGAGGCCGGGCCGTTGCTTCGATGCGTGAAGGAAACCTCACAGGGCATCGTCCCGGCGCGCAACCGGTTGCTGGCAGAAGCCGCCCACGCGACGTTCCTGCTGATGCTTGATGACGATGAATTGCCGACACCGGGCTGGGTTCAGGCGGGGTTGTCCGCGCTGCGCGACGGGGGAGCTGACTGCGTCGGTGGACGAGTCCGCGTGAAGTTCGAACCTGGGACCCGCCCCGACTGGCTGGTCGACCATCTGCTCGGTTTCCTCGCGGAGGTCGACCACGGCGACCGGCCCTTTTTGATCGAGGACTCGAGCAAGCCGATCTGGACCGCCAATGTCGGCTACCGCATGTCCGTCTTCCAGGAGGGGTTGCGCTTCGACAGCCGATACAGTCGAGTTGGCAAGGACGTCGGAGGCGGAGAGGACGTCGTCATGCTTGAGCGGCTGCTGGAGTTACGCCGCCGGATTGAATACCGCCCCGACATGGTGGTCGAACATTTTGTCGAGCCCTGGCGGTTGCAACGCACGTACTTCCTGAAGGTCCATTTCTCGAGCGGCGTGCGGGCCGGCCTGTACGCGACGGACGTTTCAGGCCGCAAGGCCTTGGGGGTGCCCTTGTTCCTGTTTCCGCAGGCCATGCGGCAGGGGTTACGGGTCCTGGGCGGGGCGTCCGTCTATGGCGGCAGCCGGCTCAGGCAGGGGATGAACTTCGCCCACGCCTGCGGTCGCATCGTCGGAACGTTTCGTCGAGCGCGCGAGCACTCGTCGTCCTGATGGGAGTCGGCATGGCGGCAGCAGATGCACACTTTGAAAGCCCTGGCGAAGCATCCACCGTGTCGGTCAGTGCGGTGATTCCCGCCTACAACGCGCAGGCACATCTGGCCGAGTGCCTTGCCAGCGTCAGCGAACAGTCGGGTCGTTTCACGCTGGAGATCATCGTCGTGGATGACGGCTCCCGGGACGCCACAGCGGAGATTGCTCGGCGGCACCCGGGGGTGCAATGCATCACCCAGGCGAATGCCGGCCCCAGCGCTGCACGCAACGTCGGCATCGCATCGGCCCGGGGCGAGTTCATCGCCTTCCTCGATGCTGACGATCTCTGGCCCGCCGGAAAACTGGCTGCGCAGCTGGATGTGCTGCTGCAGCATCCGGAAGCAGCCCTCGTCTGCGGGGACTGCCGCCAGTTCGACGCCCGAGGGCGGTGGCCGAGGACGGAATACGCCGACAACGGCGTGGGAGCAGGCGGGTGGGATTCGGGCGAACTGGTGCCGCAGGCCTATTCGAGGCTGCTCGAGAACAACTTCATCACGACGGGCTCGGTCGTGGCACGGCGGGCGATGCTGCAGGAGGCAGGTGGGTTTGCCGAGGATCTGCGTCTGGTCGAGGATCTCGACCTTTGGTTGCGGATGGCTCGCCGCCATCCCATCGCGTGGTGCGCACTGGAATGCCTGCTGCGCCGGCGCCACGACTCGAATATTTCTGGCAACGCCGAATCGGTGGCTCTGGCTTACCTTGACGTTCTGGAGCGGCACCGCAGATCGTGGGGCCCCGGAGATGCCGCGGCACTGGGCGTAGACGCCGGTTGGCTCGAATCGAAGGAATACCTGCACCTGGCCGAGCTGGCGGTTGCGAAGGGGGCCCGCGGCGTCGCGCTGCAGCGCCTCTGGCGTGGTCTGGCCGCGCATCCGCACCCGCGCACCTTGTGGCGTTCAGCGAAAACAGCTGTCAAGGCGATCGTCCGAACCTCGGCATCGCGTACCTGACGTGCGGGCGATGCAAGGCGATGACGGATTCTTCGGGCAGTTCACGCCGACAGCGCCAGAACCATTCCCCCATTCGACAGACCCCGGGTCCCGGCTGAGCGGATGGACATGCGACGGCGACATTGCCTTGCGCCTGCACGGGGAGTTCTACAACGCCCCGGAACTCGCCAGGCAGTTGGGGCTGCCGGACGACAGCCCTGGGGGCCGCACGCTGCTCGCTGGGTGGCGGCGCTGGTCTGAAGGCCTCCTTCCCCGCATCGATGGCGTGTTCGCACTCGCGATCCAGGATGCGGATCGGTTGCGGCTCTTCCGTGACCCTTCCGGTCTGCGCAATCTCTACCTGCACACCGGACAAAGGGGCCGGGTCTCGTTCGGCACCGACCTGAAGGGCTTGATGCGCCTGCCCGGGGTGGTGCAGCGTGTGGCGCGACATTCGCTCCACGAGTATTTGCGATTCGGCGACATCGCCGCTCCGCACACTCTCTTCGAGGAGGTGTGGGCCGTGCGCGCCGGACATCTGGTGTGCTGGTCCCGATCAGGTGTCGAGGAACACCCGGTGCTGGCGCAGGACCAGGGCAACACAACGCCGATCGCCTTCGACGACGCGGTGGATCTGCTGGACGGGCACTTGACACGCAGCGTGCAGCGCCGCCTGCAGCACGCAGAGCGACCGGCATCGTTCCTGAGTGGAGGCATCGACTCGTCCCTGCTCGTCGCCATCGCATCTCGTCAACGCCGGGACCTGACCGCAGTCACCGTGGGATTCGACAACAGCGCCGATGACGAAAGCCCGGTCGCGCAACGCATTGCCGCTCATGTCGACATCCGGCACGAGATACTGAAATTCAGCCGGTCCGACTACCTGGGCGCCTTCGAGCGCATCGGTTCAGGTGTGGAGCAGCCGATCGCGGACCCGGCACTGGCCTCCACCTTGCTGGCTTTCGAACACTGCAAGAACCGATTCGATGTCGTCATCGACGGGACGGGCGCCGACGAAGGGTCGGGGCTGATGCCTCCTCGGCATGTGCGGCTGGCGGTGCAGTACGCGAGCGTGCTGCCACGTCCGTTGCGCACCGGCCTGACGGGACTGCTACGGTCGGTGCCCTTGCTTGAGGGCTACGCGCCGGTGACCGACTTCGAACACCCGGCGGACACCATGATCCGCTGGCAAGGCTTCACGCGGCAAGAGATCGAGCGGCTTTGTGGAGAACCGGTGTCGTTCGCTCACACCGAGTTCTACCAAACGTTCCAGCGCTACCCGCGTGCCGCCCACTTCGAACGCTACAGCGCACTGATCAACGCCATGCCGTCCGACCGCCTCACCCAGGCGATGCGCCTCGGCGGGCTGCCGGTCCGATTCCCCTTCTGCGAAAGCCGCACAGATCGGTTTGTCCGCAGCCTGCCGGTCGAACACCGTTATCTGCCTGGTGAGCCGAAGCGCATCCTGCGCTCGTTGCTGGCTCGTCATGTGCCCAGGTCGATTTGGGACGGCCCCAAGCGTGGTTTCAGTTTCCCGTTGGGGGAGTTCCTGGCTGCCGACGACTACGCGCTGGTGAAGCGGCTGCGAGACCCCGGGCCGTGGCTTCAATCCGCACTGATGACACATGCACAGGTGTGGCAATACGCCAGCGAATTCATGGCCGGGGACAGACGACTGGCATTTCGTGTCTGGACACTGGTTCTGCTCGGCGCCTGGCTCGAGCGGCAAGAAGACACCTATTGATGACCCCTCGCAACATGAGCAACAGTCCGACCCCCGCGAACCATCCCGCGCGCATCCTGATGTTCACGGCGTATCTTTCGCCGGAGTACAGCGGCGCGGCATTGCAGGCAATGACTCTGGCGAAGGAACTGCGGCGGCGCGGGCACCACGTCGAATTCGTCACCAACCGCTGGCCGGGATTGAGCGAAACCGCGACCATCGATGGGTTCCATGTGCAGCGGCTCGAACCGGGACGGTTGCGCAAGCACCGCGAGTTTCGGCTGTGGTTCAACCTGTCCCGCTATGTCTGGAAGCGTCGCCTCGATTTCGACATCCTGCACAGCCATGGCGCTTACTTCACCAACGCCTTCATCGGTCCCCTGGCTCGGATCGTGGGGCTGAAGTCGCTCATCAAGGCCAGTCTGGCCGCCGACGACCTGCAAGGTCTGTCGCGCCCCATCGTCGGACGGGTGCACCGCTTCATGCTGCGCCAGATCGATGCTTGCGTGGCCATCAGCGAGGACCTCGTCCAGGAGTTCCGCGCCGGTGGCCTGCGACCATCGAAGATCCATCACCTGCCCAACGGCGTCGACACCTGGCGATTCCATCCGGTGTCCGCCTCGGATCGTGCCGGACTCCGGACAGAAATCGGACTGCCACTTGATCAATCCATCGCGCTGTATGTCGGCGTTCTTGACCAGCGCAAGAACATCTTGTGGCTCGCCGAACAGTGGGTGGCCACGAATGCCTTCGGCACAGGGGCGCTGCTGCTGGTGGTGGGGCCCAAGGGACGAGACGATCCCGAGGGGATGCTGCGCTCGCAGATCGCAACGCTCGCCCAGCGATACCCCCATCAGGTGATGCTGCACGACTTCCACGTCGACGTCGCACCCTACTACCAGTGCACCGACGCCCTTGTGCTACCGTCGGCCAAGGAAGGCTTGCCCAACGTCGTGCTCGAAGCCATGGCCTGCGGTCTGCCGTGCGTGGTGGCCCGAGTCAGCGGCAGCCGGGAACTGATCCTCGAAGGCGAGACCGGACTGACCTACTCCCCGGACAACACCATCGAGTTCGCCAGTGCGTTGGGCCATTGCCTCTCCACTGAGGGGCCCCTTCTGGGCCAGAACGCCCGTCGACTCTCGCAGGAGCGGTACTCGATCGGAGCCGTTGCCGACCGATACGAGGCGATCTACACCCACCTGCTCGGAAGTGCGAAACGGATTCTCTATGTGGAGAACGGCATTGGATACGGGGGCGCCATCATCTGCCTGCGGCACCTCGTCCGCAATCTGGACAGGGCCCGCTTCGAACCCATGATGATCACCGGCCTGTGCGACGCGAGGTACCAGGAAATCCAGGCCGAGGCAGCGTGGAAACACGTGCGCGACAAGCGGGTTGACGTGATCTCACTGAAGCGGACGCTGCAGGCACAACGCTGGCCAGGCGCCTTGCCGGGATCGCGCTGGGTCATCAACCAGATCCTCTCCCGGTTTGACGACCTGATCAATTTCTTCCCGTCGTTCGTGCAGACGCTTTGGATCACATTCAGGTTCAAGCCCGACCTGATTCACGTCAACAACGAGCCTCTGTGCAATCGAGCCGCCGTGCTGGCAGGAAAGCTGCTGCGCGTTCCGGTCATCGCTCATGTACGCGGCGATCAACAAGGATCGATGCTGATGCATTCGTTCTTCCAGCTACCGGACTATTTCATCGCCGTCTCGCGCTGGGTGTCCGAAAGCATCGGTCGAATCGGCGTGCCGGAGCAGAAGCGGACCTTCATCTACGACGGCATCGAACTCGACAAGCTGGACCTGCAGGCCGACGGCACCCAGTTCCGCGATGCCCATGGCGTGGCAGAGAGCGCCTTCGTCGTCGCCCTGGTGGGGCTGATCATTCCCTGGAAGGGTCAGCGGCTGTTCCTCGAGGCTGCGCGGCTGCTCGTTGACGCGATACCCGATGCGGTGTTCGTGATCGTCGGCGGCACACCAGCAGAATTCACGCACTTCGAGGTGGAACTGCGGGAACTGGCGCAGTCACCCGACTTCAAGGGCCGCGTCCGTTTCACCGGCCACGTGGGGGACATGGCCCAGGTCTACAACGGCGTGGACATCGCGCTTTCAGCGTCGACTTCGCCCGAGCCGCTGGGGACGATGATCATCGAATCGATGACCATGGCACGGCCGATTCTGGCGCCCAATCATGGCGGCGCGGTAGAGATGGTGAGCCATGGCGTCACCGGCCTCCTGTTCGAGCCCGGCAACGCTGCCGACCTCGCAGCGAAGATACGCCAGTTGCACGACGACCCAGACCTGCGTCGTCGGCTAGGTGCTGCCGCGCGCGAGCACGCTCTGAAGACGTTCTCGATCGAAGAACACGTGAAGCATGTGGAGGCTGTGTACGACCAGATGCTGACGCCGGCAAGGCATGCGGCCCTGGAATGACCTCGCAGCCTGCGACTAGTCCATTCGCCATTGCCCGCTGCGGTAGGCCTGCAGCGACTGGCTGAAGATGGGCTGGCGGCTGTACTCCCACATGCCGTACGCCTGGCCGACGTGGTTGGCCATGCTGCGCACCATGACGATCAAACCCACCCAGACCGGTGTCCAGGGGCTGGCCACGGTTTGCTGGGCCTGGGCAATGGCCGGGCGAAGCATGTTGAGGTAAAGGTAAGCCCATACCGCCCCCACCACCAGCAACAGCGCCGGCATCAGCGGCGACAACAGCAGTGCCATCATCCACAGCAAGTGATTGCGCAGGTGGTAACGCACGGCAGCAGCCTGCGACATGCCGATGCGGCCGGTGCCGCGACCATACAGGAAGTACTGCTTGGCCAGCTTGCGCAGCGTCGGCCGCGGACGCCATGACACCACGGCACTTTCGGCCAAGGCCACGCGACAGCCAAGCGCCTTGGCACGCTGCGCGAAAAGCGTGTCTTCCGCCGTGTACAACCATTCGGGGTAGCCGCCGACGGCCTGCCACAGGCTCTTGCGAAAAGCCGAATTGCGTCCGTGGAAGACACGGTCTTCTTCGACGCTGGCATTCGTTGAAGTCGATAGCAGCCCGGCGTACTTCTCGAACCGGTTGCTGGCCACGATGCGCCGCGCGCCCGTAACGGCGCCGTACTCGGCGCCATCGACCAGCGGCCGCACCAGTTCCTGCAGCCAGTCGAGCTCAGGGCGGCAACCGCCGTCGGTGACGGCGATGATCGTGGCGCTGGCTGCGCGGATGCCGACATTGCGGCCGCGCGCGATGTTCGCGCCCCGCTCCACCAGCACACGGATCGACGGATGGCGCTCGGCATAGCCACGCAGCACCTCGATCGTGCCGTCGGTGGAGCCGCCGTCGACCACGACGATCTCCTCGGGCTTGCGCGTCTGCGCCAGGAAGCCGTCCAGCAGGACACGGATTCCCTCACGCTCGTTCAGTACGGTGGTCACGACGGCGACGGTTTCCGAGGTCATGTGAGGTCTCCGGGCGGTAACTGAGGTGGCAGATCGAAATAGTCGCCATCCAGCCCGCTTCTGAACCAGTTTTCAGCCAGCGGCATGTTGGCGGCGGGCAGCCCGTGCACGTGGTACCTGTTGCCGCGCGAGGGCACGTGCTCGAAGCCGTGCGTGCGGTACAGGCGGTCCAGCGCCGGCGAGGTCACCTCGAAGCTTACCCAGGTGCAGCCGCATTGCCGCCAGTGGTCGATGAGCAACCGCAGCAGCGGCCCTACGAGCGCCTCACTGTCGGCGGGAATCCCCAGATCGCGAAGAACTGCCACCTGAACCCAATCTGAATAGCGTATGGTGGTCCACACCGCCCAGGCCAGCAGGTGGCCTGGGCGATCCCGCAGCGCGGTGATCTGCAGCGCAGCGGTGGGACGTTCAAAGACCCGCCAGTTGAGATACTGCGCATCGCGCTGCAGGCAAGAGACCTGACCGGCGCTCACTCTGTGCCAGAGTGAATCGAATTCGTCGCCGCAGACACGCACTTCCGCCAACTGCAGCCCAGCCGTGGGGCCCAGCAGCCGGTCGCGCCAGGCCAGACGCAGGTCGAGCAGCCGGGCTGCCGCAGCGCCCGCACCGCGGCCCAAGCGCGCCTGCAGTGAGCCGCCGTAACCTGCCCTGGCCCTGAAAAACCCATTGTCAGCACCGCCTACCGCGACGAAACCCAGGCGGCCATAGGCGCGCTGCGTGACGGTGCCGGCACTGGTGCTGCCGGTGATGGTGGTCACCGCGCGGCTGGCATCTATCAGGCGGGTGCCAAGGCGCTGGTCGCGGTAGCGGATGTCGACCGATGTGTGCGCCGCAAAGCCCAGCACCGTGGGCCGGCCCTCCAGCCACCAGGGCTGAGCGAACATGGCCCGGCAAGCGACGAGGGTGTCACCATCGAAGGCGCCGACACCGATACCGGGCAGCTGCTGCTGCCAAGGGTTGTGGACGATGCGGGCTTCGAACCACGCCGCCACGGCGTCGGCACGGGCGCCCAGTTCTTCGAAGCTGGACCGGGCCAGCGCCACGCAGGCGGGAATGTGCTGCGTACCCAGCGGCACCACCTGCAACTCGGCCCGCACCGGGACCGGGGCATGGGCTTGCGCAGATGCCGGCAAGGAACTAGTCATCGCGCCAGCCCGTGCGAGGCCGAGCGCGCCAGCAAGCTGACCACGCCGGCCAGACCGCTGAAACGCATCAGCTTCCACAGCCGGCCGGTATGGCGCAGCCGCGCCCACAGGCAGGGCCAGCGCTCGACGAACGGCAGCACCAGCCAGACCGGGTCACGCGCGCGCAGCACACGGCCGAGCTCCACGGTGGACAAGAAGCGCAGCCCCGGAAAACGGGCCAGGGATTCACGCAACAGCGTGTCCAGTTCGAGCAGGCTGCGCTGATGGCCTTCGGCGCTGCCGCAGAAGTTGTTGCGATGGTTTTCCAGCACGCAGGGGCGGCCTTGCGCGGTGTCGCGGGCAAGGATGGCCAGGGCATGGCGGGCGTCGCGGCCGCGAAGGGGCTCGAAGTAATCGGTACGCACCACGCAGACCATGCCGGCGCTCCGCTGGCCATTGATGAAGCGGTCCTCTTCGCCTGCAGTGCCGCCGCTGGCCGTGCGGGAGGTGTAGCGAACGCCCGGCGTTACCAGGAACTCGATACCCTGTTCGAACCATGCTGCTTCGACAGCGCGCGTCCATACGAACGTGGGCGGCACCACCGAACGCGGCCGCTCGCTGAAGACACGCTGCCAGGCTGCGACCTCATCGGCCACTGCGGCCACGATGTCATCGCGCGGGTGCGGCAGCGAAGGCAGCACTGCGGTGTCGACCCAGCGGCTTTGCAGCGGCGACGGCAGTTGCTCGGTTTCGGGGATGCCCGGCTGCCGGCGCCAGGCCTGCACCGCGGGGTCGGCGGAACTCTGCAGCGTAGCCGGCCAGTAGTGTTCCAGCCCATGCAGTTGCAGCGCGAAGACGCCACGCCCGACGCCTTCGCGCAAGGCCTGTAGCACCGGCTCGAAGAGCGCATGATCGAGCGCAATACGGTGGTGGCCACCCTGGGCGCGAATCGCCGCGGTGTCCGGCACGGCCAGAACCACTGCCAGGTTCAATACTGGCGCACGACCGGTGCTGTCGTGATGGCGGACCAGCACGCCGCTGATGTCGTGTAGCGCCTGGGCCTGCACCAGCGGACCGGCGCCCCAGTCGTCGCTTTCGATCAGCAGTACCGGATGGCGGAAGACCGGCTCGCGCAGCAGGCGAAGCAGCGTGCGTGAGTAGGCCAGCAGGATGAACAGCCAGGCACAGACAGCGGTACCCGCGAGGAGCAGGGCCCAGCTCGCGATGACCTCGGTCATGATGTCACCTGAAAACGCAACTCGGGCCGGGCACTCAGGTGCCGGGCTTCAGATGCCGCGCACTTGCGTCGGCCAAAGCCCCGCCACCGCGTGCCACGCCGGCAGGCACTGGGTCGACCGGTGATGCATCAGCGCGGGCCGAATGCCCCACCAAGCTGTCGAGCACCACGACCACGGCCACCAGATGGTAAAGGTAGTCGAAGTAGGCCAGCCCCAGGAACGCACCAGCCGCCATGTAGCCGGCAAGGCTGACCTGGATCATGGCCGCCAGATCGCGGGCCCAGCTGTCCGCGGGGTTCAGCTTCGCGCGGCGGATCACACGGTTGCATTTCATCCACGTGAGCAGAAGCAGACCGACGAACAAGGCCAGGCCGACGAAGCCGTGTTCGCCCAGCACCTCGAAGTAGATGCTGTGCGCGTCGTGTACGGCATAGGGATTGGGCGCAAAGGACCCGAAGACGTCCCCGGACCACATCTCGAAGCCGCCGCCGGTGAAGCGTGCCAGGGCCACGTTCCAGGCCGTCCACCAGGCGTTGATGCGGCCCAGTGCCGAAGCGTCCGAGTCGTAGGTGTTGATCGTGTTCATGCGCTCGTACCATGAGCTGGGCATGATCGCGATCACTGCCGTCACCGCTACTGCCACCAGTAACCCGGTGGCGATCTTGTTGCGGCTCTTCAGCCAGAACATGGTGCCCATGACCGCCAGCGCTACGAGTGCGCCGCGCGACTGGCTGCCCACGGCCGACAACACCGAAAGAAGCATGCCGGCGAGCAAGCCCAGCTTCACGAGCTTGTGCGTTTCCTGAAGGTGCAGATATCGCATGAGCGGAATCGTCATCACCAACGCCAACGCGAGTTCGTTGTTGCCGCCGATGAAGGTGCCGACCGGCCCCCAGACCCGTTCACTGCCGCCCTTGACGATGGTGAAGATGCCGCCTTTCATACCGTAGTAGCCCAGCGAAAGAACCACCACCCAGATGAACATCCTCACTCGGTGCTTGGAGGTGAGCATCACCAGGGTCATGAATGTCAGGATCTGGATCTTGATGACCTTGATGTACTGCTCCCACGCGGCATCGAAGTAGAAGGCCTGCGTCGTGGTGAAGCCCATCCAGATGACGAAAATCACGAGCAGAGTGATCTCGCGGCTCCAGACCAGCCGCTTGGCCTCTTTGGAGTTCAGCATGCCGATGAACGTGGCGATGACGACGATCTGCACCACCGGCATGTTGTACATGAAGCTGTAGCACAGGCGGTGCGGGTTCATGTAGCCCAGCCAGGCCAACATCAGGATGCCCCAGAAAGGCCGCTTCAGCACGAAGGGCAGCAGACCGAAGACGACCAGACCCAGCGCGATGTCACGCATGGCAAGGCTCCTTGGCTGGCAAAGCGACCCGGCTGACGATGTAGCGGTACTTTCCTGAAGCTTCGGGCTTGATTTCGGAGACGGGCTCGATGTCGACCTGCACCGCCGGCCCCAGACGGGCGCGCACCTGCTGCACCACCTGCGCATGGTGCTGCGGCGTGAATGCCGAGCCCGCGACCAGCAGGATGCGCGTGCGCTGCAGGCTCTCCTGCACGATCTTGAACTGCTGCACACCCGGCAGGTCGCGCAGGATGTAGACCAGCGCCAGGCCGTGCAGCACGGTGCCGTCGGCGGCGACCACGAAGTCGGTGGTGCGGCCCTGGATTTCTTGCAGCACAGGCAGGCCACGGCCGCAGGCGCAGGGCTCGGTACCGATGGCGGCCACGTCGCCGGTTCGGTAGCGGATGAAGGGGAAGTCGCGCGTGGCCAGGTGGGTGACGACGACCTCGCCGGCCTGCCCCGCGGGCAAGACATGGCCGTCGCGGTCGACGATTTCGACCACGAGGTCTTCGGCCGTCAGATGCATGCCGCCTTCGGGGCACTCGTGGGCGATGAAGCCGGCGTCGCGCCCGCCATAGCCGTTGGCCACCGGGCAGCCGAACACGCGACCGATGGTGGCGCGCTGCTCGTCGTACAGGCGTTCGCTGGTGACGAAGGCCACGCGGATGCCCAGGTCGTCCAGGCGCTGGCCGCGCGCTTCGGCGTGGCGCGCGATGTGGCTCAGCGCGCTGGGGTAGCCGAACAGCATCTTCGGGCGGCGGCGGCGGATGGCCGCGACGAAGCCGTCGAGCTTGGACTCGCTCATCTCGAATGCGGGCAGCAGTTCGGTGCGCAGCAGGGTGTCGCGCAACGCGCGCACGCGGTCCTGGCTACCGAGTTCGATGGGCGAGCCCCAGACCACGATCTCGGGGTCGCCGATGTCCACGCCCCACCAGCGCGTGGCGCGCCACTTGGCGGCGACGTCGTGGCTGACGCGTTCCTTGCCGATGAAGAAGATCAGCGGTTCGCCCGAGCTGCCGCCGGTGTTGAATCGGGACAGGCCGCGGGCTTGCGGATGCTTCAGCGCTTCGGTGTGGGCGCGGATGACGGCCTTGTCGAGCAGGGGCAGGACCTGAAGATCGGCGAGGTGGCGAACTGCCGCGGGGTCGAAGCGCAGGCGGGCGAAGAGTTCGCGGTAATAGGGCACCCGGGCCCCCGCTTCGGTGAGCAGGGTGCGCAGGCGCTCCAGTTGCAGCGCCTGCAGCTGCTCGGTCGGCCACCACTGCGTGGCTTCGAGCTGCTTCCGCACGGCCACGCTGGTGTGCCCCTTGAGCTTTTCTTGCAGGGGGAACAGGGCAGCAGAGACGAAGCGCGTCCACATGGCATCAACGCTCGGGGGCCGTGTTGGCACTGACATGGGCACTGGCGCCCACCGCGGCGTCGGCCTGCCGGTCCGGGGCTGAGGCCAATACCGGTACCGCTGCCACAGGAACCAGGGCGCGGAACTCGGCTTCGAGTTCGTCGACGCGCAGGTCCCAGGTATGGGCTTCGGCATAGGCGCGGATGGCGGCGCGGTCCCAGGGGTGGTCGAGCGCGGTGCGCAGGGCCTCGGTCAGCGCCGTTGCATCGTCGAAGGGCACGATGGTGCCGACGGCGGGCGTGGCCACCACTTCGCGGTTTCCGCCCACGTCGGTGGCAACCACGGGCAGGCCGCAGGCCATGGCTTCGAGGAACACATTGGCCCAGCCTTCATTGCGCGTGGCGAGCACGAACACATCGGCCGCGGCCAGCACATTGCACAGTTCGGCCGCTGGCAGCGGGCCAGTGAAATGCACCTGAGCCTGCAGGCCGAGTTCGCGCGCCAGGCTGTGCAGTCGGGCCGTCCAGTCGCCTTCGGGGCTGGGGCCGCCGACCACCAGCAGGTGCACGGCATGGGTCCCTTGACCCAGGGAGGGCAAGCAAGCCATCACCCGGTGGAAGCCCTTGCGTTCGCACAGGCCGCCCACGCTGACCAGCACGCGGGCCGACTCAGGCACGCCCAGGCCAGCGCGCGCCGCAGCGCGCGCGGCCGGGCTGGCCAGCGGGCGGAAGCGTTCGAGGTCGACGCCGTTGCCGACGACGCGCGTACGTTCGGGCGCCAGGCCCAAGCCGAGTGCCACGCGGCGCAGCGAATCGGACACCGCGAACACACGGCTGGCGCGCTGCAGGGCCACGGCCAGGCGTGGCCGCAGCACAGTGTCGACGGCGTGGCGCACCTCGGTGCCGCGCAGTGTGACGGTGACGGGCACCCCCAGCCAGCGGCCCAGCAGGCCGGCGGCGTGGCCGTCAGGGAAGGCAAAGTGGGCGTCGATCAGGTCGAGCCGGCCTGCGGCCTTCAAGGCGCGCAGCCGCGGCCAGGCGCCCAGGGCCATGAACAGGCCGTCGAAACGACGCAGCAGGCCGGGCAGGCTGAAGAAGCGCGGGAACCAGACGTCGACGGCGCCCTGGCGTTCGAAGCGCGGCGCACCAGGCCGGAAGCCCGGCCGCCACAGGCGCAGCAGGCCTTGCAGCGGGAACCAGGGCACCGGCGAGACCACGGCCAGGGGCAGGCGCTGCCCCACGCGGAACATGCGCTCGCGGATGAAGAGCCCGGCGCCCGGCTGCAGGCGGCTGGGGAACAGGCTGCTCAGCACCACGATGTGCGGGCCGCGTTCAGGCGGTGGCGTGGGCATCGGCGCGCGCCGTCGGGGCCAGGCGGTCGTAGACCGGGGCGTAGCGCGCCACGCTGGCCGTCCAGTTGCGTTCGGCCTCGACGAAGGAGCGGCCGGCCTGGCGCAGGCGCGGCCAGTCGGCGCGGCGTTGCAGCAGGGCGTCGACTGCCGCGGCCAGGGCCTGCGCACTGCCGGCCTGGAACAGCCAGCCGGTCTCGCCGTGGCGGATCAATTCCTTGTGCCCGCCCACGTCGCTGGCCACCAGCAGCCGCCCTTGGGCCATGGCTTCCAGCGGCTTGAGCGGCGTGACGAGCTCGGTCAGGCGCATCGAATGGCGCGGGTAGGCCAGCACGTCGACCAGGTCGTAGTAGCGCTGCACTTCGGCGTGCGGCACGCGGCCGGTGAACACCACCTGGTCGGCCAGGCCCAAGGACTGCGCCTGAGCCTTGAGCGCGTCTTCCTGCGGGCCACCTCCCACCAGCACTACGCGCACTTCTGGCCGGCTTTGCAGGAGGGCCGGCAGAGCCTGCAGCAGCAGGTCGAGCCCTTCGTAGGCGTAGAAGCTGCCGATGAAGCCGAGCACGGTGGCGCCCGTCAGCCCGAGCCGGGCCTTGAGCGCTTCGTCGGGGGTGCCACCGGGTTCGAATTTCTCGATGTCGACGGCGTTCGGGATGACGGTGATGCCGCACGCCGGCACGCCGCGCGCCGCGATGTCGCTGCGCAGCCCCTCGCAGATGGTGAAGACATGGTCCGCCTGCCGCAGCGCGTGGGTTTCCAGGCGGCGCGTCAGCCGGTAGCGAAGGCTGCCTTCGCGCGTGGTGCCGTGGTCGACGGCGGCGTCTTCCCAGAAGGCGCGTACTTCGTAGACGACAGGGATGCCCAGCTGGCGACCTACGCGCAACGCAGGGATCGCGTTGAGCACCGGCGAGTGCGCGTGCAGGATGTGGGGTCGCACCTGTTGAGCCACTTCGAGCAGCCGACTCTGCGTCTGTTTCATCAGCGCCACTTCGGCGAGGCCGGGCAGGCCGGCGGCACCAGTGGGGGCCGGTGTGCGGTGGAAGTGCCAGCCGTCGACCGTTTCCTCCGAGGCAGAGGGCGCAGTGTGCTTCGGGCTGGTCAGGTGGAAGGTGTCCCAGCCGAGCTTGCGTTGCTCGCGCAGGATGGCCAGGGTGCGGAAGGTGTAGCCGCTGTGCAGCGGGATCGAGTGGTCCAGGATGTGCAACACGCGCATGGTCAGGCAACTGGCTTGCGAAAACCAACCCACAGTCCCAGGCATGCCAAGTCTTCGTCGTCAAGATCGCGGAACGGCGGCGACAACAAAGGCCGAACAGCCAAGACGTCGGACGCCGATGCACACTGCGTCGGCTCCAGTCGCACCGACTCGACGCCCAGCGCGCCTACGATTTCCCGGTACCGGTCCAGACGCCAACGATTGGGCACGCCCTTGTGCGAATACATCAGACTCCAAAGCCAACTCGGCCAAGCCAGGAAATCGAGCGGATTCTCCTGGTGCAGGCCATGACTCTTGAGGTCGACGAGGTGGATGGCGAGTCCGCCCGGCTTGAGTGCAGCGCGCATGTCGCTGAAGGTCCCGGGCAAGTCGTCAACATGCTCGAGCACCGCGCGGGACAAGGCCAAGTCGCATACCTCCTGCAAACCACTGAACCCGTGGGAGCGGACCACATACTGGACGCATTCGACCTGGAAACCCTCGCTTGGCGCCTGAGGGTTGCGCAGCAGAGCGCGGGCACGTTCGCGCTGGATCGGCGTCAGTGAGGCGATCAGAGCGCTCCACACTTCAGCATTTTTCTGCGAGAGCCGGACCATGGGGAAGCGATCGACGCAGTAGACCTTTCGCGCGCCCAATGCCAGCAAAAGCAAAGCAACGCCAGGGAAGTCTCCTGGGCCGTATTCAACAACGGTCTTGCCGGAAAGCCAGTTCTCGGCCTGCTCTGCCGGAACTCCAGCAAACGCCAGGTAATCGTCCACGCATCGCTGGAAGTAGGAGGCGATGTACTCGGGCGACTCTCCAAGGGCGTCACCGCGACCCGTCTGTCCTGTCAAGCGTAGATAGGCGCGCGGCGACAGTCGGGCCACCTGGTTCGTCGCAACGGCTCGCGCGACGCGCAAAAGATCAGGCATACGAAGCCTCGGCTCCGGCCGATGCGCATTCGGCGTCCGCGCCTTCGTCGACCACATTGCGCAGGAAGGCCTCGAACATCAGCAGGGTCCACAGCGGCGCGCTGTAGTCGCTGGTGCCGGCCTGGTGGCTGTTGACCAGGTGTTCAAGGTAGTCGCGGTTGAACCAGCCGGTGCCGGCCAGGCGTTCGCCGAGCACGGCATCGCGAACGCGCTGCTTCAAGGGCCCGCGGAACCACTGCGCCAGAGGTACGCTGAAACCCATCTTCGGGCGGTACAGCACCTCGTCAGGCAACTGCGGCTCCATCGCCTTCTTCAGCAGGTACTTGCCTTCCTGGCCGCGCACCTTGAGCGAAGACGGCAGCGTGGCCAGCCACTCGATCAGCTGGTGATCCATCAACGGCTCGCGCACTTCCAGCGAGTGGGCCATGCTGGCTCGGTCGACCTTGGTGTTGATGTCGCCGACAAGGTAGGTCTTCAGGTCGAGGTACTGGATCAGGGCCAACGGATCGTCGGTGCGGGCGCGAGCGGCGTGGAAGTCGAACACCTCTTGCGCACCATAGCCGGCCAGTTCACGCTTCAGCGCCGGACTGAAGAGGCGTTCGCGCATCGGCCCGCGCAGGATCGAGACCGAATGGAAATAGGCCTCGACCGCGGTGCGCGACATGCCTTCGAAGGTGGTCTTGGCGCGCAGCATGCGCGGCGCCCAGTCGGCCTTGGGGTAGACGCGGCCGAGCAGGCCGAACAGCGGCTGGCGGATGCCGGCGGGCAGCGCCGAGCGCATGCGCTCTTCCATCAGGTGCAGGCGGTAGCGGCGGTAGCCGCCGAAGGTCTCGTCACCGCCATCGCCCGACAGTGCCACCGTGACATGCTTGCGCGCCAGCTGGCAGACGCGGTAGGTCGGGATGGCTGAGCTGTCGGCGTAAGGTTCGTCGTACAGCCGGGCCAGCGTGTCGATGAGGTCGAAGTCGTCGGATTGCACGGTCTCGACGCGGTGGTTGGTGTCGTACCTGGTGGCCACCATCTGCGCGAATTCGCTCTCATTGAACTTCGGGTCGTCGAAAGCGATCGAGCAGGTGTTGACCGGCCCGTCGGACAGACCGGCCATCGTGGCCACCACGGCGCTGGAATCGACGCCGCCGGACAGGAACGCGCCCAGCGGCACTTCGGAGATCATCCGCAGACGCACCGATTCCTCCAGGCGATGCCGCAGTTCGGCGCATGCGTCTTCGGCGCTGATCGTGTTGCCCAGCGAGAAGTGCACGTCCCAGTACTCACGGGGCTCGCCCACCGGCTCGCCGCGCCGGATGGCCAGGGCATGTCCGGGTGACAGCTTCCTCGCCTGGCGGAAGATGGTGCGCGGCTCGGCGACGTAGCCGAGCGCGAAATACTCCTCGACGGCCAGCGGGTCGATGTCACGCTTCAGCGCAGCGCCGTGCGGCCCCCGGTAAGCCAGCAGCGACTTCAGTTCGCTGCCGAAAAGCAGCGTGCCGTCATCGAGCAGCGCGTAGTACAGCGGCTTGACGCCCATCCGGTCGCGCGCCATGAACAGCGTCTGCCGATTGCGATCCCACAGCACGAAGGCGAACATGCCGCGAAAGCGCTCGACGCAGGCCTCGCCCCACTGCTCCCACGCGTGCACGATCACTTCGGTGTCGCTCTTGGTGGCGAAGCGGTGGCCGGCGGCCTGCAGTTCAGGGATCAGTTCCTGGTAGTTGTAGATCTCGCCGTTGAAGATCACCACCACCGAGCCATCTTCGTTGAACAGCGGCTGCTGGCCCGTGGCTACGTCGATGATGGACAGGCGGCGGTGGCCGAATCCGAGACCCGGTTCGATGTGAAGGCTGCCTTCATCGGGGCCGCGGTGCAACTGCGAATCGTTCATGCGTTGCAGCACGGCGCGATCGACCGCAGCAGCGCCGCGGGTGTCGAAGAGACCGGTGATGCCACACATGATGTTCAGCTCCTGCTCATCTCATGAATTCCGATCGACGAGCAACCGGTCATACAAGGCTTGGTATGCGCCCACCATCGCCGGCAAACTGAAGTGCTGCTCGACACGAGCCCGACCGGCTCGGCCCATTGCAAGTGCCCGAGCCGGGTCCGCCGAAAGAAGAAGCAATCCCTCGGCCAGCGCCTCCACATTGCCCGCAGCCACCAGTTCGCCGGTGGTGCCGGACATCACCAATTCGGCGTTGCCGCCGACGTGCGTTGCAAGCACGGGCAACCCAGAAGCCATGCACTCCAAGATGGTATTCGATACACCTTCGGCCAGCGATGGCAGCACGAAGCAATCGAAGCTGCGCATGACATTTGGCACGTCTGAACGCTCGCCGGGCAGCCATGCCAGATGGCCGACACCGGCTGAATCGAGCAGTGCCTGCGCTTCGGCGCGCAGCGGACCCTCGCCCACCATCACCAGACGCAGTCGGTCGCGCAAATCTGGACGCAGTTGCAAGGCGCGAATGAACGCCTGGGCCAGAACCGTCTGAGCCTTCACGGTCTGCATGCGGCCCACGGTACCGAAAACGAACAGATGCGGCTCCGTGAACGGCCCGCCATCCACCGCGCCGCGCACCACTGAACGCGCGGAGAAACGCTCGATGTCGACCCCGTTGTAGATCTGGGCGATGCGCGACTCCGGTACGCCGACTTTTTCGTTCAGGTACCCGGCCAGATCGCGAGATAACGCCACATAGCGATGCACGAAGGGGCGGTAGGCTCGGCGCATCCATTGGTAGCGTCGACGGGCGCCATCCAGATCGTCGACGTCGCGTCCGTGCTCGCCGTGGACACGCACCGGCACACCAGCGAACGCTGCCGGCACCTGGCATTCGAGCGCCGCCAGGTTTCTCGTGTGCACCACGGCGGGCTGAAGATGTGCAAACAGGCGCTGCAGCCGCGGGTAGAGCTTCAGGCTGTGCCCCGGCGTCTTGTGCAAGGAAATCATCGTGACGTCCTGGCGATGGATGCGCTGCGCGAACGCGGGCACGACTTCGGTCAACGCGACCACAGCATGACGGTACGCAGAAACAGGCATGTGGTTGATCAGGTTCACCACCCCGTTCTCCAGTCCACCAGTGTCGAACCGATAGACCAGATGCAGCACCAGCGGGCGGGGGTCGACGGCCGGGCTGCTACGCATCGCCGCTGTTCGTCAACGGTTCACCCGCTTGGCTTCTGTGCACGGGAAGATCATCGATCGTCACGCGTGCGCTGCAGCAGCGCACCGAGTGCGACATGGTTGGCCTGCACGAACGCTTCGAGCGCAGCGTTCGACGCCGCCACGGTGTCCGCGTCGGCATACAGCACGACCGCTGCGCCTTCGTCACCACGGCCTTTCAACCTCGCCAGCCCGCCATGAACCTTGGCCGCCGCATCACCTGCCACAAAGCGACCGTCAATCCAGTACACGCGCCACACAACGAGGTGATTCCGGCGTGCCGTGCCAAGCTGTGATTCACCCAGGATCTCTGCAGTGTTGACACTGATCGTCCCGGTGCTGGTCACGACATCCCGCCGCCCACCGACCATCAGGTTCCAGCCGTCGCTTCTCATCGGCACGAGGACATTGGTCGAACTGACGAGCTTGCGTCCGTCGTCCTGCCCACGGTAATAGGCGATGTGCACGCCCACGGTACCTGCCGGGCTGGCGTAGGCCTGGGTGGTTTCAGCCGATGGGTTGGTGAATATCGGGGCCCAGGCGACGATCTTCGAACCTTCGGAAGACCAGTCGCCAGCCAGCCGCGGCGGCATCTGGATCGTCACCGGGGCGGCAGCACTTTCAGCCCTCTCCAGCGCCCACACGGCCATGTGCGGCAGCAGCGCCACGACCAGCCCCGCCAGCGCCAGCACGATCACCCGGCTCGGCAACACTTTCTGCGCTTGCCCGAGATCGGGCGAGACTGCGGACGCAGCCGGGTGTGATGGCGTGTCTTCGGGCTGCGACCAGCGCGAGCCGATCAGGAACATCAGAAAGATGATCACACCGAAGAAGACCCAGCCGTACAGCACGTGATCGACGCCGGTCGCGATCTTGTTGCCCGACAAGTGGGCCAGCATCACGATGATGTAGGCACGCAGCCAGTTGGCCAGAACCGGCATCAGCAGCGAGAACAGCATGAATGCCGCGCGCCGTCGGTACGAACGGTAGTTCAGGTACGCGAACAGCGTTCCCACCATGAAGGACGCCATCAGATAACGCACGCCGCTGCATTCGTCGATGACCGACCAGTTGCCGCTCGGAATGACGAAGTGATGTCCTTCCCGGAACACCGGCACTCCGGAGACCTGCAGCGCAGACACGGTGAAGTCGGCTGTCAACTCCATCATGGTGGGCACGACGAACTCGCCAAACGGTACCCCAAAGTACAGGAACAGCAGGGGGAACAGGATCACCGCGCTGACTTCGAGACCGAGCACGAGCGGAACCGCCAGCACCAGCATCGTCAACAGCGCGAACTGCGCGGCAGCGCCGACGACAACCAGGTCGGACAACAGCCAGACCGAGGCGGTCACCAGCATCGGCAGCAGCATCCAGGGCTGCGGCCGCGGTGTCAGCGCAGCCAGCCGGTCACGCTGACGCCAGACCAGCCACAAGCTGATGGGCAGAACCAGCAGGCAATGCGCAAAGGTCTCCGAGCGCCACCAGATCCCCACCATGATCCCTGCGGTGTCTCGGTACATCAGCAGGATCGCGACCACGAGCAGCAGGAACACCGGCAGCGACGTGCGCCAAGGAGATGCCTCACGAAAGTCGGCTGACACGGCACTCATGGTCTGGATTCCAATCGATTCAGGCCGCCAGCGGCTGGTCGGTGCGCAGTGGCGCGAGATGACGATCGAAGGCCGACAGGTGCGCGTCCCAGCTGTAGTTTCGCTGCACGCAGCGGCGGCCGGCTGCGCCGACGGCAAGGGCACGAACCGGTTCGCGCAACAGTGCATCCACCTCGCGGACGAACGCGTCTGCATCCTCGGCGCACATCAGTTCGAGTCCTCGCTCGGCCACGATCGCGGCGGCACATTCGCTCGCCGCCACGACGGGCCTGCCCATCGCCATGGCTTCCAGGATCTTGTTCTGGATGCCGCGCGCCAGCCGCAGCGGCGCCACCACCACCGCCGCATGTTGAAGGTAGGGGCGCATGTCGGGGACCGTGCCGGTGACGCTGACAGCATCGCCGGCCAAGGCACGCACGGCCGGCGTCGGATTGCGGCCGGCCACATGGAAGCGCAACGACGGCCACTGTGTGCGCAATCGCGGCAGGATCTCGGTCGCAAACCAGGTCGCTGCATCGATGTTGGGCCAGTAGTCCATGGCCCCGGTGAACACCACGGGCAGTTCCTGCGGCGCATAGGGCGACGCGCAGGATGGATCGGGGGCGAAGTAATCCGCATCGACCCCGTTGCAGACGGCCTCGCAGGTGTGGACGCTCTCGGGCGCCAGATGGCGAAACAAGGCCGTTTCGTTCTCGGTCACAAAGAACGAGCGCCTCGACCGTGCGGCCACTGCGCGTTCATAGCGCAGCAACTGC
The DNA here is from genome assembly GCA_027490215.1 of Rubrivivax sp. GTDB lineage: Bacteria > Pseudomonadota > Gammaproteobacteria > Burkholderiales > Burkholderiaceae_C > PBB1. Next base: position 124,511 of record JAIXYO010000029.1, read on the forward strand.
AAGCCCTCGCGGCGGTACAACCACGACATCGGCCAGCGGTGATGTTCGGCATATCCGGTCCACTTGGCAGAGTCCACATCGACGAAATCCACCAGCATCGGCACGTCAAGGCCATCGACGTACTGCGCCATCGAGGAGGAAAAGACCACGGCAGCATCGATGTGCTCGCGGCGCACCGTGTCGCGAACCCACCGTTGTAACGCAGCATTGCGGTAGTAGTGCAGCGTCAGTGCGTCACCGCCGATCAAGCCCACCAGGCTTTTGATGCGCGCTCGCACCGGAAGCAGACGCGTCACCTGCAAGTCCGCGCACAGGGCACGCAATGTGTCGACATGTCCCTCGTCCTCGGGGTCATCGACAAATGTTCCGACAAACACCCGGTGCCTGGCCAGCAGGTGCTTCAGCAGGTGGTACGAGCGCACCTTGTCGCCCTTGTTGGGCGGGTAAGGCAGCCGATGCACCAGATAAAGCAGGTTGGCCACGGGTCAGCCCAGGTTGCGAACGACGTAGGGGCCAAGCCAGTTCGCCATGCCGATCGGCATGCGGCGCCACGCCTCGATCATCAGGCGGAACTTCGCGTTGGCCGGGTTGTTCTGGGGCACCGCATCGCGCTTGTAGAGGCAGTACTCATAGTGCAAAGGAGCGGGCTCGAAGCCCCAGTTCTTCTTGAACGCAAACGAGCCGGTGCCCTGCTTGCTGCGGCCGTAGTCGAACACCTTCAACCCACGTGCGCACGACAGGCGCATCAGCTCCCAGTACTTGAAGTCGTTGGCCGCGAGGTCCCGTGCCGATTCGTCGTCACCGGCGTAGTACGGCAGCACCTCGTCTCGGAAATAGAAACTCAGCACGCCGCTCAAGGTCCGACCATCGGGCCCACTGACGATGAGCACCTCACAGTCGTCGCCAAACTGCGCCTGCAAGGCCTCGAAGTAGCGCTTGGGCAGCGCCGGCGTGCCATGGCGATGCACGTTGTCCGCATACAGCGCGAAGAAGCGATCGACCCCCGGATCGATCTCGCTGCGCAGTCCGTTCTTGATGCCCTTGCGCACCATCGCCCGCTGCTTGCGCGGAATGGCCAGCATGTTGGCCTCTTCTTCGGGCAGGATGGCCTTGCGGAAGGTGACGTACAGGTCCTGGCGTGGCCAGTCGCCGTGGCGCGCATCGACGTGGCGCAGTTCGAGGTGATCGACTCCGAGGCGCTGTGCGATGCGCTGAGCCTCGGCTTCCAGCGGGCTGGCGGCATCGGCATTCATTGCGGCTACGCCACCGTACACCGCGAAGGGCAAGCTGACCAGGGAGTTGCCGAACAGCATCGACTTCACATGGGCCAGCGGCAGCACACCTTCGATGCGGCCGTCGGTTTCAGCGTACAGGAAGTACGTGTCGTGGCGAAACACGCCGTTCATGATGCTTTGCCAACCGGCGCGATGGAAGAACGTCGCGGTCGGGCACCCCAGCACGAACGCATCCCAGCGTTGTGCAGTGGCCGTGTCGTTCAATGCGAGTGTGTTGACGCGGGGCACGGCGAGGCAGATGAGGCGTGATGCGGGGGCAATGGGGGCTGGCGATCAAGAAAGAGATGGTCCATCCGACCCCATTGAAAATCGCGCAGCAAGCACTCCAGCCGATGCTCCATCCGTTCAATGTTCACGTAATGACGGAATCGTGTCTTGCCATCGATGCCGGCAATGCGCGGTTGATCGGCATCGATCTCCCACGGATGGAAATAAAAGATCGCCGATTGCTGGTCGCGCGCCTGCACCTGACGCAGCATCCAGCGGGACAGCGCATAAGGCAGCAGCCTGAAATAGCCACCGCCACTGGAAGGCAGGTTGCGCCCGAACATCCTCAGCGTGGTGATCGGCACTTCGATCAGGCTGTCATTGACACGGTGCGCGAAACGCGGAGCATCGGGCATGCCGTAATGGTCGTGGGCGATGGGGTAGATGCTCGAGCTGTAGCGGTAGCCGGCACGCGCGAGGCAGTCGAAGGCCCACAGATTGCCAGTGCCGATCGAAAAGCTCGGTGCGCGATAGCCTGTGACAGCCACACCGCACAGGTCTTCAAGGATGTGCTTGGCGCTTTCGATGTCAGCGCTGAACTCGGCCTCGGTCAGGTCGCTGGCACGCTGGTGGCCGTAACCATGGCTGGCGACCTCATGCCCCTCATCCGCGATACGGCGGACCAACTGCGGATAGCGCTGCGCGATCCAGCCGAGGGTGAAGAAAGTGGCCTGGGTGTCGTGACGCGCCAGCAGTGCCAGGATGCGATCGACGTTGCGCTCGACCCGGCACTCGCGCTGTTCCCAGTCGCTGCGCGCGATGTAGGGCGCAAAGGCGGACACCTGAAAGTAGTCTTCGACATCGATCGTCAGGGCGTTGCGCAGGGGTGCGCCCTGGCTCACGGCGGGCGAGCGCATCAACGAGCCTCGGTGCGTGACAACCAAGCCCACAGATCGCTGGCGATGCGATCGGCGGCGTGGCCGTCCCACAGCTCGGGTACACGGCCTCGCTTGCCTTGCCCGGCCAGAATCTCGGAGACGCCTTGCAGGATGGCCAGCCGATCGGTGCCAACGAGCGTGTTGGTACCTTGCTCGATGGTGATGGGTCGTTCGGTGTTCGGGCGCAGCGTCAGACAAGGGACACCGAGGGCCGTGGTCTCTTCCTGCAAGCCCCCCGAATCGGTCAGAACGACGGTGGCGCCAGCCATCAAGCCGAGCATCTCCAGATAGCCTTGAGGCGGGAGCACCAGCAGGCGTGTCGGGTCGATCAGCCCGGGCGCAGCCAGCTTGTCGATCTGGCTGCGCGTGCGCGGGTGCATCGCGAAAATCAATGGCAGTTGCGTGGCCACTTCACCCAGCACGGCCAGCAAGGCACGCAGCGTGTTGGGATCGTCCACATTCGAAGGGCGATGCAGCGTCACCACGCCATAGCCATTCTGATGATCGAGCACGGCAGGATCAATGTCGTGCGCACGCAAGGTCGCTGCAGCGGAATGCGCATGTTGGCGATGAGCGTGCAGCGAATCGATCATCACGTTGCCGCAGAAGCTGACCCGTTCAGCTGCAATGCCTTCTGCCAACAGGTTGTTCAGCGCACTGCGCTCGGTGGTGTACAGCCGATCGGCCAGCTGGTCGGTGACGACGCGGTTGATCTCTTCAGGCATCTGGCGGTCGTAGCTGCGCAAGCCCGCCTCGACATGGGCTACTGGCACACCCTTCTTGACCGCGACCAAAGTGCAGGCGAGTGTTGAATTCACATCGCCCACGACCAACACGCATGAGGGGCGATGTGCGTCAAGAGCAGGCTCGAATCGGCGCATCACCTCGGCAGTCTGAACCGCATGGCTGCCCGAGCCAACGTCGAGATTCAAATCTGGCAAAGGCAGTCCGAGGTCGGTGAACAACTGCCCGCTCATGTCCTGGTCATAGTGCTGCCCGGTATGCACCAGCAGCGACGGTAAGGGTGGGGTGTGATTTGCGAGAGCGCGCAAGATCGGCGCCATCTTCATGAAATTGGGCCTTGCACCCACTACGCACATCACCGGCGCCAGCGCAGCAGAGCGTTCACTCATGTGCTGCCTTCATCCGACGTCGTCCTGACAGCGCCGACGAGCTTCTGCAAGAGGCCGATGAGTTGCACGTTCTGCCGTTCCAACCTCAGCAGGCTGCGCTCCACGCGCTGCAACTGATCGAGCCGCTGTTCGGCCATCAGGCTCGCCAGCTGACCCGACATCTGGATGGACGCCTCGGGAGCCAGGTTGATCTTCGACAGATCGATGTCGGGGACCAATCCCGAGTGCCCGGCGTGCAACGCCGAGCCGACCGGTTCAAACGGCTTGGATGGAATGGCCGCCTCTTCGGTGGTCTCCTGGACCACTTCGTCGACGTCGGCGCGTGTCAGATGGGTTTTCTCGGCCAGGAATCCCAGCAGAAGCAGGCGATCACAGAGCGAATTGATGCGTCTCGGAATGCCGCGCGTGGCCTTGAAGATCGCGTTGAACGCCGCCGGTTCGAAACTGGGCTTGCCGTTGGAGCCAGCGCAGACCAGGCGGTGTTCGATGTAACGCTGCGTTTCCTCGGCATCCAATGGGCCGATATGACAGGTGGCAGCCACACGCTGCCGGAACTGCTCCATCTCCGGGCGCTGCAGGATTTCGCGGAACTCGGGCTGGCCGACCATGAAGCTTTGCAACAGCGCCTGATTGCCGAACTGGAAGTTCGACAACATGCGCAACTCTTCAACCGCCTGTGCGGTCAGGTTCTGCGCCTCGTCGACGATGAGCAGGCAGCGCTTGCCCTGACTCGTCTGATTGACCAGAAACGCCTCCAGCGTGATCAGCAACTGAGCCTTCGACACATCCTTGACGTGGAAGCCGAATGCCGCGCCGACCATGCGCAGCGTATCTTCTGCACCGAGCTGTGTGGTCACAAGGTGGCCGATCACCACATCACTGCCGTGCAGACTGTCGATCAGGGTGCGCAGGATCGTGGTCTTGCCAGCACCGATTTCGCCGGTGATGACCACGAAACCCTCATGCCGCGACACGCCGTATTCGAGGTACGCCTTGGCCCGGCTGTGCTGCTTGCTGCCGAAATAGAAGCTGGGGTCGGGATTGAGCTGGAACGGCTTGCTCGTCAGCCCGTAGAACGCTTCATACATGGTCAGAACCGCATCCTGAGACTGGCCACGATGGCGCTTTCGTTGTAGGGATCGAAATCGCTGTGAAACAAGGTTCGGCGTGCTGATAGCGACAGATCGACCTGATTGCTCAGTCGTGTGGTGTAGGCGGCGCTGAGTGAGCGCAGGCGGGTGGTTCGGTTGTCCCCTGTGGAGCTGTTCCTGCTCAGCGAAAGGTCAGCGCTGAGGGCCGACAAAGGCGTCAGGCGATGCGACACGTTGACTCCAAAACCAGTGGAATGGAGGTCGCGACCATTCGACAAGTCACCAGCGTTGGTTGCTGTCTCGTCCACTGCACGCGCGTCGTTACGCGAAGTGGACAGCAGCAAGGTAGTGCGCAAGCCAAGCAATGCCAGAGACAGGTTCTGTCTCCTCTGGATGGATGCGGCATTGGTGAGAAACCCGCCATTGACGAGGGTGCTGCGTGTCAGCCCGTTGTTCTGCAGGAAGGCATCAACCAAGGCGGTGCGCTGCGCCGGATCGGGTGCGATGGATGCGAACTGCGCATACAACAGGTCGAACACGCTGCGCGGCGAATTGGTGCCGTTCGCACCGGCAATCGTGTTGACGTCCTGCCCATCAACGAAGCTCCAGACCGTGCGTGGCGTGCGGTGCTCAAAACGAATGTTGTAGGCGTTGCCAAAGAACCGATGGTCGCGAGTTGCCTCCAGCGTAGTGCGTTCAGTCGGCCTCCAGGTGAAGCCAGCGCTCCAGTTCGTGGTGCTTTGCTGGCTCGATAACTGGTAATCGTTGCGTTCGCGGCCTGCGCCCGCCGACAGCTGGAACTCCGGGGTGACAGCGAAGGTCAGCCGACCGTTCAAGCTAGTCGACTCCCGGCTACTCTGGTTTTCAAATTTCGAGCTTTGCCGCGACGCATTCAACGACCAACCGAGGCGTGAAAACAGTGCCTGACCGGAACTGAGGACAAAAGACGCAGTGTTGGAGGTCGATCTGGCACTTGAGCCACTGCTGTTGCTGGATGTCCAATCCCACCGCACCTGGTAATTCGCGAAACTGCCCAGCGGGCCGCGAACATACGGCGCGATCTGGTACGTCGACACCTCGGCGCGATTGCTGTCTGCCAGATTGCGGTCCACCGATCGGGTACCGAGCGCCGAGATGCTCTGCTGCGCAATGCTGGCGCTGGCATCGACATAGGCCCAATTCTCAACCGCCTCGGCGGTGCCCCGCGCGCTGAGCGACTGCTGCACCTCGTTAGCCGACGATCGTCGCGCATAGATCAGCCCGTGCAGGGCGTAGTCGAGGTCACCCACGATTCGCCCGGATCGGCTGCTCAGACGCAGTCCGGGACTGATGTCTGTGATCGCATCCGCGCGGGCATCGCTGCCGCTATCAAGCCCCACATTGCTGGTAACAGTCTCGGTGATGCTCAGTGTCGGCTGCAAAAAGAACCCTGCCCGCGCGGCTGGCGCTTGCTCTTGAGCATGGGCGGCAAAGGTAGCGATGCCAACCACACCGACCATCTGCGGCAGCACCTGCCGCCCGAGCCAGCGAAGCAAGGTCAGGCACAGACGCGGCGCCGACCCTGCTGGCAAGTACTCAGGCCTTCGAATTGCCACCGGGCGCCTCGCCGTACCCATAGCCATAGCCGTAGCCATACCCGTAACCATCCGAACGGGTGTCGCGGACCTGGTTGAGCACCAGATTGATGTTCGCGCAGGTCTTGATGGTCGACAGTGCGTTCTGCACATCGGCTTGAAGCGTTTTTTCGGCCTGGACGATCATGACGATTTGGCCCATTTGGCTGGCAAGCACGCGCGACTCTGTGGTCAGCAGGAGTGGGGGCGAATCGAAAATGATGATCCGATCCGGATAGCGCGCTGCCATGTCATCGAGCAGTGCGCTCATCGCTTCGCTGGCCAACAGCTCAGTGGCTTTCGGGTGCGGGGTGCCGCTGGGAAGGATGGTCAACTTGTCGATGTTGGTTTTCAACAGAACGCTCTGCATGTCGGTGTGGCCATCGAGCAGGTCCAGGAGCCCCGGGCTTGCTGGCAACCCCAGCATGCGAAGGACGGACGGTCGGGCCACATCGGCATCGACCAGCATCACGGTGTTGTCGAGCTCCATCGCGATGCTCATCGCCAGGTTGACCGAATTGAAGCTCTTGCCTTCCCCTGCAAGAGAACTGGTCACCATGATGAGATTGCCGTGCTTGATCGTCTTGGCATCCTTGCCCCTGACGTTGGCAAGCAGCGGCCGCTTGATCAGCCGGAATTGATCAGCAAGGTAGGACCTCGGCGAATTCGGTGTCACGATTCCCGCCGCACTCAGTGCGTCAAGGTCAAGCGTGACGCTTTTCGATGTCGAGATCGAGGCCGGTGCTGCATGGGGAATGGGCAACGACCCTACAGGGGTTGACTTGACGGTGAGCTGGGCGGGCGTTGTGGCGTGTTCTGCCGCGGCAGAAGCGGGCCCCATCGGGATCTCGGCTCCCGCACGCCGCAATTGCTCCAAACGTTGTGCCGCTTGTTCGATCAAACTGGTCATGCGCATCACCCCCCAGTGGCTGAGAACAAGGAGATGCCGATCATCGCCATCAGAAATACGCCGAACAATCCCCCCGAAGACAAGAGAAACTTGAACTTGTCGATCCTCGCGCGCCGCTGATCGAGCGGGGTTGTGACCAATGACACCATGCCCAGCAGCGGCTGGTTGAGTTTGGTACGCAATTCACTCGCACTGTGAAACACCGGTCGCAACTGGCTTGCGGCAAAAGCCGTGGCAAGCCCTGCCGCGAGGGCAGCCAGCATCGCCAACGACAACAGGATCGGGCGGTTCGGAGACACCGGCTTGCCTGAAACGAGAGGTGGATCGATCAAACGGAAATCGGCAACTCCCGTTGTGGAATCCAGGTCACCTGATATCTCGGCTGACTCTCGACGCGTGACGAGGCTTTCGTAGTTCTGTTTGTTGATTTGGTAATCACGGTTGAGTTGCGCCGCTTCAGCCTCGAGCTGCGGCGCAATTTTCAGTTGCTCTATGGCCTGCCTGTAGCGCGATGCGTACTCCCCGACCCTGGCTCTGAGGGCCGCCACCTGCTGCTCGGAATTGGCCTTCAGTTTGTTCAACTCTTGGTAAAGGATATTGCTGCTGCTACCCAGCGCGCCCGCTGGGTTCGCGGCCGCCTGTTTGCGAAGTTCTTCAATCTCCGTTTTTTTCTGCGCTTCCAGATCGCGAATCAATTTGCGAATGGTCACGACGTCGGGGTGTTGGTCGGTGTATCGCTGCAATAACCCGTCAAGATCGCGCTTCTGAGCATTGATGCGGGCGTCTATTTCAGGCGTTTCGACTGCAAACGCCAAGTCTTGCTTGGTCGATTCTGTCGATGCTGCGCTCTGGGCTTGAGATTTTTCCAACTCAATTTGCTGACGGCTGGCCTCGAGGGCTTGCTCCGCCTCGCGCAATTCAAGCTTGGCTTGATCCAACTGGGCCGCGATTTCGCCCAATCGGGATACCGAGTCCTTGCCCTCTGCATTCTGCATTTCAATATTTCTTATCCTGAAGTCCTTCAGCCGGGTTTCGGCCTCCAGGAGCTTCCCTTCGTACACCTTGATCTGGTCGTTGATGAACACTTTTGCCGTGTCCGAATCCTTTCGCGATGCACCGAGACTGGATTCGATGAAGATGGACACGAATGACTGCATGACCCGCTGAGCTTTTGCTGGATCGGAGTCACGGAATGAAAGGGTGTAAAGGTTGTCACGGCCCACAGACTTGATCTGCAGCGTATTCAGCAAGCTTGTCACCAGTTCCTCTTGTTCCCTCTTGGTCGGGCTCTTCAGATCAAGATCGGCCATGCGTACCAGCTTCTCTACATTGGGCCGGCTGATCAACGTGCGACTGAGCATCGCCACCTGCTGGTCAACGTTGGGCTGGACCGTCAGGCCGGACATCAGCGGCTTCAGGATGGATGCGGTATCGACAAAAATCCGCGACGATGCTTCGTACTGGTTGGGCACCGAAAACACCACAACGGTACCGGCAATTGCGACCAACCAGGCCACCAGCAACGAGGGCCAGCGAAAGCGCCACATGCTGCGAGCGATGGTGTGCAGCTGGGATAACAACTCTTCCATGGGCGTGGGTCGTGGCTGGATGTAGGGTCGGCTAATCGAAGCAGCGTCTGAAACGCAAGCACCTGACTGGAAGAGGTCCGGCGCCCTTCCGGGTCGGCGAATCAGCGCCTTAGAAGAAGCTCTGCGGGATGATCAAGACATCGCCCGGCTTCATCTCGACATTGGCGGAGATGTCTCCACGCTTGATCAGGTCCTTCAATCGGACCGAATACTGTTTATTGCCGTCGCCGGCACGCAAGATGATGGCGTCGTTGCCGGCTGCAAAATCGGTCAACCCGCCAACGGCAATCATCACGTCGAGCGCCGTCATTTTTTGACGATACGGGAGTGCCTGAGGTCGGGACGCTTCTCCGACCACACGGATTTGCTGATCGTAAGGACCCACAAAACCCGTCACGATCACCGTCACAACCGGATCCCTGACGTATTTCGCCAACTGCTTTTCGATGTCACGCGCGATTTCTATCGGGTTTTTCCCCTGCGCAACCAGCTCGTCGATCAGTGGGGCAGACAGCTTGCCGTCTGGTCGAACCGGCACGGACAAGGACAACTCGGGATTGCGCCACACGATGATGTTGAGGTTGTCACCGGGTCCGATGATGTAGCTGTAATCCTGGGTGGCCGCTGTTACCGGTGCCGGCGGAAGGTTGCCAGGGAAAATGCTGCAACCGGCCGACAAAACTGTGCCGATCAAAACCATCGCCCGATGAAGCCCTAGCGCCTTAAGCGTCGCGAACATACCCATGATCTTCCCCTTCTTCAAATCAATTAAACCAGGCGACCCGATCGTCTTCGTATGCATTCAAAAAGTTGTCATTCGGCGCAAAAAAACGCTCATTACGTCAAGTTACGATGATGGCATGACAAATGCGCGCGCCACAACCCTCGTGCCGTGACCGGCACCAAAACCTGGCCGCGATCGTGAATTTTCGGCATGCAGATGTGGCCGCCTCCGCAACGGTCGCTCCAGACGTTCAGAACTGGCACTCACTCGGCCTTCATCAGGTCCAGGTCAGAATTGGTCGAGCCGTGAAAAAGCGGTATCAGCAATGTCACTTCGGTTCCTTTGTGCGGTTCGCTGACGACGTTGATTTTTCCGCCGAGCTCCTGGATGTACTGCGAGCTTTCGTATGCGCCGATGCCCATACCGGTCGGTTTGGTCGATTGAAACGGCTTGAACAAACGATCCCGCAGGAATTCTGGCGTCATCCCATGACCGGTGTCACCAACAACGATGCGCGCCCGATCGCCGACGGTGTCGAGCACCAGCCAGACTTCGCCCTGCGGATCGGTGGCATCCAGGGCATTGACGACCAAGTGCCCGATGACGCGTTCAATCCGCTCTTCATGGCCACGCGCCACCACGGGATGAACTGACCGCAGCTCCAGCCGGCGGCCTCGGCTGGCGGTCACCGTTTCGATGCGCCGGACCACGGCGGCGAGATCGACCCCAAACGTCGTCCCTGCCGGCGTCGTGCCTTCCCGCAGCTGCGCCATCAGCTGGCGCATCTTCTCCAATGAGTTGTCAACAGTGTCCAGCATGTCCTGCTGGAATTCGGGGTTGGCATGCAAACGCTTGGCGTTCTTCATCATCAACGACAGCTGCGTCACGATGTTCTTGAGGTCGTGCACGACGAAGGCCGACATTCGATTGAAGGCATCGAATTTGCGCACCTCCAACAAGGACTCGGTTGCCACCATCTGTGCGAGAAAGCTGGCCGCCTGGCGGCTCGCTGTTTTCAGCAGGTCGTGAACTTCCCAATTGGCATCCAAGGGAGTTCGCGACCGCAGCAGCACGACAAACCCGATCAGCTTGTCCCCGACGATCAGCGGAACGATCAACCACGCCTGCGGCATCAATTGCAGCCACAGCGGCAAGGTAATCGACCCGTATCGGCCTGGGAAGGATCGGTACTCCTCCAGGTTGACAACCGCTTTTTCTCGCTCCAGAACCGTGCTCAGTCCTGAGTCTTCCTCCTCGATGGCAGGCGTGAAATCGATGTTCAATCGAACGGTTTGCCGAAAGCCACTGGCTACCGGACTCCTCATCCATAAACCGCCCCCAGGGCTTTCCACCAAATCTGCCAAACCTCGGATCACCTGTTGGCCCATTTCCTGAGGTGTGCCTTGCGCGCAAAGTGCTTCAGTGAATTTGAGCCATTCATCACGGTAGTCATAACGGTACCGGAAAAAGTTCTTACTCAAAAATATTCGGAGTTTGGCTCGAACGGCTCCAGATACTGTGAGTAACAGCATCAGTATGAGCGAGGCGAAGACGATGCAAAGCTGCAACGCGCGCCCCCAATCCCCGCCGAAATATTTAACGTAATAACCTACCCCCGATATGAACAGCAGATACACACCACATATCAACAACGTGGCGGAATGAAATGCGGCACTGCGCGACACGCGCAGCCGGGAAGTCCAGTCGCTGCCCAAGCGCGAGGTCGACACAAACAACAGCGGCGCCATCAGCGCATGAACCAAGCCGCGAATGTTTTGCGCATCTGAGTCGACACTGCCAAAGATGACCGCCTGCGAGTACATGTAGAGATCAAACGCGAACGATCCGGCCAGAGCCGCGCTGACTGGCTTGACGCTCCAGCGCGAGTCAGGATCCACGTTGCGGAAAACCTGCTCGATCAACACCAGACCGAAGATCGACAAAGCCATCGACGCCATAGGCAACCCGCGAACCTGCAGAAACGATTCGTCGGGGTGAAAGTAAAACGTGACCTGCCCTATGAGTGCCAAGGTCACCAACACGAAAGCTGTGCTTGTCAGCGCCGACATCGCTGACGATTTGCCCGGCTCCTTCTTGGGCCGTAACAGCAGCAGGAACGCCAGCCACAGGCCGTAACGTCCGACATCGAAGATCGACGCCAGGAATCCGAGCCTTGCGCTTTCGTGCAACACACTGACCATCGTCAGCCAGCCCCACAGCGAGCTGCAACTGACGGCACCGAAAAGCAGCCTGCCCGCCTGGCTGATGGGAAGACGCCATTGCCCGTTGCGAATCAGCGTCAATGCAAATGCCATGTAGGCAAAACCGACCAGCCCGAAACCCCAGGCCATGAATGCGTTGTCTTGCGGGTTCATTCAGAGTCAAAGGCCTCTCATTCGGGACGGGGAGCGCTGTCCTGGGAGCAGTGGAAGTCTGTGGCAGACCTTGCCTCAATCATGTGCGACAAATGAGCCAAACCAGAGCCAACGTGCGAAAGGTCGCAGCAGACCCCCTACTCAGGGGATGGCACCTCAAGAATGCCCAACCATAATGAATTTTGCGTTTGACTGTGCCTCGCCAGAACTGGCCGCACAACGAAGTCGCGCGGCATCCATTCACTCTGAGGCAGCCCATCATGAGGGTCTACCGACACGACGTCCTACCAAGCGCCCCTGCTGGCATGGTGGTTGACCTGTCTTTGTGTTTCGTGGCGATGTTGCTGGCGGCGTCGACGTTGACCAGCAGGTACATGACCATCCCGAACGCTGTGCCAGAGATTCCCTTGATCTTGTTCGGCGCCACGTTTTTTGCGTTGGTCATGGCCTTGATGTACGCGCTGGTCGGACTCTACCGTCCGAAAACCATCTCCCTCGGTGCAAAAGCTCTCCGAACAGCAGGCGCGATTTGCATTGGTGGCTACCTCACCAGCCTGGTGTTGAGGTTTGTCGCAGATCGTGGCTACATTGAGCAGTTGATTCCAGCGGCCATTTCTTACCTCGCCGTTGGTTTGGTTTTGTCCCGCGGATGTTTCTACGTCATGCAGCGTGTGACCACTCTTCCCTCGGTATTGATCGTCGGAACCGGGGAGGAAGCTCAATCCATAGCGGCTGAATTGCAGTTGCCTGGACGAACCGCCCGCAACGTAGTCGGCTTTTTCGCCACCTCGGACGATGCCGAAGGCAAGAAAAACGGCATTCCGATTTTCTCTAGCAAATCATCGTTGATTGATCTGGTATCTCGATATTCGGTCAAAGAGATTGTGATCGCCGCACGTGAGCAACGCGGCGGCACCATTCCTATGGATCAGTTGTTGGAGTGCCGAATCAGGGGTATCTCGGTGCTGAATCTTGCTGGGTTCAGCGAAAAAACCAAGCGCGAGGTTCGCATCGACAGCCTTAAAGGAAGCTGGCTGGTTTACGGGGATGGCTTCGTTCAAGGCCAGATGCGGCAGTTCATGAAGCGGTCGTTCGACATCGTCAGTTCGGTTGTTTTGTTGATCCTGACAGCGCCTATCATGGCCGCCGCAGCCCTCGCCATTTGGCTGGAAGGCTCTGGGCCAGTCATTTATCGTCAAGCCCGTGTGGGTTTGGGCGGGCGCGTGTTCATGTGCATGAAATTTCGAAGCATGCGCGCCGACGCCGAACGAGACGGCGTTGCGCGTTGGGCGTCCAAGAATGATCCTCGTGTTACTCGCATAGGTTCGTTCATGCGGAAAACTCGCATTGACGAGCTTCCACAGCTGTTCAGCGTGTTGTTCGGCGAGATGAGCCTGGTCGGGCCGCGCCCGGAACGGCCAGCATTCGTGGACAAGTTAAAGACAGATATTCCATTTTATGAATTGCGTCACTCAGTCAAACCCGGCATCACTGGCTGGGCGCAGGTTCGTTATCACTATGGCGACTCTATGGACGACGCACGGAAAAAGCATCAGTTTGATTTGTATTATGTGAAGAACAACTCCCTCATCCTAGACATCGTTGTGCTAATTGAGACGGTCAGCGTGGTTTTATTCCGAGAGGGCCAGTAAACCAGCGCCCATTTGCACACAGAATAGATATCGATCTATGAGGCCAATTATGAATAAAACGGAAGATAAAAATCAGCCGCCCGGCTCCGCTCCTTCGGAGGCCTTCGAAGAATCCACGAAAGCGGTCCTTAGACGGAAGTTATTGATCAGTGGAATATCCAAGGGATCAGCAGTTGCTGCAGCGACGATTCCGATCAAGTCGTTGGCTACACAACCCTATGTCACTGCCAACGGAAAGATTTGCACTGTCTCCGGAACGCAGTCGGCAGCTCATTCGCAGACGGCCGGTTTCCAAGAATGCGTAGGCGGGCATCCTTCTTACTATTGCGACACGAAGAAGTGGCCGTCCCCGTCCAACTGCAAAGTGGGCAGCACGAGTTTCACGCCCAAATCGCCTTGCAAGATTCTGTGCGGCGGAAGCTCGAATACACTCCTCATTGACTGCCTGAAGAATACTCCCGACCATGATAATTCTGTGATAATTACGGCGATCCTTAATTCCTGCAAAGCGAAGGAATCTACCGCCTTTAGATCAGCCTATAGCCCAGAAGAACTAATGAGTCGCTTTAGCGACACACGGCGTCAAGCCACTTTGGATTTCTGCAGAGGTTACATGCAGACCAAGCGCTCTTGATAAATTAATCGACCACGAATTTATCGATCGATCGCAGCCAATTGTGCGAGTACAGTTGTTTGCCCCCACCACACTCCATTGGCGTCACTGGAGCGATGAGTATGTCGTTTTTGATGAATTCTCTGGCGTAACTCACTTACTAGATTATTCAACGGCTTGTACGTTACTCTGCATCGAAGACGGAATAACAAATCTCGATGCATTGGTAGAGCGCTTCAGTGAGCATATGTCACCGACAGATCGCGATATACCCGAAGCGCTGTCAGGTATTTGCGAACGGCTAGTCGCTGCCTCACTGATAAAGATTACCTCTGGATGAGGCTCTCGTCACTGACAGAACCTGAGTTTCACCAGCGTGTCAACGGGGCCGGCATCGCCGTCCAGACGGGTCCATTCATCTTTCGGGTCCGTTCCAGCATTCCTTCAGTAGCGAAGGGCCTGCATCTGCTCTACGCCGACTACCCGCTGATGCCAAGCAACGGGTTCGTCGACTTCGATTTGCGCATGGAGCGCGGCCGCGGCTTGCACCGCATGGTTCATCCTCAAGTGCGCTTCGTCTGTGATGGAGGGTCGCCGTTCAAGCCCCTTCCTATCAGTCACGCCTACCCACTTCTCGAATGGGGGATGAACTGGTGCATCTCTACCCAGGCGCATCAGTATTTGATGCTGCACGCCGCTGTGGTCGAGCGCGACGGCCACGCCGCAATACTTCCAGCACCACCCGGGTCGGGGAAAAGCACCTTGTGTGCCGCACTCATTCACCGTGGATGGAGACTGCTGTCTGACGAGATGACATTGATCTCAACTGTCGACACCACTATCGTCCCGCTCTGCCGTCCCGTCAGCCTCAAGAACGAGTCCCTTGACATCATCCGGGACTTCGCCCCTTCTGCGGTCTTCAGCGATATCGTTCCCGACACCACCAAAGGGTCCGTAGGCCTGATGAAAGTTGATAAACACCATCTCGATCGCGTGAAGTCAACGGCCCGCCCCGGTTGGGTGATCTTCCCGAAATACGCGCCTGCCGCTACCGCTCGACTGGCACCTCGATCACGCGCTGACAGCATGCTTGAACTGGGTCGCAATGCATTCAACTACGGATTGCTGGGTGCATTGGGATTCCACACACTGGCCGACGTTGTGGATCAAAGTGACTGTTACGATTTTGAATACAGCGAGCTAGGTGATGCAGTGCAGATATTCGAAACCCTAGCCGCGTCCCGCAGTTCTTGAGCCAGGATCTGTTATCAAGCCTTTGGGCTGACCCCAATCGCCAGCCCAAGTTGAGCCCTCGAGAATGGGAACTGCTGCTCGTGCAGGCTCGGCAGGCGCGCATGCAAGGGCGACTGGCGCAACATTTCGCCGAGCGTGCCTGGCTGAGCGACGTGCCTGCAGCGCCCCGCTGCCATCTTGAAAGTGGACTCATAGTCGCCCGCAGACAGTGGCACGAGGTGAGATGGGAGGCTGACTGCATCCGGCGAGCGCTGGCCAGCGTCCGCACGCCAATTGTCTTGCTCAAAGGTGCGGCGTATCTGCTGGCCGGGCTACCCCCAGCTCCGGGACGGATCTTCAGCGACATCGATATCCTGGTCGAGCAATCGAAGCTCGCCGAAGTCGAATCGGCGCTGTTTGCTGCGGGATGGATCAGTGAAGAGCGCGACGCATACAACGATCGTTACTACCGCCAGTGGATGCATGAGCTCCCACCGATGCGTCATGTACAGCGAGGCACCTCCATCGACGTTCACCACACCATCACCCCACCGACGTCTCGATTCAAAGTGGATGGAGCGGAGCTGCTGAAACGAATCCAGGCAATCCCTGAACATCCAGGCCTCTACACGCTTTGCCCAACAGACATGGTGCTTCACAGCGCTGCGCATCTGTTCCTCGAAGGGGAGTTCGATCACGGCCTGCGCGACCTGCTGGACATGAATGACCTCGTGGTGCATTTCGCCAAAGACGGCAGCTACTGGGATCGGTTGTTGGATCGAGCGGAGGAACTTGAGCTGAAGATTCCGCTATCCCACGCACTGATTCACTTGAAGCGCTTGTTCTCAACCGCCCCTCCGACGCGCCTTGACACTCGCATCAAAGCGTTGGATCGCAGCGTGATCTCACGCCGATTGATGTCCGCCTTGTTGAGCAGGGCGTTGCGGCCAGACCATCCCAGTTGTGACGAGAGATTCACAGCGTTGGCGCGGTGGCTCCTGTACGTTCGCTCTCATCACATGCGCATGCCGATTCACTTGGCAGTTCCGCACTTGGCACGCAAGGCACTGATGCGCATACGGTCAGACAATGACGGGTGAACTGGATATGAAAGCACTTCCGGCATTGATGTGGGCAGCCTCAAGATACCTGCTGGGCTTAACCATCTTGATGACGTCGTCCTTGTCGACCGCGGCGGATACGCTTCCGGGTCTGATCGCCAAGCTCAAGCCATCGGTATTGGCCGTCGGCTTCTACAAGGAAACGCAGACCCCCCGCTTCGGCTTCAGCGGCACAGGCTTCATTGTTGGCGACGGCAACCTGCTGGTGACCAATGCGCATGTGATCGCGCGCACCACAGGAGATGCCGCAGGTGCCGGCAGCCTGGTCGTCTACACGCCCGGCGCATCAGGACAAGACAGCATGCGACGGCTCGAGGTGATCGAGGTCGACAAAGCACATGACCTGGCCCTGCTTCGCTTCGAGGGAAGCGCCTTGCCGGTGCTCACCTTGGGCCCGGCGCAGGCTGCGCGCGAAGGACAGATGGTCGCCTTCATTGGATTCCCGCTGGGCAGCAGTTTGGGCCTGTCCCCAGTCACCCACCGCGGCATCGTGTCAGCGATCACCTCGGTGGCGCTGCCCAGCCCGAGCGCGCGACAACTCGACAGCCGCGCCATCAAGGCACTGAAGGATGGTGCTTTCGAGTTGCTACAGCTGGATGCGACCGCCTACCCTGGCAACAGCGGTGGCCCCTTGTTTGATGCGGAGTCTGGCGCCGTCGTCGGCGTGGTGAACATGGTTGCACTGAAGGGCACTCGCGAATCCGCCCTCAGCCAGCCGTCGGGCATCACCTATGCGATCCCGGTGGAACACGTGCTGCGCCTGCTGGCGCGCAACGAGGGCAAATAGCTGGCCTGCGGAGCGACCGCTTCAGTCCGTCGAGGCGGTCACTGACGCGTCAACGTCTTTCCACTGGATTCCCAGTCGGCGCATCAGGTCGTACAGCGTCGGGCGGGTCACACCCAACAACTCGGATGCCTTGACGATGTTGCCATTGGCACGCGCCAACGCCATCACGATCGCGCCACGCTCGGCTTGGTCTCGCACGCTGCGCAGATCGAGCACCGGGTCTGCGGTCGCCGCAGCGTCACCGGATCGCGGCAAGTTGAGATCGTCGCTGGTGACTCGGTTGCCCTCGGCCATGATCGACACACGCTTGATCGCGTTGAGCAACTCTCGCACATTGCCCGGCCAGCCGTAGGCATCGATGGCCGACAACGCATCATCGGTGAAGCTCATCGCATTGCGGCTTTGCTCGCGGGCAAAGCGCCGCAAAAAGGCCTGTGCCAGGAGCACCGCATCGCCCTGCCGGGCGCGCAGAGGCGGAATCTCGACGACGATTTCGGCCAGCCGATAGTACAGATCCTGGCGGAAGCGGTTCGTCTTGATGAACTCGCCCAGATCCTGGTGGGTCGCGCAGACGACACGGACATCGACTGGAATTTCCTGCCGACCACCGATGCGCTCGACGGTGCGTTCCTGCAGGAAACGCAGCAGCTTGGCCTGCAGCGCCATCGGCAAATCGCCGATTTCATCGAGCATCAGCGTTCCACCATGGGCCGTTTCAATGCGCCCGACTGTGGTTTTTGCCGCACCGGTGAAGGCGCCCTTCTCGTAGCCGAACAACTCGCTCTCGAGAAGGTTCTCGGGAATGGCCGCGCAATTGATGGCGACGAACTTGCCGCTGCGCTTCGACGCCTGGTGCAGTGCGTTGGCCAGCACCTCCTTGCCTGTGCCACTTTCGCCTAGCAGCAAAACGGTCGCGTTGCTGGGCGCCACCTTCTCAACGGTGCGACCGATGCGCAGCATCTGCTGATCGCGTGTGATGAGTCCGCCCGTCGAATCGGGAAACTGCATGTTACGCAGGCGCCGGTTCTCGCTTTGCAGATCGAACAGCCGGAACGCACGGCCGATGATGAGCCCAAGCATGTCGGGGTCAAATGGCTTGGGCAAGAAGTCGTAAGCGCCCAGGTCAATGGCCCGCAATGCATTGGCCTGATCGTTCTGCCCCGTCAGAACGATCACCTTGACATCGGGGTTGAGCTCCATCATCTGCTCCAGCAGCTTGAAGCCCTCCTGGACCGAATCGGGATTCGGTGGCAGTCCGAGGTCCATCGTCACCACGGCGGGCGAGTGGCGTCGAAACTGCGCGAGCGCGCTGACACGGTCGTCTGCAGTGACAGACTCAAAGCGATCCAGCGACCACTTGATCTGCTTCTGGAGTGCGAAGTCATCCTCCACAATCAGCAACGGTGGCCGCGTGTCCGAAGTCATGGTCATCCAAAAAAATAGCGCGGAGAACCCCGTGTCCCCACCCGAATTCTCACACCCGCACCCGCCAACACTGGCGCGTTTATTGATGAATATGTGGCAATGCGTGCCAATGTCGAGGTCGCCATCTGTGGCCGACTCATCCGCTCGTCCCCTGGAGTGACTACCCATGCAGCAAGCAGGCAGCCTTTTCGTGGTCGCAGCGCCCAGCGGAGCGGGTAAATCAAGTCTTGTCAAGGCGCTGCTGGAGATGGATTCCCACCTGGGTGTGTCGGTGTCGCACACCACGCGGCCGCCTCGAGGTCAGGAGCAGGAGGGGCGTGAATACCACTTCGTCAGCGAGCCCGAATTCCGCGCGATGATCGCCGCCGGGGGGTTCATTGAATGGGCCGAAGTCCACGGCAACCTTTACGGCACCTCACACGCTGCCATCGACAGCCGCATCTCGCAGGGTCACGATGTGGTGCTGGAGATCGACTGGCAGGGGGCGCTGCAGATCAAGCAGTTGTTCCCGGACACGGTGCTGGTGTTCATCCTGCCGCCGAGTTGGGAGGAGCTGGCGCAGCGTCTGAATCGGCGTGGGGAAGATCGTCCTGACGTGATCGCGCAGCGGCTGGTGAATGCCCGTCATGAAGTGGCTCAGGCTCGGCACTTCGACTTTGTTATCATCAACGCACTATTCGAGACGGCGGTTTTCGACCTGAAAACCATCGTTCACTCGCAACGACTGCGTTACGCGGTGTTGTCCAAGAACAAACCCGCCGTATTTCAGGCACTTGGCCTCGATTGATCCTTGGGTCGAGGACGCCACCGTCACATTTCTGGAGCACCGCATGGCCCGCATCACCGTGGAAGATTGTCTCGTTCAGATTCCCAACCGATTTCAACTGGTGCTGGCGGCCACCTACCGTGCCCGCATGCTCAGCCAAGGCCACGCCCCGAAGATCGAAACCAAGAACAAGCCGGGCGTGACCGCGTTGCGCGAGATCGCCGCCGGCGAAGTCGGCATTGAGATGCTGCGCAAGGTGCCGGTCTGATCGACAACCTTTGCACACGATGAAATGCGGCCCTGAGGGGCCGTTTTTCATGGCTGGAACCTGCTGTTGATGACAGCCCGATGTCGGGCCCATTCAATACGGGATAAATTAGGCGGATGGGCAATCTGATCGGCGACACCGTCAAGGAAGCGATCAACGCGGTGCGGCGCCGACCGGCCAACGCGACTGCGCCCACCGACGCTGCCGCCGCATCGTTCGACGCGCTGACCAGCAAGCTCGACTATCTGGACCCAGCCGACATCCGCCGGGTTCGCGATGCCTATCGCTTCGCTGACGAGGCGCATCTGGGCCAGTACCGCGCAAGCGGCGAGCCTTACATCACGCACCCGATCGCAGTGGCCGGCCTGTGCGCCGAATGGAAGCTCGACGCGCAAGCCATCATGGCCGCGTTGATGCACGACGCGATGGAAGATTGCGGCACCACCAAGGCCGAGCTGATCGAGCGCTTCGGTGCACCGACGGCCGAACTCGTCGACGGGCTGACCAAGCTGGACAAGTTGCAGTTCTCGACCCGCGAGGAATCGCAGGCCGAGTCCTTCCGCAAGATGCTGCTGGCGATGGCGCGCGATGTGCGCGTGATTCTGATCAAGCTCGCCGATCGGCTGCACAACATGCGCACGATGGAGTCGGTCGCGGCAGATAAGCGGGTGCGCATCGCCCGCGAAACGCTGGACATCTACGCACCGATCGCACACAGACTGGGGCTGAACCAGACCTACCGCCAGTTGCAGGAACTGTCGTTCCAGCACCTGCGACCCTGGCGCTACAGCGCCTTGTCGAAAGCGGTCTTCAAGGCGCGTGGTAACCGGCGCGACCTGGTCGAGCGAATCCAGCGCGATGTCGAGAAGTCGTTCGTCCAGGCAAACCTCAAAGTACAGGTCTATGGCCGGGAAAAGACGCTGTTTTCCATCTACGGGAAGATGCGATCGAAGCACCTGAGCTTTGCCCAGGTCAGTGACATCTTCGGCTTTCGCATCGTCGTCGCCACGCTCCCCGAGTGCTATCTGGCGCTGGGTGTGCTGCATCAGCTGTACAAACCGCTGCCAGGTCGCTTCAAGGACTACATCGCGATCCCGAAGGCCAACGGCTACCAGTCCCTGCACACCACGCTGGTCAGCCCGCTGGGCACCGCGGTCGAGTTCCAGATCCGCACCGAGCCGATGCACGCCGTGGCCGAAAAAGGCATTGCCGCGCACTGGATGTACAAGGCCAAGGGCAACGGCCCGCAGCACGCGCAGGAAGCGCAGCGGCTGGGCGCGATGTGGCTGCAGTCGCTGATCGACATCCAGGACGAGACCCGCGACGCCAGCGAATTCCTGGAACACGTCAAGATTGATCTGTTTCCCGACGCGGTGTACGTATTCACACCGAAGTCGAAGATCCTGGCGTTGCCGCGCGGCGCCACGCCGGTCGATTTCGCCTACGCGATCCACTCCGATGTCGGTGATCACTGCGTGGCAGCCAAGGTCAATGGTGAGCCGGTCGCGTTGCGCACCGAACTGCGCAGCGGCGATGTGGTCGACATCGTCATCGCGCCCGGCGCGCGGCCGAACCCGGGCTGGCTGAATTTCGTGCGTACCGGTCGTGCGCGCTCCAAGATCAGGCACCACCTGAAGACCATGGAGCAGGAAGAGTCGCAGGACCTCGGCGCCAAGATGCTGGCCCAGGCACTGCGGGCCGAGGGCATGACGATGCCGCAGGATGAGGGCCCCGGCGGGCCGTCGACTGTCTGGCCGACGCTGCTGCGCTGGAGCGGCAACCGCAGCCGCGAAGAGTTGCTCACCGACATCGGCGTCGGGCGCAAGATCGCATCGATGGTCGCCAAACGTCTGGCTCGGCTGCTGACCGAACGGGGGGTGCGCCCCGATGCGGTGACGCTGACGCTGGGGCGCTACGGCACCGACGAGGCTGCGCCCACGCAAGGCATGGTGCTGATCGATGGCAGCGAAGGCGCATCGATTCAGCTGGCCATCTGCTGCCGGCCCATACCGGGTGATTCGATCATGGGCTACCTCGGCCGCGGTGAAGGTCTGCAGATCCACACCACCGACTGCACGGCCGGCAAGCGCTTGCTCGGGCGCGACAGCGAAGACGGGCTGAGCGTGGACTGGGCCGAGCAGCCCACACGCGCGTTCGAAACCGGCGTTTCGCTGCTGCTGAAAAACGGCAAGGGCGTGCTGGCCGAAGTGGCCACCGCCGTCGCTGCGGCCGAGGCCGACATCACCCACATCGACATGGGCGATCAAGCCGCCGCAGAAACCGCTGAACTGAAGCTGCTGCTGGCAGTGCGTGATCGGCTGCATCTGGCCGATGTGATGCGCACACTGAAAAGATCGGCCGCGGTGCTGCGCATCAACCGCATCAAGCCTTGATCCAGCGCCTGCGCGCACGCTCGATGTTCAGCTCACGCCAGCGCTCGGGTAACTCACCACCAGCACCTCGACCAGATCCACACCCGCCGGCGTCTGCACACGGACTTCGTCACCGACGCGGGCACCGAGCAGCGCACGCGCCATCGGGGCGATCCAGCTGATTTCACCGGCCGCGCTGTCGGACTCATCGACGCCCTTGATCGTGATCGTGCGCTCCTCGTCCCGGGCATTGACGTAGCGCACCGTTGCGCCGAAAAACACCTGATCGGCACCACGGTGCACCGACGGATCGACCACCTCGGCAATGTCCAGCCGCTTGGTCAGGAAGCGGATACGGCGGTCGATCTCACGCAACCGCTTCTTGCCGTAGAGGTAGTCACCGTTCTCGGAACGGTCGCCGTTCTTCGCCGCCCACGACACGATCTCGACCACTTTCGGGCGCTCCACGTCCAGCAGGCTCAGCAACTCGGCACGCAACCGGGCGTAGCCGGCTGGCGTGATGTAGTTCTTGACGCCCGCCGGCGTCGCTGGCGCGGACGATTCGGCATCGTCGTCATCGGCGTCGTCGGATTCCTTGGTGAAGGCTTTGTTCATGGGCGGTGTCTGAAGGCGTGAATGTCGCTGATGTGGATCAACAGATGCGGCTCAGCCGAAGCGGCCGTGCACAAACCAGCCTTGCGCATCCTCGGCGACCGACAGCGGCAGGCGTGCCCGGTACAACCACACCAGGGCGCCATCCGGCGTCTGCGCGATGAAGTAATCGCGCCCGGCAAGTTGCGCATCCCACCAGCCCGCCTCGATGCGCTCCGGACCACACAACAACTGCAGCGGCTGCCCGTCGAGCAGTGGACGTGATTGTCGTTCGGCCAGACGCTGTGGCTCATCCAGCAGCCAGACCGGGCGCTGGGCGGTACTGCGCTCAGGTTCAGGCACCGCAGGTCGAGCAGGCGATGGTCGTCGCCCAGTTTGGCGTGAGGCCGATCCCACCGCATCGGCCGACACCGCATGGAACGCCGCATCGCACTCGGGACGGTGGTCGGCCATCGGGCGCAATTGCTGTACCTGTCCTGCGCCCAGGCGGGCCTGCAGGCGTTCGATCAGCCGAACCAGGCCTTCGCGTTCGCCACGCGCCGAGGCAAACAGCTCAGCGCTGTGCGGCGAGCCCCGAACCACGTCGGCGCAATGCAGGCGCAATTCCAGCGTCGGGGCAGGCAGCGACAGGTGCGCCAGGCGCTCACGCAGCAGCAGCGACAGATGCGCCGCATCGCACGAGGCTTCGGCGAGTGCGATCGACAGCTCGGTGGCCACCGGCACCTCTTCTCCCTGCCGACGATGCCGCTCGTGGTGCATGAACAGCGTATAGCGCCGCACCCGCGCCTGCTGCGCGCGTGCCCAGGCGAGCAAGGGCTCGATCAGCAATTGGGCGCCATGCAGCAGTTGGTCGGTGGTGTCGGCTCGGGTCTGCAACTCGATGCGCACCTCGAAGGTCTCGGGCAAGGTGATCCAGGCTGGCGGTGGTTCACAGCGCATGCCCAACACCGTGTCGAGCTCATCGAGCAGGGCCGGGCCGAAGCGGCGCCGCAAGGCCGGGCGCGGCAGACGGCGCAAGGCACCGAAGGTGCCCAGACCCATGCTGTCGAGAACGGCCCACTGCGCACGGCCGGTGCCGATCAGCCACAGCGGGGCCGCACCAAGCAAACCTTCGAGCTGCGGGAGATCGGTCGCATGAAGCTCGTCGCTGCCATTACCGGCGCAACAAGCCAGCACCGCCGCGCCTTGGGCCGTGGGCGCACTGGCGAATTGCAGCGTGCAGTTCAGGGGTGCGAGCGCCGCGCGCAGGCGCTGCAGCAGTGGCGTCAGCCCGCCAAAGTAACGCAGGCTGGCCTGCACCTGCAGCAGCACCGTGCCCGGTTCGGCAACCGGTCCGGACGTCTCCGCCCAGCAGACCGCAGGCGTGAATGCCAGAGCCACATGCGCCACGCTGGTGAGCACCTGCCGATCGCGCGCCGCATCGATGCGACCGAGTTGCAACTGTGGCGCCAGCGCCAGTGCAGTGACGCGCTGCAGCCCGGGCCGCACGCCCAGCCGCTGCGCTGCGGGGTTGCACATCAGCACCTCGCGGGCACCCATCAACGCGGCGGGCTGCTCACGCTGCTCAGGTGGCAGAACGGCCAGCCATGATTCGAATGACAGGCGCGGCAGGTGCAGCGCGATCCACAGCATGACCAATGCCGCGCGACAAGATCAGACGAGGCTGATGAAGGTGGCCGCCGGCAGCGGCATGGCTTCGACACGGCTCGAGCGGGTCATGCCGCCGACCCGGCTGGGTTCGTGAGCATGGTGCTCGACAACCTGCGGGGCTGGCTGTGCCGTGTCTCGTTGGCGCCGCCAGGCCTGCGCGCGCAAGGCATCAGACAGCACCGGCGGCAAGGTCAAAACGATGGGCGATGCCAGCGGTGGCCCACGCCGCTTGAGTATCTTCAGCTCCAGCCTGTCGGCGCCCCCTGCGCGCAGCGCCAGCCGCAGTGGTGCAGCCGTGGGGCGTTGCTGTGCCGCCCACTCCCGCAGAACGAAAGCCGGCCCGTCGTGCGCCTGTGCAGCCAGTTGCAAGCGGCGCAGCCGGTCGGCGCGCAAGCGAGCCGGTAGCCAGGCGAGCACCCCACCGACGTGGCCGCTCTTCAAGGCCTGCTCGAAAGCCCAGAGGCTGTCAGAGCCGGGGATGACGCGGGCGCGGGTGTGCACGACCAGCAACTGCGCCACATCGAAACCCAGCTGCGCGAGTGCCTGGGCTGACAGCTTGGCCGGCGGATCGAACAGCATCACCAGTCGGCCTTGTTGCTGCATGGCGGTCAGGCAGGGGCCGAGCAGGCGGATCTCGCCGACACCGGGATGCGGCAGCAACAGTTCGGTCAATGCGCGGCGTGGCCAACCACCGCCAGGCAGCTGCGCGTCAAGCGTGGCAAAGCCCGAGGGCAAGGCGCGACCGACCGCGCTGTCCATCTGATCGCCGCGCCACAGCACCGGGCGCAGGCTCTCAGGAATGGCGTCGAATGCAGAAGCAGTGCAGACAGCAGAAGGTGGAAGTGGAGGAGAAGGCGCAGACATGGCGCCCCAATATACTGTTTTTTTATACAGCACTCATGAGGAACAAGCCTCGAATGACTCCCCACAAACAAGAACCCCTCCCGACCATGACGGTGGGAGGGGTCAGGTGGCTGACGCCACCCATTCGGAGCGCCGGAGGGTGAGAGTCCTTTGCTCCTGGGCGCAGTGACTGCGCCTCGGGGTTGGCCTGCTGAGCAGGCATCGCCACATTACGCCTGCGGCATGCGAAGCGCAAGCGCTGTTTCAGCTTCTCACGCCGGTCAGCGTTGCGCCCGCATGATCTGGTCGAACACAGCTGCCACCTTGTCTTCCACCGCCGTATCCATCGCGATCGTGCGACCCCATTCGCGCGGTGTTTCACCGGGCCACTTGTTCGTGGCGTCCAGTCCCATCTTGCCGCCGAGACCACTGACCGGCGAAGCAAAGTCGAGGTAGTCGATCGGCGTGTTCTCGACCAGCGTGACATCGCGCACCGGATCCATGCGGGTGGTGATAGCCCAGATCACGTCCTGCCAGTTGCGGATGTCCACGTCATCATCGGTCACCACGATGAACTTGGTGTACATGAACTGCCTCAGGAAGCTCCACAGGCCGAACATCAGCCGCTTGGCGTGGCCAGGGTAGGCCTTCTTGATGCTGATGATCGCCATCCGGTAACTGCAGCCTTCGGGCGGCAGGTAGAAGTCGACGATCTCCGGAAACTGCTTTTGCAGGATCGGCACGAACACCTCGTTCAGCGCCACGCCCAGGATCGCTGGCTCGTCGGGCGGCTTGCCGGTGTAAGTGGAGTGGTAGATCGGGTCGCGGCGGTGCGTCAGGCGGCTGATCTCGAAGACCGGAAACCAGTCCTGCTCGTTGTAATAGCCGGTGTGGTCGCCGAACGGACCTTCCAGCGCATGCAGATAGCCACCGATCTCCTTCAGCGCAATGCCGTGTTCGCTGTGGCCGGTGTAGCCAGGCGCGGCAATCGGGATGTGGCCTTCAAGCACGATCTCGGCACTGGCTGGCACCTGCAGCATCACACCCGCATCGCCGACACCCGAGTCGACCACCTCGGTGCGGCTGCCTCGCAGCAGACCGGCAAACTGGTATTCCCCCAGGGTGTCAGGCACCGGTGTGACGGCGCCGAGGATCGTCGCTGGATCGGCGCCCAAGGCCACGGCGATCGGAAACGGCTGGCCCGGATTGGCGCGAGCGAAGTCACGGAAATCAAGCGCCCCGCCCCGATGCGCCAGCCAACGCATGATGACCTGGTGGCGGGCAATGACCTGCTGGCGGTAGATGCCCAGGTTCTGCCGGCGACGCGGATTCGGCCCGCCCTGCGGCCCGCGCGTGACGACCAGCCCCCAGGTGATCAGCGGCCCCACATCGCCTGGCCAGCAGGTCTGCACCGGCAGCAGGCCCAGCAGATCAATGTCCGCGGCATCGATGACAACCTGCTGGCAGGCCGCCTGTCGCACCGTCGCCGGTTTCATGTCCCACAGCGATTTGACCAGGTGAAGCAGCCGGCCGGTGTCTTTCAGTCCCTTGGGCGGCTCGGGCTCCTTCAGGCTGGCGAGCACGCGCCCGATGTCGCGCAGTTCGCCGACATCGGCCGCGCCCATTCCCATCGCAACCCGCTTGGTCGTTCCGAACAGATTTGTCAAGGCCGGAATTTTGTAACTCCCCCCCGAATCGAGGGGGCGCTCGAACCACAGCGCCGGACCACCTGCACGCAGCACCCGATCGCTGAGCGCTGTCATCTCAAGCCGCGCCGATACGGGCTCAGCGACCCGTCGGAGTTCGCCGGCCGCTTCCAGACCGGCACAAAACTCTCGGAGGTCACGGTATTTCATATCGATTAATAGTTAGAGATTGATTTCTAATGGTTGACTGGTTATGTTTTTGCTTTCTAGAATTTCGCCCATTGGCGCCTCATTCGCGTTTACCCTAGGCGCCACCACTGTTCATCAGAGAGGTATCGAGCGAATTCATGTCGGTTGTGCGCCCGTCATGAAGACGGGCCTGAACCGCCAGCGCGACCGATTATGTTCGGCGCGAAGCTCGAACCACCCCGACAGGCTTGCGCCTGGAGGGGCCAAGAGGCAAGAGAGTCATGTCCATCGTTCACGAGTTTTCTTCGACATTGCAGAACTGGGGTCGAGCTTCGGTGCGCTCGACCGCCGTCTTCCTGCAGGACGTGGGGCACGGCATGCTGGAAGTCAGCCACAACACGCTGGCCCTGCTGGGGCTGATCGCCGTGGCGCTGGTGGTCTTCGTGGCCGGCCATTCCGAACTGCGTCATACCGTCGAGCTGCAGGCGCTGGGCTGGCTGCAGGCGCGCCAGGTGGCCCGTACCGATCCAGCTGAGCAACTGGCCAGTGACCTGAAAGAGCCCGACGCCATCGCGCGAGCTACCGCGAGCGATCCGAATGAGCTGACGCGTCAGCAGGCCGCCGTCGCCCAGTGGCTGGCACGTCGCTACAGAGTGGCACCCGAGCCGGTCAGCCGGCTGGTCACCGAGGCCTGGCAGGTGGGCGCCCGTGTGGGTCTGGACCCCACGCTGATCCTGGCGATCATGGCCATCGAGTCCAGTTTCAACCCGTTTGCACAAAGCGCCGTCGGCGCGCAGGGGCTGATGCAGGTGATGACCCGCGTGCACGATGACAAGTACGAGGCATTTGGCGGCAACTTCGCGGCCTTCGATCCGGTCACCAACCTGCGCGTTGGCGTACAGGTGCTCAAGGAATGCATTACCCGAGCGGGCAGTGTCGAAGCCGGCCTGCGCGCCTATGTGGGCGCGGCGAACCTGAACGACGATGGCGGCTACGCCTCCAAGGTGCTAAGCGAGCAATCGCATCTGCTGGCAGTCGCAGGAGGCAAGCTGGTGGCAGTCAACGCGCCGAATGTCATCTTGTCGGCGCCGCGCGCGACGGGAGAAGTTGGCGATCCAGCACCAGCGGTGAGCGATCAACCCGAGCGGAAAATCGACGAGCATCTGGCCTCGTTGCACTGAAGCCGCGAAAATACGGCCTGTCGGCGTCGGGAGTCCGTGGCCTCCTGGCGTCTCGCTTGCCACCGGTCGTGCGATATTCCGTCGCAAACTGACCCCTGAATCCCCGTTGTAGAGGACCGTTCCATGTTCGACCGCAGCCAGTCCACCCTCGCCCACATCGACCCTGAGCTCTGGTCGGTCGTGCAGCGCGAGAACCAGCGCCAGGAAGACCATATCGAGCTGATCGCCTCCGAGAACTACACCTCGCCCGCCGTCATGCAGGCGCAAGGCAGCCAGCTGACCAACAAGTACGCCGAGGGCTACCCAGGAAAGCGCTACTACGGGGGCTGCGAGTTCGTGGACATTGCCGAACAGCTTGCCATCGACCGGCTGAAGGAACTGTTCGGCGCGGGCTACGCCAACGTGCAGCCCAACTCAGGCTCGCAGGCCAACCAGGCCGTGTTCTTCGCGCTGCTGCAGCCAGGCGACACCATCATGGGCATGAGCTTGGCCGAAGGTGGCCACCTGACGCACGGCATGCCGCTGAACATGAGCGGCAAGTGGTTCAAGGTCGTCAGCTACGGCCTGAATGCCCAGGAAGAGATCGACTACGACGCGATGGAGCGCCTGGCGCACGAGCACAAGCCCAAGCTGATCATCGCCGGAGCATCGGCCTACGCCCTGCGCATCGACTTCGAGCGCTTCGCTCGCGTGGCCAAGTCCATCGGCGCGATCTTCATGGTCGACATGGCGCACTACTCGGGCCTGATCGCCGGCGGCGTCTACCCCAACCCGGTGCCGCACGCCGATGTCGTCACCAGCACCACCCACAAGGGCCTGCGCGGCCCGCGCGGCGGCATCATCGTGATGAACGACGAGACCATCGCCAAGAAGGTCAACAGCGCCATCTTTCCCGGCATCCAGGGCGGGCCGCTGATGCACGTCATCGCCGCCAAGGCGGTGGCCTTCAAGGAAGCGCTGTCGCCGGAATTCAAGGTCTACCAGCAGCAAGTCGTGACAAACGCCAAGGTGCTGGCCGAGACCTTGATCTCTCGTGGCCTTCGCATCGTCAGCGGTCGCACCGAAAGCCATGTGATGCTGGTCGATCTGCGGCCGAAGAACCTGACCGGCAAGGAAGCCGAGACATTGCTGGGTCTGGCGCACATGACCTGCAACAAGAACGGCATCCCGAACGACCCGCAAAAGCCGATGGTCACCAGCGGCATTCGGCTCGGCACGCCGGCGCTGACCACGCGCGGCTTCCGGGAAGAGCAGACCCGCATCACTGCCCATCTAATCGCCGATGTGCTGGACAACCCGCACGACGAAGCGAACCTGGCCGCGGTGCGCAGCAAGGTCGCGGCATTGACGCGCGACTTCCCGGTGTACCGTTGAAGCGCGCTGCTTCAGTGCGTTGATCGGTACCGGCCCGTCCTGTTGAACTCGCAGCGACGGGCCTTTTCACATGCGTTGTCCCTATTGCAGCCACGAAGACACGCAGGTCGTCGAGACGCGGGAGTCCGATGAGGGCGACGTGGTGCGCCGCCGCCGCCGCTGCCACAGTTGCGACAAGCGCTTCACCACCTATGAGCGCGCCGAAATCGCGCTGCCAGCCGTCGTCAAGAAGGACGGTACGCGTGCCGAGTTCGATCTCTCGAAGCTGCGTGCGTCAATGACGCTGGCCCTGCGCAAGCGGCCGGTCAGCGTCGAGCAGATCGACGCCGCACTCGAGCGCATGCAGGAAAAGATCCTCAACAGCGGCGCCAAGGAGGTGCCGTCGACTCGGCTGGGTGAGCTGGTGATGCGCGAGCTCAAGCGCATCGACAAGGTGGCCTATGTGCGCTTCGCCTCGGTCTACCGCAGCTTCGAGGATGTCGACGAGTTCAGGCAGCTGATCCGCGACATCTGAGCGCACAGCGGCGGCAGGTCAACCGCCGGGGCGCCCACCCCCGGGTGAGGGCCCTCCAGCGAGGACGGCCCGACCCCACCTCCTGGGGTCGCGCGACCTGGGCGTGATTTCTACAGTGAGCCCATGGACTCACTGCATCTCGTCACCCGAACAGCCAAGCGGCAGCGCGGCATCACGCTGGTCGAGGCGGCCATCACACTGGCCATCCTTGCGGTGTTGATCTGGGGTGCCGCTCCGAGCTTCAGCGGACTGATCGAGCGCCAGCGTCTGGCCGGCCTGGCGGCTCAGGTGGCGACCGACGTGCAATGGGTGCGCAGTGCATCGGTGTGGCGCAGTGAGCCGCTGCGCCTGAGCTTCTACAGCGCCGCCTGGGGCAGCTGCTACGTCGTCCACAGCGGCGCGCGCAACCAGTGTTCCTGTGTCGCCAACACGACCGCCGCCGCCTGCATGGGCGATGCGGTACAGCTGAAAACGGTTGCCGTGCCCACATCGAGCGGCCTGAGCGTGCAGGCCAATGTTTCTTCGATCCTGTTCGATCCGCTGCACGGCACCAGCACACCGACCGGCACGCTGAGGGTCGTGTCAGCGAAGGCAGGTTCGATCCATCACATCGTCAACGTGCTGGGGCGCGTGCGCACCTGCACACCCAGCGGCAGCCCCGCCCTGCCGGGCTACCGAAGCTGCTGATCCTTCACTCACCGAGGAGCCCGCCATGTCACCGTCTGAATTGATTGCCCAGCCAACGCACCGACGCCGCAGCGGGCGCGGCTTCACGCTCATCGAGCTGATGATCTGCATCGCCATCGTCGGCGTGCTGTCCTCGATCGCCTACCCCGCCTTCAGCAGCACGATGGTCAGTACCCGGCGCTCCGACGCCTTGCTCGCATTGATGAAGGTGCAACTCCTGCAGGAGCGGTTCCGCTCCGAACACCCGAGCTACGGCGAACTGTCGCAGCTTGGCCTGGGCAGCTCCTCGCCATCCCGGCACTACGAGATCACGTTGATTGCCCGTTCTGCCGACGGCTATGTGGTGCGTGCCTCCGCCATCGGCAGCCAGCAGCAGGACACGCGCTGCCGCCACCTGCGGCTCTCCGTCGACGGGCTCAACGTCGTCTATGCCTCTGGCGCGACCGAGGCGACTGATAACGCAGCGGCCTTGAACAGCCGCTGCTGGAGGCTGTGAGATGACCACGCTTGCGACGCGCCGCATACGGGAGCAGGCCGGCGTGTCGCTGGTCGAGTTGCTGATCGGCATCACGATCGGGCTCTTCATCGTCGGCGCCAGCGTGACGGCACTGCTGATCCACCTGCGCGAGAGCCGCTCTCTGATCGCGCAAAGCCGCCTCATGCAGGACCTTCGCGCCACCACCGACCTGATGGCGCGCGATCTGCGGCGCGTCGGCTACTGGGGTGCCGCTGACCATGGCGTTTGGCATCGCGAGTCGACAACCGCGCACGGCCCAGCGGTCAACCCCTACACCGCACTGGCGACAACGGCCTCTCCGGTCTCCGCCGTCACTTTCCGCTATTCCCGTGACACGGTGGAAAACGACCGCGTCGACGACAACGAGCAGTTCGGCTACCGGCTGCGCAACGGCGTCCTCGAACTGCAGCTGGGCACCTCACCATGGCAGGCGATGACCGACATCACGACGATGAAGGTCACGCGCTTCGACATCACCCCGACCGAACAGCTGCGCAGCTTGGCAGGCTCGTGCACCGCACCCTGCCCGAGCAGCGACACGAACTGCCCGCCGAAACTGCATGTGCGCAGCCTGATGCTGACGCTGACAGCCCAAGGCATCGGCGAATCCACGGTCGAGCGCAGCGTGCGCACCAGCGTGCGCTTGCGCAACGACGCCGTCACCGGCCATTGCCCAGCGTGAGGTCTGTCATGTCGCCCTCCACCATCACAAGCCACACGGTGCATCGCCAGCGCGGCGTCGCGGCGCTGTCGGTCACCTTGCTGCTGTTCTTCGCGATGTGCCTCGTCGCCGCCTACGCCAATCGGGGCCTGCTGTTCGAGCAGCGGGCGTCCGCCAACCAGTACCGCGCAGCGCAGGCCTTCGAGGCGGCCGAAGCCGGGATCGAATGGGCCATCGCACAGCTGAACCAGTCACAGCGCATCGATGGGCAATGCCTGCCGAGTGCCAACGCCACCGACACTTCTTTCCGCGAAAGGTTCGTTCGATCCCACGCCGACAGCGGCAGGCTGGAACCGGTGAGCTGGACGTCAGGCACCACACCCGTCGCGCTGCAGGCGGCCTGCGTGCGCGGGACCGCGGGCTGGTCGTGCAGTTGCCCATCGAACGGCTTGCCTTCACTGGATGCAGTTGATACAGGCGACGGCATGCCGCACCCGGCCTTCGCGGTGCAGTTCAGCGCCGAGGCGCAGCCAGGCCTGATCCGCATCACGTCGAGCGGCTGTTCCAGCGCCGACGGACCGTGCCGACCTGGGTCTGCTGGGCGCCCTGATGCGTCGGCGCGCCTGCAGGTGGTGCTCGGTCTGCTGCCCGGATTGCGGGCCGCGCCGAGCGCCGCGCTGACGGTGAAGGGCTCGGTCGATGTGGGGGCTGCCACGCTCGGCGTACACAACCCCGATGTCGCTTCGGGAGGAATCACCGTGCGTGCCGGCGGCAACCTGATCGGCTCGGCGCTGCGGCTGACCACCGCGCCCGGCGGCGTGGCTGGCGCTTCGGTATCGACGCAGGACGCAGCGTTGTCCTCGATCGACAGCGACCGCCTGTTCGCCACTCACTTCGGGCTCGACAAGGCCAACTGGAACACCCACGCCGCCGTGCTGGCGATCGACTGCCGCAGCGAGTGCGCAGCGCGGGTGGCCTCGGCGATCAATGGCGTGGCGGCCAACCGCATGGTCTCGATCACCGGCGACGCACGACTGAGCGGCCCGGTGACGCTGGGCTCGGCCGCGCGACCGGTGGTGCTGGTCGTCGATGGCACGCTGACGCTGAGCGGCGATGTGACGCTCTACGGACTGGTGTACGCCAGCAAGATCCACTGGGATGACAGCAGCCGTCCGCAGGCGCAAGCGCGTGGCGCACTGATCTCGGCATCCACTTACAGCGGCAATGGTGCGTCCGACCTGCATTACGACGCAGAGATGCTGCGCGCGCTGCAACTGCACACCGGCAGCTTTGCCCGCGTTCCCGGCAGTTGGAGGGACTTCTGATGACAACCCCTCGCGCTTCATCTCTGACCTTCCCGCGCCGCGGTGCACACAGACAACGCGGTGTCACGCTGATCGAAGCATTGCTGGCCTTCCTGGTACTGGCAGGCGGTGTGCTGTCCATGGCAAAACTTCAGCCTCATCTGCAGGCGCATGGCGACCTGTCCCGTCAACGCTCCGAGGCGACACGCATCGCGCAGGAGGACATCGAGTCGTTGCGTGCCTTCGCGCTACTGCAAGCCGACGCCGCGGCTTCCGGCGTGACGCCCTACGAGCGCATCGCGACCGTCACCTCGACGGTCGAGCGCTTGAACAGTGCCGCCCTCAACACGGTGTTCCGGCTGACCAGGCAGATCGAAGACAGCAGCTCGGCTCGCCTGAAAGCGGCCGCCGTCAGCGTTGCCTGGACTGCGCGCGACGGCAGCCCTCAGCGGGTGGCGCTGGATTCTGTGGTCGCAGGCGAAAACCCCGCGCTGGCAGGTGCGCTCACCTTGCCACCCAGCCTGCGCACACCAGCCAGCGGCTACGCGCGGTCGCCCGGCATTCCGGCAAGCGCGAAGACCCTCGGTGACGGTCGCAGCGTCTTGAAGACTGGCGTCGCCAGCACCATCGCCCATGTGTTCGACAACCTCAGCGCGCAGGTGACGCAACGCTGCACCGACCTGCCCAGCGACCTGGCGGCGGAACAACTGAGCGCCTCCGATCTGACCCAGTGCCGCGAGCTGCGCGGCCGGTGGCTCAGTGGCACTGTTCGCTTCTCGAACGCCAGTCCACCCAACCCGCAAGAGGCCAATGACAGCCCTCTCGACCTGACTTTGTCGGTCACCCTGACCGATGTCGCCGATGCCGCGTCGCCGTCGTGCAGCACCGAAGCGTTGAAGACCGTGCAGTACCGCACTGCTGATGGCTTGCGCCGCGAGGCGGTGCCGCTGCTCGCCACGCCAGCCAGCATCGGCGTGGCCGAATGGCTTGAACTCGGCGAACGCTACGTGGCCTATCAGTGCGTCGTGCCAATCCGGGGCGCTGCGGGGCGCTGGTCCGGACGCAGCGACATCGTGCCCCTGGGCTGGTCTCTCGGCACAACGGCTGCAGACCACCAGGTGTGCCGCTACACCGCCGACCTCGACCGCAGCGGTGCGATCGACCGCAACGAGGAGCATCCTCCCGCCTACACCGCCGTCGACCGGACGTTGCAGCAGCAGAACTTTCTGGTGATTCGTGGCGATCAACGCTGTCCGGAGAGCACTGCCATGAGAATCGAGACCCGCGACGTCGCCGGCGCCACCGCGTTTTCGACCGCCCAACATCAACCCTGACACCGCCCACCGCTGCCGATGAGCTCGACACCTGCAGATCCCGACGGCCCCTGCGAGCGCTGGATGGCCGAGGCGCTGTCACTGGCGGAGAAAGCCATTGCGCTGAGTGAACCGAACCCGCGCGTCGGCTGCGTGATCGTGTCCGGTGATGGCAAGGTGATCGGCCGCGGCCATACCCAACAGGCCGGCGGCCCGCACGCGGAGGTGATGGCGCTGCGCGATGCAGCCGAGCATGGCCATTCGGTGCGCGGCGCCACCGTCGTCGTCACGCTCGAGCCCTGCGCCCATCACGGCCGCACGCCGCCCTGCTGCGATGCCTTGGTGCAAGCCGGCGTGAGCCACGTCGTGATGGCGATCGAAGACCCGAACCCGCTGGTCGCAGGGCTTGGCGCCGAGCGCTTGCGAGCCGCCGGGATCCATGTGACCCATGGCGTGGGAGCGCAGGCTGCGCGCGAACTCAATATCGGGTTCCTTTCGCGGATGGAGCGTCAGCGTCCGTGGGTGCGGCTGAAGGTAGCGGCTTCGCTCGACGGACGCACAGCGCTGCCGAACGGGGTCAGCCAGTGGATCACCGGCGAGTCTGCCCGCACCGATGGCCATGCCTGGCGGCGCCGCGCCAGCGCGGTGCTGACCGGCGTAGGCACTGTGCTCGACGACAACCCACGGCTCGACGTGCGGCTCGTCCCCACACCTTGGCAGCCGCTGCGCGTGGTGGTGGATTCACACCTCGCCGCGCCACTCGACGCACGCATCTTTGATGCACCCGGGTCGGTGCTGGTTTATGCGGCCAGCCCTTCAGCCGAGCGCCGCGCAGCGTTCGCCGATCGCGGCATCGAGGTAGCGTACGTCGCGGGCGCCGATGGCAAGGTTGATCTGGCGGCGATGCTGGCCGATCTGGCCGCACGTGGCGTCAACGAACTGCATGTCGAAGCCGGACGCAAGCTCAATGGATCGTTCGTGCGTGAGCGGCTGGTCGACGAGTACTTGATTTACGTTGCACCCAAACTGCTGGGCGCGGGCCTCGACATCGCGGCGATCGGTCCGTTTGAAGATCTCACCGACGCCGTGGCGCTGCGTTTTCATCAGATTGAGCGCGTCGGCGACGACCTGCGCGTGCTGGCGCGTCCGCAGACAGCGGAACACCGCGGCTGAGACAATCCGACGATGTTCACAGGCATCATCACCGGCGTCGGCCGGATCTCCGACGTACGCGCCCTGGGCGCCGACGCCTCCCACGGCAAGCAGCTGACCATTGCCACGCCGCCACAGTACCTGGGCGATGTCGGTCTGGGCGACAGCATCGCGATCAACGGCGCGTGCATGACCGTCACCTCGTTCGATGCCGCCCGCGATGTCTTCACGGTCGATGTTTCTGCCGAAAGCCTGGACAAAACCGCAGGGCTCGCTGTGACCGGCCCGGTCAATCTCGAGAAGGCGCTGCGCGCCAACGACCGACTGGGTGGCCACCTGGTCAGCGGGCACGTCGATGGCGTCGGTCAGGTGACCCACTTCGCGGCCGTCGGCGAATCCTGGACGCTGCGCATTGAGGTACCTCCGGCGCTGGCGAAATTCCTCGCCTACAAAGGCTCGATCACCGTCAACGGCGTGAGCCTGACGGTCAACCGCGTGGTCGATCACGTCACCAAAGACACCGCAGGCTGTGAGATCAGCATCAACCTGATCCCGCACACTATCGAGAACACCGCGCTGGGTCATCTGAAGGTCGGTGCCGCAGTCAATCTCGAAGTCGATCTGATCGCCCGGTACGTGGAACGCATGCAATCGGTGGCGCCTGCCGTTCGGCCCGCCTGAGCGCGGGGTCGCGCCCAGCCTGTACGCGGAGTCGCGGGGAGCGCGACCTACAATCCGTTGATGTCGATATCCCCGATTCCCGAGCTCCTGACGGAGCTGGCCGCAGGCCGAATGGTCATCCTCGTCGATGAGGAAGACCGCGAAAACGAAGGCGATCTGGTCATGGCCGCCGAACACGTGACGGCCGAGTCGGTCAATTTCATGGCGCGCTTCGGGCGCGGCCTGATCTGCCTGACCCTGACCCGCGAGCGCTGCGAGCGCCTGCAATTGCCGCCGATGGCCAGCCGCAACGGCACCAAGCACGGCACCGCCTTCACCGTGTCCATCGAAGCTGCCGAGGGCGTCACCACCGGCATCTCCGCTGCCGACCGTGCGCGTACGGTGCAGGCTGCGGTCGCGCGAGACGCCAAACCCGGCGACCTGGTGCAACCCGGTCACATCTTCCCGTTGCAGGCGCAAGATGGCGGCGTGCTGATGCGCGCCGGCCATACCGAAGCCGGCTGCGACCTGTCCGCGATGGCCGGGCTCACTCCCGCCGCCGTGATCTGCGAGATCATGAACGACGACGGCACGATGGCGCGCTTGCCGGACCTTGAAGTCTTTGCCAAGCAGCACAGCCTGAAGATCGGCACCATCGCCGACCTGATCGAATACCGCAGTCGCAACGAGACCCTCATCGAGCGCGTCGGCCAGCGCGAACTGGTGACTGAGCAAGGCAGCTTCCGGTGCACCTCCTTCGTCGACCGCACCGGTGGCCTGCACATGGCGCTGGCTCACGGCCACTGGACCTCCCGTGACGAAGTGCTGGTGCGGGTGCACGAGCCTCTGTCGGTCATGGACCTGCTCGACGTGGGGCCCAGCGCCCATTCGTGGCCGCTTCCACGCGCACTGGCCATGCTGCAAGCCAGTGAGCGTGGTGTCGCGGTGCTTCTGAACTGTGGCGAAGGAACCCCCGCACTCCTGGGCAAGCTGACGCCACACGGTGATTCCGGCTCACGACCCCAGGCGCAGATGGATCTGCGCACCTACGGCATTGGCGCGCAGATCCTGCGCGAGATGGGTGTGTCGAAAATGAAGTTGCTGGGCAGCCCACGCCGCATGCCCAGCATGGTTGGCTACGGCCTCGAGGTCACCGGCTTCGTCGCCGCCGAAACGGCCAGCCACTGATGAACCCTATTCACTCCACGCAGGTGACCCATGCAACTCGCTGACCAGGGAAAAGCTGCGGATGACGAACTCGACGGCAGCGATCTGCGCATCGGGATCGTGCAGGCACGCTTCAACGCCGACATCACGCAGCGCATGGCCACGGTGTGCATCGCCGAACTGCGGCGCCTGGGTGTCGACGCCGAACTGATCGATCACGTCACGGTGCCGGGGGCGCTGGAAGTTCCGGTCGCGCTGATGGCAATGGCCGACAGCGACGATTTCGATGCGCTGATCGCCATCGGCTGCATCATCCGTGGCGAGACCTACCACTTCGAGCTCGTGGCCAACGAAAGCGGCGCCGGCGTCACCCGCGTCTCGCTCGACCACCAGCTGCCGGTGGCCAACGCGATCCTGACCGTCGAGGACGAAGCCCAGGCCTGGGAACGTGCCGAAGACAAGGCGCGCGATGCCGCCCGAGTGGCCATCGAGATGGCGCGCCTGATGGAAGACCTGTCGTGACCGAAACCGAACCGAAGCTCGACATCGCAGCACCCAGTCCAGCAGCACGCCCGGCAGCGAAGAAGGCCTCGCAGAAGTCGACCCGTCGCCGCTCGCGCGAGTTGGCCTTGCAGGGCTTGTATGAGTGGCTGCTGTCGGGTGAGCGCGCCACGGTGATCGGTGCACACGTTCGTGAGCGCGACGGTTTCGAGCGCTGCGATCCCGCGCATTTCGAGATGCTGCTGCACGGCTGCATCGACGAAGCCGCCACGATAGACAAGGCTCTGGCGCGTCATGTCGATCGCAAGACCAGCCAGCTGTCGCCCGTCGAGCATGGTGTCCTGATGATCGGGGCCTACGAGCTGATGCACTGCCTCGACATTCCCTACCGTGTCGTCATCAACGAAGCGGTCGAATTGGCCAAGATTTTCGGGGGCACCGATGGCCACAAGTACGTCAACGGCGTGATCGACAAGGCCGCCGCCGACCTGCGGCCCGCCGAAGTCGAGGCGGCGCGCGCAGCCCGACGCTGAAGCGACACCATCCGACATGAGGTCGTCGCCACGCCTGTCGCGCCGTCTGAGTTTCATCGAGCCGTTCTACGTGATGGAGTGCGCCAAGGCCGCGGCAGCACTGTCCCGCGGCCCGCTGTGCGACCCCAAGCAAGGGGGCCGGCCGATGATCTTCCTGAACATCGGCGAGCCCGACTTCACCGCACCGCCGCTGGTCCAGGAAGCCGCGCAGCGCGCCATCCGCGACGGCAGCACGCAGTACACCGATGCCTGCGGGCTGATAGCCTTGCGCGAACGCATCAGCAGCTGGTATTCACAGCGGTTCGCGCTCGACATCGCGCCCGAGCGCATCGTCATCACCGCCGGCGCCTCGGCCGCGCTGCAACTGGCCTGCCTGGCCTTGATCGACCCTGGTGACGAAGTGCTGCTGCCCGACCCCGGCTACCCCTGCAATCGGCATTTCGTGGCCGCCGCCGACGGCGTCGCGGTGCTGCTGCCGACGACCGCTGCCGATCGCTTCCAGCTCAATGCCAATGCAGTCAGCCAGGCCTGGGGCGACAACACCCGCGGCGTGCTGCTGGCCTCGCCGTCGAACCCCACCGGCACCTCGATCGCCCCGGCCGAGATGGGCCGCATCGTCGATGTGGTGCGCGAACGCGGTGGCTTCACCATCGTCGACGAGATCTACCTGGGCCTGAGTCACGACGAGCGCTTCAGCGATTCCGCGCTGCGCCACGGCGACGATGTGATCTCGATCAACAGTTTCTCCAAGTACTTCAGCATGACGGGCTGGCGGCTTGGCTGGCTGGTCGTGCCCGAGGCCCTGGTGCCGGCCATCGAGAAGTTGTCGCAGAACCTGTTCATCTGCCCCTCGTCGATCGCGCAACATGCGGCGCTGGCCTGTTTCGAGCCCGACTCGCTGGCCGAGTACGAACGGCGCCGGCTGGCGTTTCGCGCGCGCCGCGACTTCCTCGTTCCCGCCCTGAATGCGCTCGGCCTGACCGTGCCGGTCGAGCCCGACGGCGCGTTCTACGTCTGGGCGGACTGTTCCGCGCACAGCGCACACCTGCCCGGCGGCAGCTGGGATTTCGCCTTCGAGCTGATGCAACGCGCGCAGGTGGGTGTCACCCCCGGGCGCGACTTCGGCCGCCATGAGCCGCAACGCTATCTGCGCCTGTCGTACGCCAGTTCAATGGAGCAGCTGCAGCAGGCCATGGATCGATTCCGTCAGCTCCTGTCATGACCGACTCGCCCGACTTCGAGATCACGCTGCGCATCTACTGGGAAGACACCGATGCGGGCGGCGTCGTCTTCTATGCCAACTACCTGAAGTTCTTCGAGCGTGCCCGTACCGAATGGCTGCGCGCGCTCGGTCACGGTCAGGAACAACTTCGCCTGAGCGAAAGCGCGATGTTCGTGGTCAGCGACACCACCATGCGCTACCGTCGTCCGGCACGGCTCGACGACCTGCTGCGGGTCACCGTGACGCTGGCCGAGGTCCGGCGTGTGTCGATGACGCTCGCGCAGCAGGCGTGGCGCGGCGACGAGCTGCTCACTGAAGGCACGATCCGCATCGTGTGCGTCGATGCCGGAACCTTCCTGCCGCGCAGTATTCCGAACGCCATCACCACCGCACTTCCGCAGAAATAATCAAGCCGATTCCATGAACCAAGACCTCTCGATTTTCAGCCTCGTATTGCAGGCCAGCCTGGTGGTTCAGCTGGTGATGGCGGGCCTGTTGATCACCTCGCTGGCGAGCTGGACGGTGATCTTCGGCAAGCTCTTTGGCCTGCGCAAGGTGCGCG
Source organism: Rubrivivax sp. (assembly GCA_027490215.1). Taxonomy (GTDB): domain Bacteria; phylum Pseudomonadota; class Gammaproteobacteria; order Burkholderiales; family Burkholderiaceae_C; genus PBB1. The sequence continues at coordinate 164,911 of JAIXYO010000029.1, forward strand.
CGGAGAACGAAGTCTTCGAACGCGATTTCTGGGCCGGCAAGAACCTGAACGATCTGTACGACGAAGCCACGAAGCGGGGGACGTCGTCGGCCCCGATGGAGCGCATCTTCGCTTCCGGCATGCGCGAATTCATGAAGCTGCGTGAGCGGCGGGTCACGGACTCGGGCGCCCTGCTCGACGGCTCGCGCCGCGCGATGCGCGCGAGCTTCCAGCGCGAACTCGACACCATCGAATCGAACCTGTCCTTCCTCGCCTCGGTCGGCTCGGTGTCGCCGTACGTGGGGCTGTTCGGCACGGTCTGGGGGATCATGCATGCCTTCATCGGCCTCGCGAACCTGACACAAGTGACGCTGGCCACTGTCGCACCGGGCATCGCCGAGGCGCTGGTCGCCACCGCCATCGGCCTGTTCGCGGCGATCCCGGCGGTGATCGCCTACAACCGCTTCGCCCGCGACATCGATCGCATCGCGATCCAGCTCGAGACCTTCATCGAGGAGTTCTCGAACATCCTGCAGCGCAACCTGGGGCAACCCGCGCAAGCGTCCACGGTGGCCGGAGGCCGCTGAGATGAAACTTGCCGTGTCGACTTTGGCTTGCGGTTCTATGCTGAAGTTTGCAGACAGTCGGCTGCAGGCGTCTGCTGGCGCGCGAGCGCTGCGGCGGGGTGCCGTGTTGCGTTCATGTCCCCCGGGCCGGTTGCCGACTCAAGCGCTTCTCGCGAATCCATCCGGCCCTCCTCCTTTACTTCACTCCACACGGCACCCCACCACACCGCTCTGGGTACCGCCGTGGCAGTGGAAGGCCGATGCAGGCAACCGCGGTTCCCGGCGGAGGATGCCGGGTGACCGGCGCAGCGAAGTAAAGGAGGAGGGCCGGATCGGCTTGCCCCGAAGCGCCTGGGCAGTGAACCGGCCCGGGGGAGCAAGCCCGGACACAAACAGTCCTGAGGACTGTTTGTGCCTGGCGAGCGCCTGGGGCTATGCCCCCAGGCATGAGCGGAGCCGGTCACCCGGTAGCCTCCGCTCGGGCAGGCCAACGCACGCTGCGAATTCCTTTCGAACAACCACCATGGAACGCAAGCCGAGCGTCTCTCGCGCCCTGTCGTTTCGTGCGTCGTGGGTCGTGCTGAACATGGAGAAAAACTGAGATGCCCGCCGTCAGCCACCGCGGCGGAGGCCGCCGACGCACGATCAACGAGATCAACATGGTCCCGTTCATCGACGTGATGCTCGTGCTGCTGATCATCTTCATGGTCAGCGCGCCGCTGATCACCACCGGCGTGGTCGATCTGCCCACGGTAGGCAAGAGCAAGCAGCGGCCGGAGCATGTGGTCGAGCTGATCGTCGGCAAGGACGAGCGGGTGCGCATCCGCGTCGACAACAAGGACGAAGGCCAGCCCGTCGCGCTCGACCGGGTGGCCGCGCGCGTGCGCGATCTGCAGGCGGGCAATGCCAACACACCGGTGGTGATCTCGGCCGATCAGTCGGTCAAGTACCAGACGGTCGTCGATGTGATGAACCGACTCCAGAAGTCCGGCGTGCAGCGTGTCGGGCTGTCGGTGAAGAACGGCGCATGAACGGGCCGCGGAGTCGATGCTGATGGCAGCAGGCGCCCTGGAACGCGACATCTTCCTGCCGCGCACCCAGGTCGGGCTGGGCCGTGGCCTCTTGCTGGCACTGATCGCGCATGGGCTGCTGATCGCCGCGCTGTCGCTGGGGGTGAGCTGGCGTGCCAGCCCGCCCGAGGGCGTGGAGGCCGAGTTGTGGGCCTCGGTACCGCAGATCGCCGCGCCGCGCGCTGCCGAACCGGAACCCCCGCCGCCACCGCCGCCGCAGCCCGTGAAGCCCGTGCCGACGCCAGAACCGGTGAAGCCAGTGGTCAAGGAGGAACCCGTTCCCGACGCACAGATCGCGATCGAAAAGGCCAGGCGGCTGGAAGACAAGCGCAAGAAGGAGTTGGCCGAGCAAGCCGCCGCCGACAAACTCGCCAAGCAGCGCAAGGAAGAAGCGGACAAGGCCAAGGCCGAGAAGCTCGCCGAGCAAAAGCGCAAGGACGCAGCTGACAAGGCGAAGGCCGAACTGGCGAAGAAACAGGACGCCGCACTGGCCAAGGCACGCGAAGCGCAGATGCAGCGCATCGCCAGCCTGGCTGGCGCCACTGGCGATGCCAATGCCACCGGCACCGCCCTGCAGAACGCTGGCCCCAGTGCCAGTTACATCGGCCGGATCAAGGGCCGCATCCGCCCGAATGTGTCCTTCCCCGACACGATCCCCGGCAACCCGAAGGTCGAGGTCGATGTCCGGCTGGCGCCAGACGGCCGGATCATGTCCAGCCGCATCGTCAAGGGCAGCGGCGTGCCCGAATGGGACAGCGCGGTGGTGCGCGCCATCGAGCGGACCGAGGTGCTGCCGCGCGACGAGTACGGCAAGGTGCCGCCCGCACTGATCATCGAGTACCAGCTGCGCGACTGACTCTGACCGCGCACGGAGCCGCGGAACTGCGGGCATCAGCCCCGGCTTATCGGGGCTTCGCTAGCAGCCCGGACGGGCAATATCTGCGCGCAGGCTCCCTGTTCGCCCCCACCGCCCTGTCCGCAGGGGGCGATCGCGGGGAATGCATGTCTCATCGCCCCGCGGCCGACCGCGCTTTTCGAGAACTTCATGGCCGACATGCTGACACCGCTGCAATGGGGCAGCGACGAACGCCCCGACGGCAGCGCTCCGTCTGCGTTCTGCTGGCCAACGCCCCCGTTCGCCGTCTACCCACAGGCGCTGCCACAGACGGCCCCTCTCGACTGCACGATCACCGGACTGAACGACAAGCTGATGCCCGGGCAGCTGCTCTTGCTGAAGCCGGATCTGGGGATCGCACTGGTCCAGCTGCCGCCCTCGCGCCGTGGCGTGCAGCTGCGTTTCGACCAGTTCCGGTCGCTCGAACTGACTGCCCCGATCCAGGCCTTGCCGATCGATGGCGACGACACCACACCACCCGCTCCGAGCGCTGCACCGACACCTTTCTGCCTGAGCTGGACGACAGGCGGCGAGTGGCGTGGCCTGACGCAAGGCCACGTGGCCACCCCCTTCGGCCTGTTCCTGTTTCCACCGGTTGCAGACTCGGCAAAGGCTGCCGTGACCCGGGTCTTCGTGCCTGCGACAACCTACAGCGCATTCGACATCGGCTCGCGCATCGGCGACGTGCTGATCGAGCAGCACGCGGCCACGCCCCGGCAAGTCGAGCAGGCGGCAGCGCAGCAGGCGCAGTTGCGCCAGCAGAAGCTGGGCGACATCCTCGTCACGCGCAACATCGTCACGCCCGAGCAGTTGCTCGCTGCGCTGGACCATCAGTCTCGGATGCCACTGGTTCGCATCGGCGAGGCGCTGCTGTCGCTGGGGTTGATCACCGACGCTGAGCTGCAGGCTGCACTGGAGCAGCAGCAGCACGATCGCAGCGTGCCGCTGGGCGAGATCCTGGTGCGCGATGGCGTCATCACCCGTCCCGAACTGCAGGTGGCGATGGCCCGCAAGATGGGCTACCCGCTGGTCGACGTCGACACCTTCCCGGTCGATGCGCAGGCGCTGCGCAAGCTGCCGTTCGCGATCGCCTCGCGGCTGCGCGTGCTGCCGCTGCTGGTGCGCGACGGGCGGCTGGTCATCGCGCTTGAAGACCCGGAACGCCGGCGCGCGGTCACCGAGGAGGTCGAGTTCTCCGCGCAGATGAAGGTACTGCCCGTGCTGGCGCAAAGCCGCTCGATGGAGCTGCGCATGCATGCGGTCTACGAACAGATCGGTGCGGTGGACGTCACCCGGCCGCGCAGCGACGAGCCCGACAGCGTGCTCCCACCCGAACTGATCGGCACCGAGCAGCTGGTGGAGACGCTGGAGCGAGAGAACGACGCCAGCACGCCCGACGACCGCCCGATCGAGCAGTCGGACAACTCGCTGGTGCGCCTGATCAACAACATGATCATCGAGGCGCACAAGGACGGTGTCTCCGACATCCACATCGAAAGCTATCCGGGGCGCGAAAAGATCCGCATCCGCTTCCGCAAGGACGGGGTGCTGCGCACCTACCTCGAGCTGCCACCGAATTACCGCTCGTCGCTGATCGCTCGCATCAAGATCATGTGCGACCTCGACATCTCCGAGCGCCGCAAGCCGCAGGACGGCAAGATCAACTTCGCCCGCTTCTCGGCCCAGCACAAGCTGGAACTGCGCGTGGCCACGATCCCGACCAACAACAGCCTCGAAGACGTGGTGATGCGGATCCTGGCCTCGGCCAAGCCGATTCCGCTGGAACAGATCGGCATGTCGCCACACAACCTCGCCCAGCTGAAGACGGCGATCAACCGGCCCTACGGCATGGTGCTTTGCGTGGGCCCCACCGGCTCAGGAAAGACGACCACGCTGCATTCGGCGCTGGCCTCGATCAACGTGCCCGAGCGCAAGATCTGGACGGCCGAAGACCCGGTCGAAATCACCCAGGCCGGCCTGCGCCAGGTGCAGGTGAACCCGCGCATCGACTGGACGTTTGCGAAGGCGCTGCGCGCCTTCCTGCGCGCCGACCCCGACGTGATCATGGTCGGCGAAATCCGCGACGAAGAGACTGCGCACATGGCGGTCGAGGCCTCGCTGACCGGCCACCTGGTGCTCAGCACGCTGCACACCAACAGCGCGCCCGAAACCGTGACCCGCCTGCTCGACATGGGCATGGACCCGTTCAACTTCGCCGACTCGCTGCTGGCGGTGCTGGCGCAGCGTCTGGTGCGCCGCCTTTGCAGCGGCTGCCGCCAGAGCCGGCCGGCCACCGAGGCCGAGGTCGATGAGTGGCTCGACAACTACCTGCATGCCTTCATGGGCGATCCCGAAGGTACCCCGGACCGACAGGCGCTTCGCGCCGAATGGATCGAACACCACGGCAGCGACGGCCACTTGTTGAAGTACCACAGCCCCGGCTGCGCCCGCTGCGACAACACCGGCTACAAGGGCCGTGCCGGCTTGCACGAGCTGATGATCATCTCGCGGGGGCTGCGCCGCATGGTGCAGACCGGCGAGCGCGCCGAAGCGCTGCAGCAGCTCGCGCTGCGCGAAGGCATGCGCACGCTGCGCCAGGATGGCATCACCAAGGTGCTCGCCGGCATCACCTCCATCGAGGACGTGCACGCCACCAGCAACCACTGATCCGGTGGCGGCTCGGCATGGCCGATCGCAGGAATTGGGGGCTGAGTCGGGCGGATATCGGGCCTTGCGCCAGCGCCGTCCACACCATCATTAAGCAGAGGAGGATGTGCGCCGCTTGCGCCTGTGCGCGGGCACCGCAGCGCCCTCCACGGGAACGCACACAACACTGAGATCACCGAGTACCGCCATGGCCGACATGCTGACCCCACTGCAATGGGCTGCGACCGAGGACCTCACCGCCTCGGCCATCGCCGCGGCGGCCACGCCCGCAGCGACTCCGGCGCCGATGCCAGCGCCCGCCCCGGCGCGGCGCGAGAAGCTGCGGCTGGGCGACGTGCTGGTCAAGCAGATGCTGATCACCGAGGAGCAGCTGCAAAAGGCACTCGAAATGCAGCGCGGCTCCGGCAAACGGCTGGGACGGTTGCTGATCGAAGCCGGTTTCGTCACTGAAGAGGCGGTGGCCCACGGACTGGCGCGCCAGCTGCGCGTGCCGGCAGTCAACCTCAAGAACTACACGCTCAAGAGCGAGGCCGTTCGTCTGTTGTCCGAGTCACCAGCGCGCCGTCTGCGCGCCATCGTGCTCGAAGACCAGGGCGAGCATCTGCTGGTCGGCTTCGTCGATCCGCTCGATCTGGTGGCCTACGATGAGCTGAGCCGATTGCTCAAACGCCAGGTGCGCGTGGCAGTGGTGCCCGAGAGCCAGCTGGTGCCGGCACTCGACCGCCACTACCGGCGCACCGAAGAGATCACCGGGCTGGCCAAGGCGCTCGAGATCGACGTCGGCGCCGTTGTCGATACCAGCACGCTGGACGCCAGTGCCGCCGCCGAAAGCGCACCGGTGGTGCGGCTGCTGCAAAGCATCTTCGAAGACGCGGTGCAGATGGGCGCATCCGACATCCACATCGAGCCGCAGGATGGCGGCCTGGTGATCCGCAGCCGTGTCGATGGCGTGCTGCAGACCCAGACGCAGGCCGACAAGCGCATCGCCGGCGCGCTGGCGCAGCGCTTGAAGCTGATGGCCGGGCTCGACATCTCCGAAAAACGCCTGCCGCAGGACGGCCGCTTCACCGTGCGCGTGCGCGACAACGGCATCGATGTGCGGATCTCGACCATGCCCTCGCACCACGGTGAGTCGGTGGTCATGCGGCTCTTGGGCCACGGCAAGGGCATGCGCCGCCTCGACGAGATCGGCATGCCGCAGGACCTGCTGATCCGCTTCCAGGAAATCCTGAGCCGCACCTCGGGCATGGTGCTGGTCACCGGACCGACCGGCGCCGGCAAGACCACCACGCTGTATGCGGCGCTGGCCGAGATCGATGCCGAGCGGCTGAAGGTCATCACCGTCGAAGACCCGATCGAGTACCGGCTGCCCGGCCTGACCCAGGTGCAGGTCAACGAAAAGATCGAGCTGAGCTTCGCCCGCGTGCTGCGCGCCACCTTGCGGCAGGACCCGGACGTGATCCTCGTCGGCGAAATCCGCGACCCTGAAACTGCCGACATCGGCCTGCGCGCCGCCATCACCGGGCACATGGTCCTGTCGTCGCTGCACACCCGTGATGCGCTCAGCGCACCGTTCCGGCTGCTCGACATGGGCGCACCTGCCTTCATGGTGGCCAGCTCGCTGCAGGCGGTGATCGCACAGCGGCTGGTGCGCGCGAATTGCAGCAACTGCGCCGAACCCCACATTCCCACCCCTCAGGAGGCCGGCTGGCTGACCGCGATGGGCGGCGAAGGCGCAGCCAGCGAACGCACGTTGCGTGGTCGCGGCTGTGCCGGCTGCAACGGCTCGGGCTACGTGGGTCGCATCGGCGTCTACGAGATGCTGGAGATGAACATCCAGTTGGCTCAGGCGGCCACCCGAGCCGACCCGGTCGAGTTCTCGAAGCTGGCCCGCGAGCAGATGCAGGGCCGCACGATGGCGCACCGCGCGCTCGCACTGGTGCGTGGCGGATCCACCTCGGTGGCCGAAGCGATGCGCCTGGCCACGGAATGCGATTGAGATGACGACCTTCAGCTGGACGGGAAGAAGGCCGGGCGGCGAAGCAGCGCTCGGCGAGATCGAGGCCGACAACGCCGGTGCCGCAGCCGCGCTGCTGCAGGCCAACGGCACGATCCTGGTGTCGCTGACCGAGAAGCAGGCACCCGCTCCCAGCGCTGGCGCCAGCATCAGCCTGTGGCCGGGCATGGGCAGCGCACCCATCAAGGACGAAGACATCCTGATCTTCTCGCGCCAGATGCACACCCTGCAACGCGCCGGCGTGCCGATCCTGCGGGCGCTGTCCAGCCTGCAGGCGTCGGCGAGCAAGCCCTCGCTGGGCACGATGCTGGCCGACCTGCGGGCGAACCTGGAACAGGGCCACGAACTCGGCACCGCGATGAAGCGCCACACCGAGGCCTTCAACGGTTTCTATGTGGCGATGGTGCGTGTGGGCGAAATCAGCGGCCGGCTGACCGAGGTGTTCGACCGGCTGGCCAAGCACATCGAGTTCGAACTCGACGTGCGCGCACGCATCAAGCAGGCGCTGCGCTACCCGACGATGGTGCTGATCGCCATCTTCATCGCGATGATGGTGATCAATTTGTTCGTGATCCCGACCTTTGCCACCGTCTTCGCGCAGTTCAAGGCCGAGTTGCCTCCCGTCACCCGGCTGCTGATGGCCATCTCGAAATTCACCGTCGACGCCTGGCCGCTGCTGCTGGCCGGTGGCGTCGGCCTCTGGTGGGGCGTGCGCGCCTGGCTGGCAACCGCGCCCGGCCGGCTGATCTGGGACGGCCTCAAGCTGAAACTGCCGATCGCCGGGCCGATCGTGCTGAAGGGCACGCTCGCACGCTTCGCACGCAGCTTCGCGATCGCCAGCCGCAGCGGGGTGCCGATCAGCCGCGCCATGTCGGTGGTGGCCAACACGGTCGACAACGCGTACATCGCCCAGCGCATCGAGCAGATGCGCGAAGGCATCGAACGCGGCGAAACCGTCTCGCGCTGCGCAGCCGCCGCAGGCATCTTCACGCCGGTGGTGCTGCAGATGATTGCGATCGGCGAGGAAACCGGCGACCTCGACAGCCTGATGATCGAAGTCGCCGACATGTACGAACGCGAGACCGATTACGCGATCAAGGGCCTCTCGGCCAGCATCGAGCCACTGTTGCTCACCGTCATCGGCGCGATGGTGCTGGTGCTGGCACTCGGCATCTTCCTGCCGCTGTGGAATCTGGGCGGCGCCGCACAGGGCCGGGGTGGTGGCTGAGCCAATGCCCGGTGTTTTTTGAGGCAAATCGTGATGAAACGCTCAAGAAACCCGCCGGGGCATCCGATATGACAAGCACGGGCCGAGGCCGTCATTCCGACCCCGGCGTTCCACCCCTTATTCCAAACTGGAGATTAGTCATGCGCTCCCGCCAAACCGGTTTCACCCTGATCGAATTGATCATGGTCATCGTCATCCTCGGCGTGTTGTCCGCCGTGGCCATTCCCAAGTATCTGGACCTGAAGTCCGATGCGAACCAGGCCGCTGTACAGGGCGTGGCCGGCTCGCTGGGCGCTGCTGCCGCAGTCAACTTCGCTGCCCGGACCGCAAACAGTGGCAAGGGCATCGCCGTGACCGACTGCCAGGATGTCGCCAAGGCGCTGCAAAGCTACACCACGGGCGCTTACACCACGGCGTTGCCGATACAAGGCGGCACCTACACCATCGGATCCGCGACGATCGCCAACGGCGCGTCAACCGAGTGCACTCTGACCTTCACACCGAGCGCGGGCTCAGCCGTCACGGCCACGTTCGTCGGCATGGGCATCAGCTGATGTTTCTGGGTTGGCAGTCGCCAACCCGTCGCACGATGGCACCGAATCACGCCGCAGCGTCCGCACCGACCTGCGGCGTCTTCCATCGCCAGGCCGGCTTCACGCTGGTCGAGCTGGTGATGGTGATCGTGATCATCGGTGTGCTGGCGGTGTTTGCGTTGCCGGCGCTCGACCTGACGACCTTCCGCCTGCGTGCCTTCGCCGACGAGCTGAAGGCCCAGACCGCTGCGATGCAGCGACTGGCGCTGACCCAGCGGCGGCCTGTCGTCGGCACCTTCACGACCACTGGCGCCACCTTCGACTATCTGGCCGGCGGCACGATCGTCTCGGTCAGCTGCCCGGTCAGCACCTCGCCTTGCCTGGCGGAGGCTGGAACCCGCACCGTCACCTTCAACGCCAGCAACAGCGGCCGCGCGGTCACCTCGACCGGCAGCGCGCTGCCGGTCACCATCAGCCACAGTTCGACCACCCTGGCCTACCAGATCGAGACGGAAACAGGCCTGTTTCGCGCCGCTCCTTGAGACATCACCGCTGACGGACCTACCTAGCATCGACCCCGGAACACTCCGAGGCCACGATGTACCCGTTGTCCACGCACTGCCGCAACCCGGTTTCGACTCGCCGCGTTCGCGGCCTCTCACTGATTGAACTGGTGATCTTCATCGCCGTGGTCAGCGCTGCGCTGGCTGCGGTGCTGAGCGTGTTCATCCAGACCACCGGCACCAGCGCCGACCCCATGCTGCGCCGGCAGTCCTTGGCCATCGCCGAATCCGTGCTGGAAGAAGTGAGCCTGATGCCGTTCACCTTCTGCGACGGTGACGACACCAACGTCACCACCGCCACCAGCACGGCCGGCTGCGCAGGCGGCGCCGATGCCATCGGGCCAGAGGGCGGCGAGAACCGCTTCGCCACGCCGCAGTTCGACAACGTGAACGACTATGGCAGCTATTCGATGAACGGCATCGTCGACATCACCAACACCGCGGTGGCCGGCCTGTCGGGCTACAGCGCCAGCGTGTCCGTGACCGCTACGGCCTTGAACACCATGACCGCCGCCAGCGGCGATGCGCTGCGCATCAGCGTGACCGTCACCGACCCGCGGGGCGGCACGCTGACGTTGGACGGTTACCGCACCCGCCTTGCGCCCAATGACTCGCTCTGAGATGCCACGAGCACGCCGCACCTCGCACGGCTTCACGCTGGTCGAGGTGGTGATGGTGATCGCCGTCACCGGCGTGCTGTTCGCGGTGGTCGGCCGCTTCATCGTGCAACCGATCCAGGGCTATATGGCCGCGGTGGCACGCGCCGGTCTGGTCGACACGGCTGACCTGTCGATGCGCCGCATCGGCCGCGACCTGGCGATCGCCCTGCCCAACAGCGTGCGCGTCACCGCATCCGGCCTGGGGCTGGAACTGATCCCGACCACCGGCGCGGCGCGATACGCCACCGAGGGCGGCGATCCGCTCGACTTCGGCACGCTCGACACCAGCTTCGACATCGTCGGCCCGCCGTTGACCGTGACGGGCTCCCAGGAGCTGGTCTTCTACAACCTCGGCCCGAACGTGACCGGCTCCAACGCCTATGCCGACAACAGCAGCGCCGCTGCCCAGGCCACATCCAACCGCCGCACCGCCACCAACGGGGCAGGAGCAGCCACCTCGATCACATTGAGCTCGCTGGCCGGCCTGCCGGTCGGCGACTACGCCCCGCCGTACCGCGTGATGGCAGTGAGCACGCCCGTCACCTACCGCTGCGATCTGGCGGCCGGCACCTTGAGGCGCTACCAGGGCTACGGCTTCGTCGCGGCGCAGCCCGACCCGCCCAGCGGCGGCAGCAGTGCGGTGCTGGCCACCGGCGTCACCGCCTGCCGCTTCAGCGTCGAAGGCACGCTGGTGGCCGCGCGCGCCGCCCTCGTCAACCTGACGCTCACGCTGTCGGGCAACACCTCCACCGACACCGAAAGCGTGAGCCTGCAGCATGCGGTCTACGTCAGCAACCAGCCCTGAGCACCGCGCCGCTGGCTTCACGCTGGTGTCGGTGCTCTTCATCATCGTGGTGCTCGCCGCCCTGGGCGCAGCGATCGCGAGCGTCAGCACGCGCCAGCATCTGGGCTCGGCCGCCGAAGTCGAGTCGGCCCGCGCCCTGCAGGCTGCGCGCGCCGGGCTGGAATGGGCTGCCTTCCAGGTGCTGCGCAACCCCGCGCCGCCAGCAGCCGCACCCTCATGCTTCGGCACCGCCAGCTTCACCGTGACTGGCTTGACCAACTACACCATCACCGTCAGCTGCAGCCAAACGGCAGGCACCGATGGCAGCACCGCATTGAGCTTTTACCAACTGACTGCGAACGCCTGCAACGCGCCGAGCAGCGGGGCCTGCCCGAACACCGGTGCCAGCCCAAGCAACACCTACGTCGAGCGCCAGCTGACATGGACGGTGGTGCGATGAAGACGTCCTCGGTTCTGCGTCGCCTGCTTGCCATGCTGAGGTGGATGGGCATGGCCGTCCTGATGGGCCTCGGCACGGCAGCACTCGCCCAGACCTACACCAGTGCCTCCACCACCTACAGCTTCATCGACTCGAGCACGCACAGCAAGATCGGCTTCAACACGACGCCCTACAAGTTCAATGGCACCGGCTGCGGCACCGCGCCCCCAACGCTCGATGACACGCTGAGCGACGCGATCCCGATCGGCTTCACTTTCACCTTCGGCACCACCGGCTACACCACGGTGCGGGTGATGACCAACGGGCGGCTGCAGTTCAACAACACGACCTGCGGTTCAGGCACCGCCAACATCGGCCCGCCGCAGACCTACCCGTACGGGTATCCCAACGGCAGCATGAACGCCACGATGAAGGTGTTCGGTGTCGACCTGGACCCGACCAATCTGGTCGACAGGCCGAACTACCCCTCCGCCGCCAACAAGACGCCCTGCACCAGCAGCAGCACCTGCTACATGAGTTTCGCGACGATCGGCACCGCGCCTTCGCGGCAGTTTGTGGTGACCTGGAAAAACGTACCCGAGTGGGTCGCTGCCTCGAACACCAGCGGCTCCTTCGACCTGCAGGTGATCCTCAACGAGGACGGCACCTTCGTTTATCAGTACGGCAACATCGTCCACGGCGGCACAGGCATCGCCCAGATCGGCTGGCAGCTCACGACGACCAACTTCCAGGTCCTGGCCTTCGGTGCGTCGGCCGAGCCGCCACCGTTCACCGCCATCAAGTTCTACCTGCCGGCACCGCTGGCCGCCTACGCCTTCGACGAAGGGTCCTGGGCCCGCGGAGTCGCGAGCGAGGTGAAGGACTCATCAACAGCCGTCCGCCATGGCACAGCGCTGGGCAGCGCACAGACGACCTCGACCGGCAAACTCTGTCGCGCCGCCAACATACCGGCGCACACAGCGACGTCAACCGTTGACGCCGTCCAGACCGGACTCAACCTCTCGACCGGCGCGCTGAACCTGCTGGGCACCGGCTCGATCGGCTTCTGGTACCGATCAAACCTCGCCTGGAGCGGCGCGACCGCGCAATCTGCACAGTTGCTCGACGCCACGACGGCGAACGGCCAGTGGTTCTTTCTCAGCAAGACCGCCTCGGGTGCGCTGGTGTTCAAGGTCACGGACAGCACCGGCGCCGTTCGCTCGGTCACTTCGGCGGCCCAAAGCTTTGCTGCCAACACCTGGGTGCATGTGGCCATCACCTGGAACTTCAACGGAAGTGCCGGCGTCAACCAGGACAACCTGCAGATCCTCATCAACGCCGGCACCCCCACAGCCTCGGCGTTCACCAGCGATGGCACGGTGACGACACAAGCCGGCCTTCTCTACGTTGGCGACAACCCGATCGGCGTGGCGGACACGCTGGGCAGCGTCAACTCGGCCAATGGCCAGATCGATGAGGTCGAGATCTTCAACTACGTGCTCACGCAAGCGCAGGTCAACACACTGTCGGGCAAGACGCGCACGTGTCCCGTCTTCAACGTCGATCACCTCGAGATCCTTCACGCCAGCGGCAGTGGCGTCACCTGCGCCCAGGGAACAGTGACTGTTCGCGCCTGCGCCAATCTGGCCTGCACATCGCTCTACACCGGTGGCGTCTCAGGCACGCTGACTGCGACAGGTGCCGCCACCGTCAACTGGGATGGCAGCACCGGCTTCGGACCGGGTGCCACGTTCGCCATCCCGTCAGGCAGCAGTTCAGTCACCAAGAGCTTTCAGGTCACGAGCGTTGGCAGCGTCGTGCTCGGTATTGGCAGCCTGTCACCTTCATCGACCAACGCCACCACATGCAACTTCGGCACACCCGGATGCACCTGGACGGCCGCCGATTCGGGCTTCATCTTCAACGTGCCGAACCATGTCGCCGAGACCTCACAGAGTGTGACGGTGAGCGCGGTCAGGACCTCGTCGAGCAGCCTGGCCTGCACGCCTGCCTTCGGCAGCGTCAGCAAGACGGTGAACTTCAGCTGCGCGTACGCCAACCCGAACAGCGGCACGCTTGCGGTCAGGGTGGGCGGCAAGGCGCTGAACGCCGGCAACAGCGCAGCGGCCGCTTGCGACGCAACAGGTACTGGCGTCAGCCTGGCTTTTGACAGCACGGGTGTGGCCACGACGACGGTGCAGTACGCCGACGTCGGCAGCGTCGGGCTCACAGCAAGCTACACCGGCGGCAGCATCGGCACAGAGAGCGGGCTGGTGATGCAAGGCACGGCTTCGTTCGTATCACGTCCGTCGACCTTCACCGTCTCGTCCGTCAAGTGCACCTCCACTGCCAGCGGCAACTGCGCTGTCGCAGGCGGCAACAACCCAGCCGCCACCTCAGCCGGTGATCAAGCCTTCATTCAGGCCGGCGGCAACTTCTCGGCCAGCATCGCGGCCGTCAACGCAGCGGGCTTGGCCACCCCGAACTTCGGCCGCGAAAGCACGCCCGAAGGCGTGACGCTGGGCAGCAGCCTGGTGCTGCCCAGCGGCGGCAGTCTTGGCACCCTGTCGAACGGAACGATCGCTGGCGGGAGCTTTTCCAATGGGGTCGCAGTGGTGAGCACCTTGAGCTACAGCGAGGTGGGCATCATCACCTTGAATCCAAGCCTCACCAGCGGGAGCTACCTCAACACCGGCAGCGTGAGCGGCACAGCCAGTGGCAACGTCGGCCGCTTCATCCCGGCCAAGTTCGTGCTCAGCAGCCCCTCGGTCACCCACCGCAGCGGCCGGGCCTGCTCACCCGCCTCGGCCTTCACCCACCTCGGCGAGAACTTCAGCATCGGCTTCACGCTCACGGCGCAGAACACTTCCGGTACCACCACCGCCAACTACACCGGCAGCTTCGCCAAGCTGGACCCCTCCTCAGCCAGCGGCTGGAACCTGGCCGGACTCGGCGGCACCACCACCTTCTCGGTCGCCAGCGGGCGTCTGTCTCTGGGCACCGCTACCGGCAGCTGGTCCAACGGCGTGGCCAGCGGCGTGTCGGTGATTGCCAGCGCGACGCGGGCGGCCACGCCGGACGGCCCGTTCAACGCCAGCTTCGGCATCGCACCCACCGACAGCGATGGCGTGACGATCTCGGCCTTCGACATGGCCAGCACCGCGGGCGGCAGCAACGACCGCGCGGGCGTCGCCAGCGTGGCGCTGCGCTTTGGTCGCCTGAGGCTGTCGAGCGCGGTCGGCCCGGCCGATCGAACGCTGTCGCTGCCGGTGACAGCGCAGTACTGGAGCGGCAGCGCCTGGGACACCAACACGCTCGACAGCTGCACCACCGTACCCACCACCGCCTTCAACTTCGGCAACCTGATGCGCACGATCAGTGCCACCGACACCGCAGCCACGGGCGCGATCACGATCACGAGCGGCACCGGCCTGCTGAGGCTGGCCGCACCGCCGGCAGGCCATGTCGGCACCTACGACGTGGCGCTCAGCCTGGGCAGCAGTGCGACCGATGCCTCGTGCCTGCAGAGCTGGACGCCCGCCACGGCGGCGACCACGGCAGGCAACCTCGCTTACCTGCGTGGCGCCTGGTGCGGCAGCAGCTACGCCAAGGATCCGTCGGCACGAGTGACCTTCGGGCAGCAAAGCACCCAGCAGAACCTCTTGTACCGGCGCGAGAGCTACTGAGGTTCGCAGCTGTCGCGCCGGCGCAGAAACGGGCTTGTTTCACGCCGCTCCTTGAGGCATTGACCCGCTGTTACATCCATAGCATCGGACGCGTCACTCCCCAAGGCGTCGATGCACCCGTGGTCAACGCCTGATCAAAAAGCGGTCAATCGGCGGAAGCACCAACGATCATGAAGTTTCCCTGGAACAAGAAGCCCATCAGCTCGGCCGGTCGGCTGGCGATCGCGATCGGCAGCGACGCGTTCAGCTACGTTGAAGTGCTTGGCCGACAGATCGTGCGCAGTGGCACCGAGCCCTGCGGTGCCGACAGTCCGCAGCAATTGACCAAGCTCGTGCAGGCACTGAATCTACCGGGCGCCAATGTGATCACCGTGCTCGGCCTGTCGGATTGCCAGTTGCTGCAGATCGACGCGCCTGCGGTGCCTGCCGATGAAATGAAGGCGGCAGCGCGCTGGCAGATCAAGGACAAGGTCGACATCCCCGTCGAGGAACTGACGCTGGACGTGCTGGCCGTTGGCGATCAGCGCGCCCAGCACAAGCGCCAGTTGTTCGTGGCCGCGGCGCGCAATGCGCATGTGGTCGAGCTCAGTGCCTGGATGGAGACCGCGGGCTTGCAGCCCTCGGTGTTCGACATCACCGAACTGGCGCAGCGAAACCTGCAGTGCGCGCTGGCCGAGCAACAAGGCCGGGGCGCCAACGCCAGCGCCGCCTTGATGGTTCATGGATCGCAATGCCTGTTGACGATCTGCGCCAACGGCGAGCTGTTCTACGCCCGCCGGCTCGACTGGAATTCGCAGTCGCTCGGCGACACGCCGGCGCCGGCACCCGTGGCTGCGGCAACGTCGGCCAAGGCACAGGGGCTGATGTCGATGGAGCTCGAAGGCGTGGACATCGTCGACTACGGTGCCGAGCCCGACGACAGCAGCGTTCCGGAATCCGACAGCACACCGCGGCTTGCCATCGAGATGCAACGCTCGCTGGACGCCTGGGATCGCTCCTGGCCTGACCTGCCGCTGCAGTGCCTGTGGGTGGAGGCCGGTGACCGCACCGAGGCGCTGCAAGGCCTGCTGATGCGCACGCTGTCGATCGCCGTCGAGGCCTTCGACAGCAATGCGCTCTTCACTGGCGGTCCGACGTCTGAACGTCCCCCGCTGATGCTGCTCGGTGGCCTGCTGCGCGACGGCGACCGAACTCACTGAGGCTGCCATGTCACAACAGATCAACCTCTACAGCACGGCCCTCAAGGCACCCGCACAGCGCTTCGCGGCCGAAATGGTCGTTGCCAGCCTGGCGGTGACTGCACTGGTCGTCGTTGCAGCATGCCTCTGGGCGCAGGCCCTCACACGCGGCATGCAGCAAGACATGGCTGCGGTGCGCGCCAGTCAGGTCCAGGAAAAGCAGCAACTGTCCGCCAGACTGCCCTCCAGCGAGAACCAGGCCGGCGCGCTCGAGCAGCAACTGGCTCAAGTCGATGCCGCGCTGCTGCAGCGGCGCGCTGTGCTCGACGAGCTGACCCGCGGCCGACTCGACGACAAACACCGCCGCTCGGTGCTGCTGCGCCGCGTGGCACAGACGCTGCCGAAGTCGGTGTGGCTGACGAAGATCGACATCACCGACAACCGCCTCGAGCTGCACGGCCGCACGCTGGAGCCGGAGAGCCTGCGCCCCTGGCTGGCGCAGCTGGCCGCCGACCCGATCCTGCCCGGCCAGCCTCTGGCTGCGCTGAAGATCGAGCGCGACAACGCGTCGGCCGCATTGAACCCGGGTGCGCAGGAGCCGTGGGTCTTCACGATGGTCAGCAAGGCCGACACCGGCCCGCGCATCGTGGCCGATGCCTCAGGAGCGGTGCGATGAAAGCAGACTGGAAAAAGCAGCTGGCGCGCATCAATGCGCTGAGCCTGCGCGAACGGGTGATGCTGTTCGCCTCGGTCGCCTTCGTGATGGTGGCGCTGGCTGACACGCTGGTGTGGTCGCCAGCGGCGGCGAAGCGCAAGTCGCTGATGGCCGAACAGGCCACCGCCGCGAAGGAGCTCGATACGCTGCGGCAGCGTCTGGCCGACGCCAGCGCCACTTCGCAGCCGGACTCCCCGCGTGGACAGATGCTGGCCAGGATCGCACAAAGCCGCGCCGAATTGCAGGCCGTGGACAGCCAGATCACCGCCAACCTGGGCGACGGCAAGCGATTGGCCAACCTGCCTGACCTGATGGATCAGGTGTTGCGCCGGCACGAGCGGTTGACGCTGACACACCTGAGAACCACCGACGAACGGCCCGCGGACAAGACCGCCGACAAATCCACCGAAACCGCACTGCGCTGGCAGGCGGTGGATCTGGGCGTCAGCGGCGGCTACCTCGATCTGGTGCAGTACCTGGCCGATCTGGAACACGCCCTGCCCGAGCTGCGCTGGGGCCCGATGCAGATCAACACCAAGCAGATGCCGCCGGAACTCACGGTGCGCCTGTTCCTCGCCGGAGACGCGCGATGACAAAACGCAGCAGGACCCACCTGCCCGGTCTGGCCTGGGCTCTGGCAATTGCCAGCACGGCGCTGCCCGCGTCCGCGCAAAACGCCCCTGGGCTGCGCGACCCGATGGTGCCGCCGCTGGCGATCGCCCGACCTGCCGCCAGCCAGGCAGAGGTCGCACCAGAGCCCCCACCCACGCCGCAGCAACTGCTGACGGTCGATGGTCAGCGCTACGTGGTCGACGGACGCCGCCGGCTCGGTGTCGGCGACGCACTGGGCGGCACACGCATCGAACGGATCACCGATTCAGCGGTCTGGGTCCGCGAGGGCAACACCGTCACACGATTGCCTTTCTATGGCGGCGTGGTCAAGCACAACGTGAGCAGCCTGCCGGCATCCGCGCCCGCGGCAGGCAGCCGCCCCAAGAAACCCGTTCCACCTTTCCACCCTTCGACACGAAGCGAGTCGCCATGAACGCCATCCAAGCTCCTCACGCTGCAGCATCAACGCAACGCGTTGCCCTGCTGTTGCTGACCCTGGGGGTTATCGCTGCACTGCCAGGCTGCGGTCTGCAGCCCGTCACCAGAAGCCCGAACGCGCGGGAAAGTGTGCAGGCCGAGTTGCAGGCCAGTCGTGTCGCACCGGCCGCCACCGCACCCAGGCCTGCGGCCTCAGCGGCACCGCAAGAGGCCCCACCGCCAGCACCGCGGCCTGATGCCACCCCCGAGCCTCGCTTCGATCTCAGCGTCAGCGGCGCCGCGGCGCGCGATGTCTTCCTGTCGATGGTGACCGACACCCGCTACAGCATGCTGATGCACCCCGAGCTCACCGGCACGCTGTCAGTGACCCTGCGCGGCGTGACAGTGCGCGAGGCGCTGGAATCGATCCGCGATGTGTACGGTTACGAGTTCAAGATCGAAGGGCGCCGCATCACCGTGTTCCCGGCCACGATGCAGACCCGCATCTTCATGGTGAACTACCTGCAGGCCAAGCGCCAGGGGCGCAGCGACACGCGGGTCAGTTCAGGCGCAGCCCCCTCGAACAACCCCAGCCAGTCGGGTACGACTCAGACCTCGTCGGCGTCGGGCGGTGAGACGCTGGACAGCAGCCAGGTCTCGACGACCTCCAGCTCCGACATCTGGGGCGAGACCACCGAGGCGCTGCGCAGCATCGTCGGCACCGGCAACGGACGCAATGTGATCACCAGCCCGCAATCAGGAACCATCGCCGTGCGCGGCATGCCGGAGGAACTGCGGCAAGTGGAGAACTACCTGCGCGCTTCACGGATGGCGCTCGAGCGCCAGGTCATGCTGGAGGCGAAGATCGTCGAAGTTGAGTTGCGCGAGGGCTACCAGAGCGGCATCGACTGGTCGCTGCTGCGTCGCACCCGCACCATCGGCCAGACGAGCGGCGGCAGCAGCAATGCGCTGGTGTCGAACACGGGCGGATTGCCCACGCTGCCTGCGGCGGTGTCGTCACTGCTGATCGACAGCGTCTCGTTGCCCACCGCGGGCTCGGGCACGCTGGGCCTGGCCATCGCGAGCAACGGCTTCCAGGCGGTTCTGGGCTTCCTGGAAACGCACGGCGATGTGCAGATCCTGTCGAGCCCACGGGTGGCCACGCTGAACAACCAGAAGGCCGTGCTGAAGGTCGGCACCGATGAATACTTCGTCACCAATGTGTCGGGCGGCTCGATCAACTCCGGCAACTCCAACAACAACAGCGGCACGACCACGCTGCCCTCGCTGACGCTCACGCCGTTCTTCTCGGGCATCGCGCTCGACGTGACACCGCAGATTGACGACGCCAACACCATCACCTTGCATGTGCACCCGTCGGTGACGGCCGTCACCGAGGTCACCAAGCGCATCGACCTGGGAACGATCGGCAGCTACAAGCTGCCGCTGGCATCGAGCAGCGTCAACGAAACAGACACGGTGGTGCGCGTGACCGACGGCAACATCGTTGCCATCGGCGGGCTGATGCAGGTGGAAGCGGTGGGTCAGAACTCCGGCCTGCCGGGCAGTTCGAGCAACCGGGTGACGCAGACGCTGTTCGGCAACAACAGCAGCAGCAGCCGCAAGAAGGAACTGGTGGTGCTGATCAAGCCGACCATCATCCGCAATGCCGATGACTGGCAAGAAGCCAACCATCAGGCGGCCAGCACTTTCGACGAAACGCCAGGCACGCCGCGCCGGGTGATCACGGTGACCGGTCAGGGACCCGTGGCTGCCTTGCCCGCGCCCGCCGCCGCACCCACCGGGCCGACGACAGCCACGCCCGCCGTCTTCACCCCACCGGCCGCGACGGTCGCAGCGGTCGCCAAGTAACTCGTCGCCAGCGGCCTGCATCAAGGCCCGCGCGTTCGATTTGCACGGTTCCGTGGGCTGTCACGCGCCGCCCTCTGGTTCGATGCGCCGTGTCGGGTGATTGATGCGCTCATCGCCGTAGCTGCGCAGCACCTTCGACACGATCACCTGATAGCCGTCGAGCCACTGCGCCTGCCCGGCCTTGGCCCGCAAATGCGACGGGTGATGCATCAGTTGCCGCAGGCCGATCTCATCGGCCCAGTAATAGACATTGCACAGGCGTCCGGTGTTCGGGTCCTCCCAGGACTCGTCTCCGAGAAAGCCAACGGTCTCGCGCGCCGCGGCTGCGATCTGCGCATCGAGCGCATGGAACTCGTCGTCGAACTGCTTCTTGTCGAAGATGAAGGTGGCGCTGTACATCAGTCTGCCCTGCTCATGTCGGCGTTGAAAGCGATGGTGCCCGCTCGCGCCACACCACTGGGCGAGGCAAGTCGGTCGACCCTGCGGCAACTGACGAGGTGCGCGCCCTCAATTGGCCGCAACCACCGTCAACATCCTGCCCGGCCGACTGGCGCAGCTTGGTGAGCACACCACGCCGATGCAGCGTCTGCGCGATCTCGCGTGCGCGCTCGGCGGTGGGCCGCTGGAAGTCGAGGCCATCGACGGTGTTGTACGGAATCATGTTCAGGATGGCCCGCTTGCCGGCGAGCAGGCGGACGATGCCGTCGATTTCGTCGTCGCCGTCGTTGATGCCGGCCAGCAGCGTCCACTGCACCTGCACCGGGTAGCCGCTGCCCTGTGCGTAGCGCTCGCCGAGTTCGACCAGTTCGTCGGGCTCGATGGCCGGGGCGCGCGGCAGCAGCTGCGCGCGGCGAGCGGCATTGGTCGAATGCAGCGACAAGGCCAGCGCCGGCTTCACCGCGCCCATCGGCAAGCGCTCGAACACGCGTCGATCGCCGACGGTGGAGAACACCAGGTTCTTGTGGCCGATGCCGCCTTCAATGCCCAGCAGATCGATCGCGTCCATCACGTTGTCGAGGTTGTGCGCCGGCTCGCCCATGCCCATGAACACGACCTTCTTCACCACCCGACGGCTGCGCGCCAGCGCCACCTGCGCCACGATCTCGGCACTGCCCAGCTGACGCAGCAGACCGCCCTGCCCCGTCATGCAGAACACGCAGCCGACCGCGCAGCCCACCTGGGTGGACACGCACACGCCATCGCGCGGCAGCAGCACCGCCTCGACCGTCTGCCCATCGTGCAGGCCGACCAAGAGCCGCGCCGAGCCATCGTCGCCCGGATGTTCCGACAGCAGCCGCGCGAGCCCCGCCAGATCGGCCTCGATACCCGGCATTTCGGCACGCACGCCCAGCGGCAGAAAGTCCTGTGGCTTGCGCTTGCCGCTGCCTTGCGACAGCGCGTTCGACCACAACCGCAGCACCCGGTGCTCATGGCAAGGCATGGCGCCGTGGGCGCGCAGGCGGTGTCGGATGTGGTGGAGGCAGACTGGCGGGCTGGGGACCACCTTGTCGTCGCCTACGTGCGTCGTCACTTGGGATCAGTCGGGGTAATTGGACCGTCCATGCGCAAACGCAAAATCTTGGCCCCGCTCAGCAACAAA
This sequence comes from Rubrivivax sp., assembly GCA_027490215.1. GTDB lineage: Bacteria > Pseudomonadota > Gammaproteobacteria > Burkholderiales > Burkholderiaceae_C > PBB1. The sequence goes on from JAIXYO010000029.1 coordinate 186,391, forward strand.
CTGTTCAAAGTTGCTCCATGCGGTCATGCGCTCGATCTTTTCCGCGCTGGCAATCAGGTCGTCCAGATAGAGAAGCCAACTACGTGACACGGATCAAGTCCTGCTCAACGTGCTTCCGGGCCCTGGGCTTCAGCCCCTTGCTGGTCACCAGATCGACAGGCCGACTCAACAAGGCCTCAAGGCATTCCTTGAGGTCGAAATAGCCGTCGTAGGTGGCCGGGCCATCGAATTCAACCAACACATCGACATCGCTGTCCGGACGCATGTCGTCGCGTGCAGCCGAGCCGAAGAGCGACAGGTGCCGAGCACCGAATCGTTCGGCCAACATGTCGCGGTTGTCCGACAGCAGCGCGATGATGGTTTCGCGGTTCATGGCGTCGGATTTTGCGGCATCCTCGGTTATGCGCAAGCACCGAGCTGACAACTCGAACGACCCTCCGTCCCGGCGCATGCCAGTGAACAATTCGCCATGCACATCATGATTTCCTGTGTCGGCAGCGCCGGCGACGTGCACCCGTTCATTGCAATTGGCCAGGCGCTGGCGCGGCGAGGGCACGAGGTGGAGTTGCTCACCTCGACGCATTTCGCCGCACGCATCGAAGCGGCGGGCCTCGCCTGCACCCCCGTGGGCACCGAGGCCGATTTCGAGAACGTGGTGCACCACCCTGACCTGTGGAACCCGCGCACCTGCTTTCCGGTGCTGTGGCAGGCCGTTTCGCAACGAATGATCGAGGCGCACAGCCTGCTGATTTCCCGCGCGCAGCCGGGCCGCACGGTGCTGGTCGGCAGCACCCTGGCGATGCCTGTGCGGCTGGCGCAGGAAACCCACCGCATCCCGGCGGTGATGGTGCACCTGTCGCCGGTGTGCATGTGGTCGGCGCAGGCACCGGCCGTGATCCCCGGGCTGGGCGACCTGAGTGGCTGGCCACCGGCACTGGTGCGACTGATCCAGGCCGCAGTGGAGCGTGGCTACATCGACCGCGTGGTGGCGCCCGACTTCGACCGCATCCGGCGTGACCTCGGCCTGCCGCCGGTACGCCGGCTGCTGAGCCAGTGGATCAACAGCCCGGGCCGTGTGGTGTGCGCCTGGCCGGAATGGTTTTCACCGAAGCAGACTGACTGGCCTGTGCAGGCGGTCACCTCCGGCTTTGCACGATGGTCGGGCACGGCAGGCCAGTCGCTCGACCCTGCGCTGCTGAACTTTCTGAACGCCGGCCCGGCACCGATCGGCTTCACGCCAGGGTCAGCCATGGCGAGGGGCCGCGACTTCTTTGCACGGGCAGTGGCCGCCTCGGCCGCGTTGAACCAGCGCGCGCTGCTGATCACACCCTTTGCCGACCAGCTGCCCCACCCGCTGCCATCGCACGCCCATGCGGTGGGCTACGCGCCCTTCGACGCGCTGCTGCCCCGGCTGGCCGCGCTGGTGCACCACGGCGGCATCGGCACCACCGCGCAGGCGCTGGCCGCCGGCCTGCCGCAGGGCGTGGTGCCCTTCGCGCACGACCAGTTCGACAACGCCACCCGCCTCGTCAAGCGCGGCGTGGGACTGCGGCTGAGCCCGCGCAGTTCGGTGCGGCAGTGGGCGGCCACCCTCGACCGCCTGCTGCGCGACCCGTCGATCGCCGCAGCCTGCCAGCGGGATGCCGGCCTGATGGTCGAGGACGGCAATGCCGCGCAGCGCATCGCCGAACTGATCGAGGCGGTGTCGCCGCAGTAGCTGCACCAGCCCGCGCGGTGCCAGCACACCGCAGCTCGCGTAGGACAGACCGCCTCCCGAGGTCGCGTTGCCGTCCGATGGCCGTGCGGCATCGCGCCGCCCACACTGGGGTTGCTGTATCTGCGTCGGCGGCAGTCACGGCGACCCTTCTTGATGGCCTACACATGGTGCACCTGATGAACAAGATCTTGAAAATGGCAATGGCCCTCGGTGGCTTGGCGTTGGTGACCCAGGCCTCCGCGCAGGTGACCTTCTACGAGAACGATGGCTTCCAGGGTCGCTCTTTCACCAGCGCGCGCTCGGTCAACAACTTCGAGCGGAACGGCTTCAACGATCGCGCTTCGTCGGTCGTGGTCAAGGGCACCCAGTCGACCCGATGGGAGGTCTGCGAAGACCAGCGCTTCAGTGGCCGTTGCGTCGTGCTGCGGCCGGGTCAGTATCCGTCGCTGTCCGCGATGGGCCTGAACGACCGCGTCTCATCGGCGCGCACCATCGATCGCAATGCGCAGATAGACGACGACCGCTACGCACCAGCACCCCCGCCGGTGCAGGTCAGTCAGCTGGTGTTCTACGAGGACGAAGGCTTTCGTGGCCGCACTTTCACCGCCAATGCGGCCGTCGCCAACATGCGCCGCAGCGGCTTCAACGAGCGCGCCTCTTCGGTGGTGGTGCGTGGCAATCGGTCGGATCGGTGGGAGGTCTGCGAAGACCGGCGCTTCAGCGGCCGATGCGTCGTCTTGCGGCCGGGCCAGTACCCGTCGCTGTCGGCCATGGGCTTGAACGACCGGGTGTCGTCGGCACGCGCCGTGGCACGCAACGCACAGGTCGAAGACGAGCGCTATGCGCCGCTGCCGGTGATCGCCCGTGACTACAGCCGACGCAAGAACGAGCGTCTGTACGAAGCCGAGGTGACCTCGGTGCGCGCCGTGGTCGAAGAGACAGGCCAACGGTGCTGGGTCGAACGCGAGCAGGCCGTGCAGGAGCGCGGCAACAACGTCAACGTACCCGGCGCCTTGCTGGGCGCGGTGATCGGCGGCATCCTCGGCCACCAGGTGGGTGGAGGCTCCGGCAAGGACATCGCCACTGGCGTGGGCGTCGTCACCGGCGCTGCCGTCGGCAGCCAGGTCGGGCGCAACGGCGACGCCCAGCGGGTGGTGACCGAGCAGAACGTGCAACGCTGCCGCCAGACAAATGCACAGGCACGCCCCGCCTACTGGGACGTGACGTACGACTTCCGGGGCCAGGAGTACCGGGTGCAGATGACCCGGCCGCCGGGCAACACCGTGACCGTCAACGCCCAAGGCGAGCCCCGGGCCTGAATCAGCACAAGCTCATCGACCTGAACTCCTCAGCACGCGACTGACATCGAGCGACATTGGCCGCGCGCCTCATTCCCGTTCGATCGTCGCTGGCGGCTTGCTGACCAGCGTCACCGTTCGCTCAGCTGCTCGGATCGAGCCCTTGCAACCGGGTTCAGATCACGCCGGCACGGGAAGTGCTGCAGGCGATGTGCAGGCCTTTGCCTGCTGGAGACCTCGATGAATCCAATCGCTGCCCAGTCGTCGCACCCTGTTGCCACGATCTCGTTCGAAGACGTGATGCTGCCCGCCACGGAGCTGCACGATGCACCAACCGCGCGCTACACGCTGTGCCTCGTGCTCCAGGGGGAAGCGCAGCTCTCCTATCGGGTGGACGACCGCTGGCACACGCAATGGCTGCATCCGGGCATGTTCACGCCGATCACGCCACCGCATGTCGAGGCCACGCTGCAGCTGTCGGGCGAGCAGCGGCACCTGATGATCTCGATCGGCGAAGAGACAGTCGCCCGCGTGGCTGCCGAATCCGGCAACGGCGAGCACGAGCTCGACACCTTGCGCCTTCGGGCCTTCAAGGATCCGTTCCTCGGAGAGCTGTGCAGACGCGCCTGGGCGGAGGCGCGCAGGGGTGACGCGCTCGGGCGCAGCTTTGCCGAATCGATCGAAGGCACGCTGATCTGTGGACTGCTGCGCAGCGCAACAGGAGCACGCAGGCCGCTCAGCGCACCGGCACGCGGCAAGTTGTCGCCAACCACACTGAACCGCATTCATGACCACTGCCTGGCTCGGCTGCACGAGCCCATCGCCATGGCCGACCTGGCCACCATCGCCGGCCTGGGGCCGCACCAGTTCGGCAAGGCCTTCAAGGCCGCATCGGCCAGGTCGCCGCAGCAGTACCTGATTGCGCTTCGAACGCAACGAGCGCAGGAGTTGCTGCGAACCACCAACCTGGCCATCGCCGACATCGCGCTGCAATGCGGCTTTTTCGACCAGTCGCATCTGACGACGACCTTCACCCGCTGCGTGGGCGTGTCGCCGCACCGGTATCGGCACCCGATGCGGCAGCAGTGACGGGCTTACTTCGCAGGAAGGAAGTCGCCGGTCACCATGCTGTCAGCGGCCACCGGATTGGAAATCAATTTCTGCGTGACCATGAACTGACTCATCTCGCCCACCGTGGCGCCATAAGTGCCCGGGGTGCCCTTGGAGCCCAGGGCCGCCTGGTTGTCGGTGAGTGTGGGAATGCGGACGCCCTTCCACATCTCGCTGAATTCAGCCACCGACACGCCCGACGCCTTGGCCATGATCTTGAATGACTCGGCCTGGTGCTTCTTGACGTAGTCGAGCGCATCGAACCAGGCGGCTACCAAGCGTCGAACCTGCTCCGGATGCGCCTTGAGCACCTCGTTCCTGACGCTCAGCACATCGACGATGGCGCCCGGGGTGTCCTTGCTGGTCAGCAGCAACTTGCCGCCCGACTTGACGCCTTGCGTGCCGAACGGCTCCCAGGTGACGGCCGCCTTGATCGACTTCGCGGTGAACGCCGCACCGGCATCGGGTGCGGCCATGTTCACCAGCGTCACATCCTTCTCGGTCATCCCGTACTTGGCCAGCAGCTTGGTCAGGAAGAAGTGGCTGACGCCACCGACCTCCAGGGCGATGCGCTGGCCCTTCAAGGCCTGCGGCGTGTCGATGCCGCGGGTGATGAGCATGTCGGCACCAGCCGATTCATCGTGCAGCAGCACCACCGAGGCCTTCGGCCCGGCGGCGTTGATGGTGAGGACATCGTTGGTCGCGAGGCTCGCCGCGTCGAGGCTGCCGCCTGCCAGGGAAGTGACTGCATCGCCCTGCACCGGGAAGTTGCGCAACTCGACACTCACGCCGCGTTTGGCAAACAGGCCCTTTTCCTGCGCGACCCACCAGGGCATCCAGCCCACCCAGACGGGCACACCCAGACGCAGAGGCGCTTCAGCAGCGTGAATCGACGGCGCAGCGCACAGGCTCAACAAGGCAAGGCACAAGGCGCTCACACGGCGGCGGGACACAGGGTGCGACATGGTGGTACTCCGGTTTGAAAAGCTGGGGAATCGGCGGGCCGCTCAGGCACCGGACGAGAAAGCGCGGTTCTGGAACAGGCGCTTCGGGACCATGCAGCCGACCACCCAGTTCGGCTGGTCGACGATCTCGTGGATGCGAAGTTCGCCCACCATCCCCAGCACCGCATAGGCCTCGAAGGGCTCGACCTTGAAGTGCGCCGCCAAGGCATCGACGGCATAACGGGTGGCGTCGCGCGCCGCCTGGAACAGATCGGGGCCGATGCCCAGGAAATCGCGGTATTCGGTCTCGGCATACGGCGCGGTCGAGAAGTCGAGCACCGGCGCTGCCAGCTTCTGCTGCTTGAGCACCTTCAGGCGCAGCGTGGCCGTCATCGGCGCCTCGATGGCGGTGCCCGAGATCTCGCCCTCGCCCTGCAGCGCGTGCCCGTCGCCGCCCGACAGCAAGGCGCCGGTATTGAACACCGGCAGGTAGATGGTGGAGCCGGCCCCCAGGTAGCGAACATCGATGTTGCCGCCCGCGTTGGTGGGCGTGATCGACGCAAAAGCGCCGGGCGCTGCGGGTGCCACACCCAGCACGCCCATCATCGGGCGCAGCGCAAACGCACAGCCGAACACATCGACCTCGGGCCGCGTCAGATCGAAGCTACGGAAGTAAGGCTGCGGAAACTCGTCGGCCAGCAGGCCAAAGCCCTTGAGCAGACCCGTCCAGCCCCACGAGCCCAGTTCGATGTCGAGCACATCGACCTGCAGCACGTCGCCCGGCTCGGCACCTTCGACGTGAATCGGCCCGCACAGCGGATCGAGCATGCCGAAGTCGATCTGGGCAATGTCATGCGCCGTCGAGTTCGGGCCCAGCAGACCGTTCGACGCATCGGGGCACGCCATCGAGATCACCGCGCCATCGGGCACCACATGGGCCGGCGGCACCGAGCGGTCCCAGTGCGGATGCAGGCTGGTGCAGTGCACGCAGCGCATGCCGTTCGCTTGGGTGGGCTTCATAGGCTGCGGCCTCGGTGGGCAAGAGCCGCCTGCGGGCAAGAAGGATTGAACATCAGCATGACGCCGACTCTAGGAAGAGGCCGGTCCGCGTTCTTGGAAGAAACGGGCGTTTTGGAAAAGTCGGCGCGATTTCGACAACGCTGATTCGGTGCAACCCACATCGGGGCGGAAGCTGTTTCCATGTTCCTTTTTCAGGACTTGTCTTCCCCCCGATGGGGGTGCCTGCGAGACCTTACAGCCTCCCGGGTTCGGGGGATTTCCGAATGAATCACGCCTGTGCAGACTGAGCTCGAAACGTTTTGAAAAGTTGTCGAGAGAGATTTGCATGGGCCCGCCAGAGACAGTCCGCTCGGACACACAGGATCCCTCTGACGTCACCCCGAGCCCGCGGGCTGCCGTTCAGATCCCCGCGATCGAGGTCTCGCCGAGCGGCGGCTTGCGGGCGTTGTGCCTGATCGCTCGCCTGCACCACATCGCTGCGGATCCGGACACGCTGGCGCATCAACTCGGCTGGCCGAGCAGCCATCGGATCGACCTCGACGACCTGCTGATCGCAGCCAGGCACATCGGCCTGAAGGCCAAGCGCAGCCGCAGCCGCATCGATCGCCTGAACCTCGCAGCACTGCCCGCATTGGCCGTGTTGAGACCCGACGAAGGCAGTGATCCGCGCATCGTCGTGCTCGCGCAGTGCGACGGTCAGCGAGTGCTGTTCCAGGATCCCGCAGTTGCCGCAGACGCCTCGTCAGTGCAAGGTTCTCGCCCGACGATCGAGCCGCTCGACGTCTTTGCCACCCAATGGACCGGCGAGCTGATCCTGATCACAAGTCGTGCATCGCTGGCCGGTGAACTGGCGAAGTTCGATTTCAGCTGGTTCATCCCCAGCCTCGTCAAACACCGCCGCCTGTTCGGCGAGGTGATCGCGATCAGCCTGTTCCTGCAGCTGTTCGCGCTGGTCAGTCCGCTGTTCTTTCAGGTGGTGATGGACAAGGTGCTGGTGCACCGTGGCCTGACGACGCTCGACGTGCTGGTGATCGGGCTGGTTGTCGTGGTGGTGTTCGAGAGCGTGCTCACCGCGCTGCGCGCTTATGTCTTCAGCCACACCACCAGCCGCATCGACGTCGAGCTGGGTGCACGGCTTTTTCGGCACCTGCTGAATCTGCCATTGGCCTACTTTCAGGCGCGCCGCGTCGGCGATTCCGTCGCCCGCGTGCGCGAGTTGGAAAACATCCGCAACTTCCTGACTGGCAACGCGCTGACGCTGGTACTGGATGTGCTGTTCTCGGTGGTCTTCATCGCAGTGATGTTCGCCTACAGCGTGCCGCTGACACTGATCGTGATCGCCTCAATTCCGCTCTACCTGGGGCTGAGTTGGATGGTGGTGCCGCTGCTGCGTGCCCGGCTCGACGAGAAATTCGCCCGCGGCGCAGAGAACCAGGCGCTGCTGGTCGAGACCGTGACCGGCATTCAAACCGTTAAGGCCACCGCCCTCGAACCCGCGATGGCGCGCCGCTGGGACAACCAGCTCGCGGCCTATGTGTCGGCGAGCTTTCGCACGCAGACGCTGGCCGGCTTCGCACATGAAGGCGTGAACCTGATCGGCAAGCTGGTGAACGCCGCCACGCTCTGGTATGGCGCGCATCTGGTGATTGAAGGGCAATTGACGGTGGGCATGTTCGTGGCCTTCAACATGTTTGCTGGCCGTGTCAGCCAGCCCATCATGCGCATGGCGCAGATGTGGAGCGACTTCCAGCAGACCGGCATTTCGATGGCGCGTCTTGGCGACGTGCTGAATGCGCATACGGAAGTGCCTCCCAGCCATGCCCCTCAACTGCCGCCGGTCCGCGGCCGGATCACGCTCGATCAGGTCACCTTCCGCTACCGCCCCGAAGCTGGGCCTGCGTTGCAAGGCTTCAGCCTCGACATCCGGCCCGGCGAAGTGATCGGCATCGTCGGGCGCTCGGGCTCGGGCAAGAGCACGCTGACCAAGCTGGTGCAGCGGCTCTACACGCCAGAGCAGGGCCGCATCCTGATCGACGGTATCGACATCGGGCTGGTCGATGCGGCCCAGCTGCGCCGCCAGGTCGGCGTGGTGCTGCAAGAGAACCTGCTGTTTCACCGCAGCGTGCGCGAGAACATCGCCATCACCGACCCGGCCGCGCCAATCGAGGGCGTGCTGCGCGCCGCGCAACTGGCCGGCGCGCACGACTTCATCAGCGAGCTGCCAGAGGGCTACGACACGATGGTGGGCGAGCAAGGCGCCAGCCTCTCGGGAGGGCAGCGCCAGCGCATCGCCATCGCCCGGGCACTCTTCAACCAACCGCGCGTCCTGATCTTCGACGAGGCCACCAGCGCGCTCGACTACGAAAGCGAAGCCATCGTTCAACGCAACATGGCTCAGATCTGCCAGGGCCGCACGGTACTGGTGATCGCCCACCGCTTGAGCGCAGTGCGCAACGCGAACCGCATCGTCGTGATGGACAAGGGACGCGTGGTCGAGATGGGAACACACGACGAACTGCGAGCGCATCCGCAAGGGCTGTATGCCCATCTCTGGGCGATGCAGGAAGGCGTCGCAGACCAACGCACTCAACCCGTGACGCCATGAGCACCCCCTCCGAATTGGCCGCCCCACGCCACCCCGCCCTCGACCTGCTGGCCCGATACCGCGCCATCTTCGGCGCCGTGTGGGCCATACGGCACGAACTGTCGGGGCCCAAACGCCTGGCTGACGAAGCTGCCTTCCTGCCCGCCGCACTCAGCCTGCAGGAAACGCCGGTGCACCCCGCTCCACGGCGCTTTGCACTGGTGATCTGCGCGCTGTTCATCGTTGCGCTGGTGTGGAGCATCGTCGGGCAGATCGACATCGTCGCAGTGGCGCCCGGCCGCATCGTGGTGAGCGAGCGCACCAAGACACTCCAACCGCTGGAAACGAGCGTCGTGCGCAAGGTGCTGGTGAAAGACGGTGACTCGGTTCAAGCGGGGCAGGTGCTGGTAGAACTGGATGCCACCAATGCCAGCGCCGACGGCGCCAACGCGCAAGAGCAACTGGCGTGGGCTCAATCAGAAGAATTGCGCACCACGGCCTTGAGCCAGGCGCTGCGTTCTCAGCGTGCGCCAGCGCTTGCGACAGCAGCCACCAGCCACGTCAGTGCCCAACTGGACGCCGAGTGGCAGGACATCTCCGCCCGACTGGCCAAGCTCGATGCCGAGCAGGCGCGCCGCCAGGCCGAACTGGCCACCGTTCGCGAAACCATCGCCAAGCTGGAAGCCACGTTGCCCATCGCCCGACAGCGTGAAATGGACTTCAAGACACTGGCCGACAAAGGCTTCATGTCCAGCCACGCCGGCCAGGACCGCACCCGCGATCGCATCGAACAGGAACGCGATCTGGCCACGCAGCAGGCCCGGCTCGCCGAAGCCCAGGCCGCGTCCCGAGAAACCACGCAAGCGCGTGCGGCATACCTCGCCGAAACCCAGCGCTCGCTGAGTGAACGGCAAGCCCAGGCGATCCTGAAGCGGCAGCAATTCACCCAGGAGCTGAGCAAGGCCCAGCAGCGCTCCCGACTGACGCAACTCACAGCGCCGGTGGACGGCACCGTGCAGCAGGTGGCGGTGCACACCGAAGGCGGCGTGGTGACCGAAGCGCAAGTGCTGATGGTGATCGTGCCGAAGGACGCCGAAGTCACTGCCGAGGTCGTGATCGACAACAAGGACATCGGCTTCGTCAACGCCGGACAGCTGGCAACCATCAAGCTGGAAACGTTTCCGTACACCCGCTACGGCACGGTCGACGCCACCGTCAGCAGTGTGACGGCCGATGCGGTGGCCGACGAAAAACGCGGCGCCATCTTTCCCGCCACCCTCAAGTTCAGCCAGGACAGCATCGCCGTGGAGGGCAAGCGCATCGCGCTGAGCCCGGGCATGAACATCACTGCCGAAATCAAGACCGGCCATCGCCGGGTGATTGACTACCTGCTGAGCCCGGTACAGCAGACGGTCGGCGAAAGCCTGCGGGAGCGTTGATGCGCGTGCTCGTCATCCACCAGAACTTCCCTGGGCAGTTTGCGCACCTGGTGCGCACCTGGAGCCAGCGCCCCGGCTGGGACGTGCGCGGGCTGGGCCGCGACACCGCGCCCGGTTTACCCGGCTTCAGGGCACTGATGCGCTACAAGCCCGCCCGCGCCGTGCGGTCGAATCAACACGCCTATCTGCGCCAGATGGAAGACGCCACGCTGCACGGGCAAGCCACCGCGCGCGCCATGCTGGCGATGCGTCAGTCAGGCTTTGTGCCTGATGTGATCGTCGCTCATCCGGGCTGGGGTGAAACGCTGTATGCCAAGGATGTGTTTCCGGATTCGCGCCTCGTGCATCTGTGCGAGTGGTTCTACAGCGCCGACGGCGCCGATGTCGGCTTCGACCCGGAGTTCCCTATCAGCTTCGACACGCGCGCACGCATTCGCACCTGGAACGCATTGCACACGCTGAACCTCACGCACTGCGATGTGGCCGTCGCGCCGACGCAGTGGCAGAAGAGCCGGCATCCGGAAATCTTTCACCCGAAGATTCGGGTGCAGCACGAAGGCATTGCCACCCACGAACTGGGGCCCGACCCTGATGCCACGGTCACCACACCCTGCGGCCTGGTGCTGGGAGCTGGCGGCATCGATCGGCCGGTGCTCACCTACGTCGCCCGCAATCTGGAGCCGTACCGCGGCTTCCACATCTTCATGCGCGCGCTGGAACGCATCCAGCGGATCGACCCACGGTGCCATGCGCTGATCGTTGGCGGGGACGAGGTGAGTTACGGGCAACGCCCACCAGCGGCCGGAGAAACCAAGTCAGCCACGGCCAGCAACTGGCGTGAATACATGCTGACCCAAGTGAAGCTCGACGCGACCCGCACGCACTTCATGGGCCGCTTGCCCCGTGAGCAGTACCTGCGCGTGCTGCAGGTCTCAAGCGCGCATGTGTACCTGACCTACCCCTTCGTGCTGAGCTGGTCATTGCTCGAAGCCATGGCCTGCGGCACGCCGATCGTGGCGAGCGACACCGCCCCGGTGAGAGAAGTGATGCGCGACGGCGAGAACGGCCGACTGGTCGACTTCTTCGATGCAGACGCGATCGCCGATGCCGCCATTCAAACGATGCACAGCGAGACCGCCAATGCGGGCTGGCGCATGCAAGCAGTGGCCGATGCGCAGGACTATGGAATGAGTCTGGGGGTGCGGGGGTATGACGGGTTGCTGGGGATCACAAGCAATTCGACGAATTCGGCTTCGGCGCAGAACAACCTGAATGTGGAGGAAATGGTCAATGAGATTGAATGAATTGAAGACTCGCGGCCACGCATTACCACTGCGATTTGTATGCCGCAACGCAATAGCAGGGCCGTTTGTTGCAGGCGAGTATCAAAAGGGCAACGAGATTTTGATTGCCTACACCGGCAGCAGCCAAGTACGAGTCACTGACCTTGGCGGCAAGGTTAGCCACGCCATCCACTGGCTGACAAGCATTAACTTCACGCCGCCCGCATGTGACGGCGAGCAAGTGACGCGCAGGTTTTCTTGGGTGGCTTATTGCATCGCGCACATTGCCAAACAGTCCCCAGCGATGCTTTCGCTGCCAGATTGCCGCCACCTGCTCTGCAGGTGGGGCAACAACGCCGGAGCGTCACATGTCTAAGGCCTTGCGTAACTGTGCCATCGCGGTCGGCGTCCTGATTGGCGCCCTGTGGCTGGTCAAGTACTTCAGCGAGACCGAGATGCGACGGCTCGACAAGGAGGTTGACAGGTTATGCGCGATCGACGGTGGCATGCGCATCTTTGAGACGGTGACGCTCCCTGCCGCCAAATTCAGCCAGTCCGGGCGCCCTTTGCTTCCAAGTGGCCAAGATGACGCCGGGTTCGGTTACTTCGTACGAGGCGAGGCTAAGACCTTGTCTGGTCCGGGACAGGCACCAGGCGCACGACTGATTCGCGACATGACCCAAGTGGTTCGGTCTAAAGACGACAAAGTCATCGCTGAGCGAGTGATCTACGTGCGCAGCGGCGGGTATTGGTTGGAAGGCGTTCCCGGTATTGGCCAAGGCAAAAACTGTCCTGATCCGGAATCACTTGATGTTCGCGCAAAAGTCTTCAGTAAGGAGTGACAAACATGGCGACTATCGTTGAACTCGCAGCCACCTCTGAGTTGGCTCAAGCGGTCTACTCCAGTCTTTTGACGCTCGGACCGATCGACTCAGAAAGGCTTCGGATCAAACAAAACGGCGATGCGAATATGTCCGCAGCGCAGGCAGACGATTTTGCCCGTCGATACACCGTAGAGCGCATCTTCAACGATCCCGACACCGGCGCTTACGCTGCCATCTTCAAGAACAAGCAGACCCAAGAACTCACCGTGGCCATTCGCGGCACTGACCTCAGCCGCAACATGGACTGGGTGTCCAACGCCTATCTAGCGACCGGCATACCCCCCTCGCTCAACCCGCAGTTTCTGGCCCTTCGGCCCGTCATCGCTCAATGGATCCAGTCGGGGGCGTTGCCGCTCGGCTCTACCCTCGCTGGCCATTCGCTGGGTGGCTACCTGGCCGTGTACGCGCTGCTTCAGAAGATCAGCATAGGCCTAACGGCAGTGACGTTTGATGGCCTGCTCGCAGCAACATCGAACAAGGAGTTCGCCAGCCTTGTCGGCAACCGAAGTCAACGAGACGACGGTGCGGTCGAGGACCAGACGTTCCATGTCGAGGTACGCGTATGAGGCCGGTTGAATGCAGCCGCATCGTTATCACTGCTCTGCTTGCCTCTTTGATAGGCATCTTGCTAACCGGGTGTGAGCGCGATTCACTCGACCGCCAAATGGCGGAACTATGCGCCAAGGACGGCGGCATCAAGGTGCACGAGACGGTGACCCTGCCACCGGAGATGTTCGATCAAAACGGCGATCCATTTCCGGGGTGGAGATCGCGGCCTGAATCTCAGAGGCTCGGGGACGACTATCGCCTTGTGGAGGAGACCAGGTACCTCAAACAGGGCGACCCGCTCAAGGGAGAAGGGCGGCTTACGAGGTACCAGTCACGTGTTGTCCGCATGTCAGACGGAAAAGTTCTCGGCGAGGGAATCATGTACGGAAGATCAGGCGGCGATTTCATCGTCGTGGATCACTTTTCATCCAAGGCATGCGGCGAATCCCGCGGTGTCATTCGCAGCGTTTTCCATAAGGGGAGTGTTTGAGCATGCCGACGATCAATCAATACGCGTTGCACGCGGATTTGGCCCTCGCTAGATACGCGCCCAACTCATCAAGATCCACGTGCAGCTGACGGGGCGTCACATGCATAGGATGTTGCGCAAATGGGCAACCTTAGCCGGCGTGATCTTCGGCGCCGTTTGGCTGGTCAAGTACTTCAGCGAGACCGATTTGCGCCGGCTCGACAAAGAGGTAGACCGGTTGTGCGCGATCGATGGTCGCAGCGTCGTCTACGAGACGGTGAACTTGCCGGCGGACAAGTTCGATGCGAACGGGCGCGTGTTGCTGCCACAAGGTGCCCTATACGAGAGGAATTTCGGGTACTACGCGTCGTTCGAACAGAAAACTCTGGCTGGGCCTGGTCAGGCCCCTGGCGCTCGTCTGTTGCGTAGCGTCTATCGCATCGTCCGTAGCGCGGACAAGAAGGTCATGGCCGAGCACCTGTTCTACACGCGTGGTGGCGGGAATTGGCTCGAGGGTGCGCCAGGCGGGGACGACGGTAAGTCGTGTCCGGGCGTCGTACCTGTGGGTTTCGAAGAACGTGTCTTTATCAAGGAGTGACTCGTGTCCAGCATCGTTGAACTCAGCGTCTCAAGCGAGCTTTGCCAAGCCGCTTATTCGCCGCTTGTGAAGGGCTCTATTACGGTCGCGCAACTGGCACTTAAAGCGACTGGCAGTCCCAACATGTCCGCCGCCCAGGCGCAGGATTTCGCGAGCCGATACACCATCGTCGAAGTCTTTTCCGATAGCCAGACCGGGACGTTTGCGGCCGTCTTTGAGGACAAGAGTGGTGACCGCACCGTGGCCATTCGCGGCACTGACATCAGCCTGAACATGGACTGGGTGTCCAACGCCTACCTAGCGACCGGCATACCCCCCTCGCTCAACCCGCAGTTTCTGGCCCTTCAGCCCGTCATCGCTCAATGGATCCAGTCGGGAGCGCTACCGCCCGGCTCTACTGTCACGGGCCATTCGCTGGGTGGCTACCTGGCCGCCGCCATCAAGGCAACCTTCCCCAGCACATTCGCAAGCACGTACACATTCAATGCGCCGGGGTTTGTGCAATCGCTAGGTGGGCTGCAAGGCGTCCTGCAATCGATCTTCGGCATACCCGTTCCGCAGTCGGGGGTGGTCGACGTGCGCGGCAGCGCTGGCCTGTCGGTCATCGCAGGGGTGGGCAATCACCTCGGCACCCTGAGCGCCTTAGAGATCGAGTCGGCCGGCGCCCTGAGTTTTGATAACCACTCCGTCGCCCGTCTGACGCAGTCGCTCGCGGTGCTCAAGCTGCTCAGCGAGTTAGACCCTTCACTCACGCCCGAGCAGGGCAATCGACTTTTGGCGAACGCCTCGGGCGTTACGAACCAGACGCACGAAGCATTGATCGGCTCCCTCCTGCGTCTTCTCAATGGCTCGTCCACCACCATCGCGATCGACGACTCACAGGAGCTATACAGCGCAATCCTCTCACTCAACGGCAAGGGAGCCAACGGCCAGTACACCAATGCAACCTTTGCAGCACTCGCCGGAAGAACAGGCGTGAAGGTGAGCGGCGGGAGCCTTGGCACCCAGGCACGCACCGATTTCAGCGCCTTCCTGAGTCTGCTGACCCTGAGCCCGATCGTGCTCACCGGCACCGACGCCACGCTGCAGGATCGCCTCCGCTCGGTATGGGGCAGCACATTCACACAGTGGGACACAGACAAGAACCTCACCCCTGCCGACCGCGAGGCTGGCAAGGCGACCTACAGCGATCAGTGGTTGGCCGACCGGGCCGCGATGCTGGGATGGATAGTCAGCCGCAACCAACTGGACGTCGGGGCAACAGAGCCCCTCAGCGCTGGGCCAGGCGTGCCAGGCATGCATTTCAAGGACATTCAGTCGCGCATTGAGTTCGACCTTGGCTTGCCAGACACCACCGTCACCAAACGCCAAACCCAGTTCGGAAGCGACGCCGACGAGACGCTCAATGGCAAGTCTCTTGGTGACCGCCTCTACGGCGGCTCTGGCAACGACACCCTCACCGGCCAAGGGGGGGCCGACTACCTCGAAGGCAACGACGGTACAGACATCCTTGACGGTGGCTTGGGCAACGACACCCTGCTCGGGGGCTCGGGCGCCGACGTGTTTGTCGTGGGTTTGAACGCCGGCTGGGACACGATCCTCAACCCCGACGCCACGGATCAGATACGGCTTTCAGGTCGCACCTTGAACGGCTCGGGCACCTTCAAGAGCAGCAGCAACGGCGTGACGGTGTGGGCCGACTCTTCGCAGGCCGGCACCCCCGTCGCCTACATCCACGACGCGGTGAATCGTGAGTTGACCGTCGTTGGGGCGGGCTCTTCCGTGCGGGTCAGGGACTTCGACAGTGGCGAGCTCGGTATCTCAGTGCCGGTCGCGCCGGCTCCAGCGCCCGCCCCCACGCCGGCCACCAGCTTCGATCTGTCCACTGCCAGCGGACGCGTGGCGCTATCAAACAGTCCCGCGTCATCGACCGCGAATTGGCGGGTCTTCAATGCCAACAGCGCGACATCAGGGCTCGTGAGCACGGCTCAGGGAGACGATGTGATCGTTGGCGGCACGGCCAGCATCACCCGGCAGACCTTTCTGCGCAGCGGCGCAGGAAATGACCGCGTGTACAGCGGTGCTGACCTGACGCTGGCTGAAGCCATTGCTGCGGGTGAGGTGCAGGCAGCCACGGGGCGCAGCGTCTACATGATGTCTGGCGACATTGGCGATGACTTGCTCGTCGGCGCGGGCGACGATGACGCGCTGTTCGGTGGTACGGGCAGCGACACGCTCATCGGTGGCAACGGCGGCGATGTGATCTTTGCCGATGGCAACAACGACTACGCATACAGCGTGGACAACGGCACTGGCGTGGGCTCGTGGATCACGGGGGCCAATAACGCTTTCACAGACCAGCAGCGTCAGCTCACCTTGGCCACGAATGTGGCAGCAGTCGGGACCACGGGAAGCCTGCAGGTACTGAAGGTCTTGGTGAAGTCCATCAATCCACTGGCCGACACCGACTTGTCTGGGCTTCTCGCCATGCAGCGGCAAAACGTGGTGCCAGATGCAGGGGACACGCGCCCCTATATCCCGGGCTCCCAACGCACCTATGGCGACCTCACGGGTGGTGCCTGGTTTGGCACGAATGCGGGCAACGGCAATGACCTCATCCATGCGGGAGCCGGAGATGACGTGGTCAATGCCGGAGGTGGTGACGATGTGGTCGATGCAGGCACTGGCAACGACCAGGTCGCGGGATACGACGGCAACGATGTGATCTACGGAGGGGCCGGCAACGACGGCCTGCAAGGCGACTATCAGTCCGCAGTGACCACAGGCGAAGCGGTCGAGAACCTGACCTACTACGGTGCCAGCGGCGTCGTCCGCTACACGTTGGACGCCAGCCGCCATGGGCAGGACTTCATCGACGGTGGTGCCGGCAATGACTTGATCTTTGGTGGCGGAGGCTCAGACCTTCTGTACGGCGGCTCCGACAACGACGTGATCTACGGCGACGACTACAAGCTGTCCAGCCAGTACGCTGGCGACGATCACCTGGACGGTGGGAGCGGGAACGATCAACTGGTTGGCGGCGGCGGCGCTGATGAGCTCATTGGCGGCGATGGAGCCGACCGCCTGGAAGGCGATGACCTCGTGGCAGACGTGGCGGCCACATCGCACGGCGCCGATCGGCTCGACGGTGGGCGCGGTGACGACGACCTCTACGGGGGTGGCGGCGATGATGTTTTGCAGGGCGGCGAAGGTAACGATTGGCTTGCTGGTGAAGACCAACTCACAGTGAGTGCAAGCACCACGCTGACCGGCAATGACTCCCTGGATGGCGGCGCCGGCAACGACACGTTGTTAGGCGGGGCCGGGGACGATGTGCTTCGCGGCGGAAGTGAGGCAGACAGGCTGTTGGGCAACGAGGGCAATGACACCCTTGAAGGCGGTGCAGGTACTGACACCCTGAACGGCGGGCTGGGCAGCAACACCTATTTGTTCGGTAGGGGCGATGGGCAAGAAGTCCTGTTGAGTAGCGAATACGACGGCACCACGAACAGGCTCAGCACATTGCAGTTCAAGGACGGGACGCTTCCCTCGGAGATCGTGCTCAAACAAGTCGACGATACCTATTGGGGTGGCAAAGTTGCCTTGGAGCTTTCCATTGCGGGAACTGCGGACAAGGTCACGATCAGCCGGTTCTTCTACAACAACGATCCCACTAACGGCTACAACCCGGTGCAGCAATTCAGGTTCGCTGATGGAACCACTTGGAACATCTCCACCATCCTGTCCCATCTGTTCTCAGGAACGTCTGCTAATGATGAACTGGATGGAACATCGGGCAATGACTTCATTAACGGTGGAGTTGGGGACGACATACTGAGGGGCGGCGACGGCAACGACAACCTGCAGGGCGGCGTGGGCAACGACTTTCTCTCGGGCGACGAGGGTAACGACACCGTTGCCGGCGGCTCGGGCAACGATCAACTCTTCGGTGGCACAGGCAACGACACCTACGTGTTCGGCCGAGGTGACGGGCAAGACTCGATTTCCGAGTACAACTTCAATGTCGAAAATGTTAATACCTTGCAGTTTAAAGATGGGGTACTGCCCGAAGAAATCGTATTGACACAATATCTTCTTTACTTTGGGTACATCAATAATTTAGAAGTTTCCCTCGCAGGAACTAGCGAGAAGATATCTATCGAAAGTTTTTTGAGCCGAGATAACCCCTATTCAGAGGAAAACCCCATTCAGCAATTCAAGTTCCATGACGGCACCACATGGGATTTATCAACCATCCTCACGAAGCTCTATGCAGGAACCCCAAACAACGATGTGCTTCGCGGCACCTTAGGTGACAACACCATCACCGGCGGCCTCGGAAATGACACCCTCACTGGGTCTCTTGGCAACGACCGACTTGAAGGTGGTGAGGGCGATGACCTGTTGTATGGCATGGGCGTCTTTGGCTCACTTCCAGGTGGCACCTTTGACGATTCAGACACCCTTGACGGAGGGGCGGGTAACGACTCGCTAGACGGCGGCGCGGGCAGTAACACTTACTTGTTCGGCAAGGGCGATGGTCAGGACTTCATCGAAACCAATGCCCTCGACAGCACTGCTGGGAGTATCGGCACGCTGCAGTTCAAGGATGGTGTTCTGCCCTCCGAGGTCGTGCTTAGCCAAGTTGACGGCAAGTATGGCGGGATAAGCAACGCACTGCGACTGTCGATCGCCGGCACGAATGACCACATCACCATTGACGACTTTCTTGCTAGCGATGACCCCTACTCTCTTGGCTACAACCCCGTTCAGCAAATCAAGTTTGCTGACGGTCTCACATGGGATTTCCTCACCGTCCTAAGCAAGTTGTTTTCGGGCACGCCTGGCGATGACAACCTTCTCGACACTGTGTGGATCAACGCCATCTCGGGGGGTTTAGGTAATGATTTTCTGGATGGCGCCGGTGGCAACGACACCCTGAGCGGCGGCGGCGGTAACGACACGCTGCGCGGAGGGTACGCAGGGGCGGATGTCTTTGACGGCGGAGCCGGCAACGACACGCTGGAGGATGTGACCAATGACGACATCGTCTATTTCGGCAGAGGTGACGGACAGGATGTCATCACGAATGTCATCTACTCCAGCCCCTTCGGCGGCTACGGCACCATCGAGTTCAAGGCCGGCGTCTTGCCATCAGACGTCGTTGCCCGGCGAGTGCCGGACGGACAGTACCCAAGCCTTGCTGGACTGGAACTGAGCATCATTGGAACCACGGACAAAATCGTTGCGAAGAGCGAGTTTGTGATTCAGCAAGTCCGCTTCTCCGATGGAACGATCTGGGATGCAGCACGCATCCAGGTGGAAGTTGCTGCGAGCCTGTCGCAGACTTTGGTTGGAACCGAGGCAGCCGATACGCTGACAGGGGGTAGCAGCAACGACGTCTTGTCCGGCTTAAGTGGACGCGACATGATCGTCGGCAATGCGGGGGACGACACGCTGGACGGTGGCGCAGGTGCCGACACGATGGTGGGCGGCTACGGAGACGATGTCTATCGCGTCGACGACACCGGTGACGTCCTGATCGAGGCTGCCAACGCGGGCTGGGACACGGTCGAGTCCTCGATCACATGGACACTGCCAGAAAACATCGATGTTCTGCGATTGCAGGGCAGCGACAACATCAACGCAACCGGCAATGGCTCTACCAACTTCCTTGCCGGTAACGCTGGGGCGAACCGCCTGGACGGCGGCGGTGGATTCGATTCCCTGATGGGCGGCGCAGGCGACGACACCTATGTTGTCGGCAACCTTTCCGCTTACATCTACGAGTATGCGGGCGGCGGACTGGACACCGTCGAGTCTTCCATTGGATTTACGCTGACTGACGAGGTTGAGAATCTGACCCTCACCGGGACATCAGCCATCAACGCCACGGGCAACACACTTGCCAACGTGCTCACCGGCAACAGCGCCAAGAACCTGCTGACGGGCGGCGAGGGGAACGACACACTCGATGGGGGTGCCGCCAACGACACGATGGTGGGCAGCACGGGCGACGATGTGTACGTCGTGGACTCGAGTACCGACGTGATCACCGAAGCGGCTGGCGAAGGAACCGATACGGTTCGATCCTCCATCACGCTGACGCTGGGCGCGCACCTGGAAAACCTGACGTTGACCGGCACAGGTGCCATCAATGCCAATGGGAACGCGCTCAACAACGTGTTGGCTGGCAACAGTGCCAACAACACGCTGAACGGTGGCGCGGGCGCTGACACCCTGGTCGGCGGTGGAGGCAACGACGTCTATGTGGTCGATGTAGCAACCGATGTCGTGATCGAAGCGATTGGCGAAGGCACCGACACCGTCCAAGCGGGGGTGACCTGGACGCTCGGCGACACGCTCGAGAACCTGACCTTGACTGGCACTGCCACGATCAACGGCACCGGCAACACACTGAACAACAGGCTCACGGGCAACGCCGCCAACAACACGCTGACAGGTGGTTCCGGCAACGACACACTGAACGGTGGCGCTGGCGCTGACACGCTGGTCGGCGGGGCAGGCAACGACATCTACATAGTCGATGTGGCAACCGACGTTGTGATCGAGGCAGCCAACGAAGGCGTCGACACGGTCCAATCAGCGGTGACATGGACTCTCGGAGACACTCTCGAAAACCTGACCTTGACAGGCTATGCAGAAATCAACGGCACCGGCAACGCGCTGAACAACGCACTCACCGGCAACTACGGGAACAACGCATTGATGGGCGGCGCCGGCAACGACACGCTGAACGGCAGTGCGGGCACCGACACGATGGTCGGCGGCCTCGGCAACGACACCTATGTGGTCGACATCATCTCTGACTTGATCACCGAAGCAGAGAACGAAGGCACCGACACGGTTCGGTCGGCCGTGAGCTGGACGCTGGACGCCAATCTCGAGAACCTGATGCTGACGGGATCGTCCGCGATCAATGCCACTGGCAACGCGCTGAACAACGTGCTCACTGGCAACTCTGGCGCCAACATGCTGACGGGCGGTGCCGGCAACGACACCTACAGAGGCGGCCTCGGCGCTGACGCGCTGAGCGACACCTCGACGACGTCGAACGACATCTATGCGTGGGGTCGCGGCCAGGGCGCCGACATCGTGACCGATGCTGGGGGAACCGACCGCCTGGACATCCTGGCTGGTGTCACTGAAGACCAGGTCTGGCTGCGCCAGCTCGGCAACGACCTGGAGCTGTCGGTGATCGGCACGACCGACCGCCTGACGATCAACGGCTGGTACACAAGCCCAAGCAATCAGATCGAAAGCTTCAGGCTCGCCGACGGGCAGGCCCTGCTGGCCTCGCAGGCGCAGCAATTGGTCAATGCGATGGCGGCTTTCGCCCCGCCGGCGGCGGGACAAACGACCTTGCCGACGAATTACGCGGCCGCGCTGAATCCGGTGATCGCGCCGAGCTGGGCTTGAGGCTTAGGTCAGCGTGCAGCTCGCTTTGGCGCGCTGCACGCTGACTCGGTTCACGCGGCGGCAGCAGTCGTCGCCGTCAAGCTATCGATCCGCTCCGCCATGCGCTTCGCGGCGCCGCAGTGTCGGTTGGCGAATGCCATGGCGCGATCGGCGCTGGGGTATCGCGCGTCGGGCGGCCTAGACACCTCTTCGGCCGATCGCACCAACACAGCCAACATCTCCACCGCCACACGCACCGCCGCCTCGATGTGATCCACCCGCATCGCCGCGCCTTCGCGCTGCGCCAGTTCTGCCGCATCGGCGAAGTTGAAGGTGTGCGGGCCCATCAGCACCGGGCAGCCGCAGGCGGCGGCTTCGATGAGGTTCTGGCCGCCCAGTGGCTCGAAGCTGCCGCCGAGCAGTGCCACCTGCGCGCAGCTGAAATAGGTGGCCATCTCGCCGATGGAGTCGCCCAGCCACACATCGGCCTGCGCGGCTTCTGGCGGCGGGGTGTCGGCCCAGGTGCTGCGGCGCACGGTGGTGAGGCCGCTGGCGGTGACGAGCGCGGCCACTTCATCGAAGCGCTGCGGGTGGCGCGGCACGATCAGCAGCAGTGGGTACGGGTTCAGGTCCGTTGCGGGCTGCTGCTGGCGCATCAGTTTCCAGGCCGACAGCAAGGCGGCCTCTTCGCCTTCGCGCGTGCTGGCCGCCAGCACCACCGGGCGGCCGATGGCTTGCCGCCAGGCGTGGCCGAGTGCGAGCTGTGCGGCGTCGGGCGTCATGTCGAACTTCACATTGCCGCTCACCTCGACGCGCGGCGCGCCCACGGCCCGCAGGCGCTCGGCGTCTTCAGGCGTTTGCGCCAGCACCAGCGCCACGCTGCGCGCGGCCGGGCGGAACAGCGCCTGCAAGCGCTCGGCCTTGCGCGCACTGCGTTCGCTGAGCCGCGCATTGGCCAGCACCATCGGGATGCTGCGGCGCTGTGCGGCATGCAGCAGGTTGGGCCAGATCTCGGTTTCCATCAGCACGCCGACGGCGGGCTGGAAGTGCTTGAAGAAGCGCGACACCGCACCCGGCGTGTCGAACGGCAGCCACACCTGGCGGTCACCGGTTCGCAGCAAGGCAGCGCCCGCGGTGCGGCCGGTGGCGGTGCCGTGGGTCAGCAGCAAGCGCATGGCGGGCCGCTGTTCGCGCAGCGCCGCAATCAAGGCGGCTGCGGCCCGGGTTTCGCCAAGCGACACCGCGTGCACCCACACCCAGCCCGATGAGGCGGTGCTTTTGCCGTACCAGCCGAAGCGCTCGCCTATAGCGTGGCGATACAAGGGCTCGGCACGCCCGCGCCGCCACAGCTTCAGCAAGTAAACCGGGGTAGCCAGCCACAGCAGCGTGGCGTAGGCGAAGCGCGCCAGGTGCTGCACAGCGGTCAGCGGGCAGCCCTGGGCCGGACGGCTTGGGTCAGTGCGCCGCCTTGGCGATCTGCGCGTCGGGCTTCACCGCCAGCAGCGCAGCCATGAAGTCGGCTTCGATGCGGTGCAGCGCTTTTTCGGTGTGGCCTTCGAAGCGCATCACCAGCACCGGTGTGGTGTTCGATGAGCGGATGAGGCCGAAGCCGTCCTTGTATTCAGCGCGCAGCCCGTCGATGGTGATGATTTCCAGCGCGCCGGGGAACTTGGCCGTTTCCAGCAGCTTTTGCACCAGCAGCTTGGGCTCGCCTTCGGCGCAGGGCACGTTCAGCTCGGGGGTGTTGAAGCTGGTGGGCAGGGCATTGAGCACCTTGCTCGGGTCCTTGCTGCGGCTCAATATCTCCAGCAGGCGAGCCGCGGTGTAGGTGGCGTCGTCGAAGCCGTACCAGCGTTCGCCGAAGAAGATGTGGCCGCTCATCTCACCGGCCAGCGGCGCCTTCACCTTCTTCATCTGCGCCTTGACGAGCGAGTGACCGGTCTTCCACATCAGCGGCTTGCCGCCTGCCTTGCGGATCACCGGCGCCAGGCGCTGGGTGCACTTCACGTCGAAGATGATGGTGGCGCCGGCGTTGCGGCTGAGCACGTCCTTCGCGAACAGCATCAACTGGCGATCGGGGTAGATGATGTTGCCGTCTTTGGTCACCACGCCCAGGCGGTCGCCGTCGCCGTCGAAGGCAAGGCCGATCTCGGCATCGGTGGTTTGCACGGTGCGGATCAGGTCGGCCAGGTTCTCGGGCTTGCTCGGATCCGGGTGGTGGTTGGGGAAGTCGCCGTCGACCTTCGAATACAGCTCGGTCACCTCGCAGCCCAGCGCGCGCAGGATGCCTGGGGCCGAAGCGCCCGGGATGCCGTTGCCGGAGTCGACCACGATCTTCATCGGGCGCTTGAGCTTGGCGTCGCCGGTGATGCGCGCGCTGTACTCGGGCACGATGTCCATCGTTGCCGAGCGGCCGGCCTTGACCACATAGTCTTCGGCCTCCATGCGCACGCGCAGGGCCTGGATCTCGTCGCCATAGATGGCACGGCCGGCCAGCACCATCTTGAAGCCGTTGTAGTCCTTCGGGTTGTGGCTGCCGGTGACCATGATCCCGCTGTGGCAGCCGCGGCGCCCGCGCGTGGCGGCCACGTAGTACAGCATCGGCGTGGTGACGGCGCCCAGGTCGACCACGTCCAGCCCAGTGGACGTCAGCCCGCGGATCAGCGCCGCCGCCAGACCCGGCCCGGACAAACGCCCATCGCGGCCCACCGCCACCGCCTTCTCGCCGGCCTTGACAGCCTCGCTGCCGAAGGCCCGGCCGAGGTGTTCGGCAAAGGTCTCATCGACCGTCTTGCCGACGATGCCACGGATGTCATAAGCCTTGAAATTGGACGCGGTGACTTTCATGGAAGGCGGGCCTTTCTGAGTTGCGGCGGATTGTAGGAGTGCGGGTTGACAGCTCGGTAGCACCGCCGCAGGCTGGAATCACCCTCGCGGGTGATGTGCCGCGTGCAGCGTCTTCAGGCGTTCGCGCGCGACGTGGGTGTAGATGGTTGTTGTCGAGATGTCGGTATGCCCTAGCAACATCTGCACCGCCCGCAGGTCGGCTCCGTGGTTCAGCAGGTGGGTGGCGAACGCATGCCGCAAGGTGTGGGGCGACAGCGGCACATGCACCCCGCCGCGCAGCGCGTGCTGCTTGATCAGCCGCCAGAACATCTGCCGCGTCATCGGCCCGCCGCGGGCGGTCACGAACAGCGCATCGCTCGTCTGCTGCTTCAGGATGTCGGCCCGCGCCGATTCCAGATAGCGCACCAGCCACACCCGAGCTTCCTCGCCAAACGGCACCAGCCGCTCTTTCGCGCCCTTGCCGGTGATGCGCAAGGCACCCTCGACCAGGCCCAGGTGCACCGTCTTCAGCGTGACCAGCTCGGTGACACGCAGCCCGCTCGCGTACATCAGCTCCAGCATCGTGCGGTCTCGCAGGCCGAGCGGCGTGTCCACATCGGGCGCGGCCAGCAGCGCCTCGACTTGCGCTTCGCTGAGGATCTTGGGTACGCGCAGTGGCTGCTTGGCGGCCAGCAGCTTCAGCGTGGGGTCGGCGGTGATCAGATGCTCGCGCAGCGCCCAGCGGAAGTAGCGCTTGAACACCGTCAGCCGGCGGTTGGTGCTGCTGGCCTTGCTGCCGGCGTGGCGCGCCACCGCGTAGTCGCGCAGGTGGGTTTCAGTGGTGGCGTTGAGCGCGGCTGCCGGCGCACCGGCGAGCCATTGGGCATACAGCGTCAGGTCGCGCCGGTAGGCGGCCAGGGTGTTGGCCGACAGGCCGTCCTCGATCCACAGCGCATCGATGAAGCGGTCGATCGCGGCGGCGCTGTCGTGTAGCGGGCTCATGCGGTGATTCTCGCTGTCACACTCGCCCGATATGTCGAACGCCCTGGTGCTGGTGCCCGATCTGCTGCTGATCGTGGTTGGATTCCTGCTCTGCCGCTACACGCCGCTGAACCGGACGGTGTGGGACGCGGTCGAGCGGCTGACCTACCACCTGCTGTTCCCGGTGCTGCTGTTCGTCTCGATCACCAGAAGCCCGCTGCACCCGGCGCAAACAGCCAACCTGGCGCTGGTGGGCGTGGGCACGCTGCTGTGCGGCGTGGCGCTGGCGTATGCGCTGAAGTGGTGGCCGGGCGTCGATGCGCGGCTGCACGCCTCGGGTGCGCAAACGGCGTTCCGCTTCAACTCCTTCATCGCGCTGGCGGTCGCTGAACGACTCGGCGGTGCCGAGGCGCTGACCTCGATGGCGCTGCTGATCGCGCTCGGCGTACCGATCGGCAATGTGGGCGCGGTGTGGCCGCTGGCGCGCCACGGCGGGCATCACTATGGCCGCGAGTTGCTGAGCAACCCGTTGATCCTCAGCACGCTGGGGGGGTTGCTGTTCAACGTGGCCCAGCTGCAGCTGCCCGATGTCGTCGGCACCACGCTGCACCGGATGGGTCTGGCGGCGATCCCGCTGGGCTTGATGGCGGTGGGGGCGGGCCTGAAGCTCGGTGGTTTGAAAGCCGCCCCGAAACTGGCGGCGGCGCTCATGGCGATTCGCCATGTGGCGCTGCCGCTGATCGCACTGGGGTTGTCCTCCTTGCTGACGCTGCCGCCCACGCAACGTGCGGTCGTGCTGGCCTTCGCTGCCTTGCCCACCGCGTCGAGCGCCTACGTGCTGGCAGTGCGCATGGGTGGGCACGGCCCGTTCGTGGCCGGGCTGGTGACACTGTCGACGCTGCTCGGGATGGTCAGCGTGCCGCTCTGGCTGGCGATTGGCGCTGGCGGGTGAATCAGGCGCCAAGCGCCCAGTCGATGTGCTCGCGCACCAGGTCGCTGGCGCCATCGCGCGCCGCCACCAGAGACGCCCGCAGTGCCGATTCAAGCGCGGCGTCAGACGCTGCTCTCAGCGCATTGCCCATCGCCACCGCGAGGTTGCGCCGCCAGCGCTCGTGGCCGATGCGGCGGATGGCGCTGCCTTCGGTGTGGCGCAGGAAATCGGTTTCGCTCCATTCCCATAGCTCCAGCAAGCTCGGGTTGGCGAGCGCCGGGCGCACATCGAAATCGGGCAACACACTGCGCTGTGCGTACTTGTTCCACGGGCACACCAGCTGGCAGTCGTCGCAGCCGTAGATGCGGTTGCCCATCGGCGCGCGGAACTCGATCGGGATCGGCCCTGCGTGCTCGATCGTCAGGTAGCTGATGCAGCGCCGCGCATCGAGCCGGTACGGCGCCACGATCGCCTGGGTCGGGCAGATGTCGATGCAGGCGCTGCAGCTGCCGCAGTGCGCGGCCACTGGCTCGGTGACCGGCAAAAGCAGCGGCAGCGGCATGTCGAGGTAGATCTCGCCAAGGAAGAACATCGAGCCGGCGTCGCGGTGCAGCGCCAGCGTGTGCTTGCCACGCCAGCCGGTGCCGCTGCGGGTGGCAAGCTCCACCTCGAGCACCGGCGCCGAATCGGTGAACACGCGGTAGCCGAACGGGCCGATCGCGCTGGCAATGTGATCGGCCAGCGTCTGCAGGCGTTGGCGCAGCACCTTGTGATAGTCGCGGCCCCGGGCATAGACCGACACCGTGGCTTGCTCAGGCGCTTTCAGCCGTTGCCATTCGATGGCCTGCCAATCGCTGGAATCACCTGGCGCCGCGGCAGGCAGGTAGTTCATCCGCGCGGTCAGCACGCGCAAGGTGCCGGGCACCAGTTCGGCCGGCCGGGCGCGTTTCAGGCCATGCCGCGCCATGTAGTCCATGGAACCGTGGCAGCCATCCGACAACCACGCCTGCAGGCCGGGTTCTGCACTGCTCAGATCGACGTCGGACACACCGATCTGGGAAAATCCCAGCTCGGTTGCCCACGCCTGCAAGCGCGACCACAACAGCGATGGGTCCACACGGTCCGCAGTCCACATGCCTCTGTCCTCTCCTCGCCAACGACAGCACCGCCACACGCCGGCATGCCGATCTTAGAAGCCCGCACCACGCGCACTGTGCAGTGGGCCCATGAGGCCGACTGTGCAGCCACCGCCCAGGCACTGGCGGGACAAGCGTCGCTGCGAACCGCCTGCATCGAACTGCACGGCAACCTGGGCGCAGGCAAGACCTCTTTCGTGCGCCACCTGCTGCGCGCACTCGGCGTGAGCGGCCCGATCAAGAGCCCGACGTACGCGGTGATGGAGCCCTACGCCCTGCCCGGCCTGAGCATCTGGCACTTCGATTTCTACCGCTTCGATGACCCGCAGGAATTCGAGGATGCCGGTTTCCGAGAGGTGTTTGCCAGCGCCGGCTTGAAGCTCATCGAGTGGCCCGAGCGCGCCGCTGGCTTGCTTCCAGCGAGCGACCTGCGCATTGACATCGAGATGGTCGATGCGCCATCGGGGGATGCGGCCGATCAGGACGACACCCGTCGGCAGGTCACGTTCCAGGCTGCGACACCACTCGGCCTCACGCTGCTGCCATGAAAGCAGCGCCGCGCCCGCGATCGCCGGCTCGTCGTCGGGCGCTGGCGCGCATGGGCACGTTGGTGCTGGCTTTCGCCGCACGCCATCTTGCGCACGGGGCGGCCATCGTCGCGGTGCGGGTGTGGCCGGCCGCCGACTACACCCGGGTCACGATCGAGTCTGACAGCGCGCTGGCCGCGAAGCACTTCCTGGCAGAGAACCCGCCGAGGCTGGTGATCGACGTCGACGGGCTCGACCTGAGCCCACAGCTGCGGGACCTGGTCGGCCAGGTGCGCGCGGACGACCCGTTCATCGCTGGCGTGCGCGTCGGCCAGTACCAGCCGCGCGTGGTGCGCCTTGTGATTGACCTGAAGCAGGCCATCAAGCCGCAGCTGTTTGCGCTGACGCCCGTGGCCGCCTACCGGCACCGGCTGGTGTTTGACCTGTACCCGACGCAGGAGCGAGACCTGCTGCTCGCCCTGGTGCAGGAGCGGGAGGAGGCAGAGCATCAGGCGGCGCAGGCCGTGCAGGATGCGCTCGGCGAGTTCATCGGTCAGGTCGATCGACCGGCGGCCGCGGCACCGGGGCCGCCGGCGTCCGGCCCTGGCACCCACACGGCCCCGGGTGCACCAGACGATGCCGCCGCCTCGCAGCCGGGTCCGACCCGGGCGGCGGCAGAAGCGAGCAAATCGACGAGCAAGGCGGGGAGCCGCACCAGCCGGCTGGTGATCGTCGCGCTCGACCCCGGCCACGGCGGCGAAGACCCAGGCGCCATCGGTCCGACCGGGCTGCGCGAGAAGGACGTGGTGCTGGCGGTCGCCTTGCAACTGCGGGAACGGCTGAATGCGGTGCCCGGCATGCGCGCCATGCTGACGCGCGACGCTGATTTCTTCGTCCCGCTGCAAGACCGGGTGCGCAAGGCGCGTCGGGTGCAGGCTGACCTGTTCGTGTCGATCCACGCCGATGCCTTCTTCACGCCCGCGGCGCGCGGCGCCTCGGTGTTTGCGCTGAGCCAGGGCGGCGCCAGCAGTGCAGCCGCCCGCTGGATGGCCAACCGCGAGAACCTGGCCGATGCGGTCGGCGGGATCAATGTCAAGGTCAAGGACACGTCGGTGATGCACGCCCTGCTCGACATGAGCACCACCGCGCAGATCAAGGACAGCCTGCGCCTGGGCAAAGAGGTGCTGGGACAGATCGGCCGCGTCGGGCGGCTGCACAAGGCCAGCGTCGAGCAGGCCGGCTTCGCGGTGCTGAAGGCGCCCGACATCCCGTCGATCCTGGTGGAGACCGCATTCATCTCCAATCCCGACGAGGAAGCGAAGCTGCGGGACGAGCGTTATCGGTCGCGGCTGGTCGAAGCGTTGTCCACAGGCATCAAACGCTACTTTGCGAAGAACCCGCCATTGGCCCGAAACCGCGGAACATGAGGTCGAACGGGTATCCTTGGGGCATTGTTTTTTTGATGCTCCATCGTGACCGCTACCGCCACCCTTGACGAGCCCGTCGTCAACGCATCGCCAGGTGTCGCACTCGACCCCGCCTGGCAGGAACGGGCCCGAAGCCTGATCGGCGACCTTTTCAGCCGCTCCGCTGCGATCTACTGGACCGACCTGCTTCTGAGTTCGGCTGCGGCCTGGGCGCTGACGGCGACCTACTTCATCGCGCCCGCCTGGAGCGCGCTGCAGATCTTTGCATTCCTCGGCGCCAGCGTGCTGTTCTTCCGCGTCGGCACCTTCATCCACGAGATCGTCCACATGCCGGGCAGCCAGATGACCGGTTTCAAGCGCGCCTGGAACGTGCTGCTGGGCATCCCCTTGCTGATGCCGTGGGTGCTGTACCGCAACCACATCGAGCACCACAACCACCTGCAGTTCGGCACGCCGGCCGACGGCGAGTACCTGCCGCTGGGTTCATCGCCACAGACCGAGACACTGAAATACGTCGGTCAGGCGCCCCTGCTGCCACTGTTCATGATCGTGCGTTTCGGCGTGCTGGGCCCGCTGTCATGGCTGCACAGCGGAATGCGTGAATGGGTGCTGACGCGAGTTTCCGCGGCGGTGTCGAACCCTTTTTACGCCAAGCGCTTTCCGAAGCGCGACGAGCGGCACCTGCTGATCGTCGAGGCGCTGTGCTTCGCCTACCTGGCCACGATCGCCTTCCTGATCTGGCAGGGTTCGATCAGCATCACGCAGTTCTTCATGGGCTATGCGCTACTGGCCTTCACCCTGGCGCTGAACTGGGTGCGCAACCTGGCGGCGCACCGTTATGTCAATGGTGGTCAGCGCATGACGATGGCCGAGCAGGTGGCCGAGTCGATCAACATCACCGGGCAGACCTGGCTGACGGTGTTCATGTTTCCGGTCGGCCTCCGATACCACGCGCTCCACCACATGTTCCCTGCCTTGCCCTACCACCACCTGGGCGAGGCGCACCGGCGACTGATGGCAGGTCTTCCCGCTGATGCGCTCTACCGGGGCTGCAACCGCGACAGCTACTTCACCGCCGTGCGCGAGTTGTGGCAATCGGCCCGGCAGACGCCTCGCGGCGAGTCAGCGATGCGTGCCTGGTCGCCGGGCAACGGGCGCTCTTGAACGCGCGCGCCCCCGCGCTGGCGACGCCGGTCCCCCTGGTCCTTGCCACGGCAAGCGCGCCCCCGTGCCTGATCGTCAACCCGCGCAGCTTCAGCGCTTCGCGAGGCCTGGCGATTCAGGCCACGGCGCTGGCGAAATCTCACGGCGCCGAAGTGATCAGCGTCGATGACCCGGACGCCACGCGCGCCGCCATCGCAGCGATCCTCGCGCGGCGCCAAAGCCAGGTCATGCTGCTGGCTGGCGACGGTACGGTATGTGCCATCGTCGATCAGCTGTCGAGCTTGCCTGCAGGTGCCTGGACGCCGGATCTGCTGGTGCTACCTGGAGGGCGAACCAACCTGACGGCAGCCGACCTGGTGCCGGGTGGTCGGGCGTTGCCGACCTTGAAGCGGGCGCTGCTGCTCGCCCATGAGCAGCGCTGGGATGCTGCAGTGGAAGAGCGCTGTGCGCTGCGCATCGAGCAGTCCGGCGCGCCGATGCGACACGGCTTTTTCTTCTCGGCAGCGCTGATCGACAGTGTGATCCGCCAGTGTCATCAACACCGTGCCGAGCTCAAATCGCAAGGTGACCTCAGCACGATCGGTTACCTGCTGCGGCTAGGCGCTCGCTCGCTGCTCGGGCGCTCCGGCATGCATTGCCCGCGCCTGCACGTGGACGCCGGCGCCAGCGGCACACAAGACGGGCCAGTGCGGCTGGTGCTCGCGACCACGCTGCTGCACCGTACCGGTCTGTTCGATCCGTATGCGCCGCGGGGCCAAGGCAATGTGCGAGTGACCTCCGTCAGCGAAGACGCACCGCGCTTCTGGCGCACGCTGCCGCGGCTGTTGACCGGGCGGTACACCCCGGCGATGAGTGCCGACAACGGCTACCTCAGCGGACGCTGCGATCAGGTGACGATCAGCGGCCTCGCCAGCTACATGCTGGACGGCGAACCTTTCGACGCCGACCCGAGCCGGCCGGTCACCATCGGCACAGGCCCACGCCTGCGTTTCATTCGGCCATGAGCAAGAAGCAAAAGGCCAAGACGCAACCCAGCCGCGCGCTGCAAATGATCGGTGCGTTTGTTCGCGCCTACCCGGGGCGCAGTGCGGCAGCGCTGGTGGCGGTCTTCGTGGCAGGGCTGACAGACAGCCTGGGCATGTCGATGTTGCTGTCGATGCTGTCGTTCGCCACGAACACGGGCGCCCACACACCGTCGATGCCAGAGAGGGTCGCAATACAGGTGACGCAGTTCCTGGGGCTGCAGCCCACCACGGCAGTGCTGTTGACGCTGTCGACGGTGCTGATCGGGCTGAAGGCAGTGTTGTCCCTGGTTGCCAACCGACAAGTCGGCTACACCGTTGCCAACATCGCCACCGACCTGCGGCTCGCACTGATCCGCTCAGTGATGTCCGCACGCTGGACTCACTATCTGGATCAATCGGTCGGGCGCCTGACCAATGCCGTCGCCAGCGAGGCACAGCGCGCCTCCGAGGCGTTCCAGCACAGCGCCGAGATGGCGGCCATGGTCCTCAATGGCCTGATCTTCCTGGCTGTCGCGCTGTCGATTTCATGGCAGGCCGGCGTGGCCGCGATCATCGCCGGCGCCCTGCTGCTGTTCGCGCTGCACACGCTGGTGCGCAGTTCGCTGCAGGCAGGCCGACAGCAGACCGTGCTGCTGAGATCACTGTTGTCGGTGATGGGAGGGCAGATGGCAGCCGCGAAGGCGCTGAAGGCGATGGCCCGCGAGGACCATGTCGATGCACTGCTGTCTGACCAGACACGAGCCCTGCGTCGGGCCCTGCGCCGTCAGGTGATCAGCCGCGAGGCGATGAGCGCGCTGCAGGAGCCGTTGCTGGCGATCATGGTCGGCGTCGGCTTCTTCTTCAGCCTGGTCGTGCTGAAGATGCCGCTGGCCGAAGTGCTGGTGATGGTGTTCCTGCTCGCTCGCACCGTCAGCTACCTGTCGAAGGCTCAGCGTGCGTACCAGCAGGTTGTCCTGCGCGAAAGTGCGTACTGGTCAGTGATGGATCACATCAATGATGCTCGCGCCGAAGTCGAACCCCCGGGTGGCGATCAGCGGGTGGCCCTGATCGAAGGCATACGCTTCGAGGACGTGAGCTTCAGCCACGGCGAACGTCGTGCGATCGTCGAGCACGGCACCTTCACCGTACCTGCGCAGCAATTGACGGTCATCATCGGGCCGTCGGGCGCGGGCAAGACCACCTTGCTGGATCTGGTCGTTGGTCTGCTGAGGCCGACTGACGGTCGCATCCTCGTCGATGGCGTGGAGCTCAGCGAGCTGGATCTGCGCCAGTGGCGGCGACAGATCGGCTACGTGCCGCAGGAATCGGTGATGGTCGATGAATCGGTGGCCTACAACGTCACGCTGGGTGAGGTCGGGATCAGCGACGAACAGATCCGCACGGCGTTGCGCGCCGCCGACGCGCTCAGTTTCGTCGAGGCCATGCCCGAAGGGCTGCAGACCCGCGTCGGCGAAGGGGGTTCGCGCTTGTCCGGTGGCCAACGACAGCGCCTGGCCATCGCCCGCGCGCTGGTGCACGAGCCACGGCTGCTGATCCTCGATGAGGCCACCAGCCATCTGGATGCGGAAGCGCAGGCAGCGGTGATCGAAGCCGTCAAGCACCTGCGAGGCCGGTTGACGATTCTGGCCGTCGCGCACCAGGACCTGTTGATCCAGGCGGCCGACTGCGTGTACCGACTGGCCGACGGGCAGCTCAGCGCTTTGCAGCCGCCGGTCAAGTCCACCCCACTCACGGCGCACGTCTGAATGGACCTGGCTCGGCAACTGCGACGCCGGCGTCGCCGCGCGACGTTCCTCGGCCTGCGCAGGCTGTTGCGTGTCATCGGCTTCCGGCACGCACGCACCCTGGGCAGTTGGCTGGGCGACTTGCAGTTCTGGCTCGGGTGGCGACGGCGCCGACGCCTGCAGCGCGAGATCGCCCAGGTGCTGGGGCGACAGGCCGATGATCCTTCGGTGCGTACGCTGCTGCTGCAGGCGTACAGGGTGAACAACGGCGCGGTGATGGAGATCATGGCGATGTTCGATGAGCGCCAGGACGAAAGCACGCTCGCGGCACGCTGCGAACTGGGCGGCCTGGAGCACCTGCGCGCGGCCATGAGCCAGGGACGCGGCGCGATCGTGCTGGCGAACCACATGGGCAACGCCAGCCTGGCCATGGTCCGGCTGGCGCAGTCCGGCTTGCCGGTCTCGTTGCTGTACCGCAAGGCCCGGATGATGTCGGACGGATTTTTCCAGAGTGGGCTGGAGCAGTACGGCATCCAGGCCATCCTCGCCAACAGCGGTATCCGCGCCTACGGCCAGATGCTGGCTGCGCTGAAGCAGGGTCGCGTGCTGTTCCTGATGATGGATCAGGGCTTGCAAAAGGCCGATGACGGCGTCATGCAGCGCTTCCTCGGCAAGGACGTGCCGATGCCTGCAGGCCCCGCACAGTTGGCACGCGTCTCACGTTCGCCGGTGTTGCCGATGGCGGCCGTCGCGGCCTCGCCGGTGTGGCGTTTTGAGATCCAGCCACAACTGACCCTCGGGCAGGGAACGCTGGAAGCCGATGTGGACTTCCTGACCCGACTGACCGAAGCGCAGGTGCTGCAACACCCGGAGCTGTGGAGTTGGCATCACCGGCGCTGGAGCAAGTTGCCGATGCCAAGCGCTCCACCGCCAGCCGGTGAAGGTATGCCTCACGCCTAGCGATGTCCAACGCCACCAACCCGGCGCTCGAACGCTCACTCATGGACTCCGAGACGAACCCCGTCCCAGTCTGGGTGCTGCTGGGAAAGTGGCACGGCGATAACCAGCAGTTGCGGGCCATTGCTGAAGCCCTGGAATTGCCGTTTCGTGCCATCCCACAACACTTCAGTTACGCGTCCAAGCTTCCAGCGGCCATTCGGGGATCCGGTCTCATCAGCGGGCACACAGGCTGGCGTACCGACCAGCCGCTGACGCCTCCATGGCCACGCATCGTGCTGGCTGCAGGCGGCAAGAGCGTGGCGACCGCCCGATGGATACGACGGCAGTCGGGTGGCTACACGAAGCTGGTCCATGTCAACCGGCCTTGGGCGCCGCTGTCATGGTTTGACCTGATCATCACCACGCCGCAGTACGCCTTACCCGCGCGCGCCAACGTGTTGTGCAATCTCATGCCGTTCCTGCCTTCGGAGTCGATCCAATCTGCAGAGAACTGGCTGCCATCCATCGCGTCGTCCATGCCTCGCCCATGGACAGCGGTGTTGATCGGCGGGAGTACCCCGCCTTTCGAGCTCTCGGAGGCTGCAGCGCGCGAACTGGCTGCTGTGGTGAACCAACAGGTGCACGAATCCGGAGGGAGCGCATGGCTGCTTGACAGCCCTCGCACTCCGCCAGGCGTCATGCCCATCCTTGAGCAGTCGGTTCAGGTTCCATCGCATAGCGCGCACTGGCGCGGGGAAGGCAAGAAGATTTACCGCGCCATGTTGGCCACAGCGGATAGATTCATCGTCACCGAAGACAGCGCATCGATGACGGCAGAAGCCCTGCTCAGCGACAGGCCGGTATCGCTGTTCGACCTGCCGACCACATTGACCTGGCGGAGAAAAATCGCCCAAGCCTGGCGGGCGGCAGCCGAGCGCGATCCGTCGTCGCTGACAGCGAAGCTCTTCGAGCGAATGATCGAATTCGGGATGTTGACGACAGTGCGTGACGTCAGACTCTTGCATCGAGCCTTGGCGATGGCGGGGATGTTCGGTGGGAAAAGCAGCCCTCGGGAACTTGCCCAACGCGAGCGCCAGGTCACGCTCGCTCGCATCAGGCAACTCCTCGAAACGACCTGATTTCGTTTGCTTCAAGTCAAGAAACTTCACCCCTTCATGGATCACCGGGCCATCGATCTTCCGCAGGACATGACACGGCAAACAGTCGCTGTCACTGGCGCCACTGGTTTCATTGGTCAGCATCTGGTCGCGGCGCTGCACGCAGCAGGTTGGCGTACTCGATTGCTGTTGCGCCAGCAATTGAACAACTCAATGTGGCGTGATTTGCGACCTCAAGTCGTGTTGGGGTCGCTCGAAGATGAAGCTTCGCTCGCGCGCTTGGTCGACGGCGTCGACGCGGTGATCCACGTGGCTGGCTTGATCAAGGCCGCACGGCGCCGGGATTTCTTTGCCATCAATCTGGATGCGACCGCGAAGCTGGCGCGTACCGCGGAGCGACTCGCACCGCGCGCACATTTCCTTCATCTTTCCAGCCTCGCCGCACGCGAGCCTGCTCTGTCCGACTATGCCGCCAGCAAGCGCGCGGGCGAGGAAGCAGTGCTCGACATCCTCGGTTCACGCACCACAGTGCTGCGACCACCGGCCGTGTATGGGCCGGGCGACCGCGAAACCTTGCGCATCTTCAAACTCGCCCGCCAACGGCTGGTGCCCGTACTGGGTACGCCCGATGCCGTCGTGGCGATGATCCACGTACAGGACCTCACGCGATTGATCATCACGCTGATCGCAGCACAACCCCGCGGAGAGGTCCTGACCGCCGCCGATGGCATGCCCGCGGGATACCGCTGGCGAGAACTGCTGGCAGCGGCCGCGCAGGCGGTCGGCAATCCGTCGCCCCGATTCGTGGATGCGCCGCAGAGCCTGCTGGGGGTGGCCGCACTGCTTGGAGACCTGGCTCGCGCCGTCGGCACGGCCAGCATGCTCAGCACCCAGAAGCTGCGAGAACTGCGCCATGCTGACTGGGGGGTGGCACCTTCAGAACTGGCTCGACCCGCTGGCTGGGAAGCTCAGTTCGATCTCCATCGCGGCTTCGCCGATGCCGTGGCCTGGTACCGTTCCGCGGGCTGGCTACCGAGCTAGAAGGCTGGAACGCACCACGACCTGCCCTGCGTATGACTCGTTGGTGCGCGTTGAGCCTCACGCCCGTTTTCACCGGGCGAACGAGGCCGCAACCTTCTGTCCCCTCTCCAGGCCTCGGCTAACATCGCCCCGGCATTGGACCAACTGCTTGACTTTCGGAGCTCTCTCAGATGCCTGAGCACACCGCGATTTCCCTGGACGCGCAACCCATCCCGCTGGATGAACAGGTATTCATCGCCAGTATCGACCGTGCCCCGCTCGAGTCGCAGCCCTGCGATCACATCAGCTTGCGCGACCTGTTTCCACCGGCGTTCTATCGACAGTTGCTGGATAGCGTTCCACCAGTCAAGTACTTTCACGAACTGAGGCATCGCGACGCCATACAGCCCGATGGCACCAGTGCACGGCTGCGTCTTTATCTGTACCCCGAGCAGTTGTGGTTTCTGCCGGCGGCGCTGCGTGCACGCTGGGCACCACTGGCGCGGCTGCTGATGTCGAAGACGCTGGAAGATGCGTTCAAACGGAAATTCCAGAGCGCGCTGGAAGCGCGGTTCGGCTGCTCGATCGACCGCCTTCGGTTTTATCCGATCCCGATCATCGTGCGTGACCTTCCCGGCTACCGAATCGGCATCCACGCCGACGTCCCGAAGAAAGCCATCACCGTGCAGTTCTATCTGCCAAGGGACGAGTCGCAGAAGCACCTGGGCACCGTGTTCCATGACGGCCCTACCGGTGAAGCAGCACTGCGCACACGCAAGATGCAGTTCCTGCCCGCCAGTGGCTATGCGTTTCCGGTCCAGATGGAAGAAAGCTGGCACAGCGCCGAAACGACGACCCCTGCGGATGGTGAGCGTATGTCGATCATGCTCACGTACTACGTTCAGGACACCCCTTCGCTGTGGTTCTCCAGACGTGCCGAACGTCTGCTTAGCTTCCTGGGAATGCCACCAAATCCCAAAATCTGATCGCCGACGATCATGCGTGAGCCATGGGTGGCAGCAGCACCTCAAGATAGCGTTCAACACTGGGTCTGATACCGAACTCCGCGGCCCGATCCTTGAGCAGGGCAGCGTCGTGCGGATGGTCCAGTACACGACGTATGGCGGCGGCCATCGCGCTGTAATCACCAACCGGCACCAGTGGGCCATAGGCGCCGCCGGCGAGCGTCTCCGACGAGCCGCCCGGGCAATCGGTACTGATCACAGGGCAACCGCAGGCCATGGCCTCGATCAGCGCGCCAGAAAGCCCTTCCCACGCGGACGAAAGCACGAATACCCCGGAGCGAGCCATGTATGCGAAAGGGTTTTCAACCATGCCCCCAAAGTACAAGTCGTCCGCGACGCCGAGGCGCTCTGCGAGTTCGACCAGATGTGCTCGAACGCCAGCGTCCTTCGGCTCGCCAAGAATCACCAGATGCAATGCCCTTTCCCGCCTTACCTCGGCGAACGCCTTGAGCAAGGTCGGAAAGTCCTTCTGCCTCACCAGCCGTCCAACTCCGAGAACGACCGGCGGACTGTTCGGACTGAACCATGGGTGGTCCAGCGGCTCGTTGGCGAGCAGGGCAATCTCAGGAGAAACGACCGGACTGGGAATGACGGTGACTTGCTCAGTCGGCACACCAATTCTTCTGGATGTGTCGTCGGCCATGTCGCGAGTCAGCGTGACGATCACGTCGGCGCGTGGATAAAAGCGCCGAGCAAGCCAACTGAGCAAAGGCCTCTTGCGAGGAGCATTGGAAGCGGCAGCCCCCAGGTGCGTGCAAATTCTGAGTACCAGTCGCACAGGCTGGCGCGCGATCATGTGAGCCCAGATGGCCGCCAGATGCATGGTGTTCACACCCGACAGGATCACGTCGGGCTGCTCGCGTCGCAGATACGCAGCAAGGGCCCAGATCGACGCCCAAGCCCCCCACCGCCGCTTTTTTGGCCTGATGGGCAGTTTGAGATAGACGCTGTTCAATGGCACCAAGCGAACGGTGTCGGGTATCAAGCTCCTCAGCGGACCGGCGGGGTCAACGACCACCAAGTCAACGCGATGCCCGAGTTGGGCAAACTCACAAGCCAGAGTCAAACATCGACGGCTTGCGCCACCGCCGGTCGGACCATACAAAAGCACCGCTATGTGCTTCGACACATTGGGCATATCCCGTCAATCCTCTCATTCAGCAAGTCAGTACTGAAGGCCGACAGGCCCATCGATTGCCCTTCACGGCCAGTTCTGATTCCCACATCAAATTGCAGCGGGGCTGATCAATGATCCTAGCCCAGTGACACGTCGCCAGCGAGACGGCCTGTAACAAAACGAGTCCGTGAGCGCCTTGCGCTGATGGCCATGCATCTGGCCATGGCGGCCGATCTTGCAGCCGGTACAGCCACAACCGCCATCCCCCACAGAGGTAGAGGCGGCGCCCCAGGCGAACCGTCTGCCCTCAAACACCGCTTCCCGAGAAGGCCTGGAACAGAACTTCCAGATGCTGATCCACGGCGCGGTCCATCGAAAACTCGGATGCGCGTGCCTTCAATCGTTCGGGCTGACGCGGAGCGTCCAACTGGGTTTGAATCGCAATGGCCAGCTCGGCGTCGTTGCCCACGGGAACGAGTGGGCCATAGAGCCCATTCTGCAAAATCTCCATCGGGCCGCTGGGACAATCCGTACTGACCACCGGACATCCACAGGCCATCGCCTGAATCAGAACGCCGGGCAGCCCTTCATACAGAGACGACAACGCAAACACCGACGCGTGCGCCATGTAGGCAAATGGGTTTTCCTCGAACCCAGGCAATGCCAGATCCTGAAGTACCCCCAATGACTCTGCCAGTTGCTCGAGTTCTCGGCGCTTTTTCCCTTCGCCCAGGATCATCAGACGCACGGGGCGAAGCGCATGAACCTTGGCGAAGGCCCTGATCAAGGTGGGAAAGTCCTTTTGCGCCGCCAGTCTCCCTACCCCCAGGATCACCGGTGGCGCGCCCGGCGCGAACCAGGGGTGATTCACGGGTGCCGAGGCACGCGCCTGCAGATCCGGTGTGACCACCGGGTTGTAGATCGTGCGAATGGACTGGCGGGGTAGCGAACCGACCACGGCGAGGTCATCCGCGACGCCATTCGACACCGCCACAATCGCGTCCGCTTCGGGGAAGTATCGGCGCACCATCCATCCCAGGAACGGCCGTCGACCGGTCGGCCAACTCGTGTTGGTGAGCGCATGGGACAGATGCGTGCACTGCCGGATGACCAAAGGGGTTCCAGTGGCCGCCAGTCGGCGCCCCCATATGGCGCCCAGGTTGACGTAATGCGACGCAGCCATCAGGACATCAGGTCGGTTGCTGCGCAGATAACTCGCCACGGCAGGCGCGCTCGCCAAACTTCGCTTGCGCTTCGACCAGCCGCCAATAAGAGGGGCGCGCATCCATCGCGGTTCGAGGTCAATCAAGCGGACCAGTGGCGACACTGCATCCTCAAAGAACCCTTGCCCCTTGGTGACCAGCAGATCGACCCTGTGTCCGCGCTGGGCCAGAGCGTGTGCCAACGCCAGCATCGTGCGTTCGACACCCCCGACCGCAAGGCCTGAAATGAACAACGCCAGGTGAAGCTTTTTCTGACCAGCACTTTGGTCAATCACGATGGGTGCGGGGCTCAGAGACTCTGTCGATTGCATATTCATTGAAAGATCTCGAGGATGAGAGTTGAGAAGTACGCGTTCGCGACGAGCCCCCAACCTGAAGACGGCTCGCCTTGCAGGGCACATCCCAGGGACTTCCCTCCTGCCGCCCAAACTCCTAGGCGCAGTTCAATAAGTCGAGCCATTGGGAAAGGACACGCTCTGTGCTGTCGGCACTTATCACCATCGCCTGACCTCTGGAGGCATCTGCAGCACGACGCGCTGGGTTAGTCAAATACTGCCGCAGCCCCTCTTCCATGTTGCCGAGCATGATGGTGCCGTCATAAGGCGCATAGCTCGGCACAGTATCTGCAACCACCGCGAGGCCTGCGCGCAATGCGGTGACAACGCGGTTGTCGGTCTTGCAGGCCGTGTACTCATTCGATTGCGCTGGAATCAGAACGATGTGCTGCTGCCGCAACAAACTGTCGAAAGTCCTAGGGTTCCAAGCGATGTATCGGCTCGACGGCAGGGTAGGTGCAATCCATTCCTTGTGGAGCTTCAGGTTGTCGGTGACGACGGTCAGGTGCAGCGGGTGGGTCTGAGCCAGCTGGGAAATCATCGGCGCGATCCGCGCCAGATCGATCAGTCCAGAAAGCTTCCTATGCCCCCCGGAAGCACCGAACCATATGAGCCGAGCCACTCCTGCCGGTGCAACGCTGTTCAAGCGAGCGCACTCGCGACTCAACTGCCAGTTGCTGACGTACCGATGCCACAGTGGAGTCTTGATGATCGAAAGATCGTCTGGCGGGTCTCCAATCACTACGATGCGATCTGCCGTTGGACATTCACGACGGACGATCTGAGCCAGCGTATCCGAGGAAGTAACGATCGCATTCGCCATGGCAGCCAGCGCACGCACGTTTTCACATCTATGAAGATGTTTGGGCTTCTGTGAAGCAGGGATGAAGTGGTTGTCGCAGAGATCGAGAACAAATCGACCTCCGTCCTGCTTGAAACGTTGCAGCCGGAGCAACGTTTCGTCATCGTGTCGCCCGCTAACCACCACGCAGCGATAACGCTGGACGTCCTCTTCTTTGAACCAATCGATTGCGACGCCTCGTTGTGCCGCCGCACGCATCACGATCGCCGCGCGTATGCGCACTCCCGCGTTCCGAAAATCCATCGTCTTCGCCCACCACGCGAAGCGCGGTGCGGCCGAAGCTGAGGCTGGACCTGCAATCAGACCGCTAATATCGCGATTGCTCATGTGGTTTTCGTCGCCTTCAGCGCAATAAGTTCAGCTTGCGCAAGCGCCGGTACAGGCCCGGTGCGGCCAGCAGCGGATGGCGTCGCTGCCAGGCCGTGGCCTCGGGTCTGACGCCTGAATGGCGCTCCACTTTCCACAGCGCGTAATCCATCGCGCCATCAAAGGTGAATGCAGCCTTCAGCAGCCGCAACATGTTCAATGGCTTGCCAAGCCGTCTGCGCACCGCCCAACGGCGCTCGGCGGCAGCACGCGAAGAGGCCGACAACTGCGGCACCAGTTGGCCTTCGACGGTGGACTCAAAGGCGATCCCCGCTGACCGCCAGGCCTTGGGCAGCAAGGTCGCATAGCGCTCGGCATCCCGCGCGACCAGGTCGTCGCCGCGAGCACTTCTTTCGACCCGCAATTCGGCGGCATAGGTGTTGGCGAACAGGGCACGCCAGTACGCCAGCGCGTCACCACGCGCGGGGCCGAGGTCGGCAGCCCATCCCGAGGCGGTGATCACCGCCTGCCGCACCGCATCGGTCGTGGCCTCACGATCCGCGTCGCTGCGCGCCCAAACGCAGCAACTGGGTTGCGAAAAGCGCGCCCATAGGGTGGTGTCGATTGCAGCAGGCAACACGCCGCGGTGGAACTGCGCGACGCTGATCAGCGCGTACTTCGCACGCAACGCCTGACCATCCACCGTGGCCTCGATGTAGCCAACGTTTGGTGGCAGCAGCCAGTTCGCCAGCGCCGCCAGCCGCGGTCCCGGCCACGCGCTCACGCGGTCGAGCAAGACATAGAAATCGAGTACGCCGTCCAGACGCGCATCGCGCAGGTTGGACCCATAGAACAGTACTGCTGCAGCCTCACCGTTGGCGCGCTGGGCCAGCTGCACAGCCAGCGCGGTGACCGCGGGTGGCAACTCGCGCTGCAGTTCCTCAGCAAGGAGGTCGCGCAGCAGCTCTTCGCTCACACCGACAACCACGACCGCAGAGGCCCGCGCCGCCGCGCAAAGGCCGCCTGCACGATGCGCAGCGCATGGATGACCAGACAGATCGCTGTCCACCACGCGACCACGAGGATGCCGATATCGGGACGCCCGGCCAGCAGGGACGCGCTCAGGATCAGCAGGTTGGGATTGCGCCGTGCGGTGTAGAGGCGCAGCCAGCTGTCGAAGCGCTGCCAGACGTGCATGTCCATCTTGAAACAGGCCATGAAGATGCCTTCCTCGATGCGCTGCAGCACGTAGCCGCCGACGATCACCGTCAGCACCAGACCGGTTTGGGTCAAGCTGAACCCCGCGGCCGGCAGACCGACGATCCACGCCCACCACCAGAACGGCGGGTGGATCAGGTCGATCGAGTGATCGAACACATTGCCCCAGCGGGTCGAGGTCAGCGTCACCCGGGCGAGCTTGCCGTCGACGGTGTCGAGGAAGGTCATGACCCAGGCCGCCAGCATGCCCCAGCCATAGTGGCCGGTCCAGAACAGCCACATGGCCACGAAGACCAACACCAGGCTGGCCGAGGTGACCTGGTTCGGCGAAATGCCGTTGTTGGCGCACCACCGCGTCACGGCCCGCGCAGGGGCGGGCCAGACGTGCAGCGTGACCACATCGGTGACGCCCTTGTAGGAGCCCGCGAAGATGCGCTTTTCGATGGCTGGCAGTTCGGCT
Organism: Rubrivivax sp.; assembly: GCA_027490215.1. Taxonomy (GTDB): domain Bacteria; phylum Pseudomonadota; class Gammaproteobacteria; order Burkholderiales; family Burkholderiaceae_C; genus PBB1. The sequence goes on from JAIXYO010000029.1 coordinate 229,069, forward strand.
GCCGTCAGGGGCATCAGGTACGGTGGCTCGCGCTTGCGCAAGACATCGTTGTAGCCGTCGGTCAACTGCTCCGGCGTCACGAGGCGAGCGGCGGCGGGTGCGCGCCGATCGGCCAGCATCGATGACGCCTCGGACGCCGGCAGTGACGCAGCCGACAAGCTCATTGCGATGACGCCACCGTCCGGCGCGGTCAGCGCCAGGTCTTCATCGGCCGAGGCGAGGCTGCGCACGAAGGCGTCGTCGTAGACCCAGTCGGCACGCAGCAGGACCAGCCGTTGCGCATCGCAAACATCAGCCTTGGCCTGGGCGCGTGCGAGCTGACGTTGCAGCCGCTGTGTCGAGGTGAGGCCCCACAAGCGCAGCGGCGAATCACCGACGACGATGCCGGCAGTCCGGCGCTCTGGCGTTGGTGCGGCGCTCAAGAGCAGAGCCCGTTGCCCGGTGGCGAAAATTCTTTTGGCATCATCGGAGGGTGAATTCTCAAGGCGTGGACATCGCGACAGCGAGTCAAATCAGCAGCCGCGCATTATCGATGAGCGATTTGACGCTCGCCCACATCTCCGACCTGCACCTGCCCTTCGAGCCGCATCTGAGCTGGCGCCAGCGGTTCTCGAAGCGGCAGCTCAGCGTCTGGTCCTGGCAGAAGCGCCACGCAGTGCAAAGCGGTGAGGTCCTCGCCGCGCTCGCTCAGGACCTGCGCGATCACGCGGTGAATCATGTGCTGGTCACGGGCGACATCACCAATTTCTCGCTGCCGGGCGAATTCCGGCGGGCCGCCGAGTGGTTGTCGGCGCTGGTGCCGGCTGATCGGATCAGCCTGGTTCCCGGCAACCACGACGCGCTGGTGCCCGTGCCGGCCGCCGAAGGCCTCGGCCTGTGGGACCGCTGGACGCGGCTGCAAGATGACTGGCCATTTGTGCATCGGGTGGACGAGGTGTCGCTCATCGGCTTGAATTCGGCGTTGCCGACCCCGCCGCTGCTGGCGCGCGGCCGCCTGGGTGCCGCGCAGCTCGCACGCCTCGAACAGGCACTTCGTGCCGAAGGTGACGCCGCACAGGTGCGCATCGTGATGCTTCACCATCCCGCGGCAGCAGGGGCCATCGGCTGGCGCAAGGCTCTGGCTGATGGCAGCGACTTGCGCGCGGTGCTCCGGCGTACCGGGGCTGAGCTGGTCTTGCACGGACACGCTCGGAGCGCGAGGCTGGACACGATCGCGGGGCCGAGCGGGTCCATTCCTTGCCTGTGCGTCCCGTCGTCCACGGCGCTGCCCAATCCGCAGGACGAGGGCGCACGATGGCATCGGCTGCGACTGGTCGGCAGTGCTGGCGAGCGCGGCATCGAAGTCACGGTGCGGCGATGGTCGGTCTCGGACCAGGCATTCAAGACAGACAGCGTCTACGAGCTGCGCCTGCCGCAAATGCGCCCCGGGCATGCAAGCGATAATCGATTGGTCTGAGAAAAGAGCTGAATCGACCATGGCTGACGCTGCACCCAAGACGGCCACCGAGATCAAGTTCGGTGACCCGGCCTCACGAATCGCTCAGACGGATCACTGGACGGTGCTGCTGCGTCCGAAGCAGCCCGCTCTGGGGTCGCTGGTGCTGATCTGCCGTGAGCCGGTGCGTGCGTTCTCCGATGTGAGTCCGCAAGCCTATGCCGACATGCGAGCGGTGATACGCCGCATCGAAGGCGCGCTGCGCGATGTGGTGCGCTACGAGCGGATCAATTACCTGATGTTGATGATGGTCGACCCGGACGTGCACTTTCACGTGATCCCGCGCTACGAAGGCTCGCGCCGGTTCGGCAACACCGACTTCCCGGACGCTGGCTGGCCCGGCCCGCCGATGCTCGATGCCGCGGTGGCACCCGATGCCATCACGAGCGACGCGCTGCTGGCGCAGTTGCGAGACGCCTGGCTGCGGCAAACGGGCTGAGACCTTGCGTCCCTGGTTCGCTTTCGACCGACTCGACCGCTACGCGCTGCGCCTCATAGCCGGTCCGCTGGCGCTGTCTTTGTTGGCGCTGCTTCTCGCACAGTTGCTCGAACGCCTGCTGCGCTTGTTCGATCTGGCGGCCTCCGCCGGTGCCCCACCATCGATCGTGCTGGTGATGGCGGCCACGCTGGTACCACACTACCTGGGTCTGGCGCTGCCGATGGCCTTCACGGCCGCGATCTTCATGGCCGCCGCCCGCATGTGCGATGACAACGAGCTCGATGTGATGCTGGTCACCGGCCGGTCGATCGCCCGCGTCACCGCGCCCTATTTCGTGCTGGCCGTGCTGCTGGCCATGTTCAGCCTGTATCTCTACGGCCAGTTGCAGCCGCTGGCGCGCTACGGCTACAACGTGGTGGTGAACCGGGTGCTGCAGACCGGCTGGGATTCGCGGGTAGAGGAAAACCGGTTCGTCGACATCGGGAACGGGGTGACATTCACCGCCGATGTGATCGAGCCCGATGGCAAGAACCTGCGCGGCGTCTTCATGGAGCGACGCGGCGCCCACGGCGAAGACGTGCTGACAGCCTCGCGCGGCAGACTCGTCCCAACACCAGACGGGCTGCGGATGCGTTTCGAAGACGGACTGGTCCTGCGAGTAAGCGAAGGCACCAAGGAAGTTGGCGCGGCCGTCTCGCTGTCTCGTTTCGTGCAGGGCGCGACCGACCGGGATGTCTCACCCAAGGCAGAACCGCTGGCCGAGCGCGGCGGGTCGGTGCGAGAGCTGACGCTGCCCGAGTTGTGGCACACCATGCACCAGGACGGCTATCAGACCAAGCCCGCGGCCGAGTTTCACAGCCGCTTGGCACGCTCACTCATCTTCCCGTTTCTTCCCCTTTTGGCACTGCCGCTGGGGATGGCGTCCAAACGGGGCCGCCGTACGCCCGGCGTTGTGTTTGCCACAGTGGCTTTGCTGGGACTCGATCACGCACTTCAGCTCGGCGCCAGCCTGGGCCAATCGGGCCGCCTGCCGCCCGCTGCGGCGGTGTGGACGCCTTTCGTCGTGTTCGCCCTGATGAGCTTCTGGATCTTCCGCCGCAGCCTCGCGTGGCCGGGAGACAACCCCGTATTGCGTGCGGTGATGGCGATCGAAGCGCTGATCGACCGCACCCGAACCCGGGCGCACCGACGCGCGCCAAGCGCGTCATGAACACGCGGCGATCGTCAGCCAGCGCACTCCGGGGTTCCCGATGATCGGCACGATGCAGGCGTACCTGTGCCGCCGCGTCGGGACACAAATCCTGGCACTGCTGGCGGTGTTGACGGCCATGATGCAGGTGCTCGAACTGCTCGATGTCACCACCGACATCTTCGAACGCGGACAGGGCTTCGGCGGCCTGCTCTATTACGCGATGCTGCGCCTGCCGGCCGAGTTGGGGCTGGCCCTGCCCTTGGCGGTCCTGCTGGGAACAATGACCTCGCTGAATGCGATGGCACGCACGCTGGAGATCTCGGCCATGCGCGCCTGCGGCATCAGCTTCATGCGCATGCTCGTCTATCTGCTGCCCGTGCTGCTGGTCTTCACGATGTTGCAGGTGGCCCTGGTGCAAGCGGTACTGCCGCGCGCCGAGATCGCCTTGAAACAGTGGTGGAACGCGAGCACGCCTGCAGAGGAGGTCAAGAAGCCGTTGTGGGCGAACACCCGCGGTGGGCTGGTGTCGATCGACAGCATCAGCCCGGACGGGATGCAGTTGAAGGGCATCCGCGTCTACGCAAGCGAGGCGGGGCTGCTGACCTCGCGCCTGCGAGCCGCTCGCGCGCAGTGGGATGGTCAGGCATGGCAATTGGAAGACGTGACAGAACTGCGCGTCGAGCCGTCTGGTGTGCGGCGGATTCACGACGAGTCCCTGGTCTGGCAGACCAATCTGCACCCCGAAGAAGTGCTGCGCCTCGGCGTGGCCCGACCGTACCTCTCCACTATCATGCTGGCCGATGTGATCGTGGGTTCGCGCGTGGGATCACAACCCCTGAGCTACTACCAAACCGCCTTGTACCGATCATTCGCAGCGCCGCTTGTGGTGTTCATCATGTTGCTGCTGGCACTGCCGACGGCTGCCACACTCACCCGCGGCGGCGGAGGCGGAAGTGCCATGTTGATTGCCTTGTCGCTGGGTCTGGCGTTCTTGCTGTTCGACGGCATCGTGGCTTCGCTGGGTGCCAGCGGTCAGCTTCCACCACTGGTCACGGCGGTCGCGGCACCACTGCTGTTCATCTCGATTGGCTTGTGGCGCCTGCGAGCCTGCGAGCGACCATGAGGCTGTGGATCGACACTGCCAGCACGGCGCAAGCCCAAGCGCTGTTTGGCTTGCCATCTCTCGAGCGCTTGAGACGCAGTGTCGACAAGCGCATCCCTGCGCGATCCGTGTGCTTGTCTGGTGGACAGTTGACGCCATCGGCCTGGCCTGAAGCCACGATCGACGCCGACACGGCACCCCTCGGCAGCCGCCTGCGCCGCGCATTGGCCGACGGCCCGCTGGTGGTGCTCGATGGCAGCAACGTGATCGATCCGCGGCTGATCGACTTCCTGCTGGCTACCGATGACACGCCCTCGTGCCTGGCAGCGCGGGGAGACGGGAAGGAGCGAGCGGTGGTGCTTTTGCTGCAGCCCGAACTGCTGGAGGCCATCCCTGTCGGGGCAGCAAACCTCTGCGAAGTGGCGGATGCACTGGTCGCAGCAGCGCGCATCGCGCCACTCGATGAGGCCAAGTTTCCCGCGTACATCAACAAGCTGCGGCGCACTTTGCCTTATTGGCTTTATGCGGTGCACGACGCCGATGCGCGCCAGCGGCTGCAACGCCAGATGTTCTGGGACAACTACAAGGGTTCAACCGATTTGTTGACCCGCTACGTCTACCCGCCACTCGTGTGGCCGCTGGTGCGCCTGTGCGTGTGGCTGCGCATCCATCCCAACACGGTGACGGTCCTTTCGATCCTGCTGGCCATCGCCGTGGTGCCGCTGTTCATGAACAGCCACTTTCTGTACGGCTTCCTGTGTGCCTACGCCATGAGCGTGCTCGACAGCGTCGACGGCAAGCTGGCACGACTGACCTTGACCGATTCGAAGATCGGCAACGCGATGGACCACGGAACGGACATCGTGCATCCACCCTTCTGGTACTTTGCGTTTGCCTGGGGTCTGGGCGCACAGACGACAAGCGACCCTCTGTACCAGGCCGCGATCTGGTTGACCGTGTTTTACATCGCTGATCGGATCGTTCTTGGCGTCGCCAAGTATCGCCTTGGCTTCGCGCTCCATGCCGCAACTCGACTCGATGCATGGGTGCGCAGTTTCATCGCGCGACGCAACATCACCATGTCCATCATGGCACTCAGCGTGCTGGTGGGCGAAGGCCCCATGGGCCTTTACATCATCACAGCATGGCAGGGCCTGACGTTTTTCTGGCACAGCGCCCGCACGCTGTGGCTGGGCTTCCTTGCACCCCATAAAGCAAGGCCAGTGGCATGACAAGCCGCATCGAGATCATCCCTGTCAGCACATCGTCGGAGCTGGATAGGTTCATCACGCTGCCTGGGCGCTTGTATGCCAGTGACCCCGCGTACGTGGCCCCCCTGGTGATGGAACGTAGAGAGGCGCTGTCACCTGCGAAGAATCCGTATTTCCAGCACGCAGAGACGCAATTCTGGCTGGCGCGCCGCGACGGCCGGGATGTCGGACGCATCAGTGCGCAGATTGACCAACTGATCGCTGACCCGGAGGTCGGCCACTTCGGCATGATCGCCGCCGAAGACGATGGCGAGGTGTTCGCCGCACTCTTCGCAGCCGCCGAAGCCTGGCTTCGTGCACGCGGCAAACGGCACATCCTGGGACCGTTCAACCTGTCGATCAACGAAGAGACCGGGCTGCTCATCGATGGCTTCGACACCCCGCCGGTGATGCTGATGGGCCATAACCCCAGCTATGCCGCAGCGCGCATCGAGGCCCTGGGCTATGCCAAGGCGAAGGATCTGATCGCCTACATGTACGACATGGACCACGAGTTGCCACGTGCTGCGCGTCGCAAGATCGACAGCCGCACGGCGCAGGCACTGACGGTGCGTCACCTCGACAAGTCGCGCTACCTTGAAGAGTTCGACACCGTCACCGCGATCTTCAACGATGCGTGGTCGCAGAACTGGGGCTTCATCGCCTTCACGAAGGCCGAGATTGCGCACATGGCCAAGAGCATGAAGATGCTGATCGATCCGACCTGCGTCGCGATCGTCGAGATGAACGGGGAAGCGGTCGGCTTCGGCATCGCTCTGCCCAACCTGAATGAGCTGATCGCCGATTTCAACGGCCGGCTGCTGCCCTTCAACTGGCTGAAGCTGCTGTGGCGTCTGAAGGGCGGCGCACGCACCGCGCGGGTGCCGCTGATGGGCATCCGGCGCAGCTTCAGCGGCAGCATGGCCGGCGGGCTGGCGCCGTTTCTGGTGATCGATTCGCTGCGCAAGGGCTTGCGGGCCAAGGGCGTGCGGCAGGTCGAGCTGTCCTGGATCCTCGAGGACAACCGGCCCATGCGACACGTCATTGAAGCGCTCGGGGCCAAGCCGTACAAGACCTACCGCGTCTTCGACAAGTTGCTCACGCCGTGAAGCAGCTGACAGCGCTGGTGCTGGCCGGGACCCGCACTGGTGGCGACCCGATGGCAGCCCATGCGGGCGTCAGTCACAAGGCGCTGATCGAGGTGGGCGGCCGCACGATGATCGAGCGCGTGGTCTGCGCACTCGCTGCGGTGCCAGAGGTCACTCGAATCGTCGTCGCGATAGAGCAACCTGAGTTGCTCAGCGGACTGGCGGGCTTGCAGCCTGCGGTGCTTGGCAAGCCACTGTCAACAATGTCCACGGCCTCGGGCCCCAGCGCCACTGTTGCTGCAGCACTTGCCGCCCAGGGTGTCCCGCTGCTGGTGACAACCGCCGACCACGCCTTGCTGGAGACAGCCTGGCTCACAGAATTTCTGGCCGCTTGTCCGGCCGACGCCGACGTGACGGCCGCACTGGCCGAGCGCGCTGCGGTGGAGGCGGCAGCACCGCACACCAGGCGCACCTGGCTGCGCTTTGCCGATGGCGATTACTCCGGTTGCAATCTGTTCCTGATGGCACGACCCGCAGCGGCGGGTGTGGTTGAGCTTTGGCGCGAGCTGGAGCGCCATCGCAAGGACCCGCTCCGGATGATGCAGCGCCTGGGCTGGCTGTTTGCGTTGCGCTACCGCCTGGGTCAACTGACACTGTCGGCAGCGGCCGCACGCCTGGGCACGCTGGCTGGCGGCGCGCGGCTCGCCATCGTCACGCTGCGCGATGGACGAGCGGCCATCGACGTGGACAAGCCCACAGACCTGGAGTTGGCGCGCGAACTGGTCAACCGGTGAGTCACGCGACTGCAGCGGCCATGGCCCTGCGCCGCAGCGAACTCATCCAGACCCTCAGGCCGTTACCGAAGCAGACTGCTTCTCGACGTTCCAGGTCGACGCCAATTCCCGTACCTGAACCAGATCGGCCGGGAAATCGAGCTCGCCCCACTGCAGCCCTTCAATGGAGACAACGCGTACATCGGCACCCGCGTTGGCGAGTCGATTGATCGCTGAGAGGTACCACAGGCCCGGGCCCTCGGGCGTGCGCATCGTGCGTTCGAGTTCGGCGACGAACAAGGCCGCGCCGTCTGCGTCGAATCGGAGAAAACCGATCGATTCGCCGTTGACGCGATCAGCGGTCAGCGCCTTGCCAATCGCTCGCAAGTGATCCCCCTCAGTCACGACCTTCATGTCGTCAGCGTCGTAAGCCTCCTTGCGGTCGATGGTGACCGTGATGGGCGCACTGGGTGCGGCCAGCAAGCGGCCCGCAATCTCCGGTTCGAACAGCGTATCGCCGTTGAGAATCATGCACGGCCCGCTGAGCTCGGCGCGCGCCATCCAGCAACTCGCGAGGTTGTCGGCCAGCTTGTAGAAAGGGTTGTACAACGTGCGCACGCGCAACTGTGTGAGCGCCACCCGATTCAACTCGGCCTCGACCAGATCCGGAAAGAACCCAGTCACCACCACGGCCTCGGCGACGCCCATCTGGTCCAGGGCGCGCAGTTGCCATTCCAACATGCTGCGCCCCCCCAGATCGATCAGGCACTTGGGCATCTTTTCGGTCAATGGCAGCAGGCGGCTGCCTTGTCCGGCACTCAGGATGATGGCGCGGTGGGGTTTGGTCACGTTGCTGGCTTTCACAGTACGGCAGTTAAACGGCGAGCTTACCGTACCGTGCTGGAGAAGGTGAGCTCGGTGTCGCGTTCAAGCGCCGACCTCGCGACGCGGTGAAAGCTCAGCTGGCATGGCAGCTCCGCAAGCGCCAGGTGAGCCACGTGGCGCCGGCCGACGGGCACGCTGGCGGTGTGCCACAGATTGCCGGCAAAGGCAGCGAGGTTCTCGCCGTGTGTCGTGTCGACCCGGGCTACATCGCGCAGCCCCCGCTGGCTGGCCGCCTTGGCCACGGCCTCCTTTCGGGTCCACACAGAATAAAAACGTCGTGTGCTGCGCCCAGCCCAAGCACGCTCGGCCGCACTGAGGTACAGATGGAAGTCTCCTGCGATCAGACCACCCAGCGCTTCGACATCGATGCCGACCGCACCCTGCGTAGACAGCGCACAGACAATGCGCCCATCGCAATGGGACAGGCTGAAACTGACCGGCAACGCCAGCGTCGGTCGGGAATTCGTCGGATAGCGCAGCGTGGCCAGTGCATCGTCCCCATGACCCAGTCGCCGCAGCCCGAGGGTCAGCAGGCGGCTGCCGACCAGGGAACGATGGCGCGATGGCGTGTCGGGCCAAGCGCCAATCTGCATGCGTCGCGGCGGCGGCAGGCTCGCCAACCACTGCGCTTCGAGAGCGGGCGACAACGCGAACTCAGAGGTGATCAGCACCGACACGGTCATCGCAGGGGCGCCTGTCGTGTGCGTGACACAATTTGAGGGTCGAAACAGAAAATGATTATGGTTCAGGAAGTGCAGGCCCCCGGCCCATCAGAGCGCCACGACCTTGACGCCAACGACGAAAGCGCAAGCCTGCTGTTCGATCTGTCGCAGCGCTATGGCGACACCTTTCGCCTCACCTCGCAAAGCCGCAGCAACGACAGCCTGGTGATCCTGAACGCCGACGACATCCGTCGGGTCTTGCAGACAAACCGGGGCAACTACATCAAGGGCATCGGCATCGAGCGCGTGCGCGTGCTGCTCGGGAATGGGCTGATGGCCAGCGAGGGTGAGCTCTGGTCTCGGCAGCGGCGCCTGGTGCAACCGGCCTTCCACAGTCAGGTGATCCGCAGTTTCTCGGCGCTGATGCACCAAGCGAATGTCGACCTGATTGACCGATGGAGCGGCCATGCCGCACGCGGCGAACCCGTGAACCTGACGCACGACCTCAGCGAGCTGGCCCTGAACATCGTGCTGCGCGCCTTGTTCGGCACCGACCTCGATCGCCTGATCGACGCCAAGGGCTGCAATCCGTTCGATCTGCTGACCAGCGAGACACGGCGCGACCTGCCCTTTGCCGCAAAATTCCGAGCGCTGACCCACCATGTGCTGAACATGATCGCGGCCCGGCGCCAGGAGCAGCGCATCGAGATGGACCTGCTGTCGACGCTGATGGAAGTGCGCGACCGCGACACGGGCGAAGCGATGCCCGATCGGGCCCTTCTGGACGAACTGATGACGCTGATCGTGGCCGGCCATGAGACCACCGCCAGCGCGCTCAACTGGACCTGGTACCTGCTGTCACAGAACCCGCAGGTCGAAGCCCGGCTGCACTCGGCCATCGCCGAACCTGCATCGGCCCCGGGGCCCGCGGAGGCGTCTTCAGCCACGGCGCCTTACGTCGAGCAGGTGCTGCAGGAAGCCTTGCGCCTGTATCCGCCGGGGTGGTTGTTCACCCGGCGTGCCTTGGCTGACGACGTGCTGGGCGGCTTTCACGTGCCAGCAGGCACCGATGTGTTCATTTGTCCCTACATGCTGCACCGCCAGACCACGCACTGGGACCAGCCCGAAGTTTTCGATCCACTGCGCTTCGAGCCGGCCGCGGTCGATGCGCGCCATCGCTTCGCATACCTGCCGTTTTCTGCGGGACCGCGGTACTGCATCGGTGCCACCTTCGCGATGGCCGAGATGACGATGCACCTCGCCATGGTCGCCGATCGATTCCAGTTGCGATACGACGGCACCGTTCCACCCGCGGCAGAATTCCAGGTCAACCTGCGCTCGCGTCACGACCTCCACATGCGTCTTGTGGCGCGCTGAAAACGAATCCCATGCTGCCTTTCGAGACACTCAACGCGATCCTGCCGGCGGACGTGCGCGAGGATCGCCAGATCACCTTCATCGAAGGTGAGAACGAACAGCGCACGATGAGCTTCCGGCGGCTGCGCCAACGCGCTGTCGGCGCCTTGGGCGCGCTTCAGCGCCGTGGCCTCAAGCGCGGCGACACGCTGATCCTGTTCATTGCCGACAACGAACGCTTCGTGGAAATGTTCTGGGCCTGCGTGCTCGGTGGCATCGTGGCGGTACCGCTGGCACCAGGCGTCGCAGACGAACACTGGCGCAAGCTGCTGCGGGTGTTCGCCCAGCTCGATCAATCGCTGGTCGCCATCGACGCGCCCACATTGGACCGCTTCGAAAGTTTCGTTTCCACGCACCGCCTTGAGCACGAAGGGCAGCAGCTTCGCGCACGCACGGTGATCGTGGGAGGCCTCGACATGGCCGGCGAGCCTGGCGTTCCGGCGCTGTCCGATCCGGGCGACCTTGCGTTCATCCAGTACTCATCGGGCTCGACTGGCGACCCGAAGGGCGTGATGCTGACGCACAGAAACCTCACGGCGAACATCGCGTCGATCATCGAGGGCGCGGCCTTCAACGATCAGGACTCGGTGATGAGCTGGATGCCCTTGTCGCACGACATGGGCCTGATCGGTTTCCACCTGACCCAGTTGGCCAGCGGCATCAACCACGCGATCATGCGCACCGAGTTGTTCGCACGGCGGCCACTGCTGTGGCTGGACCTCGCGAGCCAGCGACGCTGTACCGTGCTGTGTTCGCCGAACTTTGGTTTCCAGCACTATCTGCGGCAGTACGAACACCGGCCACCGCAGGGCCTCGATCTGTCATCGGTGCGGCTGATCTTCAATGGAGCGGAGCCGATCTCGGCGGAAGTCTGCCGACGCTTCACGCGCACGATGTTGCCGCATGGGCTGAAAGCGGGCGCCATGTTTGCCGTTTATGGCCTGGCCGAAGCGAGCCTGGCCGTCAGCTTCGCGCAGCGCGGAACGCCACTCGAAACGGTCGTCGTCGACCCCACGCGGTTGCGCGTTGGCGAACCCGTGCGCCACGAGGCGCTGAACGGCGGCCGGGTGACCGAGTTGGTCAAGCTCGGGCTACCGCTCAGCGGTGTCGAGTTGCGCATCGTTGATGAGAGCGGCAAGACACTGGGCGAACGCATGATGGGCCAGTTGCTGATCCGCGGGGACAACGTGACCGCAGGCTACTTCCAGGATCCGGCACGCAGCGCAGAGATCATCTCGGCCGATGGGTGGCTGGCCACAGGCGACCTGGGCTTTCTGTGGGATGGGCAACTCGTCATTGCCGGCCGGGAGAAGGATCTGGTCATCATCAATGGTCAGAACCACTACCCGCATGACCTGGAGCGCATCGCAGCCGAGGTCGTTGACATCGAGGCCAACCGCGTCGCCGCCGCGGGCGTGCGCGGTCCGGTGGCCGACACGGAAGAATTGGCCTTCTTCGTGATCCATCGTGCAAGCGTCGCCGACTTCCTGCCCAAGGTCATTGAACTGCGTCGCAAGATCCAGCAGCAAACCGGCCTGGAAGTTGCTCATGTCGTACCCGTGCGGCAAATTCCAAAGACCAGCAGCGGAAAACTGCAACGCTATGCGCTCGCCGAGGCGTTCGAAATGGGTGAATTCGACGCACCCCTGGCCGAGATTGAGCGTCTGCTTGAGCAAAGAATTGTTGCGGAGCAGCGCACAGGAACTCCGACAACACAGCGCCTGCAGCAAATCTGCGCGGCATTTGTCGTCGATCGACAACTGACGCCACAGACCAACTTGCTGGAAATTGACCTCAACTCGCTGACTTTGGCTCGCATCCACGAAGCCATCGAGCGCGAATTTCCGCAACGCGTTCAGGTCACTGACCTGTTCGACTACCCCACGCTGGAGCAACTCGCGGAGTTTCTGGATACCACTACAGCGTGAAACGATGGCAATCGGTCAAAATATCAGGCTTGAGTCAACTGCCGCGGGGTCTCGGTTGGCGGTTTCCGCAACATGTTGTGCCGATCATGACAGTTTGATTGCATCGCGGACGCGCTCAATTTACATTTCCCAGCGGCCGAAGGCTTGCAGTACGAAAGGGTGAGGGTTGAAAGATTACTTGCGAGGCCAGCATGGCCGTCAGAGGTGTTACCAGTGAATGCTGCGGCACCTTTCCACGCCAGTGTGACCCCGACCGCGAGCGGTATCGCACTGCGCAGCGCGGACTTTCCGACCCTGGCTGCGGCGCTTGATTACGCGGCCGGCGGTGATTCCGGCTTCAACTATTACGACGGCCGTGGCGCACTCATCGCCACACTCCCCTACAGCGAACTCCGCGCGCGTGCGCTCGAGATGTCGCGACGCCTGGCACCACTGGGGCGAGGGCAGCGGCTGGCGCTTGTCGCGCACACCCACCCTGATTTCGCGGTGATGTTTTACGCCTGCCAGTACGCGGGCCTGGTGCCTGTGCCACTGCCAGCGGCAGTGCACCTCGGCGGCCGCGAAGCCTATATCAGGCATTTGCGCCAATTGGTGCGCGACTCCCAGGCGGTGGCCGCCTTTGCGCCGCCAGAGTTTGTCGGCTTCCTGCGCGAGGCCAGCGAGGGCCTGTCTCTGACACTGGTCGGGACGGCGCAGGATTTCGCAATGCTGCCCGCCCTGGACACCACGCCGCGGCCGCCGGAGCCCAGCGAGCTCGCTTACCTGCAGTACACCTCCGGCAGCACCCGTTTTCCGCGGGGAACGATGATCACCCAGTCGGCGGTCATGGCCAATCTGAAGGCGATCTTCAACCATGGTTTCCAGTTGACGCCAGAGGATCGTTTCTGTTCCTGGCTTCCGTACTACCACGACATGGGTCTGGTCGGTATCGTTCTGGGCTGCGTTGCCACGCAGCGCTCGGTCGACTATTTGCCGACACGCGATTTCGCGATGCGTCCTCGTTTGTGGCTCAAGCTGATGTCGCTCAACCGCTCCACGATCTCGTTCAGCCCACCATTCGGATACACCCTGTGCGCTCGGCGCTTGCGACCTAGCGACACCGAAGCGCTGGATCTGTCGGCATGGCGCGTGGCCGGCGTTGGCGCCGAGATGATCCACCCCAAAACCCTGCATGAGTTCGCCTCGGTACTGGCGTCGGCGGGTTTCAATGAGACTTCCTTCCTGCCCTGCTACGGGATGGCGGAATGCTCGCTGGCAGTCAGCTTCGCGCCGCTCGAAACCGGTGCCAGCAGTGATGTGGTCGACATCGACCGACTGGCGCATCACGGTGAAGCCATTGCGATGTCAGCTGAGGAAACAGCTGCGAAAGGAAAGGCTTTCATCAATTGCGGCCAACCACTGCCGGGCTACGAGATGGAGATCCGGGACGAACGCGGCAGGCCCTTGCCGGAGCGTCGTTGCGGTCGAATCCATCTGCGCGGACCGAGCCTGATGTCCGGATACTTCGGCAACCCGGAGGCGTCTCGCGAGGTGCTTTCCGCTGATGGCTGGCTGGACACAGGCGACATTGGCTACCAAGCGAATGGCTCCTTGTATATCACCGGTCGGGCCAAGGACCTGATGATCATCAAGGGCCGCAACATCTGGCCGCAGGATCTGGAGCATCTGGCCGAGCAGGAACCTGAAGTGCGGCCGACCGACGCATCGGCGTTCTCGATCACAGATGACGACGGAAGCGAAACCGCTGTGCTTGTCGTGCAATGCCGCGAAGCTGATCCACGCAAGCTGGCCAGCCTGGCCGAACGTGTCCAGCAGGCGATCCATGTGGAATTTGGCATCCACTGCGTCATCGAACTCGTGCCGCCGCACACTCTGCCCCGGACATCGTCGGGCAAGCTGTCGCGCAGCACCGCACGCAAGGAGTTCATAGAGCGACGCAGCGCCGAGGAACCGACCGAGTCCCGCGGCCGTTTCGTGGGTCATGCCCGGCGCTCAGCCATTGAGGCCGAGAGCGCAGCGTCGTGAGCTTGTTGTCCAGCAAATCGGCGGAGCCTGCCTCCTTGAGCGAAACCACAGCATCGGTGGAATCGACCATACGAGAAGCGCTGGGCGTGATTCGCCCCGATGCAATGGGCATCCGCGGTGATGCCGATCTGGCACAGGAGGCCGATCTGGATTCCGCCGAGGTCATGGACCTCGTGATGGAGATTGAGGATCGACTCGACCTGTCGATTCCCGTGGAGACCATGGCTCAGGCGCGCACCATCGACGAGCTTTGTGCAGGCATCGTCCAACTGAAACATGGCACGCCATGAGTCTTCTCGATAAGTTTTCCGTTCAGCGCGGACTGGCTGCCAGCCTGGCTGAAAACAGCCGGGTGGCCCCGATCGCCACACCGATGGACGACGTCCATTCAGCCACCTCGGCCACGATCAATGGTCGCCGTGTGATCCTCGCCGGGACCAACAACTACCTCGGATTGACCTACGACGCCGACTGCAGAGCTGCAGCAATCTCCGCGATTGAATCGTTGGGCACCGGCACAACCGGCTCTCGCATGGCCAGCGGCAACTATGCGGGGCATCGCGCCCTGGAACACTCCCTGGCCAGCGCCTTCGGCTGGCCGGCGGCGATCGTCTTTTCGACCGGCTACCAGGCCAACCTCGGCACGCTGTCGGCCCTGGCCGGCGAGGGTGACACCCTGCTCGTCGATGCCGATAGCCACGCCAGCATTCACGATGGCTGCAGACTCAGCCACGCCACCACCATCCGCTTTCGCCACAACGACCCGGAAAATCTGGACCGTCGCCTGGAGCGCCTGGGTGAGGCGGCCAGCCGCACATTGGTCGTCGTCGAGAGCCTGTACAGCACGCTGGGCGACCGCGCACCGCTGCGCGAGATCGTCGAGATCAAGAAGCGCCACGGGGCCTGGCTGCTGGTCGATGAGGCCCATTCCTTTGGCGTGTTCGGGCCACGCGGGCTGGGTCTGTGCGAAGACCAGGATCTGCTCGGCGAGGTTGACTTCATCGTTGGCACCTTTTCGAAGAGCCTCGGCGGCGTTGGCGGGTTCTGCCTCGGCCGACATGCCGAAGTGGAATTCATGCGCATGGTCAGCCGACCCTACATCTTCACCGCGTCACCACCACCGCCAGTGATCGCCGCGACGCATCAGGCGCTGCGCAAGGTGCTGCAAGGTCACGATCTGCGTGCGCGGCTGTCGCGCCACGCGGAACGGGTCTACGGCGAGTTGAACAAGCTGGGATTCCGGCTCGGCACGACGACGCCCGGCCCGGTCGCTGCGGTCGTCTTCGACTCGCGCGACGATGCACTGGCGTTGTGGCAGAGCCTGCTCGATGCGGGCATCTACACCAACCTGATGATTCCGCCGGCCACACCGTCCGGCCTGAGCCTGGTGCGCATCAGCCTGAGCGCCGCGCAAAGCGACGACGACATCGCACAGATCATTGCCGCTCTGGCAGCACACGCGCGGCGAGCCCGCCCTCCGCTGGCGGCCTGACCACGCGTTCGCTCACGCGCAGTCTCTGCCTTGGCGGGGCAAAACGGACAGTCCTCACGCTGTACCGCGGATATCCCTAGGAACCTTCGGCATGGCTTGAGAATCGAGCCATTGCTGCGTCGGTGGAGACGCAGCGACTTCTTCACGCGGGATCATCCCCGCCGGACACTCGCCCATGACCCTGCCGCCAGCTGTCGCCAGCACGCACGACGCCTTCGACCGACTGCGCAGCTATCTGGAGGGGCAAGTGCTCGGGCAGCCCGCTCTGGTCGAGCGCTTGCTGGTCGCGCTGCTCGCCGATGGCCACCTGCTGGTCGAAGGCCCACCCGGTCTGGCGAAGACTCGCGCCGTGAAGGCGATGGCGCACGGTGTGGAGTGCGATTTCCAGCGCGTGCAGTTCACCCCCGACATGCTGCCTGCCGACCTCACCGGCTCCGACATCTACCGGCCTGAAGAAGGCAGCTTCCGCTTCCAGCGTGGGCCGCTGTTCCACAACCTGATCCTGGCCGACGAGATCAATCGCGCGCCGGCCAAGGTGCAATCGGCGCTGCTCGAAGCGATGGCAGAGCGGCAGATCACGGTGGGTGTGGCCACCTACCAGCTGCCGCACCTGTTCATGGTGATGGCCACCCAGAACCCGATCGAGCAGGAAGGCACCTACCCGCTGCCCGAAGCCCAGCTCGACCGTTTCATGCTGCACACCTGCGTCGACTATCCCGACCGCGCGACCACCCGGCTGATCATGGCGCTGGCCCGGCAGGAGGCGGTCTCTGAAGTCGAGATGCCACCGCCTCCGCACAAACTGTCGCAGTCCGAGGTGTTCGCTGCGCGGCGTGAGGTGCTGGCGCTCACGCTGGCCGACTCGGTGGCCGAATACATCGCCGCGCTGGTCGATGCGACCCGCCACCCCGCGCCCTACAGCGCGCTGTTGACCGGCTGGCTGCGCTGGGGCGCCAGCCCGCGCGCGGCGATAGCGATCGAGCGCGGCGCGCGCGCGTTGGCCTGGCTCGACGGCCGCGATTACGTCAGCCCCGAGGACGTGCAGGCGATCGCTCCCGACGCCCTTCGCCACCGCCTGCTGCTCGACTACAGCGCGCAAGCCGCTCGGGTCACGGCACAGGACTGCGTCGTCGAGCTGCTGCGCACCGTCCCGGCCCCCTGAACCCGGGCAGGTGATGGGGCTGCTGCCGGACCTCGACGAGCTGGTCGCGCTGCGCGGCGCCGC
Source organism: Rubrivivax sp. (assembly GCA_027490215.1). Taxonomy (GTDB): domain Bacteria; phylum Pseudomonadota; class Gammaproteobacteria; order Burkholderiales; family Burkholderiaceae_C; genus PBB1. The sequence goes on from JAIXYO010000029.1 coordinate 246,041, forward strand.
GCACGGGCTGGAAATGCTGCTGCGCCATCCGGCGGCAGCGCAGTTGCAGGGCGGGCACCGCAGTGCGCATCGCGGTCGCGGTCTCGAATTCGACGAGGTGCGTGCCTATGCCCAGGGCGACGATGCCCGCACGATCGACTGGCGCGTCACCGCCCGCCGCGGCCGGCCCCACACCAAGCTGTTCCGCGAGGAGCGCGAGCGAGTGGTCTGGCTGCTCGCCGATCTGCACCCTGGGCTGTACTTCGGTAGCCGCCAACAACTCAAATCGGCCCTGCTGCTGCGCGCAGCCGCCTGGCTGGCCTGGGTCACGATCAGCGCCGGGGATCGGCTCGGTGCCGTCCTGACACAAGGCACGGGGTTACCCCAGCTGTTGCCACCACGCTCCCGTGACATCGGTGCGCTGGCCACGCTGCAGGCGCTGGTGCAGAGCCAACCACGGGTCCCAGGCGAGCCCGCAGGGGACGGACTGGCGGTGGCGCTCAGCACCCTGCGACCTCTGCTGCGCTCAGGCAGCACGGTGTTTGTGCTCAGCGACTTCAGCACACTCGATGCGACCACGGAAACCGCGTTGCTGACCATCGGCTTGCGCGCCGAATGCCGGCTGCTGTGGCTCACCGATCCGCTGGAGCGCGATGGTCTGCCCGACGGGGCATTTCGCGTTGGCGTGCCCGGTCAGAGCTGGTCGATCGACGGCGCCGCCAGCCGCTCCGCCTGGGTGGCCGCCTGGGCCCAGCGCGAGCAGCGTCTGGCCGACCTCAGCCGCACTCATCGCCTGCCACTGCTGCGCCTGGACACCGGCGGCGATCTGGCACAGACGCTGCCGCGCTTCATCAGCGAGTCGCGATGAACAACACCTTGCTGGAGCAGCTGGCCCCAGACCGCGCGCCACCGCCGCTCGGCTGGTGGCCGCTGGCGCCCGGGTGGTGGGGTCTGCTGGTCCTGTTGCTGCTGGGCCTGGCGATGGCAGCGTGGCTGCGCAAGCGGGCCCGGCAGCCATCGGTCCGCTGGCAGCGCGCGGCCTTGCGCGAGCTGGCGCAGCTGCAGACGGTGTCGGGGCAGGCCGGCATCGACGATGCCCACATCGCACGCGAGGTGCAGCTGCTGCTGCGCCGCTACGCCATCGCGCGTTACGGGCGCGACACGGTCGCGGCACTCAGCGGCGACACCTGGCTGGCCTTCGTCGTGCGCCACGGCGGCAGTGACTGGGCCGGTGACAGCGGTCAAGCGCTGTTGCGCTGCGCCTATGGCGGACATGCCGCCGCACCGAATCGGCCCGCGTCACCGGCCGATCGTGCGCGCTGGCTCAACGGCGCTCGCGCCTTCATCCAGTGCAAGAGGGTCAGCCGGTGATCCACTTCGAATGGCCGTGGATGCTGCTGGCCGCGCCGCTGCCCTGGCTGTTCGCGCGCTGGCTGCCTCCGGCCCGGCCGCTCGGCGCCGCGCTGTTCCTGCCCTTTGCGGCACAGGTTGGCCCGCGCGCGGCACCCGCTGCGCCACGCGTGCCGCGCTGGCGGCTGCTGATGTTCGCGGCGGTCTGGGCGCTGACACTGGTAGCTGCGGCGCGACCGCAATGGTTGGGTGAGCCGCAGCCGGTTGCCACCACAGGGCGCCGCCTGCTGCTGGCCGTCGACACCTCGGGCTCGATGGCCGCGCAGGACATGGCCGGGCGCATGAGCCGGCTGCAGGTCGTCAAGGCCGTGGCGGGCGACTTCATCCGACGCCGCCATGGCGACCAGGTCGGGCTGATCATGTTCGGCACCCGGCCCTATCTGCAGGCCCCGCTGAGCAGCGACCTCGACACCATCGGCCAATTCCTGGAAGAAGCGTCGATCGGCATGGCCGGTCCGGCCACCGCACTGGGCGACGCGATCGGGCTGGCGCTGAAGCGGCTGCAGGCCGAGCGCAGCAGCGAACGGCCTGCGCCGGACACCCGCCGCGAGACGGTGCTGGTACTGCTGACCGACGGCAGCAGCAACGCCGGCGAGATGCCCCCATTGCCGGCTGCGCGCCTCGCCGCAGCGCAGCGCCTGCGCATCTACACCATTGGCGTTGGCAGCGAAGAGGACAGCGATCTCGACGAAGACACCCTGAAAGCCATCGCCAGCGAAACCGGTGGCGCGTACTTCAGAGCGACCGATGCAGCCGCGCTGCAACAGGCCTACGCGCTGATGGATGAGCTCGAGCCGGCTGCCGCACAGGACCGTTGGGTCCGCCCGAGCGACGAGTGGTTCACCTGGCCGCTGGCGCTGGCCTTGCTGCTGAGCGTGCCGACAGTCGCCTTGCGGGAGCCGCGATGGCGCTGATGGCCGAATGGCAGGCCGCACTGGCCCGCTTTCATTTCGAACGGCCGTGGTGGCTGCTCGCGGTGCCGCTGCTGCTGGCACTGGCCGTGTGGCTGGCGCGGCGCAGTGCGTCTGGCCACGGCTGGGCTGCACTGGTGGATGCCCCACTGCTCGAGGCGCTGCGGCTGCCCGAGCCCACGATCGCGACCCGGTCCGCGCCATGGCCCTGGCTGGCATTGGCCTGGACACTGGCGGTGCTCGCGCTGGCCGGCCCGACCTGGCAACGCGAACCTGCGGCGGCGAACGCCATGCCCGATGGCTGGGTGGTGGTGCTGGACCTGTCGCCCTCGATGCTCGCGCCCGACGCCGCCCCGAACCGCGTGAGTCGTGCCCGCTACGCCATCGAAGACGTGCTGGGTGCGGCGCAGGGAGCCCGCATTGGTCTGGTGGTGTTCAGCGCCGAGCCGTACACCGTGACCCCGCTGACCGACGACGTCGCCACGGTGCGCGGACTCACCGGCCCGCTTTCGCCGGACTTGATGCCCAGCACTGGTGACAAGCTGGGCCCGGCGCTGGCAATGGCTCAGCAGTTGCTGGAACGATCGACGACAAGGGGCGGCCACGTGGTGGTGCTGACCGACGGTTTTGCCGATCCGGAACCGGCGAGCGCCGCAGCCGAGTCCTTGCGCGAGCGCAGCACCACGGTCGATGTGCTGGCGATCGGTGGAGCAGGCAGCGCGACGATCGAGCCGGTGGACCTTGCGCAGCTTCAGCAACTGGCCCGCGCGGGCGGAGGCCGGGTCTTCGGGCTCAACGAAATGCCCGCACTGCTGACGCAACTGCAGACGAAAGTGACAAGCAGCGCCATCGCACTGAGTGACGTGCAGGCGGAGCGCTGGCGCGACGCTGGTGTCTGGTTGTTGCCGCCCTTGCTGTTGCTGGTTTCCTTTTTGACACGGCGGGGGTGGTGGTGAAGGCGCTCTGGTGCATCGCCGCGCTGATGCTCTGCGCCCCCACCGCGCAGGCCGAGGGCGGGTGGTCCTCACTGTGGCGCACACCCGACCAGCGTGGCGAGGCCGAGCTGCGCGCTGGCCGCGCTGCGGCCGCGGCGCAGACCTACTCTGACCCGCGCCGCAAGGCCTGGGCCCAGCTGCAAGCCGGCGACGACCGCGCTGCGGCCGACAGCTACGCTGGCCTCGACGCGCCCGAGGCGCCGTACAACCGGGGCAATGCGCTGGTGCGCGCGGGCGCTCTGCAACAAGCCCTGCAGGCCTACGACGAAGCGCTGGTCCGGAACCCCGGAGACCGCGATGCACAACGCAACCGCGACCTGGTCGCCAAGGCATTGCAACCGCAGCAGCGACCCGCATCACAGCAGGGCCGCACTGCATCGAACACCGCTGGCGGCGCTGGTGCCCAGCCCACGCCGCAACCAGCTTCGGGCCCGCTCGGCCAGGCACCGCAGGGGTCACCCACACCCGACGCCGCTGGCCAGCAGGCTGCGCCGCAACCCCAACCGGGGCAAGCCAGCGGCCCAGGCCAGGCGGCGTCGGCTGGCGGTGTGGGGACCAGCGCAGGCGCCCTCGGTGGCACCGATGCCAAGGAGACGGGCGCCAACGGCCGCGTCGACCCCAACAGCGCGGACAGCGCAGCGCAAGCCGAGCGCGATGTGCTCGGTGCCACCCGCTCGCGCTCGGGACTGCGCACCGAACGCGACACACCACCGCCCCGCACCGAACAGCAGCTGGCCGAAGACCAGTGGTTGCGCCGACTGCCCGACGATTCCAGCGGCCTGCTGCGGCGCAAGTTCCTGATCCAGCATCTGACACGCCAGGGAAGTGCCCCATGACATACGGACGGCGCCTTGCCTTGAGCCTGCTCGCCACTGGGTTGGTCCTCATGGGCAGCCTGGTGTGCAGCCCTGTCTGGGCCGCCTTCACCGCCTCGGTCGACCGCACGCAGCTGGCTGCTGGCGAATCGGTTCAGTTGACGCTGCAAAGCGACCGCAGTGGCAGCAGCGACCCTGACCTCGCACCGCTGGCAAAGAGCTTCGAAGTACTCAGTCGCAGCACCAGCAACAGTCTGCAGATCCTCAACGGCAGCATGTCGTCGCAGCGCCAGGTCAAGCTGGTGCTCGCACCGCGTCGCAGCGGTCTCCTTGAGGTGCCTCGGCTGACCTGGGACGGTGAGTCCTCTGCTGCCATCGAGCTGAGCATCGCCGCCAATGGCGCCGTGCCCGGCGGCATCGGCGCACCGGGCGCAGCCACAGGGGCAGCGGCCAATGCTGTTGCGCACGTGTTCCTGACCACCAGCCTGGACTCGCTGCAGCCGTACGTGCAGTCCGCGGTGAGCCTGAAGGTGCAGCTGCACAGCGACAAGAAGCTATACCAGGCCTCGCTGGATTTGCCTGGCACGGCTGACGTCCTGGTGCGGCGACTCGGCGAGGACGTGACCACACAGGAAACCCGCAACGGCCGGCCGTACCAGGTGATCACGCGCCACTACCTGCTCGTGCCACAGCGCAGCGGCGAGATCCAGCTCGACGGCCCGGTGCTCAACGCACAGGTGGCCGACGTCAACGGCCGAGTCAATCCGCTTCTGGAGCAGCTGTTCGGCCAGTTGAAGATCGAAGGTGAGATCGGCGGTACCCGTCCGCTGCGACTGCGTGGCGACGCCTTGAAGCTGATTGCGCAACCACGCCCACCGGCCCAGCGCACTGGCGACTGGTTGCCTGCACAGCAGCTGACCCTCGAAGAGGCCTGGGGCCCTGCCGACAGGACGATCGCGGTCGGCCAGCCGCTGACGCGACAGCTGCGGATCGCCGCCGTCGGTCAGAGCGCCAACCAGCTGCCAGACCTGAGCGCCGCCACACCGATGCCCTCCGGACTGAAGGCGCACGCAGAAGAAGCCACATTGAGCGATCAGCTGCTGGACGGCCATGTCGTCGGTCAGCGAGACCAGGACATCGTGCTGCTCGCCGACCAGCCCGGGCGCTACGAGTTGCCCGAGTTGCGCCTGGCCTGGTGGGACGTGGTGAGCAACCAGCGCCGCGAGGCAGTGCTGCCCGCTGTGACGGTAGAAGTCGTGGCTGCAGCGAACCCGACATCGGCCAGCACGAGCACGGTCACCGCACCGGGTGCCGATGTGCAAGCGCTGCCCGCTGCACCAAGCGCCTCATCATCGGCCGAGCCCTCGGCCAACACGCCAGCAGCATCGTCAGCGCCATTCGTGACGACCACCTCTGGCAGCGCCTCGGCCGCTTGGGTCTGGGTCAGCGTGGCCTTGGCCCTGCTGTGGGTGGGCACGCTCGGCGCATGGGCGTGGTCGCACCGTCGCCGCCACCGCGTCATGCAGAGCGATCCTGCCCAGCCCGCAGCCCTGACATCCGCCATCCCAGCGGCCCAGGCTCGCGAAACGTTCCACAAGGCCTGCCGCAGCCACGCCGCCCGACCCGCTCGCGACGCGTTGATCGCATGGGCCCGCGCCACCTGGCCGCACGACGCGCCAGTCGGCCTGAATGCACTGGCTCGCCGGCTCGACAACCCTGCGCTGACCCCGCTGCTGCGCGAGCTCGATTGCGCGTGCATCACGCACGCTGCCTGGCAGGGCGACGCGCTCTCCCAGGCACTGACCGTGCTGGATGGCAGCGCTACACCCGGGGCCCTCCCCCCGGCGCTGCCGAGCCTGTATGGCGACGCCCCGCACTAGCAGGACCGCTCAGAACCGTCTGCAGGAATCGAGCACCTGACCTGAGTAGTTGATCTCTGTTGAGTGCTTATCGAGCGAACTGGAGCATCTGCGTTGGTGCTCCCGGGTGTCAGCTATGGGCCGTCAGGCTGAATGCCTGCTGTCGACCCATTGCTGCCCGTGGCCGATTTCGGAGCGAGCGGCCGGTCTACCCTGGAACCTGACCTTGGCGGACACCGCCTAGCAACCTGGAGACGGTGACAGCGGTCATTCGCGGGCGGCCATCATCGCCAGGCATGAGATCGCGGCTGAAAGTCTGCACCCGAAGATCGCGTACTCACACTGCCGACCCATCAGCGACATGGGCTGCCGAGAATTCGTCGCCCCGAAGCAGTCGGTCGCACATGCACCAAGGCCCCCGACGGGGGCCCTACACCGGCAAGGTCTGTGGGCGTGGTTGCACGCCAGCGATGTTTGAACGAAAATACACACATTGACGTACACACATGGGGCGCGACGTGGAAACGCTGACCACCAGAGTCTTCAACAACGGCAACAGCCAGGCGGTGCGCATTCCTGCCGAGTTCCGGCTTGACACTGACCGTGTGAGCATTTCGCGCAATGAGTCGGGCGATCTGGTGATTCATCCCTTGCGGGCCGAACGTGGCGCTGCGCTGCTCGATGCCCTGCGCGCCGTGGGCGCGGCGGACCTTGCCTTCATCGCAGCGCTGGAGGCTGAACAGGCCGGCCAACAGCCCCTGCAGGAGCGCGAGGCCCTGTGATCTACGTGCTGGACACCAACATCCTCATCTACCTGATCAAGAACCAGCCGCCCGCCATCGCGCAGCGGGTCGATGCGCTGCCGCAGGATGCCAGGCTGTGCATGTCCTTCGTGTCCTGGGCTGAGTTGCTGAAGGGCGCCGAGCGCAGCACGAAAAAACCAGAGGTCCTTCGCCGGTTGGAAGCCGTGGCCCGACAAGTGACGGTGCTGTATCCGGCAGGCCCCGCCATCTGCGAGCACTACGCTGAGCAGTTCACGCGTCTGAAGGACGCAGGTACGCCCATCGGCGCAAACAATCTATGGATCGCCTGCCACGCGCTTGCCGAGCGCGCGACGCTGGTAACGCACAACACCAGCGAGTTCCTGCGCGTCGGGGGACTGAAGGTAGAAGACTGGGTTGCTCCGGGCTGATGGTCGTGGCTGCTGCACAGATGCAGCCGTTTAACGGCATGGGCCGTCCGGCTACGTTGGCGGCGATCTTGCTCAGTGTTCGGCCAAGCGACAAACGTGCATCTGGTCCCACCTGTGAACGTTGGAGGATTTCCCTTCGGCCCGCGCGCTGGCCAGCACCGGACCGAGCGACCAGACAGCGGACGGTCGCGAGTGACTCTTGATGGCCGGGAGTGAGAGTGCGAAGCTGCGCCAGGAAGCTGACTTTCTGGACGCCTGCGGCAGGGAGGTCGCCCAGCTGGCTTTGACAGCTAGGTGGCCCCGGCCGGGCTTCGATCAGGCCTCTATTCAGATTTCGGTCTGTTCAGAGATCTCCAGAGCGTCGTCGACTTCGATGCCGAGGTAGCGCACGGTCGACTCCAGCTTGGAGTGGCCCAGCAGCAACTGCACGGCGCGCAAGTTCTTTGTGCGCCGGTAGATCAACGTCGCCTTGGTCCGTCGCATCGAGTGTGTACCGTAGTCGGCGGGATCAAGACCAAGCTCTTCAACCCAGCCTTCGAGAATCCGCGCGTACTGCCTCGTACCCAGGTGTGGTGAGTCGTGTATGCGGCTCGGGAAGAGGTAGTCGTCGTGCTTCAGCGCGGCCAGCTTGATCCATTTCTGCACCGCGTCACGGGTAGCCGGCGTGATTTCAAACTGCACCGGGCGCTGAGTCTTGTGCTGCATCACCATGGCCCGGGATGCGACCTGGTCCCCATGGCAGATGTCCCGGACTTTCAGGCTGACGAGGTCGCAACCGCGAAGCTTGCTGTCGATTCCCAGATTGAAGAGGGCGAGCTCTCGCACCCGGCTTTCCATCTGCAGTCGGACACGAAGGGCCCAGATTTCCTTGACCTTGAAAGGCGCCTTCTGCCCAACGATCTTGCCCTTGTTCCACGGCTCGCGACGGACTGCGTTGGCGACGGATCCCATGATGGTCTCCTATCGAGTTGAGGGCCAGCCAAGATGCGCCGGAGCGTCGTTGAGGTCCTTGTCCTGGGTCAACCCTGCCTTACGACGATTGCGAGGCTCCAGCGTCAGCTTTGTGGAGTTGCGGGGTAATCACGCTGCCGGCCACGAGCCGTCATTGGCGTCCGTCCGGTCGCAGGTTCGGCACTGTTGGCGACTTGTCCCGTTCGGTGTGACCCGGTGCGAGCAACTCAGTGCTTGGGCTCGGCCTTGCCGGCTGCCAGTGCGCGCACCGGCGCATTCACGTCGATGGTCTCGCGTTTTCCGTCCCTGCCTTCGATGACGAGCTTGACCGGCACCGTGTCGCCTGCTTTCAGCGCCTGCTTCAGGTCGACCGCTTTGCCTGCGGGCAGATCCAGGCCGGGAATGGCCCGCATCTTCATCACGTCGCCTTCCATGGCCATCTCGTGGATCTCCACGATGTCGGCCACAGGGGACGAGGCCGAGACGAGCTTCCCTCCGGTGGTGGAAGTCAGCTGCGCAAACATGCCGGTGGCCTTCTGCTGCGGCACCGTGCCGCGGACCCAGGGGTCCTTCACAGAGGTCTGCGCGTGGGCGGCCCACTGAACGGCGACGAGGGTCATGCTGATGGCGAGGCGCTGGACGAGTTTCCCGGTCATGAGTGATCTCCTGTGGACTTGGTTGAGGATGAGGAAGGGATTGGATCAACTGGTCGAGCCTGACTGCGTCGACGGCGCTGTCCGATGGCCCTGGAGCTTTGCGGCAGGTCCGTCGCTCGTGGCTTCAGGCCCGCTTCGCTGATCTTCGAGCAGCTGCATGTGCCGCCGCATTCATGCCGGCAAACATCTGCGTCATGAACTCGCGTGCCTCGGTCGGGGCCTTCGCTGGGGACCCCGCGTTGAACCGGGGCGCTGGGTCGTACTCCAGATAGAGCTGAACCGCCTTGGCGTACTCAGTCGTCCGCAGCCGGGCGATGAGGTCCAGGCCGAAGTCCAGACCCGCCGTCACGCCGCCACCTGTCACCCGGTTGCGGTCCGTGACGACGCGCCGACGCGCCGGGATGGCGCCGAACTCCGGAAGCACATCCAGCGTCGCCCAGTAGGAGGTGGCCTTGTAGCCCTTCAGAAGGCCCGCAGCGCCGAGGATCAGCGAGCCCGTGCACACGCTCGTCACCCACTTGGCCTTGCTGCCGCGATCGGCCAGGAAGTCGAGCACCTCCTTGTCCTCCATCATCGTCAGCGTGCCGGGCACACCGCCAGGGACGAACAGAACGTCCAGGTTCTCGGGACACTCGGCGAAGGTGCGGGTGGGTGGCACGGGGATCATCCCCGGATGCTCTGGCTTCTCTGGGCCGACCGGTTGACGGTTCTTCCAAAGCAGGTGGATGTCGCGGTTCATCAGCGCCTCGAACATCGTCAGCGGTCCCACCAAGTCCTGCAGGAACATGCCCGGGTACACCAGCATGCCGATCTCGAGCTTGGGCCCGTCCCACAGGTGCCGGTACTTCTGCATCACGTCCAGGTGATGCTGCTCCGCGCTTTCCTTCGTCGCACCGGCACCAGCCTTGCCCTGGGCCGCGGTGGCGCGCACAGACACCATGGCAGCCGCCATGGCCACGGCCGCCTGGCCGAATACTCTTCGATCCATCACCGACTCCCTTCTTGATTCACCCGATTCATCGATCTCATGCCGGGTCGACCCGCCCTTCGCGGAGGCGGCCCGTGGACTCGGCCACCTGCACCCTTCGACGGCGCACGAACAGCCAGACGCCACTGATTGCAAGAACGGCAACGGCCAGCCCGATCACACACACGACGATCCGCCCGGCGAGGCCACCCCATCGCCCCGTGTGCAAGGGGTACTGCAGGTCGACGAACACGTCGGCCGCCGTGCGCCGCGACGGTTCCCGCAGGACAGCCACGTCTGCGGTGCGGGAATCGACCCGAAGTTCCCGTCGCGCTCCGAAGTCGACATCGTCGGGATCGAGGCTGCAATGGCAATACCGGTAGGTCTGGCCCTCGCGATCCCACTGCATCCAGCCGCTCGTGCCTGGCCAGCCGAGCCGGATCGCCTCGGCCTTTGCCTTCTTCACCGCTTCATCCCAACCCAGCCTCTCCTGCGTCGGTTCGCTCGGCGGAACCGCCGGCGATGGAACAGGCGACAGCGGCGCGAACCAGGCAACCGCGGGCCTGAAAACCTGCTCGGGCAGGTTCATCTGGATCGAGCTGCAGGCCACGATCAGCAGCAGCAGCCAGGGCCACAGTCCGCCGGCCCGATGCACGTCGAAGACGGTTCGATGCGTTCCTGCCGAGGTCTTGACGCGCCACGCCTTGGCCCAGCGTGGCCACCAAGGCCAGCGTCGTGGCAAGGTCAAGGCCAGGGCCACGAAGTTGTCCAGCAGCCAGATCACCGCTGCGACGCCCATGATCCACGTGCCGACGTCTCCGAGTGCCAGCGAGAGGTGCAACCGGTAGATGAAGGACACGATGTCCTCCGGCGCGAGGCTGGCTTTGCCCCACAGGCGCTGGCCGACGATCGTGCCGGTGGCCGGATCGGCCGCGACCTCGTCAAATGCGAGTGGCGGTGCGCCTTCGCGCGCCTTCACGTAGGTTCTCACGGGCCGACCGGCCTGTCGGTCCAGCGGCATGAACACGACCTCGGCATCGGGAACCTGCGCCTCGATCCGGGCGGCGAGGGCGCTCGGCGTCAACGCCGGTCCGTGGTCGGCCACGCGATGGAACGCCGGGTTCAGGGCGGCATCGATCTCCTGCTGGAACGCGATCACAGCCCCGCCGAGGCCCGCCACGATGAGTGGCACGGCCAGCGCCAGACCGACATAGCGGTGCAGCAGTACCAGGATCTGGCGCACCCGCATGGCTCGGTCAACCGGCAAGCCGGTTGGCGTTTTGTCGACGGGCGCAGTTTCGGATCACAGCGCGACCTGCAGGCTCACCGAGACGCTGCGCGGAGCGCCGAAGTTCACGTTGCCGAAGTAGGGGCCGATCAGGTAATCACGATCGGTGACGTTCTTGAGTGACACCGCCCACCGCAGCGGCCCCGTCGTGTACGCGGCACCGAGGTCCCAGGTCGTGTAGGCAGCCAGCGCGTCGCCGTTCTGGTTCACGGTGCGGGCACCCACGCGGCGCAGGCCCACGGTGAGATCCAGCCCATTCACGCCGAATCCTGCGCCGCGCACGATGGCCGTCGCGGCGAGTGTGTTGGCCGGGATGCCGAACGGCCGGGAGCCCACCGCGCCGGTGGCCGAGGCCAACTGCGTCTTGGAGATGCGTGCGTTCAGGTGCGTGAAGCTCGCTTGCATGTCCAGGTGGCGGCCCCAACGCGAGTTGAACTCGAGCTCGAAGCCCTTGTGGCGCTGATCACTGGCGGCATCGCAAGCGCTGTCCTCGACGGCACATCCTTCGGCCGTGCCGAAGCCGACGTAGTTGTAGACGTTGGTCTGCGTGATGTCGAAGTAGGAGGCGACGGCGGTGTGGCGCCCGTCCGCGCTGCGCCACTTCACGCCGAGCTCGCGCTGTGCGCCCTCCGAGAACTTGGGCGGCCGGCTGCCGTCGAAGAGGTAGGGATCCCAGCCGTTGATCGGCTCGAATGACTGGGAGTAGCTCGCAAACGGGGAGAAGCCTCTCACGTCCAGCACCATCACGCCGGCACTGAAGGTGTTCTTCGACAAGTCGCTGCGCACGCCGTAATTGTCGTTGGCGACCTTGCTGTGCCGGGCGCCGAGGTTCAGGCTGTAGGTGTCGGCCAGCTTCACCCGGTACTGGGTGTAGACACCCTGCTGTTTCAGCTTCTGCGCCGGAGAGTCCTCGACGTCTCCGGGTACCGCGGGCGTATAGACCGGCGCCGCGATGTCCAGGGGTGCGAGGTCCCCGCCGACACTGCGGGTCCGTGACCGGTAGTTGAGGCGGTCGTAGCCGACCAGGACGTTGTGCACCCAGGCGCCCGACTTCAGCGTCTTCTCGAGCTGGTTATCGAGCGAGAGGACCGACACCTTGTAGTCGAAGTAGGAGTAGCCGGGCGTGAAGGTCGTGTCGGTCCAGGCGCTGCCGTAGAAGCTGGTGCCACGCTCGTGGTAGTTGGTCTGCCGCAGGTTCTGCCTGAACTTCCAGTCGCCGTCGAAGGCCTTGTCGAACGCATAGCCGAACTGTGTCTGCGGGCGGGTGAAGGTCGGAAGAGACGGCTCGCCCAGGTAGGTGGAACGCTTCACCTTGCCGGCCAGCTCGAAGGGCACGCCGGTCGACCGGCGGAAATCGTCGTTCTGGTACGAGGTGAAGAGGACGAGCTCAGTGCGCCTGTCCGGCCGCCACGCCAGAGTCGGTGCGATGTACTGGCGCCTGGAGAAGACGTAGTCCTGGAAGTCGCCGGCGTCGGTGAATGCCATCGGGACGCGGAAGGTCCACTCGCCCGAGGTGCCCAGCGTGTCGCCGACATCGGCGGTGAGGCGCTTGTACTTGAAGCTGCCGAGTTCCACCCCGGCCTCCCGGATCGGCGTGGACTGCGGCCTCTTGCTGATCATGTTGACCAGACCGCCCGGCGCGATCTGGCCGTACTCGACCGATGACGGGCCCTTGAGCACGTCGATGCGTTCCAGCCCGTAGAGCTCCTCCTGCTGGTTGTAGCCCGGGTCGAGCCGCAAGCCGTTCTTGAACTGGTAGTAGGACTGGAAGAAGCCTCGGATCATGAACTCGTCGTACCCGGCGCGACCGGCCAATCCGGCCTGTACGCTCGAGACCTGCGACAGCGCCTCTTCGACCGTCTTGAAGGCGCGTGCTTCGATGTCTGCGGCAGTGATGCTGCTGACGGTCTGCGGCACTTCTTCGGCGGGGATGCCGAGCTTGAAGCGCCCCGTCACCGTCACCGTCTCCAAGGTCTGGGCTGGTACTGCTGCCGGTGACGATGCAGCTTGCGCCATGGCGACGACTGGGAAGCCTTGCGCAAGGGCAATGACGAGGGGCCTGAGATGAAGACGCATGAGTTACTCCAGGGTATTGAGGTTGAAGCGATCTGTGGTTGGGGCAGCTGAGGCGGGGACCCGATGTCGCGCGCGGTCCACGCGTGTCATGAGCCAGCCTCCAGGAGTCGTGCAACATCGGCGGCCAACGACGCAGCGTCCTGCTCGTGCCGGACGGCAAGCCGCAGCCGGCCGGTGGGATCGAACACATAGCTGGTGGCGGTGTGGTCCATCGTGTAGCTCCCACCAGTGGGCACCTTCTGATAGAACACCTTGAATGCCTTCGCCGTCGACGCCGTCGTGGCCAGATCGGCGTACAGGCCGATGAAGCTCGGGTGGAACGCCCGCGTGTACTCGCGCAGCACCGCAGGCGTGTCTCGTTCCGGGTCCACGGTGACGAAGATCACCTGCAGCTTCGTGGCCTGCGCGCCGAGGCGTTGCATCACCGCGGCTGCACGTGACAGAGCCGTCGGGCAGACGTCGGGGCATCGGGTGAAGCCGAAGAACAGCAGGACGCAGCGGCCACGGAAATCCGCCAGTTGCACGGTGCGGCCGTCTGCGTCCTGCAAGCGGAAGTCGCGACCCCACTCGGCACCGCTCACGTCGATGGACTGGAACGGCGCCTCCGCACTGCGGCGCTCGCATCCGCTTAGCGCGAGCAGTGCAACGCTCACCGCCGCGCGCGACAGCGCGTCGCGGCGGTTCAGCGGGGCGGAGGGGCATCCGGCCTGCCTCATGTCAGCGGGACTCCCACGGCCGAGCGATCTCGACCCGTTGCGCCCAGGCCGGCAACTGCGCTGCTTCCATCGTGTTCGCAGGCGGCGCCGGCACCCGCTGTTTCGGCTCGGTCATGGCGTCCGGCGCGCTCGCACGCGCGACGGTGAGTGGCGGCATGGGTGGGCCTTGATATCCGCCGCCGACAAGCAGGGCCAGCGCATAGATGGCCCCGACGGCGCCCAGATGCAAGGCGACAAACAGCCGAACGCGTCGACGCTGATCGCCCTCGGGCGCATCCGAAGGCGCCACCGCCTCGGGCTTCACAGGTCGGCTCCCGTCAGCGGCCCGCCCGCCCGCCGGATCGCGGGCAGTGGCTCGTGGCACGGCGGCGGTGCTCCACCGTGTTCTCGGACCGGCAGGAGTTCCATGCGCACGGAAGGCCCTGCATGCGCCAGGCTGACGAGCGCCCTGACTTCGGCCACGCTGTAGGCGGGTGCTATGTGCCCGGTCACGACCTGCCAGCCGGACCAGAGCACCCAGGCTGCGAGGCCCAGCGCGGCCCCGATGTTGATGTGCGTCATGACCCGCATGACGCGTTCGATGAAGTTCACGAAGTTCTCCTGCAGGCAGGCGACGGCTGGAAGGCCGAGGCCAGCGATCGACGAGCGCGAGGCCGGTCAGGACGACCGGCGTCTCGCAGCGTTCAGGCGATCAGGAGAACAGCGGAGGTGCGCGAGGCTGCGCACTCACCCAGGCATGCAGGGTTCGAGGCGCAGCCAGGAAGGCCAAAGGAAACTCGTACGCCAGCCGTGCAGACAACTGCGCCGAATCGTTCGCGGGAGGCAGAGCCAGATCCGGAGCGTGAAGGGAACAGTAAGGGCAGTGCTCCAGCACATGCGCCGATGCGGGCGCGCGCTCCGAGCTGTCCTCGCCAGCGGCAATCCACTTGGAACCCTGGGTCGTACAGACCTCGATCCAGTTGGTTCCGGTCGCCGACGCGACTGCGTGGCTCAGAGATGGCGCAAGCGACGCCAACAGGATCGCCAGGGCGGCGATCCAGGTGGTGAGTCGGCGGTGGGCACGGAATGCGCGCATCGTCACTCATTGTAGGGGGCGATCCTGCGAGGAGCTGACACCGGAATGGGCTGGGGAAAGGTACCCAGGCGATCCAACCTGCACTACCAGGTGGCGATGTGGGCGGATCACGATCGACCGGCGGCCTCACGACCGCGAGATCAGTGAAGTGAAAGTCGCTTCAGGGTCGGAAGCGCGATTTCGGCTGAATCAACAGCTGACGTCCCACCTGCATTGGGTATCGATCAGGGCCGTCAGACTGTGAGCGACTGCTTTGGGGAAGGGCCTCGTTCGAGCGGCCGTCGCCCTATGGCGGCTGTACTTTGAAACCGGTCATCGGCGTGGCGATTTCCTGATCGGTCGAGTGACCGGAAGTGGCCGGGAGTGTGCGTTCGATCTGCGTCGAACCCGACGTTCGCCCGGCACGATAGGCGCCGTGACAGTCTGCGCAGCATCGGATCACCTTTTTGCTGTCGCCGCCAGCCGCGCGCCAATCACAGCACGTGGCTGACGAGGTTGAAGTCGGGATCTTCAGCGTAGCGCTTGCTGCTGAAACCAAGGTTCTTCATCAGATCGAGCATGTCGCTGTTCTTCGCCAGCACCAGGCCCTCGATATCGGCCAGGCCCTTGTCGCGCGCCACATCCATGATGCTTTCCATCAGGCGCGAGCCCAGGCCCTTGCCCTTGAAGTCATCGGCGACCAGCAAGGCGAACTCGCAGCTTGACTGGTCGGGGTTCGTGATGTAGCGCGACACACCGACGATGCGCTCGGTCTCGACGATCTCGCCGCTGGCGGTCGCGCTGTGCTCCTTCACTACCGCCACCAGTGCCATCTCGCGGTCGTAGTCGATCAGCGTGAAGCGCGCCAGCATCGACGGCGACAGCTCATGGGCATTCGATGCGAAGCGGAAGAAGCGGCTTTCGGGCGAGAGCTGCTGCACCAGCCGCTGCAGCATCTGCGCATCGTCAGGGTGAATCGCGCGCACCACGCACGAAACACCACCGCGCAAGGGCCAGAGCTGCTCGTAGCGCGTCGGGTAGGGCAGGATGGCCAGGTGGCTGTGGGCGACGCCGTTCGCGATCTGCAGCAGGTTGTCGACGACGATGCGCGCATCCACCGCCACCGCGCCCGACTCGTCGACGATGATGGGGTTGATGTCCATCTCCCGCAGTTGCGGCAGTGCACACACCATCTCCGACACCCGCAGCAGCACCTGTTCCAGCGCACCCATGTCGACCGCAGTGGCACCCCGCCATTCGGCCAGCGTTTCGGCGACGCGAGAGCGCTCGATCAGGTGGCGCGCCAGAAACTGGTTCAGCGGTGGCAGCTCCATGGCACGGTCGTTGATCAGCTCGATCATCACGCCGCCCGCGCCGAACACGATCACCGGGCCGAATGGGTCGTCAGTGACCACGCCGATCGACACTTCGCGGCCGCGTTGCGCATGCGCCATCTTCTGCACCGTCACGCCGTTGATCTGCGCAGTGGGCATCAGCCGAGTGATGCGCTCGACCATGTCGTTGTAGGTGTCACGGGCACTCGCGCCCGTCATGATGTTGAGTGCAACACCCTGCACATCGGACTTGTGGCTGACGTCGGCCGAGTCGATCTTGAGCGCCACCGGAAAGCCCAGCTGCGTGGCGATCATCATCGCCTCGTGGGCACTGCGCGCCAGCAGGGTCTGCGTCACCGGAATGTGAAATGCCGACAGCAGCGTCTTCGACTCCATCTCGGTCAGCACGCGGCGGCGTTCGGCGAGCACGCTGTCGATGATCAGGCGCGCGCCTTCGATGTCGGGCTTCGACAGCGCCGACAGCGGAGGTGGTGTCTGCTGCAAGAGGCGCTGGTTCTGGCAGAACGTGGCGATGTTGCCGAAGGCACCCACCGCAGCCTCGGGGGTGCGAAAGTTCGGAATCGCCGCTTCGCTGAGCACGCTGCGCGCCGCGCCGACCGAGCTGTCGCCCATCCAGCAGGCCAGGAGCGGCTTGCCGAACGCGGGCCGCAGGGCGGCCAGCACGCTGGCCACTGCACTGGCGTCCGCACCCGGCTTCGGCGAATAGATCGCCAGCACACCATCGATCTGTACATCGTTGCCCGCCGCAGCGATGGCGGCCCGAAAGTGTTCCGGGCTCGCGTCTTCCGAGAGATCGATCAGGTCGGTCAGCGACGCCGCGGACGTCAGCGTCGGCTTCAACGCAGCAACGGAGGCAGCCGAGAGCTTGCCCAGTTCGAGTGAGAGCTCGTTGACCCAGTCGGCCGCCAGGACACCGGGCCCGCCGCCGTTGGTGACGATGGCCAGGCGCTTGCCGACCGGCCTGTAGCGCGACGCCAGGCACTTGGCAGCAGAGAACAGCTCAACGAAGGAGCGCACGCGCACCGCGCCGGCGCGGCGCAGCGCCGCGTCGAACACCTCGTCACTGCCCACGGTGGCGCCACTGTGGGTGTGCGCTGCTTCGTTGCCCGCCGGCTTGCGGCCCGCCTTCAGCACCACTACCGGCTTGGCGCTGGCGGCCGCGCGCAAGGCACTCATGAAACGACGTGCGCTGCCAATGCCTTCGAGGTAGACGACGATGCTCTGCGTCTGCGCGTCATTCGCCAGGTAATCGAGTACCTGCGCAATATCGACCGATGTGTTCGCGCCGAGCGACACCACCGCCGAGAAGCCCACCCCGTTCTGGCTCGCCCAATCCAGCATCGACGAAGTGAGTGCACCCGACTGCGAGACCAGGGCCAGCGACCCCGCTTTGGCCAACGGGCCGGCCGCGCTGGCATTCAACTGGGCCTGCGGACGCTGGAAGCCCAGGCTGTTCGGCCCGAGCAGGTGCATGCCCTCTCTCTTGGCGATGCGCTTGAGCTCGGTCGCGTGATCGGCGTCAATGCCGCTGCTGATCACCAGCGCCGAGCGGCACGCCATGCGGCCCGCCACCTCGAGCGCTGCGGCCACGTCCTGCGGCGGCAGCGCGATGAGGGCCAGGTCGGCATGCGCCTGGGCCAGGTCGGCGAGGGTGCCGCTGGTGTGAACATCCACGTACTGCACCGTGCCTGCGTAACGTTGGGCCTGCAGTGCTTGTCTGAGGATGTCGCCGAGCGATGTGCTGCCCAGATCGCCATCCTGCTGCCCCCCGAAAACGACGATCGATTGGGGCGCGAACAGCGGCGTCAGGTAGTGCTTGTCCATCGGGTTCAGTCGGCGCCGATCAACACCTGGACATGTGCTGTCGCACTTCGCCCCAGTGCGCTCAGCGCATAGCCACCTTCAAGGCAGGAGATCACCCGACCCTGACAGTGCCGATGGGCCACGACCATGATCTGCTGGGTGACCCAGGCGTAGTCGGCCTCGACCAGTGCGAGGTTGCCCATCTCGTCCTCCCGGTGGCCGTCAAAGCCGGCAGAGATGAAGATGAGTTGAGGCGCGAAAGACTCCAGCGCGGGCAGCCAATGGTCTGTCACGGCCGCACGAAACCTGTCACCACCCGAGCGAGGCGGCAGCCCGATGTTGACCATGTTCGGCTCGGTGGCGTCGTCGCCACTGAACGGGTACAGCCCCTGCTCGAAGATCGAGCACATCAGCACCCGCTGATCACCGCGGAAGATGTCTTCGCTGCCGTTGCCGTGGTGCACGTCGAAGTCGATCAGCGCTATCCGCTGAAGACCGTGCACGGCGAGCGCATGGCGAATGCCGACCGCCACGTTGTTGAAGAAGCAAAAGCCCATCGCCGCATCGCGCGTCGCATGGTGGCCCGGCGGGCGAATGCTGCAGAACGCGGTGGCCGCTTCGCCGCTGAGCACCAGATCGGTGGCCAGCACGGCCGCGCCCGCCGCACGCAGCGCCGCCGGCACGGTGTGGGGGTTCATTGCCGTGTCGGGGTCGATCTGGCGGTGGCCTTCGGCGGGCGACATGCCAATCAGGTCTCGCACGTAGCCCGGCGAATGCGCTCGCGCGAGCTGCTCCTCGGTCGCCAGCGGCGCGTCGTACGCGACCATGTAATCGAGCAGCCCCTTGATCAGCAACTGGTCGTGGATGGCCGCCAGCCGCTCGGGGCATTCCGGGTGGCCCGCGCCCATCTCGTGGCGCAGGCAGTCGGCATGGGTGACAAAAGCGAACAGCAAGGCCCGGCTCCTCGGACGATCAGCGTCCGATCATCGGGGTCGAGCGTGCGCCGCAGCTTGATCGGCGTCAAACGTGCGGGCAAAGGATGCGGCTGTCCGCCGCCAAGCAGATCAGTAAACGACCACCGAGCGAATGCTCTCGCCGCGCTCCATCAGCTCGAAGCCATGGTTGATGTCTTCCAGCTTCAGCGTGTGCGTGATCAGCGGGTCGATGCTGATCTTGCCTTCCATGTACCAGTCGACGATCCTGGGCACATCGGTGCGTCCGCGCGCGCCACCGAAGGCACTGCCTTCCCACTTGCGGCCCGTCACGAGCTGGAAAGGCCGGGTCGCGATCTCCTGCCCCGCAGCCGCCACGCCGATGATGATGCTGCGACCCCAGCCCTTGTGGCAGCACTCGAGTGCCTGGCGCATGGTGGTGGTGTTGCCGATGCATTCAAAGCTGTAGTCGGCTCCACCGTCGGTGAGCTGCACGATGGCGTCGACCACATTGGGCACGTCCTTCGGATTGATGAAGTGCGTCATGCCGAACTGGCGCGCCATGGCCTCGCGCGCGGGATTCAGGTCGATGCCGATGATCTTGTCGGCGCCCACCATCCTTGCGCCCTGAATCACGTTCAACCCGATACCGCCCAGCCCGAACACCACCACATTGGCACCGGCTTCCACCCCAGCCGTGAAAATCACGGCACCGATGCCGGTAGTGACACCGCAGCCGATGTAGCAGACCTTGTCGAACGGCGCGTCGGAGCGGATCTTGGCCAGCGCGATCTCGGGTGCCACGATGTGATTGGCGAAGGTGCTGGTACCCATGTAGTGCAGGATGGGTTGGCCGTTCAGACTGAACCGGCTGCTGCCATCGGGCATCAGGCCCTTGCCCTGCGTGCCGCGGATCAGCTGGCACAGATTGGTCTTGCGGCTCAGGCAGAACTTGCACTGCCGGCATTCAGGCGTGTAGAGCGGAATGACGTGGTCGCCCGGCTTCAGGCTGGTGACTCCGGCGCCCACTTCAAGCACCACGCCCGCACCTTCGTGACCCAGGATCGCCGGGAACAGGCCTTCGGGGTCGGCCCCCGAGAGCGTGTAATGGTCGGTGTGGCAGATGCCGGTGGCCTTGATCTCCACAAGCACTTCGCCGGCCCGCGGGCCTTCCAGGTCGACGGTTTCAATGGTCAGCGGGGCGCCGGCCGTCCAGGCCACGGCTGCACGGGTTTTCATGCAGGCTCCTCAATATGGGCAAACGAGATGACGGCAGTGCAACGCTCCCCGAATCAGGAGAGTCGACCGTGGAGAAAACCCCTGTGAGGGGTTTCGCCACAGCCGAGATGGTGGCGTGGACTCAGTCCTTCTTGGCGAAGAGCGTGGGCAGGAAGACCGACAGGTATCCCAGGATCAAGCCGATGCCCTGAGTCAGAAGGACGATCCCGACGTTGGTCAGGCTGTAGATGTCCTCAACCGCCGGTTTGCCGAAAACATAAGCGAAGAAAACCGCAAACGCACCGAAGGCCGCCGGCGTCAACGCAAACAACTCCATGCTCATCATGAGCACCAGAATCAAGGCTGCCAGGCCGACTGCCACAGAGACGGCAATGACCGGCATGTCGCCTGAACCCACCTTCAGTGCATAAATGCAAAGGTAGCCGAAAACGGCTCCGGCAATGATCGGAGCGCCCGCCTTGACGAAAGCCTTCGTGTCGGCACCCGCCACAAAAAAGAAGCCCCAGCTGACGAACGCCGACCAGGTAGGCAGGCCCATCTTGAGCGAAACATAGGTCCACAAGGCGGCCAGGATAGCGACGCTGAGAGAGAGAGGAATATTCAATTGACGTCTCCGTTCGAAATATTTAAGTGGGTTTATTGAATGGTCTGACTGCACAGCGTCCGAAAACTACGCTGCATTATGAAAATCATGGTGCCGGATGCTAAATAGATAATCTGATCCTGCTTCGGGGGTAAACCCTGCGGAATGAACTGTTTCCGGATATCCGTGAGTACAGATATTCCCTAAAACTTTTCATACTGCAGAAACCATGGGCGAATGGAAAAGCTGCTGACACGGAGGGGACCGCCTGTGCAGCGATCGGGGCGTGGTGCCGCGCCGAATGTGGTGAAGGGTCAGGCCGTCGACAGCGTCGGCTCGCCAGTCTCAGCTGGTCGGAACCTCGTACACCACCCTCGCCTTGCGCCCTTCGGCCGCTGCCCGCCAGCGCTCGATGGCCTCGTCGCTCGGGTAGAAGCGCGCCTGTTCGCCCAGGTCGAGGTCACCGGTGACTTCGCCGTTCGCAGCGCTTCGGTGCAGGTGCAGGCGCACGGACAAGCCTTGCGGCAACTCGCCGTGCTCGGTGACCACGTGGCGCACCGGGAAGTCGCGCAGCAACTCAGCCACAGGCGGAACGGCGCCGTTGACGTGCACGCTCAGGTACTTGCCGAAACGGCAACGCGCTTCGGCCAGGCCCCACACCTGCTGCACCGTCAGCCGCAGGCCGCCGGAAAAGCGGTCGGGCTGCACCTTGCCCTGCACGATGACGAGTTCATCGTCTTTCAGCAGCTCGCGGTTCGCATTCAACAGCTCTTCGCTCGCCACCGCTTCGATGGCTTCGGTCTTGTCGTCCAGCTTGAAGATCGCGACCTTGCCACGCTGACCGTTGACCATGCGCAGGTCGCCGACGATGCCGGCCAGCAGCTGCGGCTCGCGCGTGTCCAGCACATCGGCGTTGGCGCGCTTGGCGAACTGGCGAACCTCGTCCACGCTCTGGTCGAACAAGTGACCCGACAGGTAGAAGCCGAGCGCGGCCTTCTCGGCCATCAGCCGTTCCTTGATGCTCCACGGCAGGGCCTCGACCAGCGGCGGCTCCTGCGTCGAGGCCCCGTGCGAATCGTCGAAGTCGAACAGGCCACCCTGGTTGGCGTGTGCCGCCTGCGAGTCGGCGTAGTCGAACGCGAGGCCGACGCTGGCGAGCAATGCTGACCTTTCCTGGCCCCAGCGGTCGAACGCGCCCGCCTTGATCAGCGCTTCGACGGTGCGCTTGTTGATGCGAGCGCGGTCAACGCGCGCGCAGAAATCGAACAGGCTGGTGAATGCACCGCCTTCGTTGCGGGCGGCGACGATCGCCTCGATCGCGCCCTGCCCCGTGCCCTTGATCGCGCCCAGGCCATAGCGCACGCGTCCGCGTTCGCCCTTCTGCTTGGTCGAGGCATCTGGCGTGATCGGCTCGAAGCGGTAGCCGCCGGCGTTGACGTCGGGCGGCTCGAACACCACGCCCAGCGCTTTCGCGTCATCGTGGAAGATCTTCAGCTTGTCGGTGTCGTCGAGCGCCACGCTCATGTTGGCGGCGGTGAACTCGGCGAGGTAATGCACCTTCAGCCAGGCCGTGTGATACGCCAAAAGCGCATACGCAGCAGCGTGCGACTTGTTGAAACCGTAGCCCGCGAACTTCTCCATCAGGTCGAAGATCTCGTTGGCCTTGGGCTCCGCAATGCCGTTCTTCGCCGCGCCTTCGGCAAAGATGGCGCGGTGCTTCATCATCTCTTCGAGCTTCTTCTTGCCCATCGCGCGGCGCAACAGGTCGGCGCCGCCCAGCGTGTAGCCGCCGACGATCTGGGCCACCTGCATCACCTGTTCCTGGTAGACCATGATCCCGTAGGTCTCTTCCAGCACACCCTGCATCAGCGGGTGCGGATACTCGACTTCCTCGCGGCCGTGCTTGCGCGCGCAGAAGCTGGGAATGAGGTCCATCGGGCCCGGGCGGTACAGCGCCACGAGTGCGATCACGTCCTCGAACACGCTGGGCTTGGCGTCGCGCAACATGCGCTGCATGCCTGAACTTTCCAGCTGGAACACCGCGACCGTCTTGCCCTCGCTCATCAGCCGGTAGGCGCCGGGATCGTCGAGGGCGATGTTCTCCAGCGCGAAGTCACGCTGATCGGGGTGGCGCGCACGGATGAACTCCTTGGCCATCTCGAGGATGGTCAGCGTAGCCAGGCCCAGGAAGTCGAACTTCACCAGGCCGATCGATTCGACGTCGTCCTTGTCGAACTGGCTCACCGCGCTGTCGCTGCCGGGCTGCATGTACAGCGGGCAGAAGTCGGTGATCTTGCCCGGCGCAATCAGCACGCCGCCGGCATGCATGCCGACGTTGCGCACGATGCCCTCGACACGCTCGGCGAGTGCCAGCAGCTCGGCGACTTCCTCTTCCTTCTGCTCGCGCTCCTCGATCTCGGGCGCTTCGCGGCGCGCATAGATCACGCTGGTGTCGGTGTCGTTCGGAGGGCGGCGCAGCGTGACCGTCTTGCCCGGCGGCGCTGGCACCAGCTTGGCGATGCTGTCGACATGGCCGTAGCCCATGCCGAGCACGCGGCCGATGTCGCGCAACGCGGCCTTCGCGGCCATCGTGCCGAAGGTGACGATCTGGCTCACGGCGTCACGCCCGTACTTGTCCTTGACGTAATCGATGACGCGGTCGCGGTTGGCCTGGCAGAAGTCGATGTCGAAGTCGGGCATCGACACGCGGTCCGGGTTCAGGAATCGTTCGAACAGCAGGTTGTACTGAAGCGGGTCGAGGTCGGTGATCTTCAGCGCATACGCCACCAGCGAGCCGGCACCCGATCCACGCCCCGGCCCGACCGGGCAGCCATGGGCCTTGGCCCAGTTGATGAAGTCGGCCACGATCAGGAAGTAGCCCGGGAAGCCCATCTTCAGGATGGTGGCGATCTCGAATTCGAGCCGCTCGACGTAGCGTGGCCGCTCGGCCTCGCGCTGGGTCGGGTCGGGGTAGAGCTGGATCAGCCGTTCGCTGAGACCCTCATGCGACGAGTGGCGGAAAAACGCTTCGGGCGCCATGCTTTCACCGTCGACCTCGGGCGTCGGGAAAGCCGGCAGCTGCGGCTTGCCGAGCACGAGACTCAGGCTGCAACGCTTGGCGATCAGGACGCTGTTGGCCAGCGCACTCGGCACATCCGCGAACAGCGCTTCCATCTCTGCCTGAGACTTGAAGTACTGCTGCGCGTTGAAGCGCTTGATGCGACGGGGGTTGGTCAGCGTTTCACCTTCGGCGACGCAGACCCGGGCCTCGTGCGCCTCGAAGTCTTCGTTGGTCAGAAACTGCACGGGGTGTGTTGCCACCACCGGCAACTGCAGCGATGCGGCCAGTCGAACCGCCGCTTGCACCTGGGCTTCCTGGCCCGGCAGGCCGGCACGTTGCAGCTCGAGGTAGAAGCGGTTCGGGAAGAGCTCGGCAAAGCGCAGTGCCACGCTACGCGCGCGTGATATGTCGCCAGCCACCAGGGCCTGGCCGACCACGCCCAGTTCGGCGCCTGAAAGCGCGATCAGGCCGCCATTGAGCTCGGTCAAGGCAGCCCAGGTCGTCCACGGCTGGGCCTGAGTTGCCGGCCCCAGCCAGCAGCGAGTGAGCAACTCGCACAGATTGAGATAGCCGGTGCGGTTCTGCACCAGCAGCAGCAGCCGTGTCGGCGCGCGGTCGCTGCCTTCAGGCTCCAGCCACACATCGGCACCAATCAGCGGTTTGATGCCCTTCGAGCGGGTCGCGCCGTAGAACTTGATCGCGCCGAACAGGTTGCCCAGATCGGTGATGGCGAGTGCGACCTGCTGGTCGGCAGCCGCCGCCGCGGCCACTTCGTCGATGCGCAAGGTGCCGTCGACGACGGAGTATTCGGTGTGGGTACGCAGGTGGACGAAGGTCATCCGATCGATTCTAGAGATCGCCTCTTTGCCGTTCCTGCGCGGGCTGACGAGGGCGTCAGGCGCGGTGGCCTCATCAAGCAATCCAGCCGCGCTTCAGCATCGCCCCCGCTACAAAGGAGGCAGGAGGCCTAGGTGCATCTCCGATTGCCAAAGCCGAGGCTTTGACGAACGATCCAGACCACAGCGTCGATCTGCAACAAGCCTTGTCCTTCGAAGGAGACGAACATCAAATCTCGCATCGTTAAAGCTCTCGTGAGCGCAGCCGCTCTCTCCGCGTCACTCTTGGCCAACGCCCAGACCTATCCCGAGAAAACAATCACCGTCATTGTTCCGTTTGCGGCCGGCGGTCCGACCGATACCGTGGCGCGCCTGATTGCCCAGTCGATGGGCAACACCTTGAAGCAGCAGTTGATCATCGAGAACGCTGGCGGCGCAGGCGGCACGATAGGCGCTGGCCGTGCGGCGAAAGCCGCTCCGGATGGCTACACCCTGCTCCTGCACCACATCGGGCAGTCCACGGCGCCGGCGCTGTACCAAAAACTGAGCTATGACGCGACCAACAGCTTCGAGCCCATCGGCTTGATCACCGACGTTCCGATGATCCTGGTGGCGAGGGAAGACTTTCCCGCCAAAGACCTGAAGGAGCTGCTGGCCTACGTGAAGGCCAATAAAAAGAACGTTACCTACGCCAACGCCGGCCTCGGCTCGGCGTCGCACCTCTGCGGCATGCTGTTCATGACGGCCATCGAAGCCGACCTGACCACCGTGTCCTACAAGGGCACCGGCCCTGCCATGAACGACCTGCTGGGCAAGCAAGTGGATTTGATGTGCGACCAAAGCACCAACACCACCAGCCAGATCAAAGGCGGCAAGATCAAGGCCTACGCTGTCACCACCAAGACCCGGCTGGGCTCGATGCCGCAGATCCCCACGATGAACGAAGCCGGCCTGCCAAGTTTCGAAGTGGCGGTCTGGCATGGACTCTATGCACCCAAGGGCACGCCCAAGCCCGTCATCGACACCCTGAACAAGGCGCTGAAGATTGCCTTGAAGGATCCGAGCGTCATACAACGCTTTGCAGACTTGGGCACGGAACCCGTTGCTGAAAGCCGCGCAACGCCAGAAGCGCTGCAAGCGCACTTGAAGGCGGAAATTGACAAATGGAGCCCCATCATCAAGAAGGCCGGCGTCTACGCGGACTGATTGGCAGAAAAGAAAAGTGAAATCTCTGCTGCATCACCGCGAGCCGAACCTGTGCCCCACTTGATCAAGCATCCGAAGGATTTCTGGACCGGCGTCATCTTTCTGGTGTTTGGTCTGTCGGCAGTCTTCATCGGCCGTGACTATGTGATGGGAACCGCAGGCAAGATGGGGCCAGCCTACTTTCCAACGGTGTTGGGAGGGCTCTTGAGCGTGGTTGGCGCCGTCGGCGTGTTTCGCTCGTTCAAGCGTGTGGGAGAAAAGATCGAGAAATTCCACCTCAAGGAATTGTTCATTGTTCTTGCCGCCGTCGTGCTGTTCGGCTTGCTGATGCGGGGTGCTGGCCTCGCACCTGCAGCTGTCGTGTTGATCATGATCAGCGCTTACGCCAGCCCGGCATTCAAGTGGCACGAGGCGTTGCTGCTGGCGCTCGGCATGGCGGGTTTTGCAGTGCTGGTGTTTGTCAAGCTACTGGGGCTGCCCTTGCAAGTATTCGGGCCTTGGCTCCAGTTCTGAACAGGTACACGCAGTGGAAATTCTGAACAACCTGAGCCTGGGACTTGAAACTGCTTTCACCCTGACCAACCTGCTGTATTGCCTGCTTGGCGTTTTTGTGGGTACTGCGGTGGGGGTGCTGCCAGGCTTGGGGCCGGTCGCCACGATCGCCATGCTGTTGCCGGTCACGTTCGGCCTGCCGCCCATCTCGGCGTTGATCATGTTGTCGGGCATCTATTACGGCGCGCAGTACGGTGGCTCCACCACCGCCATTCTGGTCAATTTGCCGGGGGAATCATCCTCGGTGGTCACCGCGATCGACGGCTACCAGATGGCGCGCAACGGGCACGCCGGCAAGGCGCTTGCCACGGCCGCGCTGGGTTCGTTTTTCGCGGGCACGGTGGCAACGATCCTGTTGGCGCTGTTCGCGCCGCCACTGGCTGACCTCGCATTGAAGTTCGGGCCTGCAGAGTACTTTTCGCTGATGGTGCTGGGCCTGGTGGCCTCGGTGGTGTTGGCCAGTGGCTCGCTCTTGAACGCAATCGGCATGGTCCTGCTGGGCCTGTTGCTGGGCTTGGCTGGCACGGACGTGAACTCGGGCGTGGCGCGCTACACCTTCGACCTGCCGGAGCTCGCCGAGGGCATCAACTTCGTGATCGTGGCGATGGGGATGTTCGGCATTGGTGAAATCGTGCGCAATCTTGAGCACGACCAGACCCGAAATCTGCTGATGAAAAAAGTCTCCGGGCTGATGCTCAGCAAGGACGATTTCAAGCGAATCCTTGCGCCGGTTTTGCGCGGAACTTTCCTGGGTTCGGCGCTGGGCATCCTTCCGGGCGGTGGCGCCATGCTGGCCTCGTTTGCGGCCTACTCGATCGAGAAGAAGATCTCCAAGAATTCGGCGCAGTTCGGCAAGGGGGCGA
Source organism: Rubrivivax sp. (assembly GCA_027490215.1). Lineage (GTDB taxonomy): Bacteria > Pseudomonadota > Gammaproteobacteria > Burkholderiales > Burkholderiaceae_C > PBB1. The sequence goes on from JAIXYO010000029.1 coordinate 273,340, forward strand.
TCGAGGGCGTCGCAGCACCCGAGTCCGCCAACAACGCTGGCGCACAGACCTCATTCATTCCGATGCTGACGCTGGGCATTCCGTCCAACCCCGTGATGGCCTTGATGATTGGCGCCATGATCATCCAGGGCATCCAGCCAGGCCCCGCCGTGATGACGGAGCAGCCCGCGCTGTTCTGGGGGCTGATTGCCTCCATGTGGATCGGCAACTTCTTTCTCGTGGTGCTCAACCTGCCCTTGATCGGCCTGTGGGTCAAGATGATCATGGTGCCTTACCACCGGCTGTATCCGGCCATTCTCATGTTCTGTGCGATCGGCGTTTTCAGCCTGAACAGCAGTCAGTTCGATATCTACCTGATGGCACTGTTCGGCCTGTTTGGCTATGCGTTCGCCAAGCTGAACTGCGAGCCTGCGCCGATGCTCCTGGGTTTCATCATCGGGCCGATGATGGAGGAGTACCTGCGCAGGGCGTTGATCCTCTCGAAGAGCGACCCGATGGTGTTCGTGCAGCGTCCGATCAGTGCCGTCATGCTGGCGATGGCCGCCTTGGCGTTGTTCGTCGTGCTGAGCCCGGCGATGCAGAAGAAGCGCGAGGAAGCGTTTCACGAGGACTGACAACCGATGGGAGGTGTCTGACAGCCCGCTCAGCCCGCTTAGCCCGCTCGGTTCTGTTCAAGGCTTCTAGCGCCCAGTGCAATTCCTGCCCGTCGCTCGCGCACGATCGCTTCGGCCATCAAGCATCAGCCTCCGTACACTGCGCGCCGTGACTCAAGTTCTCAACATCTCTGCCTACCGCTTCGTCGTGCTCGACGACATGGATTCGCTGCGCGAGCAGATTCAGGCGCAGGCGGCAGCACGGCATCTGAAGGGCACGGTGCTACTGGCCGAAGAAGGGATCAACCTGTTCCTGGCCGGGCCGCCGGAAGCAGTGCGCGGTTTCGTCGGCTGGCTGCGCGAAGACGCGCGATTCGCCTCGCTCGAAGTGAAGGAAAGCCCATCGCTCACCGTGCCGTTCGGCAAGCTGCTGGTGAAAGTGAAACGCGAAATCATCCGGATGAACCACCCGGCGATCCGCCCGCAGGCCGAGCGCGCGCCAGCGGTCAGTGCGCAGACGCTGGCGCGCTGGCTGGATCAAGGCCACGACGACGACGGACGCGAGGTGGTCACGCTGGACACCCGCAATGCCTTCGAGGTCGACGCGGGGCGATTTCGCGGCGCGATCGACTGGCGCATCGACAAGTTCAGCGATTTCCCCGCGGCCGTGCTGGCGCACCGCGAGGAGTTGCGCGGCAAGACGGTGGTGAGTTATTGCACCGGCGGCATCCGCTGCGAGAAGGCGGCGCTGTTCATGGCGGACGCCGGTGTCGATCGGGTGATGCAGCTCGACGGCGGCATCCTCAAGTACTTCGAGGAGACCGGCGGCACGCACTTCGACGGCCATTGCTTCGTGTTCGACGCGCGGCGCGAAGTGGGCAGTGACTTGCAACCTGCAGCAACCGCATCCACGGCCGAAAGCCCCCTGAGTGCGCTGGCGCAGCAGTACGCCGCGGTGCGTGACACCACGATGCGCTTGGCCGAGCCGCTTTCCGACGAGGACTGCCAGGTGCAGTCGATGCCCGATGCCAGCCCGACCAAATGGCATCTGGCACATCTGACCTGGTTCTTCGAGACCTTCGTCCTCGAACGCCATGAGCGCGGGTTCAAGGCCTTCGATCCGCACTTCCGCGTGTTGTTCAACAGCTATTACCAGGGCGTCGGTGAGCAGCATCCTCGGGCGCAACGCGGGCTGCTCAGCCGGCCCGGCATGGCCACCGTCAAGCGCTACCGGGCGAACGTCGACGAGCGCATGCAGGCCTTGCTGGCGCGATCGGAAACGAGCACCAACGAAGGTAGCGCGCTGCGCGCGCTGATCACCCTGGGCCTGCACCACGAACAGCAGCACCAGGAGCTGCTGCTGACCGACATCAAGCATGCGCTGTCGCTCAGTGCGAGCAGCGCCGCTGATGCGGCCAACCCGCTGCACGACCACAGCGCTTACGCCAAGCGCTGGCCGACTGGCGCGGTGCAGGCGCAGGCGCTTTGCTGGCTCGCGTACGACGGTGGTTTGTTCGATCTGGGTCACGACCCCGCACTCGACGGCACGTTCTGCTTCGACAACGAGACGCCGCGTCACCGCACCTACACCGCGCCGTTCGAGCTGGCATCGCGGCCGGTCAACCAGGGCGAGTGGTTGGCCTTCATCGATGACGGCGGCTACCGGCGGCCAGAGCTGTGGCTGTCCATGGGCTGGTCGTGGGTGAATGACGGTCCGGGTGGCCAGCCTCGCCGTGCGCCGCTGTACTGGCAACAACGCGCGCCCGGGCACGGCGGCGCCTGGTTCACGCACACCTTGCAAGGCACGGTCGAGATCGACCCGCACACGCCGATGTGCCACCTGAGCTATTTCGAGGCCGACGCCTATGCGCGCTGGACCGGCGCACGACTGCCGACCGAAGCCGAGTGGGAGTTCGCGGCGAGGCGTCTCACCCCACGCGCGATGCAACGTGCCAACTTCGCCGATCGCGGCGCCTTCCACCCACTGCCGCCCAGCATCGCCGCGAGCGATGAGCCGTTGCAGATGTTCGGCGACGTGTGGGAATGGACGCAGTCGAGCTACAGCGCCTACCCGGGCTACCGGCCACTGCCCGGGGCGGTCGGCGAGTACAACGGCAAGTTCATGTGCAACCAGTTCGTGCTGCGCGGCGGCTCCTGCGCCACACCGGCGGGCCACGTGCGCGCCAGCTACCGCAACTTCTTTCCGCCCGAGGCGCAGTGGCAGTTCAGCGGGCTGCGGCTGGCGCGCGACATCAGCAGCTGAAGCTGCAGTTCTTGAGTTCAGCAGCGCGAGCAGGCCGACGGTGGGACGGGCGGACGGCGAGCCGCGAACAGCGAACCCGGCCGGCGAAGAAGATCCCCGGCGCGAGGCCCGCGTCGCTTACGCGAACCGCCTACTTGTTGAAGCGTGCGGTCACCGCCGCCACCCGCTCACCGAACAAGCGCGCGGTTTCCAGGTCGCCCGGCAGCATCTCGTCGACGCTGGCATCCGACGGCGTGGTCGCCATCGCGCCAGCGAATGACGCGACGTAGTTGATGTCGTTGCGCGTGGCCGCCTTCGAGTTGCTGGGCATCAGGCCCGTGCCGACCCACACCATGCCGTGCTGCTGGCTCAGCGTGAAGAAGTAGTGCAGCGTCGACAACTTGTCGCCGTTCATCGAGGCCGAATTGGTGAAGCCGGCGGCTATCTTGTCCTTCCACGCCTGGGTGAACCAGGGCTTGCTGGACGCGTCGGCGAACTTCTTGAACTGCCAAGACACGCTGCCCATGTAGGTGGGCGAGCCGAACACGATGGCGTCAGCCGCATTCAATATGGCCCATTGCTCGGGCGTGAGGTTGCCCTCCGCATCGATGGCCACGAGCTCGCCGCCAGCACCTGCAGCGACCGACTCGGCCATCTTCTTCGTGTGGCCGTAGCCGCTGTGAAAAACGATCGCAATCCTGGACATGTTGAACTCCTGAAAATGAAAACGAACAGAGGGGGCAGCGGAAAGCCTCTCGCGCTCAGGCCGCCAGATCAAACACCAGCACTTCGGCGTCCTGTCCGTCGGTCAGCACCAGTTGGCTTTCACCACTGAGCTTCGCGGCATCGCCACCGACCAGCACCTGCCCGTTGACGCTCAGCTGGCCGCGCACGACGTGCACATAGGCCTTGCGTTGCGGGTCGAGCGGCAATTCTGCGCGCTCACCGGCATCGAACAGGCCCGCGCGGATCGAGGCGTCGGCATGGATCGTCACAGAGCCGTCGCGCCCATCGGGGCTCGCGACCAGACGCAGGCGACCGCGCTTGTCCGCCGCGTCAAACTGCTTCTGCTCGTAGCTGGGCTCGATGCCCTGGGTGCGAGGCAGGATCCAGATCTGCAGCAGGTGGGTGGTGGCGTCCGGAGCATGGTTGAACTCGCTGTGCTGCACGCCGCGGCCAGCGCTCATGCGCTGCACGTCGCCGGGCAGGATCACAGCGCCGGTACCCAGGCTGTCCTTGTGGGCCAGCGCGCCGCTGAGCACATAGGTCACGATCTCCATGTCGCGGTGACCGTGCGTGCCGAAGCCGGTACCTGGCGCGACGTAGTCATCGTTGATGACCCGCAGATTGCCGAAACCCATGTGCGCAGGGTCGTGGTAGTCGGCGAACGAGAAGCTGTGATGACTCTGGAGCCAACCGTGATCGGCATGTCCACGGTCCTGGCCTTTGCGAAGTGTGAGCATGGGAACCTCCTGTGTGAGGCTCCACTCTAGGAGCGTGGGGTCCGAGCGACGTGCAAGCGGACTTGAATCAAACGTTCAAATAACATGAAGCTCCTTCAATTCGCCGGCCGACCATGCCCCGCAATCTCCTGACCCCGGACGCGCTGACGATGATGGACGTCATCGCCCGCACCGGCAGCTTTGCCGCCGCCGCACGTGAAATGGGCAAGGTCCCTTCCGCGCTGACCTACAGCGTGCGACAGCTTGAAGACGCGCTCGACGTCTTGCTGTTCGACAGGCGCTCAGGCCAGGCCAAGCTGACCGCGGCCGGCATCGAACTGCTGCACGAAGGGCGACGTCTGCTCGAACAGCTGGATGCAGTGGCCAACCGGGTCAAGCGCGTGGCCACGGGCTGGGAAACGCAGCTGACGGTGGCGATCGACGACGCTTTATCGCGGCTGACGGTGTTCGAGCTGTGCGAGGACTTCTATGCGCTGCGCCCCCCCGCACCGACAGGCGCGGTGTCCGCCGCGAGGGGCCCGGGCACGCGGTTGCGGCTGCGCACCGAAGTGCTCGCGGGCACCTGGGAGGCGCTGATCGGAGGCCAGGCCGATCTGGCGATTGGCGTCACCCTCGACCACGCCCCGCCGGCCGGCGTGAAGGTCGAGCCCCTGGGCACGATGGAATTCGTGTTCGTGGTCGCGCCGCACCATCCGCTGGCCCCGTTCGAAGAGGCGATCACCGACACGGTGCTCGTGCGCCATCGGGCGGTGGCCGTGGCCGATTCGGCGCACCGCCTCGCACCGGTCACGGTGAACCTGTTGCCCGGCCAGGATGTGTTCACCGTGCCGACGATGCAGGCCAAGCTCGAGGCCCTGCTGCGCTGCCTGGGCTGCGGCTTCCTGCCGGAGCCGATTGCCCGTGAACACATCGCCGCAGGCCGGCTGGTGGTGAAGACCGTCGAGCGCACTCGCGCACCGGCCACCTTCAGCTATGCCTGGCGGGTGCCTTCGGCAAGGCAACCGATCGGGGATCCGCGTGCGATGGACGCAGGCATGATCGGCAGCTCAGCAGCGGCCGGCAGCAGCGGCAAGAAGGGCAGCAGCCGCAGCGCGCCGGTCGGGCTGGCATTGCGCTGGTGGCTTGACCGGCTGGCGAACCCCGAGACACGACTGGCGCTGCTGGAGCGGCACGCCGGCCCGCGGATGCTGGGGTTCTGAGCGCAAGCAGAGCGCGCGCGATGTCCCGCCCGGCCGGCCGCTTTGCGCCCTCGCCCACCGGCCCGCTGCACGCGGGCTCGCTGGTGGCCGCACTGGCCAGCTGGCTCGACGCACGCGCCTTGAACGGCCGCTGGCTGGTGCGCATCGAAGATGTCGACACGCCACGCTGCGTGGCCGGCGTGGATGCGCTGATCCTCGCCCAGCTCGCCGCCTGCGGCCTGCACCCCGACGAGCCGGTGGTGTGGCAATCGCAGCGCGGTGCAGCGTACCTCGCGGCCTTGCAGCAGCTGCAGCAACGCGGGATGGTGTTTCCCTGTGCGTGTTCGCGGCGCGACATCGAAGCGGCGTGGGAGACCATTGGGCAGGTGCGCACCCGCCACGGCGAGCTGGTCTACCCGGGCACCTGCCGCCTCGGCTTGCAAGGCCAACCAGCGCGGGCGCAGCGGCTGCGCTGCGTGCATGCCGACGGCAGCGATGTGATCGTCGGCTGGACTGACCGCCGGCTGGGCCCGCAAACCCAGAACGTCACGCAGGCCATCGGCGATTTCGTGCTGCAGCGTGCCGATGGTCTGTGGGCCTACCAGCTCGCGGTGGTCGTCGACGATGCCGCGCAAGGCATCACGCACGTGGTGCGCGGCGAAGACATCGCAGACAACACCGCGCGCCAGATCCACCTGCAGCGACAGCTCGGCCTGCCCACGCCGCAGTACCTGCACACACCGCTGGTGCTGGCGGCAGACGGGCAGAAGCTCTCGAAGCAGAACGGTGCCAGCGCTTTCGATTCCAGAGACCCGCTGGCCGCCCTGCGCACGGCGGGCGCGGTGCTTGGCATCAAGGCGCATGGCGGTACGGTGGCCGATTGGCTGGCCAGTGCGGTGCAGTCCTGGGCGGCGATGTTTGTGCCGACGATCAGTCGGGCGACGGCACAACCCCTGGTGAGATGAGCGGGCTGGCCAAACCCTTGGCGTGAACAGGCAAGGCCTGAAGCTGGCCAAGCCACGGCATCGCGGATTCGCCCCACATCTGTTTCTGGGGCACCAGCTCGGCCCGTTCGTTCACGCAGCCCAGTCTGAGGTTGAGCACCTTGGGCGCATCGGCCTCGGTGGCATAGAGCTGCGTCCCACACTCTGCGCAGAAGGCCTGCGCCCTGCGGTTGCCGCTGTCAGCGACCTTGACGTAGTGCTTCGCGGTGCCGGAGATCGTCACGTCCTCCACAGGCGTCGGCAGCACGGCCCTGAAAGGTGCGCCTGAAATCCGCTGGCAATCGGTGCAGTGGCACACCAGCACCTTCTTCGGGTCCACGGTGGCCTTGAACGAGATGGCGCCGCAGTGGCACTGACCGGTGATTTGCATGAGAGGTCCTGACGGGTTGGTTGTGTTCTGCCCAGGGTGCGAGCTGAGGGTCAATTTACGACGCGTTGCTAGTGACCGCACAACTGCTCTTCGCAGGGAATTCCATCGTTGTCGCCGTCCATCTTCACGCCAGGACAGTGGGCAAGGAAATACTTGGCTTCGGGACACGAGCTCATTTGAGAGCAGTGCTTCCGGCCATCGCAAATGAAGCTGCTCGACACGGCCGGTGGCGAAGGAACAACTTCTCTGGGGGTTGCAGCCGCAGCGGAGGCAGCCTCGGCACGTCGCTTCTTTTCAGCGGCGTTCAGTTCCTCCAGCGTCGGATCCCTTCGAGCTTGAGAAGAAGGACAAGGCAGCTGCTGATACGTGACGCTGCCATTGATGACGCACTTGTTCATCGTCGCGGCATGAACGCTGAATGAAGTGGCCACGAGAGCCGCAAACGCATAGAGCAGTGATGAGAGATTGCGCATTTTCTTGCGGCCTGACTTTCGAGCTAAGCGGGCGACGGGTTAAGCGTCACTGGGCACTCAAGGCGAGGGGGTTGCCGCCTTCTCGTGGATGACGAACCGCTTTCTCGTGGGCTCGACCACGCGCCAGGTACCAACAAACCCACGCGGAACAATGAACTCCATATTCGCAGAGAACTCCTGGGCGTTTCCGTTCTCATCGGTGAGGACACTGATGCCCTCAAGGATGCAGCAGTACTCCTGCTCCGTGTAATGCACCTTCCACTCGCCGACCTCGCTGGCCCAAACACCAGCGCAGAACTCTCGGTCAGCAGATTCGTACTCGATCCAGATCGTCTGCTTCGGATTGCCCGCGATCAGCTTGTGTTCGCTGACGTAGTAGACCTGCGGCTCTTGGCTCTGGCCTTGCTGCAGCCGAACAACGCATGATTCGTGTGACGAGAACAAGGGGGCTTCTCCTGTGACGCCTAACGTTTGAGCTGAGCGAAGGGTTAGGCGTCGGCTTTGCCAGCTCGCCGAGTTGCTGCTTTCGGTGCGCGAATGGTTGGTGTTGTCTTGTCTTCTCGCTCCGCGAGCCTGCCCGTGACGTATTTGTGAAGCACGCTGGCGATCAGAGTCTGATACGGAAGGCCTTCTTCCAGAGCCTTGACCTGGATGTCTTGAAGATCTCCCGAAGAAAGCCTGATGTTGACCCGGCGATCCTTGATCGCCGTTGCGCGCGCAGCGGCCCTGAACTTTGAAAGTTCCGCCTTCGTTGCAACGGACTTGAGCGCGCCCTTGTCATAGGCGGCCAGCAGTTCGGATTCGTATGCATCGGGCTTAGACATCTTCTTCACCTTGCTTCAAATAGTCGCGCGTCGCCTTTCGGCTCGGGATAACTGTCTTGAGGAAGAAGTGATCATCTTCCTCGACGAAAGGCACCAAGTACGCATAGCCGTCACAGGCAACCACCAGCACCCGTTGACTCGGGTACTTGCTCGGGTTTGGGTGCGCGAGGATGTCCAGCAGACCACCAGCTTCGATGGCTACCACCATCTGCTCAAAGGAGATGCCGCGCTCAAGTACAAGCTGATCATTCTTCTCTGCGCCCCAGCGAAACGGCTTCATTCCGGCAGCCTAGCTCAGTGTGTGCCTTTTGTCACCATGCTGCGCGGTGGCTTACTCCGACGCATAACTACTAGTTTATGCAGCACGCACTGCTGCTTAACTCGGCGGGCTGCCGCTAACCATGCTCAGGCTGCGAACGCCAAGCTGTTGACTGGCAGGGTAACTTCGATGCTTAACTGCTTTTTATAGTGCATTGAATTCATGCGGAATCCGGCTCCCATCGATTGCAGCCTCCTAGCCCGGTGACGCCGGTGCAAAGGCGGGTCTGAGTTCATTGGGTATGCGGGAGTATGTGACGCCACCGTCAAGCTGCTTTTGATCAGATCCCGAACTGGCCGAGCGCGCGCAAGTTCGACTCGGCACTGCGACGCCCCGCCAGTCAACCGCCAGCGCCCATCCCCGCCGGCAGGCTCAGCACGAAACAACTCCCCCCGCCCTCGCGCGGTTCGCAGCGCACGCGGCCGTTGTGACGCTCGGCGATCTGCTTGACGAGACTCAGGCCGAGGCCGACGCCGCCCGCTGTCTCAGCGTGGCCGGGCAGGCGGTAGAACGCTTCGAAGATGCGCTCGCGCAAGGCTTCGGGAACGCCCGGCCCGCGGTCGCACACCCGCACCTCGACATCGCCGGCCGCGGTGGCCAGCACGATGTCGATCGCGCCGCCACCGTAGCGCTGCGCGTTGTCGATCAGGTTGCGCACCGCACGGCGCAGCAGGCGCTCGTCGCCCAGCACGCCCGCCGCACTGCCGTCGACGCGCGCAGACACCCGCGCCGCTTCCTCGACCACCAGGCCCAGCAGGTCGATGGGATCGCGGCGCACGGTGTCGCGTGCCGCATCGAGGCGGCTGGCCAGCAGCACCTCTTCGACCAGCGCATCGAGCTCGGCGACGTTCTGATCGATCTCGCGTTTCAACCCCTCACGCTGTGCGGGCGGGGCCGTGTCGAGCATCGACACCGCCATGCGCATGCGGGCCAGTGGTGATCTCAGTTCATGGCTGGCATTGGCCAGCAGTGACTGGTGCGAGCGCACCAGTGCCTCGATGCGCGACGCGGCCTGGTTGAAGCTCGTGGCCACCGCAGCAAGCTCGTCGCTGCCGCCCACTTCGACGCGGTGGCTCAGTTCGCCGGCACCGAATTGCTCGACACCTTGGCGCAGGCTGGTGAGGCGCCGGGTCAGGCGGTTGACCACCGGCCAGGCCCCGGCTGCGACCGCGACAAACAGCAGACTCAGCAGCAGGATCAGACCGGTGCCGCCTTGCCAGGCCAGCGGCACGAAGGGCAAGGCGATCCACGGTGGCAGGTCGCCGCGGCGATCACCGGGACCGCCGGGACCTGCGCCCGCCCCGGATCGACGGCTGGGCCGCATCAGCCACAGCGTGCGCCCGTCTTCGAGCGGCACCGCATAGGCGCGGTTGCGCCTGTCACGGACAGCGCCGTCGGCGGCCAGCGGTCCGTCGGGTGGCCCCGATGGTTCAGCGCTGCGTTCGGCGAACGATGGCGAGGTCACGAGGCGAGTGCCTTGCGCATCGTCGAGCGCCAGCGGCAAGCGCAGCCGTTGCGACCAGTCGAGCAAGGCCGCGGTCTGCTCCTCGCTCGGCGCATCCTTGCCGGGCAGCGAGCGCTGGATCAGATCGCCCCAGGCGGCCATTCGCTCTGAGAGCACCGAGTCGGCTCGGCTGCGCTCGCGTTCGATCTGCTGCTGGAACAACCAGCCCGAGACGGCGGCAAACAGCAACAGCACCACCACCACGGTGAGGTAGATGCGCAGCGTCAGCGTCTTCATGCCAGGGCCCTCACTGCCACGGGTCTGTCAGTCCGCATCCTGCTTCTTGGCAAAGACGTAGCCGGCGCCACGCACCGTCAGCACGCGACGGGGCTCCTTCGGGTCGTCCTCAATCACCGCGCGGATGCGGGAAATGTGGACATCGATCGATCGATCGAAGGCTTCCATCGGGTGGCCCTTCAGCGCGTCCATGATCTGATCGCGCGACAGCACGCGGCCCGGGCTTTGCGCCAGCACGACCAGCAGTTCGAACTGGTGGCTGGTGAGGTCGCAGGGCTTGCCATCGACCCTTGCCAGACGCGCTCCGAGATCGACCTCCAGGCGACCGAAGCGCAGCACCTCGTCGGCGCCTGATGGCGCTGGCGCGGCGCGGCGCAGCAAGGCCTTGACGCGGGCCAGCAGTTCACGCGGCTCAAAGGGCTTGGGCAGGTAATCGTCGGCGCCAAGCTCCAGGCCGACGATGCGGTCCATCGGCTCGCCACGCGCGGTCAGCATCAGCAAGGGCAGCTGGCGGGTGCGCGGTTCGGCGCGCAGTTCGCGACACAGGTCGAGGCCATCGCCATCAGGCAGCATCAGATCGAGCACCAGGGCGTCGAAGGCCTCCGGTGAAGCGGGTGCAACGTGGGTCAGCAGGCGTTCGCGGCCCGCTGCCAGCGTGCCGGCCACCTCGACCACGAAGCCCGCTGCCCGCAGGTACTCACCCACCATCGCCGCGAGGCGGGTGTCGTCATCGATCATCAGCAGGCGAACGGGCATCGATGTGCGGTGGGGTCAGCGGGCAGGCGGAGGTCCATCGTGCGGCGGACCGCCGTGCCAGTGGCGATCCTTCATCCGTTGTGCCAGTGTCGCACGCTGCTCGGGCGACAAAACCCGGCTGATCTCGAGCATGGCCTGCAGCATGCGGCGGCTGGACTGATCGTGTTGCGAGAGCATCTGCTGGCGCACCTGCTCGGCCGCATTGGCATCCACCACCGGAGCGGCGAACAGCAACATATTGCGTTCGAACAAGCCTCGCCCAGCCGCACGCTGCGCCTTCATGTCTTGTGCCGCCGCCAGCGCGATCTGCTTGACCTGCGCGCGCTGCGCATCGGTGGCCTGCACGCCGTCGAGCATGCGATCGACGCCTCGCTCGATGCGCTCAGGCGGGCCCCCGAACAGACCGGGCCCGAAGGGCCCCGCGCCAGCGGCATGGCCCCACCGACCACCATGGGCAGCCTCGGCCCAGGCCGCTGCGCCAAACGCCGTGGCCGACACCGCAACCAGCACCACCATCGCCCAACGCCCTGCCGCCCGCTGAATGGCCGATCGCGTGGATCTGCCTGTGTTTGCTTGTGCCATGACGCGCTCCCTTGATCCCCTGCCGAGGTCGGTGGCCGAACGGCACCGATCCTGTGAAGCGATGGTGTTCGCGGGGCGTGAAGGGGCGGTGGCTGGGCGGTAAAGATCTGTGAACGGCCAGGCACCGATCAGCAGGCGGTCTACTTGGTCGAGAGTGGTGGCTCGTGGCGACCCGAGAAAAAGGCGCGCAGGTGCTTGAGGATCAGGTTCAGATCAAGCGGCTTGGTCCAGTAACCATCGACGCCACTCTGCTTGGCCAACTCCTGTTGCTGCGGCAAGGCGTCCGCGGTGACGGCAATCACGTGCATCAGTCGCGTGGCAGGGTGTTGACGGATTTGCCGCACGATGTCCAGCCCTGACATGTCGGGCAGGTTCATGTCGGTCAGCAGCAGTTCAGGCTGTTCGGCGCGCGCGAGCTTCAGCCCCTCGGCCCCGGTCGACGCTTCCAGCAATCGCCAGTTGCCCAAGCGCGCGAACACTTCGCGCATCAGCATCGCATTGACCGGATCGTCCTCGATGTAGAGCGCGGTGCCCCCGACCACCTCGATCCAGTCGGTTTGAGCCGGCATGGTGTCCGTCGAGTCCAGCCCCCGCCGCGATCCTTTGGCTTGCGGCAACGTGACGGTGAAGCACGAGCCGGTGTTCGGCGTCGAGGTGACATCGATCGTGCCGGACATGCCCTGCGTCAGTTCGCGCGCAATGACCAGACCGAGACCGGTTCCTTCGATCTGCGTCTTCTCGGCGCCAACGCGGTTGAACGGCTGGAACAGCTGATCGAGTTGTGACGGCGTCATGCCGACGCCCGAGTCTTCGATGCGAAGCTGAACCTTGGTGCTGCCCAACGGCTCCACGACGATGCTCACATGGCCACCGGTGAGGTTGTACTTGATGGCGTTGGACAGCAGGTTGATGAACAACTGCTCCATGCCTCGGCGATCGGCCTTGGCATACAGGCCGAGCTCGTGGCCGATGAACTCGACACGTACCGAACGCTCCATCGCCAGCGGCTGGAGCAGCGTGATGCCGTTGGACACCACCTGATTGACCGACACCGCCTCGCGCTGCAACGAGAACATGTGCTGCTCGATGCGCGAGAGTTCCAGAACATCGTTCACGAGACTGAGCAGCCGGGTGCCCGATGTGCGTATGGTTTGCACCCGTTGCTTCTGAACGCCTGTCAGTGGCTCCTTGCGGTCGCCTTCCAGCAACTGGGCAAAACCGAGAATGCCGTTGAGCGGCGTGCGCAACTCATGGCTGATGCGCGACAGCAGCTCGCTCTTGCCGCGATTGGATTCACGGGTTTCGGCCATCTCCTGGCGCAGCCGTTCCAGCGCCCGTTCTTCGGTGATGTCGCGGCAAACGCCGACCAGCAATGGTGTCCGGGTGCGCTCGCGCGTGGCCTGCGCGCGGGCGACGAATTCGATCTGCCGTGAATCTCCTGCAGCCGTGACGACGCTCAGCACATCGCGCTGGATGCCGCCCGAGACCGCCGCGAGGCTGATGAAGGCCTGCGCTCGCTCCCGCTCCGCGGGCACCAGCATGTCCAGCCACTGCCCGAGCACGAAAGAGGTCGGGGAATCCTCAGCCAGTCGATGCACCGAGCAGGCATTGCGGTCGAGCGTGATGGTGGCCGTCGACAGGTTCAGCTCGAAGATGCCGATGCCTGCGGCCTGAGAAGCCAGCTCCCACTGCTGGCCAGCGCGGGCGATTTCGGCTGCGGCGCGTTCAGACTCCGTCACGTCGGCGGCAAAGCCGTGCCAGAGCACACTGCCGTCGGGCATGCGACGCGGACTCGCAAAACCGCTCAATACGCGCAGCCCTGCTTGCGGAAGCACGACACGGTAGGTTTGTGACCAGGGTTGCCCGCTGGCGGCTGCGGCCTCGATCTGCGTCGCCACGCCCTTGCGATCGTCGGGATGAATGCGGTCGAACAGGGGAGTGCTGTCTTGCGCCAACTGCTCAGGCGTCAGCTCGAAAATCTGGCGCACGCTTTCGCTGACATACGGAAAGTTGCCTGTGCCATCTGGGCGAACGAGTCGCTGATACAGCAAACCTGGCACATGCTGCGCCAGCAATCGAAGGGTGTCGGAGACTTCACGTTCCTGACGCTCGACGCCAATGCGGTGCGTCACGTCTTGCGCCGAACCACGGTAGCCCTTGAACAGCCCATCGCTGCGAAACTTGGCGATCGCGCTGTAGGAGATCAACCTGTCACCCTGCGGCGTCGACTTCAACACGACGACCCGCGCGAACGATTGCATGCGGTCGAGCACCTGCAAGAAACTCAACTGCGGCTCAACCATGCGACCGGCGCCGTCGCGAATTGGCACGTCGGGCGGTTGGCGATTGAGCTGGTCATCCACCGGCAATCCGGTCAGGGCTTCAAAGCGATCAGACAACCAGGTGTAGCGATGGTCGGAATCGGTCTCCCACAGCCAGTCGCTGGACGCCGAAGCGAAATCGAGCAAGCGACGTTCGCTGATCTGCAGCTTGAAAACCCGCTCATGACTGGCCGCTGCCTCAGTGGCGCCCAAGGCCAGATCCTGCAGCCATTGCTGCTGCTCAGCCGTCATCGCGCGCGGCCGCTGGCTCATCACGAGCAGCATGCCCAGCGCTTCGCCCTCAAATTTGATCGGATGGCCTGCGTAGCTGCGCACGCCCGCCGAGCCGAGGACCAATGGGTGGTGCTGAAAGCGCGGATCTGCGAGCGTATCGGGCACTTCAAACGTCGAACCCAGCCGCAAACCGTGGGCGCAGAAAGACAGCTCCAACGGGATGTTCAGCGACTCGATGCCCAGTGGCGCCTTGAACCACTGCTGTTGCTCTCCGACCAGGCTGATGGCGGCGAATTCGCTGCTGGTGAGTTGCGCTGCGCTGCGCACGAAGAGGCTGAAGACCGAATCTGGCTGCGCGGACAGCAGTTGCAGCTTGCGGCGCCGATCTGACGGCGGGGCCTCTGCGGCATCGAACGCCGCCTCAGGCATGACGCCTTGTCGCCTTGAAATCGCCCCTGAGATGGTTGTATCGCGCCGCCAACCGCACCATGCCTGATCGCCTTGCGCCGACTACCGTGGATCGGCCCCCGTGGCAGTGTAGTGGCAGCGATGCACAGTCTCCTTGCAGGATGCGCGGCGCAGCGGCATTGACGCAACAACGGCGCAGCGACGGCCCCGAGTTCTCTGGGCGGCGGGACGTCAACCTCGCCTGGGCGCCCGGTGCAGCCGGGCTGCGAGCGCCTGCACCTCTGCGTTGGGGTCGTCGCCGCCGACGTGCACGCCGCCTGCTGCGGCCGCCAGCACCAGCCTCGTGAGCGTCGACAGGTGAGGCGTCACGGTGCCGAAGAACAGCACTTCATCCCCGCGGGCGATCAGCAATGTCGGGAAGTTCTCCACCTCAATCGCACCGACCAGTTCGGCCTCGTCCTCGATGTCGATCCAGACCGCATCGATGTCAATCCCGGGGTGCGCCTGCGCTGCGAGCGCGAGCGCGAAGTCGGCACGGTAGTCGCGGCAGGTGCCACACCAGTCGGCGCACAGGCACGCCACGGTGAGGCGTGATGGGTTCAGGGAACTGCTCGGGGTCATCGATTGCGTACGGAATTGACGGCTGGGCGTGGGCAGCATCGGCCAGGGAAGGTCATGCCTTCAGCCGCCGACTCGCTTGACCGTCATGCCAGCGGCCTGCAGGCGCAGCACGATCCGATCGCGGTGCTCGCCCTGGATCTCGATGACGCCGTCCTTCACCGTGCCGCCCGAGCCGCAGGCGGCCTTCAACTCACGCCCCAGTTCTGCCAGAGCCTCCGCATCGAGCCCGAGCCCACGCACCACTGTCACGCCCTTGCCCTTGCGGCCCTGGGTCTCACGCGACACCCGCACGATGCCGTCGCCGGCCGAAATCGGTGCCTGCTTCGCGCAGGCGCATTGGTCGATTGGTCGCCGGCAAGAGGGACACATGCGCCCGCTGTCGGTCGAGTAGACCAACCCGCCGGTGAGATTGCGGCCTTTCATCGTGTCCTGTGCGTCGAAGTTCGAATGTTCTGCCGAATGCGGCGCGCGAAGCGTACAGCACCGGCCCACTGTGACTTGTCTCCGTGGGTGGCAGCGAAACAGAGAACGATCCGCAAAACTGAACACGCATCATCGACGCACCATAATCATTCATTGATGCACCGTTTTGGGGCTCATATGAGCGACCACGGCAGTCTGGTGATCGTGCTTCAAGAACGACAACAACGAGAGACAAGCATGCACTTCAATGAGCGAATCCGTTCCGTACTGCTCGTGGCGGCCTTGGCTGCCATGTCGGCACATGCCACTGCCGGAGCCCGGTACGACTTCGGCGACGACCAGTACGTCACCTTCGGTTTCAGCACACGCTACACCTACACCCATGCCGAACGCCCGTCAGCCGAGGGTGGAGGTCACGTCAACAACCCGAATCTGGACAGTGCGCGGCTGTATTTCGGCGCCTCGCTCAACAAGTACGTCAAGGCCACCTTCAGCACCGAATGGGACGGCGCGAAGGAACGCATCCGAAAGCTGGACATGTACGCCCAGTTCGAACTCGCGCCCGAATTCAACGTCTGGGCAGGCCGGTTCGTGGGGCCCAGCGAGCGCGCCAACATGGCCGGGCCGTACTACTCGGTCGGCGGCGGTTACTGGCCCTGCGTGTCGTCGCGCTACGGCTGCAACGGTGGCACCTATGTCGCACGCGACGACGGTGTGGCGGTCTGGGGCAACGTGGCCGAGAGCCGTCTGGGCTACTCTTTCGGCGTGTTCGAGGGCCGCAACTATGGCATCGGCGCTCTCAACCGGTATGAGGCCCATCAAGCCGGGTTGAAGACATCCAACGACCTGATGTATTCAGGCCGGCTTCAGTACGATTTCTGGGACCTGGAGACCGGCTACTTCAGTACGGCCGATCACCTGGGCAAGGCGGACATCCTGGCCATCGGCGTGGCTTTCAGGCACCAGAAGAACGGCGTGATCACGCTGCTCGGCAAGGGCGACTACGACAGCTACAGCCTCGACTTCCAGCTGGAGAAGAACTTCAAGGGCTCTGGTGCCTTCGGGCTCGAAGCGGCCTACTACGACTACGACACCGACGGCCTGGTGCGCAGCGAGCAGGGCAAGGCCTATTCGGCAGGCGTGTCCTATGTGTTCGAGCGGGAGGTGGGTTGGGGCCGCTTCCAGCCCTTCGTGCACTGGCAGCGCTTCAATGCCGACACCCACGTCACGACCAAGCAGATCGACTTTGGTCTCAACTACGTGATCGCCAAGCAAAACGCCATGGTCAGCGCCACCTACTCACGCAACAAGGTGAATCAGGGCGGCGAAGACCTGAACCGCTTCGTCGTTGCGCTGCAGCTTCAGTACTGAGGCCGCAGCGCAAGCATCCGTTGGCGGCCTAGGCCGTCAGCGCATTCGCCAGCGCCAGGGCCGTGGTTCGCGAGTCGATCATCAGGCTCAGGTCAATCGCGCCAACGCGCATCACCAACCGGCGGGCTTCACCGTCGTCGAGTGGCAGCACGTCGAGGCTGCTGGCCGGCAACTGAACGCCGTCGGCCAGATCCACTTCGGCAATGGGACGCAGGTCGGTGCGTTTCGAAACGCAGGCCTCTGACGATTCCATCAATGCCTGCAGCAACTGCCTGAGCATCAGGTCATCCAATTCGAGGTCGAGGTCGCCATCCGGCAATTGCAGCCGAATCGCGAAGGCCTTGCCATCGTTCGCGGGCCATGCCATCACGATGCCCTGGAGCGGCTTGGGATTGGGTACGGGGTTATCCATGGGCGAGCCTGCCGCGTGTTGGGGGACAGGTGGTAGTGGTTGACGACACGACATCCTGCCACGATATGCACCGATCAGTGTTCACCGTTAACCCGCGAACGGGGGCGGGCATTCGTCACTGGGTGATGATCTTTTTTGCGTACTCGGTGACCTCCTTCGGCACGAAAGGCTCTGGGATTTCGATGCCGCGCTGGCAAGCCGGCCGCGCGGCCATCAGGTCGAGCCAACGCCGCAGGTGCGGCAGGTCGTCGATGGCGACGCCAGCCCAATCGTGCAGGCGCACCCACGACCAATGGGCGATATCGGCGATGCTGAAGTCGTCGACCAGGTATTCATGGTCCTTCAGCCGGGTGTCGAGCACGGTGTACAGCCGTTTGGTTTCCTTCTGATAACGCTCGATCACCGACGGGATCTTCTCCGGGAAGTAGCGGAAGAACACATTCGCCTGACCCTGCATCGGCCCGACACCGCCCATCTGGAACATCAGCCACTGGATCACCTGCGAGCGTGGCCTCATGGCCTTGGGCATCAGTTGGCCTGTCTTCTCGGCCAGATAGATCAGGATCGCGCCTGACTCGAACACCGCGAAGTCGCCCTCGTCGCGATCGACGATGGTCGGGATGCGGCCATTGGGGTTGAGCTTCAGGTACTCGGGCTGCTTCTGCTCCTGCAGACCGAGCTTGATCGGGTGCAGCGTGTACGGCAGGCCAAGCTCCTCCAGGGCGATGGAGGCTTTCCAGCCGTTCGGGGTAGCGGAGGTATAGAGGTCAATCATGGGCGGAGCCTGTGGGTGGAGATGTGGAGCCGGTGCCTGCGGATGAAGGCAGTGCCACGCGGTAAAGCGGCTCAGCCGAACACGATCGTGCGGTGGCCATTGACAAGGATTCGGTCTTCCAGGTGGTTGCGCAGGCCACGCGCCAGTACAGCCTTTTCGACGTCCTTGCCGCACCGCACCAGATCTTCGATCGAATCGCTGTGGTCGATGCGCATCACATCCTGTTCGATGATCGGGCCCTCGTCCAGGTCTTCGGTCACGTAGTGGCAGGTCGCGCCGATGAGCTTGACGCCGCGGTCCCAGGCCTGGTGATAGGGCTTGGCACCGGCGAAGCTGGGCAGGAAGCTGTGGTGAATGTTGATGATCTGCCCCGGGTACTTGCGGCACAGCGACGGCGGCAGGATCTGCATGTAGCGCGCGAGCACCATCGTGTCGGCGCCGCTGGACTCGAACAGCGCCTCCAGCTGCGCGAAGGCTTCGGGCTTGTTCTCCTTCGTCACCGGGATGTGGTGGAAGGGGATGCCGTGCCATTCGACCAGGCCGCGAAACACCTCGTGGTTCGACGCGACGCCGGCGATCTCCATATCGAGTTCCTTGCTCTGCCAGCGCGCCAGCAGGTCGTACAGGCAATGCTCCTGCGTCGACACCATCAGCAGCACGCGCCGCCGCACCGCGCTGTCGCTGGTGCGCCAGTCCATGTCGAATTCGGTCGCCAGCGGGGCAAAGCGGCGCCGCAGTTCGGCGTGGTCGAAGGGCAGCGAGTCGGCCTTGACCTCCAGTCGCATGAAGTAGCGCGCCGAATCCGCGTCGGCGTGTTGGCTGGAGCTGAGGATCCAGCCGCCCAGCCCGGCGAAGAAGCCCGTGACGCGGGCAACGATGCCGACGCGGTCGGGGCACGAGAAAGTCAGCGTGTAGTGGTGGGGGCGGCTCATGGTGTCGGGGTGAATTGATTGAGTATCCTTACATGTTTTGCGCCAGCGTCAACTTGCCACGGACGGCTTGAAGTCGTCGAATTTGGCGACTTGCCGGCATTCCGCTTGCATACAGGGTCATTCGGCGAATGATTGACCGCTGTCGCGAGATCCACCCCTGTCCATGCCCATTGCAGCCAAGGCCGCCCGATGACTCACAGCCCGATCCGCTCGATCCTGATCGCCAACCGCTCGGAGATCGCGATACGCGTGATGCGCGCCGCCTCCGAGATGCGCATCCGCACGGTGGCGATCTACTCGCAGCAGGATCGCCAGGCGCTGCATCGTTTCAAGGCCGACGAAAGCTACATGGTCGGCGAAGGCCAGAAGCCGCTGGCAGCCTACCTCGACGGCGCGGACATCCTGCGCATCGCCAAGCACGCGGGCGCTGACGCGATCCACCCCGGCTACGGTTTCCTGTCCGAGAACCCCGATTTCGCCGATGCGGTGATCGCTTCTGGCATCCGCTGGATCGGCCCGTCACCGGATGTGATGCGCACACTGGGCAACAAGGTCGCAGCGCGCCACGCGGCGGTGGCCGCGGGCGTGCAGGTGATGCCTGCGACGCCTCCACTGCCACTCGATGTGGCCGAATGCGCCAAGTTGGCCGCCGGCATCGGCTACCCGGTGATGCTGAAGGCGAGCTGGGGCGGTGGCGGTCGCGGCATGCGGGTCATCGAGCACGAGGGCGAGCTGGCTGCATCGCTGCAGGCGTCGCGCCGCGAAGCGCTGGCCGCCTTCGGCAACGACGAGGTTTATTTCGAGAAGCTGATCCGCCGAGCGCGCCACGTCGAGGTGCAGATCCTCGGCGACACGCACGGCAATCTGGTGCATCTGCACGAGCGCGACTGCACCGTCCAGCGGCGCAACCAGAAGGTGGTCGAGCGCGCACCCGCGCCATACCTCGACGCGGCAGGGCGCGCAGCCCTGTGCGCAAGCGCGCTGCGGCTGATGCGCTCGGTCGGCTACACCCACGCCGGCACGGTCGAGTTCCTGATGGATGCCGATGACGGCAAGTGCTACTTCATCGAGGTCAACCCGCGCATCCAGGTCGAGCACACGGTGACCGAGATGATCACCGGCGTCGACATCGTCAAGGCGCAGATCCGCATCACCGAAGGTGTCCACATCGGGGTCACCGAGGGCTCTCCCGAGGCGGCGACCGGCCTGCACCCGACCGGCGTGCCGCCGCAGGAAAAGATCCCGCTGAACGGCCACGCGCTGCAATGCCGTGTCACCACCGAAGACCCGGAAAACGGCTTCCTGCCCGACTACGGTCGGCTCGCCGCCTACCGCAGCGCTGCCGGCTTCGGCATCCGACTGGACGCCGGAACGGCCTACGGCGGTGCGGTCATCACGCCCTACTACGACTCACTGCTGGTCAAGGTGACGGCCTGGGCGCCCACGCCGAGAGAAACGATCCAGCGCATGGACCGCGCGTTGCGCGAGTTCCGCATTCGCGGCGTGTCGACCAACCTGCAGTTTCTCGAGAACCTGATCAACCACCCGACCTTCGGCAACGACGTGAAGGGCGAGCTGACGACCCGCTTCATCGAGAACACGCCTGAGCTGCTGGCCTTCGCCGCGCGGCGTGACCGCGCCACCAAGCTGCTGCGATTCCTCGGCGAGGTCGCGGTCAACGGCAACCCGGAGGTCAAGGGACGCACGCTGCCGGCACTGCCGCTGCCCAAGCCGGTGCTGCCGAAGATCGATGCGGCATCGCCGATTCCCGACGGCACCCGGCAGCGTCTGCAAGCCCTTGGCGCTGCCGGATTCGCGCAGTGGATGCTTGCGCAGAAGCAGGTGCTGATCACCGACACCACGATGCGCGACGCGCACCAGTCGCTGCTCGCGACCCGGATGCGCACTGCCGACATGCTCCCTATTGCGCCGTACTACGCGCGCGAGCTGTCCGGCCTGTTCTCGCTCGAGTGCTGGGGTGGCGCGACCTTCGACGTGGCCTTGCGCTTCCTGAAGGAAGACCCGTGGCAGCGCCTGGCGCAGCTGCGCGCGCAGGTGCCGAACGTGCTGTTCCAGATGCTGCTGCGCGGCTCCAACGCAGTGGGCTACACCAACTACGCCGACAACGTGGTGCGCCATTTCGTCAAGCAGGCGGCGGTGAATGGCGTCGACCTGTTCCGGGTGTTCGACTCGCTCAACTGGGTCGAGAACATGCGAGTGGCGATCGATGCGGTCGTCGAGAACGGGGGACTGTGCGAGGGAGCCATCTGCTACACCGGCGACCTGTTCGATGGCGCGCGTCCCAAGTACGACCTGAAGTACTACCTCGGCATCGCCCGCGAGCTGCAGAAAGCCGGCGTGCATCTGCTGGCGATCAAGGACATGGCGGGTATCTGCCGCCCCCGCGCGGCGTCGGCGCTGGTGAAGGCGCTGAAGGAAGAAACCGGCCTGCCGGTGCACTTCCACACCCACGACACCAGCGGTGCCGCGGCGGCGTCGGTGCTGGCTGCGATCGAGGCGGGCTGTGATGCGGTCGATGGTGCGCTCGATGCGATGAGTGGCCTGACCTCGCAGCCCAATCTGTCGTCCATCGCTGCCGCGCTGGCCGGCACCGAACGCGACCCCGGCCTGTCACAGGACGCACTGCACGCGGCATCGATGTACTGGGAAGGCGTGCGGCGCTTCTATTCGCCGTTCGAGTCGGAGATCCGCTCCGGCACCGCTGACGTCTACCGCCACGAGATGCCCGGTGGCCAGTACACCAACCTGCGCGAGCAGGCACGCTCGCTCGGCATCGCGCACCGCTGGACCGAGGTGTCGCAGACCTATGCCGACGTGAACCGGCTGTTCGGCGACATCGTGAAGGTCACGCCGACCTCCAAGGTCGTCGGCGACATGGCGCTGATGATGGTCGCGAGCGACCTGACCCCTGCCGAAGTGAAGGACCCGGCACGCGAAGTGGCTTTCCCCGAATCGGTGGTGTCGCTGTTCAAGGGCGAGCTCGGTTTCCCGCCCGATGGCTTCCCGTCCGCACTCAGCCGCAAGGTTCTGAAGCTGGCCGATGTCGAGGAGCCTCCTGCGCCGTACCGGCCGGGCGACCGCCTGCCGCCAGTCGATCTCGAAGCGGAGCGCGCGAAGGCTGCCGCCGAGTGCGAGCAACCAATCGACGACCGCCAGCTGGCCTCGTACCTGATGTACCCGAAGCTGATGCGCGACTTCTGCGAGCACACCAGGTTGAACGGCGACACCTCGATGCTGCCAACACCGGTGTTCTTCTATGGTGCGCAGCCGCAGCAGGAGTTGGCCGTCGAGATCGATCCCGGCAAGACACTGCTGGTCGCGCTGCAGTCGATCACAACCGACGGCGACGTGGCGCAGAAAGTCCAGTTCGAGTTGAACGGCCAATCGCGCACGGTACGCGTGTTGCGCCCTGATGCAGGCGACGCCGCCAAGGGTCGCCCTGTCGCCGATCCCACCAACCCGCTGCATGTCGCCGCACCGATGCCCGGTGCGATCGTCAGCGTCGCGGTGAAGGTCGGTCAGCGCGTCAGCGCCGGCAGCACGCTGCTCGCGCTGGAAGCGATGAAGATGGAAACCCATGTCGCCGCCGAGCGCGATGCCGAGATCGAAGCCGTGCTGATTGCACCGGGCGACCGGGTGCAGGCGAAGGATCTGCTCATCGTGTTGAAGGCGGTGGCGTAATGTGTCATTGGCCCCTGTCAAGCGATCAGGTTGCTTCCTTTGCCATATTGATTTGATGTCGATGTCCGGGCTGGATGCCAGTGCGGTCATCGCCGATCAGCGCACCCAATCTTCCAACACCAGACCGTCCACCTGAGCGAACGCCTTGTCGCTGGACACCAGCACAGCGTCGACGCTGAGGGCATGCGCTGCGATCAGCAGATCGAGTGGCGCAAGCGTTTTGCCCTTGCTCGCCAGGTCGGCCCGAGTGGCGCCGTAGCGCACGGCCGCTTGGCGATCCCATGGGAGCACATCGACCCGATGCAACAGCTCTCGCACCACAGTATGCAATCGTTCGGCCGTGGGCCGCCGGGCCAGTCCGAACAGCAATTCGCCCTCGGTGATGCTCGACATGCACAGCGCCGCCATCGGCACCGCGACCACCCGTTGCGACACCGCCGGATGTGCCCGGACCAGATAACTCACGGTATTGGTGTCGAGCATGTAGCGGGTCATTCTTGCCAGCCGTCGAAAGGGTCACGCTCCTGTGATGCTTGCTTGCGTTCCTTGGCGTCAAGGAAATCTGACGACGCATCTTTCGACGCACGCTTTGCGGCCGCAAAGAAATCGTCCCACGAGGTGGGGCGGCGCGACAGGATGATGTCACCCGTCTCGGCGTCCCTGCGGATAAACACCTCCTTGGCGTCGAAGCGGAAGGCGACCGGCAGGCGCACCGCCTGGCTGCGGCCGTTGATGAAAAGCTTGGCGGTTTGGCTCAAGGCGGGTCTCCTGCCTGACGATAGATACCAAAGCATATGCCAGGCCAAAAAGCATGTCCAGCGGGCGTCGCCTTGGCAACCTCAAAAGCACTGGTCAGCCAGGGCAGCACTTGCGGTGCAGCGCGGCGGGATTCCGCCCCGGCGGGCGGGGCTTGCCTTGCTGGCAGCCGGCCGGGCTTCTTCTGCGGAGGGCTTTTGCACTTGCGTTGCAGCCCGCCGGGTTTCGGCCCGGCTGCCGAGTAACTTTCTTCTGCTGGCACAGAAGAAAGTCACCAAAGAAGAGTGCCCCGAACACCAGCCATCTGGCCTGCTCGCTTCGGCTACACGCCTACTTCAGAGGCTCTGGCTCGAGAACACTCTCCGAACTACCGCCTCGGTTTCCTCGCTCAGGTTCAAGCATTCGCTATCGCTACGCCTCGACCCTTCGGGTCATCGGTTTGGGTTCTTGTGCCAGAGACTCTGCCGTTCACCTGTAGCCGAAGCGTGGTCACCAAATGGCTGGTGTTGAGGCCCTTTGCTTTGGTGACTTTCATTTGGGCCAGCAAATGAAAGTTACCCGCCCGCCGGGGCGGAATCCCGGCGCGGTCTCACGAAAGGCGCGCTGCCAGCACAGGCAACCCCGACCTCAATGCGCCTCGTCCCAGTTCGAACCAACGCCCACCTCTGCCAGCAGCGGCACCTTCAAGGCGGCGACCGACGCCATCGCGCTCGGAATCGCCGCCCGCGCCCAGGCGAGCTCGGCCTCAGGCACCTCGAACACGAGTTCGTCGTGCACCTGCATCACGATTCGGGTGGCGCGTGCTTCGGCGTCGAGCAGCTTCTGCACTGCGAGCATCGCCAGCTTGATCAGGTCGGCCGCTGTGCCCTGCATCGGCGCGTTGATCGCCTGGCGCTCGGCACCGGCCTTGCGCGGGCCATTGCCGCCGTTGATTTCGGGCAGGTAGATGCGGCGGCCGAACAAGGTCTCTACGTAGCCCTTTTCGCGCGCCGACGTGCGGGTGTCGTCCATGTACTGTTTCACGCCCGCAAAGCGCTGGAAGTAGCGCTCGATGTACAGCGCGGCGGCGTTGCGCTCGATGCCCAGGCTCTGCGCCAGGCCGAAGGCACCCATGCCATAAATCAGGCCGAAGTTGATCGTCTTCGCGTAGCGACGCTGCTCCGAGGTGACCGACGCCGGATCGATTGCGAAGACTTCGCTGGCCGTGGCCCGGTGCACATCCATGCCCTCGGCGAATGCTTTCAGCAGGCCCGGGTCCTCGCTGATGTGGGCCATGATGCGCAACTCGATCTGCGAATAGTCGGCACTCAGAATCACATGGCCCGGCGGCGCGATGAAGGCCTCGCGCACCTTGCGGCCTTCGGCAGTGCGGATCGGGATGTTCTGCAGGTTCGGCTCGTTGCTGGCCAGCCGCCCGGTCACGGCCACCGCCTGCGCGTAATTGGTGTGCACGCGGCCGGTGTGCGGGTTGATCATCAACGGCAGCTTGTCGGTGTAAGTGCCCTTCAGCTTGGCGAGTGAGCGGTGTTCCAGCAGGCGCGCTGGCAGCGGGTAGTCGGCAGCCAGTTCGGCCAGCACTTCTTCGTCGGTGCTCGGGGCGCCGGTCGCGGTCTTTTTCTTGACCGGCAGTCCGAGCTTGGTGAACAGGATCTCGCCGATCTGCTTCGGGCTGCCCATGTTGAAGGGCTGGCCCGCGAGTTCATACGCGTCGGCTTCCAGCGCCAACATTCGCTCACCGAGTTGCCGGCTCTGCGCGGCGAGCCGTGCCGGGTCGATCAGGACGCCGGTGCGTTCGATGCGCTGCAGCAGCAATGCCGTCGGCACCTCTATGCGGACGTAGACATCCCGAAGGCCAGCCTCGGCGTCGACCTGCGGCCACAGCGTGCGGTGCACGTCCAGCGTCATGTCGCTGTCCTCGCAGGCGTATTCGGCCGCCTTGGCGACATCCACCTGGCTGAATGCGATCTGGTGCGCGCCCTTCCCGCACAGGTCTTCGTAGCTCAGCCCTTGGCGACCCAGGTGGCGCTGCGCCAGGCTTTCCAGACTGTGCGGCTTGTGCGCTTCCAGCACATAGCTCTGGAGCATGGTGTCGTGCACATAGCCGCGAACGTGAATGCCGGCGTTCTGCAGCACGTGGGTGTCGTACTTGATGTTCTGGCCCAGCTTGGGCGCAGTCTCGTCTTCCAGCCAGGGCTTCAGCCGTGCCAGCACCTCCTCGATCGGCAACTGATCCGGCGCGTCTGTGGCGTCGTGGCGCAGCGGGATGTAGGCGGCTTCCCCCGGCGTGACGCTCAGCGAGATGCCAACGAGTTGCGCCTTCATCGCATCGAGCGAATCGGTTTCGGTGTCGAGCGCGGTGACCTGGCCAGCGCTCGACGCGGCCGCGATCCTGGCGACCCAGACGTCGAGCGCGTCACGCGTCAGCACCGTGTCGTAGTGGTGCGCGACCGGGTCGGTGGGCACCCGGATGGCTTCTCCCTGGTCAACCTGTACCCCTGTGGAAAACAGATCGGGCTCGCCGGTCGGTGACTGCGCCGCGCGCTTGCGTGGCGCAGCAGTCTGGGCCGCTTCAGCGACACCCAACGACGCCTCGATCTCGCGCAACCAGGTCTTGAATCCATAGCGCGCATAGAAGGCCCGCAAGGCTTCACGGTCGACCGGTTTCAAAGCCAAGGCATCGAGCCCCGGCCAGCCAGCGACGTGCTCGGCCAGATCGCAATCAAGCCGCACCGTCACCAGGCGCTGCGCCATCGGCAACCAGTCGAGCGCACGCCGCAGGTTCTCGCCAGCGGCGCCCTTGATGGTGCTTGCCGCATCGATCACGCCCTGGAGCGAGCCGTGCTCGGCAATCCATTTGGCGGCGGTTTTTGGGCCGACCTTCTCGACGCCGGGCACGTTGTCCACCGTGTCACCCATCAGTGTCAGGTAGTCGACGATGCGCGCGGGTGGCACACCGAACTTGGCGGTGACGCCAGCCACGTCGAGCCGCTCGTTGCTCATCGTGTTGATCAACGTGACCTGCTCGTTGACCAACTGCGCCAGGTCCTTGTCGCCAGTCGAGATCACGACCTGGTGCCCCGATTCAGCCGCGACCCGCGCGAGCGTCCCGATCGCGTCGTCGGCCTCGATGCCGGGCACCACCAGCACCGGCCAGCCCAGCAGCCTGACCACCTCGTGGATCGGCTCGATCTGTTGAACCAGCGGCTCGGGCATCGGGCTGCGATGGGCCTTGTAGGCGGGGTACCACTCATCGCGAAAGGTGGGGCCCTTGGCATCGAACACGCAGACCGCGTGCTCGGGGTTCACATCCTTCAGCGCCCGCTGAAGCATGGCCACCATGCCGTGGAGCGCACCCGTGGGCACCCCCTCGGGCCCGCGCAAGTCGGGCAGCGCATGGTAGGCGCGGTACAGGTAGCTGGAACCGTCAACCAGCAACATCACACGGGAAACAGGGGCGGACGCTGAACTCATCCGACCATTGTGCTGTCACGCCCCACCGGGACGCCTAAAATGATTTGATGAGCCCTCGATACCGCGCGTCAACCGTCCTGTGCAGCCTGTGCTGCGCCGTCATCCTGACAGCGGTCGGGCAGGCAATGGCAGCCGCCGTGGCGCCACCCCCTCCGGATCTGAGCAATCTGCCACCGCCGCCTGCCGCGCAGCCCGTCTCAAAGCCCGTCTCGCAGGACGCCGCCCGCGTGAACCCATCTCCCGAGCCACTGCTCCAGAGCGGGGAGAGCAACGAGCCCGGCGTTCAGGAAACAGTGGTGAAGGACGACGGTGCACGCATCGACGAGTTGAAGGTGCGTGGCCGCTCCAAGCGAATCGTCGTGACACCGAAGGTCGGTCCAGCCTACGAGATCATCCCCCCCGGCACCGGCTCGGACATCAGCCAGGGCGCGCGTGGCACCAATGGTGCCGTCGGCAAGCGGGTCTGGCCCGTGCTGTCGTTCTGAGCGCGCTCATTTCCCGATTGCCTATCCCCTCTTCCCGCTGCTGCGATGGCTGTCTACACCGAAGTGCCGTTCAACGCGGCTGCTGAACTCGTTTCGCGCCTGGACATCGGCCGCCTCACGGCGCTCGAGGGCTGTGCTGGCGGCATCGAGAACACCAACTACTTCGCCGACACCACGCAGGGCCGCTACGTGCTGACACTGTTCGAGCGCCTGACCGCCGAGCAGTTGCCGTTCTACCTGCGTCTCATGAAACACCTGGCACGCGGCGGCATTCCGGTACCCGACCCCTGTGGGGACGCAAACGGCGAAATCCTGCACACGCTCTGCGGCAAGCCGGCGGCCGTGGTCGATCGACTCCAGGGCAGCAGCCGCCTGGCGCCCGATGTCGCACATTGTCAGCAGCTGGGTGGCATGCTCGCGCGCATGCATCTGGTCGGCGCTGATTTCGAACTCCAGCAACCCAATCTGCGTGGGCTGTACTGGTGGATCGATACGGTGCCGGAGGTGATGCCGTTTCTGACCACGGTGCAACGCGGTCTGATCGAAACCGAGCTGGGTTTCCAGGAGCGCCTGGCCGTCTCGCTCGCCTACGCCCACTTGCCGCGCGGCCCGATCCATGCGGATCTGTTCCGCGACAACGTGATGTTCGACGACAGCGATGCGGAAGCTGGCGACCGGCTCAGCGGCCTGTTTGATTTCTATTTCGCCGGCATCGACACCTTCCTGTTCGACATCGCGGTGTGCGTCAACGACTGGTGCATCGACCTGGACACCGGCCGCCTCGACGAGGATCGCGCCTCGGCACTGGTCTGCGCCTACCACGCGGTGCGGCCGCTCAGCGGCGACGAGCAGCGGCTGTTCCCGTCATTTCTGCGCGGCGCCGCACTTCGATTCTGGATCTCACGCCTGTGGGACCTGCACCTGCCGCGCGATGCGACGATGCTGACCGCCCACGACCCCACCCATTTCGAGCGCGTGCTCCAGCAGCGCTCGGCCAATCCGTGGCGCCCGACGCTGCCATTGGCCCCACCACGAGACGCCACGCCGGACGCCCGATGAAACTGTTGACCGTTCCCGCTGGCCGCGGTGTGTTGTGGGTGCGCAGCGGGTTTCGCGTCTTTTTCTCCAAGCCACTGGCGTTCTCTGCGCTGTTCGCCGCCTTTCTGTTCGGTGCGCTCATTCTCTTGCTGGTGCCCTTCGTCGGCGCCCTGCTGATGCTGGCGGCATTGCCGCTCGTGTCTCAGGGCTTCATGCTGGCCACCAAAAGCGCACTGGCCGGGCACAGCCCGATGGTCAACGTGTTCCTCGAACCGTTGCGCGGGCGGCGACCTCAGGCGATCGTGATGCTGAAGATCGGCCTGATCTATGCGACGGCGAGTCTGTTCATCATGTGGCTGAGCGATTGGGTGGATGGTGGCACGTTCAACGCACTGCAAGAAGCGATGACAAGCCAGACCGCCGACACCGAGCGCGTCGAGGTGCTGCTCGCCGATCCACGCCTGTCGACGGGCATGCTGCTGCGTCTGGCCCTCGCCGGTTGCCTCGCGCTGCCTTTCTGGCATGCGCCGGCGCTGGTTCACTGGCAGAACCAGGGCCCCGCGCAAGCGCTGTTTTCCAGCACCATCGCGTGCTGGCGCAACAAGGGTGCGTTCACTGTCTACGCGCTGACCTGGTCGGTGCTGATCGTTCTGTTCGGCGTGCTGGTCAACAGCGTTTTCATCCTGCTCGGCGCGCCGAAGCTGGTGCCGATTGCAGCGATGGCGGGGGGTCTGATGTTCTCGACCGTCTTCTACGTGTCGCTGTATTTCACCTTCTCCGACTGCTTCGAGACCCAGACACAGGCCGAATCGGACGCGAGCATGCCGCCAACAGCCTGACTGTAGAAACGGCCCCTTCGCCGCATCGGTCGGTCGATGCAGCTCCGGAGCCGTTTGGCTGCAGCAGGTGGATCAGGTCCCGATGATGCCGCCGTCGTCCTTGGTGATCACGAGCACCGACGAGCGGGGACGCCCGGGTGGTAGGGCGGTGATGCCATCAGACTCCGTAGCGAACTGACCTTGCGGCCAGTTCGAGTACTGCGTGGGGTCAGCAGCGAGGGCATCTTCGCCCGGGTGCTGAATGCCGACGAACATCGTGCGGCCGTTCGGCGTCATCGTCATACCCGTCACCTCGCAGCGGTTTGGCGACGTCAGGAAGCGCCGCGTCTCGCCGGTGTTCGGATCGGCGCACACCATCGCGTTGGAGCCGAGGTTGACAAAGTCGCCCGAGCCGTCGCCGACCTGGTCGGTCTGTACCCACAAGCGACCGAAGTCATCGAACCACAGGCCGTCCGGAGCACCGTAGTCGGCGCTGCCATTCGGCGCGTCGACGATGTTGCCCTGGTAGTTATTGGTCGGCTTGGCAACCTTGGCCGTTGCACTGTCTCCGGCCTGAACGAACAGGTCCCAGGTGAAGGCCGTTGAAAGCACCGACTGCCTCGCCTCGCGCCAGCGGATGATGTGACCGTGCACGTTGTCTTCGCGCGGGTTGGCGGCGTCGACCGGCGGGCGGGCTGACCCTGCTGCGGTCGATCCGTCGGTGGCATTGGCCGAGGCGACAGCGCTGCCTCGGCGGTTGTTGTTGGTCAGCGTGCAATAGACCTCGACTTCCTTGAAGCCGTTGATGCGCGGACGCGCACCTGTCCATTCGGGACGATCCATCATCGTCGCGCCGACCGCGTCGGCGGCCATGCGCGTCTTGATCAGGATCTTGGCCAGGACATCGGCATCGTTGGCACCGCTGAAATTCGGGTTCTCGCGCAACGCCTTGCCATCGAGCCCGAGCGATTCAGGGGTCAGTGGCAGCCACACGCCGGTCAGATCGGCGTCGAAGCGGGCCACGTACAGCGTTCCTTCATCGAGCAGGTTGCGGTTCGCAGCGCGGCGTCCCTTGTTGAACTTGCCCTTGCAAACAAACTTGTAGATGTACTCGTTGCGTTCGTCGTCGCCCATGTACAAGGCCACGTGGTCATCCTTGTCAACGACGTACTGAGCGCTCTCGTGCTTGAAGCGGCCCAACGCCGTGCGCTTGACCGGAACCGACTTCGGATCGTATGGATCGATCTCGACCACCCAGCCGAACAGATGCGGCTCGTTCGGGTTGGTGCTGACGTCCCAGCGTGGGTCGGTGGTGTGCCAGCGGCAACCGAAGCCTGCCGCCGAAACGCCATAGCGGCGATTGAGCTTGCCGATCTCGGTGGCGGTCGAGGTGTCGACGGCAGCGGTGCCGCCGAAGTTGCCGTTCCAGTTCTCCTCGCAGGTCAGGTAGGTGCCCCAGGGCGTGTAGCCGTTGGCGCAGTTGTTGACCGTGCCGTTCGCGACACGACCGTTGCTGGTGTTGCCGGTCGGCGTGCTGACAACGTCGGTGATCACAAACTCCCGCGTCTGCATCAGCGCATGGCCAGCGGCGGGGCCCGACACCCACATGAACGTGTTGGCCGTGATACGCCGCCCCAGCGAGGAGTTCTTCGCGACGGACCACTTGCCGCCCTTGCGCCGTGCTTCGACGATCGAGACACCGTGCGCCGCCTGGGACTTGCGGGTCTTGGCGATCGTGTAACCAGCGCCGACCTGACCATCGGGAAACAGCAACTCTTCGTGCGTGTATTCGTTGTTGACGCAGAGGAGGCCTCGCTTGCTGGAGTTGCGGGCCTCGCCCTCGCCGTCAAGCGGGAAGAAATGCATGCCGTCGTTGTGCATGCCGAACTGCTTCAGTTGGTCAGCGGCAGTTTCAGTGGCCTTGCCGGTGAATGGTGCCCCACCCGGCATGATCGGATCGCCCCACGCGACGAAGACTTTCGCGGTGTAACCAGCGGGAACCTTCACCGCATCTGCGACGGCACTGACGCTGGGGCTGGGGTCGATGTCGAGGCTGACGGGAATGCTTTCGAACCCCATGCCCGGGAATCCCGGACTCGGCGGAACCGGCGCAGCCTGCACCGTGCCGACCAGTCCGCCAAGTGTCAGGCCGCCGGCCGAGGCCAGCGCTGCAGCGCTCACGCTGCCCTGGATGAATTGACGACGGCTCGAATCGACGCCATCGATCACGTCACGGATCGAGGAGTTGCTCGACGGGTTCAGCGACACGTCGTTGGTGGGATGAGATAGTCCCTTCATCGGGTGCGCCTGCAGTTGATTGCCTCGGGTTGTGCCGAGCACGAGCAGAGCCGTCTCTGCAGATGGCCACTATTGTGTCTGCGCATGACAACTTGACGAAGCGTGCGCGGGGCATGTCGGCAACGCGCGCCACAACGCTCGTGTCAGCATCGCCTGAAACTTTGGGCCTCGGACGCAGTCACTCGCGCTTCGGAAACGGAATTCCAGCATGACCCTCGATCGACGTCATTTCCTCATGAACGGCGGCTTTGCCCTGGCAGCGAGAGCCTCCTCTCCAGCCTGGCTGCTGGCCGGTTGCGCACCGGCGCTCCACCTCGATCGACTCGGAAGCCAGGGCGTCGTCTCTGCGGGTGTGCCTCGCTTTGAGCTTGGCGTCGCATCGGGCCACCCTCAGACCACGCGCCTGGTGCTTTGGACAAGGCTGACCGGCGACGATTTGCCGGAGCAGGTATCGGTGCGTTGGGAACTGGCGCACGACGAGACCTTCCAGCGCATCGCGGCATCCGGTGTCGAGACTGCCGAAGCGGCTTGGGCGCACAGCGTGCATGCCGAGCCTGTGGGGCTCGAGCCGGGACGCTGGTACTGGTACCGGTTCATGGCGTTGGGTGACCGCAGCGCGGCCGGCCGCACGCGCACAGCGCCATCGGCAGACGCGGCCTCTGGGGCGGCCTCACCGCTGAGATACGCCATCGCCAGCTGCCAGCGCTACGACGCCGGGCACTACGCCGCCTGGCGCGATGTGGCAGAACAGAACCTCGATCTGGTGATGTTCCTCGGCGACTACATCTACGAGGGTGCCTCCCGCCCCGACTTGCCGCGCCGCCACGAGGGTGGCGAGGCGCGCACCTTGGAGACCTATCGCGCCCGCTACGCCACCTACAAGCGCGACCCGCTGCTGCAGGCCGCGCACGCCAGTGCACCCTGGTTGATGGTGTGGGACGACCACGAGGTTGACAACGACTACGCAGGGCTTCAGGACGCGCGCCTGGACCCCCGCTTCCCGGAGCGCCGCGCGGCCGCCTATCAGGCGTACTGGGAGCACATGCCATTTCCAAAGTCAGCCCGACCCCAGCTCGACGCACCGGGCAGCGCGATGCGCATCACCGGCCGACTGGACTGGGGCACGCTGGCTCGCATCCACCTGCTTGACAACCGACAGTACCGCGACCCGCAGGTCTGCCCGCGGCCCGGCCAGGGCGGCTCGAACACCGTGAAGCTCGCCGAATGCCCAGCGCTGCGCGACCCGCGGCGAACGCTTCTCGGGTCCGCTCAGGAACG
The DNA here is from genome assembly GCA_027490215.1 of Rubrivivax sp. Taxonomy (GTDB): domain Bacteria; phylum Pseudomonadota; class Gammaproteobacteria; order Burkholderiales; family Burkholderiaceae_C; genus PBB1. Next base: position 306,228 of record JAIXYO010000029.1, read on the forward strand.
CTGGCTGGCCGAGGGCTGGGATCTGCGACGGCCCTGGAACCTGGTCGCCCAGCAAACCCTGATGGCGCGACATTCCTGGACCGACCCCACCGATGGCGGCGGCACTTACTGGAGTGATGGCTGGGATGGCTACCCTCTGTCGCGCAACCGGCTGCTCGGCACCGTGGCCGACCGGCGGGTTCCCGGCGTGGTTGTCCTTGGCGGCGATATGCATGCGCACGTGGTGGCGGACCTGAAA